>JAAYDI010000161.1 GCA_012729315.1 Planctomycetaceae bacterium
CTATCCCGGTACCGCACCCCTGGTGCAGGGTCGCCAATCTGATGCAGGGTTCGCAGTGAGAAGGAAACCGTTAATGCGAAGTGGCTCACTGGTGGAACAAATGTCAAAACCGGCACCAGGGCCGTTTCTTCGGGCCTTTCACCACACCACGTCCAGGACAGGAGAGGCGAACGTCAGGTCGACCAACTCGCCAAGCTCCAGGATTCGTTCCAGTGGGAACCAAGCGTTCACGGCAGGCCCAAAGCTCCCCAACACCTCCCCGCCGATGTCCGTCAAGGCCTCTCCCAGCTTCTCTCATACGATCGACGTGCTCACCGCAGCTTCAGGCCGTTTCGTCTTCGTCTGAGCCAGCCGTTTCCGGACGCGATGGGCGGTCAAGGCGTCCCTTCCTTCATGTCGGGCAGCTGCCAGCACCGCAAATAGTCGACGTAGAACGTGGCCGGAAGCTCGTCCAACGTGGGCATCCCGCTCCAGTTCGGCATCGTCTCCGAATCGAAATTGATGGTCAATGCGGTCTTGTGGTTCTCATTCGGAACGGACCAGCGTTCGACATCATCCACGTACCACTTCATGACTTCGGACGTCCACAGAAAACCGAACGTGTGGAAATCGTCGCAGAAGGTGAACGGAGCCAGCCATTTCTCGCCCTTGACGACATTGTTCAACCGCACGGTCGCCTCGACGTACGGGGTCTGCTGCCGGTGCAGTGTCATGAAGTAGACATTCTTAAACTCGTCCGGCTTGCCGAACACTTCAAAGACGTCGATCTCCTCGGAATAATATCCTGTCTGATACTTTTGCGGCGGATCAAGCGGGTCGTAGAACCAGAACGCACTGGAACAATGCGACGGCATCGCCTTGCAGCGGGCTTCAAAGTAGCCGTATTTCACGCGGTTCTTGCTCTTGACCGCACCGGTGGCGAAGGTGTGGAACCCGCGGACGTGATTCTCAACGGTTTCCATGTGGTCCGGCATTTTCGTCGCCGAGATTTGCAGCATGCCGTCCTTCACGGCGACGTTGTCGCGGACGTAGAGGCTTGGCCTGCGGCCCACCCACATAGGGTTAAAGTCCCACCATTTGGCATCGTCCAACTGATTGCCGTTGAACTCGTCACTGAACTCGGGCACAAACTGCCAGTCGCCCGGCACGGGACAGACCGGCGTTTGTGCGCACGCCGTCGAAACGATCAACACCCATAGTCCCATCAGCGGGCTCAATGCCAGTTCTCTCATGTTGGCTTCTCCAATCGTCGAAAGGCCAGGTTGGAACTCTCTCCGTCCCGCACGCTGCGGTGTCGATGATATAACATTGACCGACCATGTTCCAGGCGGCTTCGCCTTCGCCTGAATCAACAGTTCCCTGGCGCGGCGAACCAGATCGCGGTGGGTGCCCGCGACGCGAACCTCGGGCGTCGTCCCGGCGCACCGAAACCAGGGTGTCTGCCTCTGTCTTCTTATCGGATATGGACATGCTGCCCGGTTTACCGGACGATAAGGAACACACTGATCCCATTCAATCATAGACGGTGTTGTGTGTGCTGGTGCATCGGACAAAGGTACAGCACTTGAAGAGATCCTTGAGCCGATTTGCCCCAACGTAAGCGCAGGCCGATCTCAAGCCACCGGTGACATCTTGCAGAACGCCGGCAACCGGGCCCTTGTACATTACCTCGACGGACTTCCCCTCGGCGGCGCAGTAATCTTTCACCCCGCCGAGATGCTTCTCCTGCGCCTCACGGCTCGACATGCCGTAGAACCTGAGCGACTTCTTCTTGCCATCGGCGATCACCCACTCGCCCTCGCACTCGTCAGTGCCAGCCAGCATTCCTCCGAGCATCACGAAGTCGGCTCCCGCCCCGAAGGCCTTGGCGGCATCTCCCGGTACCCTGCATCCCCCATCGGCGCAGATGTGCCCCTTGTTTCCATGGGCGGCATCGGCGCACTCGATGATCGCAGACAGTTGAGGATACCCCACTCCCGTCATCGTCCTGGTCGTACACACGCTGCCTGGACCAATGCCGACTTTCACAATGTCAACCCGGCCCTCGATCAGGAGTTCCTGAACCATTTCGGGGGTCGCGACGTTTCCAGCCATGATCGTCGCCTGGGGGCACATCGCACGCACCTGTTTGACACGATCCACGAAGAACTTGGTGTAGCCGTTGGCGGCATCGACGCAGAGCAGCCGTGGGCACTTGCCCATCCTCTCGACGAACGCCCTGAATTTGTCGAAGTCCTCGTCCCGAATGCCAAGCGTATAGAAGGTCGAATGGCTCGCCGGGTTGTTTGTGAAGAAGGCGACCAATTCCTCCAGAGGATAATACTTGTGCAGGCAAGTGAGCATGTTCCATTCATGCAGGGTTGTCGCCATCCGCATCGTTCCGACGGTATCGAAATTAGAGGCGATGATCGGGATACCTGCCCAGCCTTTCTCCGAGGGGGTGGTCTGGTAACGATACTCTCGCTTGAGTTCGATGCTCGCCCTGCTGGGAGCAACGGATCGCTTGGGCCGGATCAGTACGTCGTCAAAATCGAACCGCAGCTCAGTTTCAATTCTCATTTGTGGAACTCTGCACTTTCTCAATAAACCGTGATGCTGGCCGGCAAGGCGCCCACGGCCATCGCGATCGTCAACGACAATCGGGTGGCACCGCGGCATGCAGACGGGAAGTGAGGACGCAACACGTCAGTGGTGAAGTTCATGCTATCGCCATTCTCCCGGTGATGAAATGTACTGCCATTGTAATGGGAGCAAGCCACCTTTCAAGCAATTGCCCAACTACCGAAGTCCGAGCGCGTTCGAAGCACGTCGCCCGCCGAATCAGCTGGTTGCGTGAAACCGATAACCGTGTCCGTGCAGGGAGGAGTCGCCGCGGCTTCGTTGCCGGTGTCCGCCCGTGTGCTGCGGAGGAAAGCCGCCACCTGCCGCGCGACATTATGACCGTCCTGTGTGCCGCGCAGCCCGATCATGCGTCGAGCTTATGTGGACCTGATCCTGCCACAGGCTGCACGCTGTCGAACGCTGACGTACGATGACTTGAAGTCAGCAATCCGACCGCGTTATAGTAACGTCTGATTGTCTCGCTCAGACGAAGGAGTAACACATGAACCGCCGCTTGTTCCCGCTTGCCCTCACGATGCTGTTTCTGTTTAGCGTTCGAGTATTCGCGCAAATGCCCCTGGGAAATCCGCTGGCGGGCTTGGAGACGCTGAAGAACTTCGATGCGCAGCGTGCTTCGTCGTCCGATCCGAATTGGGAGAACGGAAACGCGGATGCTCGGCCCATTCCTGCCGGAGGTACGCTCACCGTGGCCGAACTGAATGGTCCCGGTGTGATCACGCACATCTGGTGCACGATCGCTCACGGAGATCCTTACTACTCCAACCAGCTCACGTTACGCATGTACTGGGATGGCGAGGAGCAGCCGAGTGTGGAGTCGCCGATCGGGGACTTCTTCGGTATTGGGCACGGCGTCGATAAGTCGTATGTCTCATTGCCAATCCGAATCAGTTCGGAAGGGCGAGCAAGAAACTGTTATTGGCCGATGCCCTTTGGCACAAGCGCGAGGATCACGGTCACCAATGAGAGCGATCAGCCCTGTCACGCCTTCTACTTCTACGTCGATTGGCAGAAACATGCGCAGCTGCCGCAGGATACAGCTTACTTTCATGCCATGTACCGGCAGGAGTTCCCATGCGTGATGGGACGCAATTACCTGCTGGCCGACATCGAAGGTCGCGGGCATTACGTGGGTACTGTGCAGAGCATCTACCATATCTCCGCGGGGTGGTACGGCGAAGGGGATGATTTCTTCTTCATCGATGGGGCGACTGAGCCACAGTTGCGTGGGACTGGCACAGAGGATTACTTCTGTGACGCGTGGGGATTTCGCGAGCAGGATGGGCCGTTCTACGGCACTCCTTTGTGGGAAGGGTATAACACGGGCGACCGGAGCAGCGCGTACCGCTGGCACATTCCCGATCCGATAACCTTCCGGAAGTCGCTGCGCGCTGAAATCGAGCACAAAGGATCTCAGACGTTGCCCGACGGATCCGTGAACGGTTTCATCGAACGCGACGATCTGATGTCGAGCGTGGCGTTCTGGTATCAGGTCGAGCCACACAAGCCGTGGCCTGCCTTGCCCCCAGGCACGGAGCGGCGGCCGTTCAATGAACAGACCCTGCTGGTTGGCTATAGGGCGATTCCAGACTCCAGGCATTCGGAGGCTCCGCTGGAAGAGCAGGCATTGGAAGCCGCAACCGATGGCAAGCAGTTGTGGTTCCGGCCGGCAGACGATCAGGCGTGGATCGAGCTGCCGTTCAGTCTTGAGAGAGAGATGACGGCCGAACTCTGGGTGAAAACGCTGCACTCTTGGGACTATGGTAGATGGCGCGTTCGAGTTGATGGTCAGGATGCGGGTACGTTTGATCTGTACAACCCGAACATCACGCCCACACCCCACCGGATCGGCGTGCATCATTTGACTGCCGGGGCACACACGTTGCGATTCGAGTCGACCGGCAAGGCGAGCGCGTCGACCGGCTATCTGCTCGGGTTCGATGCCCTTGTGGCGCGTGTGCTGGTGCATAAGCGCCCGGCCGATTTCGATCTGCGCGATATTCAGGTTCCTCGAAGCAAGTAGCCGACACAAATACGGCGATGTGTTGCACAGCAAAGAAGGGGCTCACATACGCAAGATCACTTCGCTTCTGAGCACGATTGCTCTGGCGGTTGCGTGCCAGTCCGCGCCGGCCACTGACTTATTCATGATCGGAATGTCGGCACATGAGCCACCCCTTGGTTTGTTACTTCCGGACACAACGGAAACCGTAATCATCGGACGCAACACAGGCGTCCGCAAAACCGGGTTCGTCACAGTACCGTGCCCAACACGTGCAGCTGTCGGCCGAGCCGGAGAAGGCACCGCCGCGCAGCACCGTCTTCTCGCCTGCCGCCGGTCCGCGCGGATCGGTGGCAGGGCTCTGCCCATAGTAGTCCACGGCGTACCAGTCGTGACACCACTCGCGGACGTTCCCCAGCATGTCATACAGGCCGAACGCATTGGGTGTTTTCTGTCCTACCGGGTGGTGTTTGCGCCGGGCATTGTCCCGGAACCAAGCGTGGTCAGCCAGTCGCTCGGCGCCGCCTTCGAAGCTATAGTCGCCCGTACTGCCTGCCCGGCAAGCATACTCCCACTCCGCTTCCGTCGGCAGGCGATATCCGTCGGCCGCGAAGTCGCACGCCCAGGTCGCCGTATCATAACAGGGTTTCCGGCCTTCCTGGATGGAGCGGGCATTGCAGAACTTGAGCGCGTCGGTCCAGCGCACGCGTTCGACAGGATTCCGCGCGCCGACCCGGCGCGAGGGATTGTGCCCCATGAGCTGCTCGTATGCTTCTTGCGTCACTTCATTACAGTCCATGTGAAACGGGCTGATCGTGACCGTGTGCGGAGGACTTGCATCCTGTTGGCCGTCGCTGCCCATCGTGAATTGGCCACCAGGGATCATGACCATCGGGATGGCACCCGCCGTCGTGGCTTGGCCGGCCGATTCGTTTTCGTTTT
The DNA here is from genome assembly GCA_012729315.1 of Planctomycetaceae bacterium. GTDB lineage: Bacteria > Planctomycetota > Planctomycetia > Pirellulales > Pirellulaceae > JAAYDI01. The sequence goes on from JAAYDI010000161.1 coordinate 5,564, forward strand.
CCGGCGAGCTGGTTGTCGCCGGTGGCTCGGCAGGCACAGTCGAGCGTCGCTCGGCACACCCTGTCACCATCCACAACGTGGTCAGCAGCATGCCCAGCGCTAGATGTCCTGATTGCACAGCTGTTCTCCGGTATGAGGTGCTTGCGTCCTTCGTGCTGACAGTCGTCAATGTACGCCCGGGTTGCTCTTGGGAGCATACTTGCGGTTGGGTTCCCACCAGGTGGGCTTGCGCAAGACCTGTCGGCAGCGGGCGATGATCTGTTCGGCGACGCGCAGTTGCTCCGGGGATGCGGAGCCCAGTCGGGCCGCCTCCTCCATGAGCTGGATCGTCACCACGCTCAGGTTCCGCGCAAGGTCGTCTTGTGTCCCGGCGACGGACCGGCATTTCTGGGTCAGTTCCTTGACCAGTACCAGGCGATTCTCGATGTCGCTGGCCGTCAGTCTCTTGATCTCGTCGGTCCACGCCCCGACCTCCTCGAGAGACGTGTCCGGAAGATCGGATTGCACAATGTCACGGATCTCCGTCGTGATGTCGTTGGCACTTTGCAGGGCATCCGACAACGCCGGTTGCCCGTCCAACTCGCTCTTGAGCATCTTCTGCATATCGGCCGCGAACTGATCGAACTGGAACACACGCTCGCGTATCAGCGAGATGAACGTGGTTACGTCATCGGCATACTGTAGGACTTCCGTCTGTGGCGGTGCATCCGGCTCCCCGGCCACATGACTCTCGATATGGGCGGTCATCGCACATACGGCATTCCCGTGTGAGAGCAGCACCTGTGCATTAGTGCCCTCAAAATCCAACAGCCTGGCCGTTTCATCTGCGCCAAGCGACTCCTGCATGACCGTCACAGGAGCGAGCATGTCGCCGGTATCGCGGTAGGTGTCCAGGTAGTAGATGAGCAGCGTGCCTTGCGGCGGGAACTTCTTCTCAAAGTGCACCATGGTCTGCTGGCCATCGAACCACATCGGATACTCGAACCAGCCACGGATATACCGGCCCCACAGCTTCTGCTTTTCAGCGATGAAGTAGAAGGGGAAGTTATAGTTGTCCGAATCGATGAAGAACCGCCCGATCCAGCGCGCTTCAAACGGCCGCTGCCACGTGATGGCCGTGTGTGTCTCCAGGTACTCAGCGCGCAGCGGTTCTTCGTGCCAGATCCCCGGATGGTCGAGGAAGGTCAAGTAACAGCTCTGCCCCGCCGTGTCGAGCGCGAGCGACTCGAACGCCTGTCCGCCGCCATCTTTGGCGACCTGCACTCGTACCACCTGTTCACCCGGTGGCCAGACGGCCACGAACACGCCGTCGTGCCCTTCCTGCAGCCCGACCACCATGTTGAGCGACGGCAGGTAAGCCGGTTTGTCCGTTGGTGACGACTGAGGATCGAAGAGCAAGTCCGTGCCAATGAGTGACGGCACGAGTGCGTAGCGCAGTGGGCTGCGCACGACAACGGTCTGGCCCGCACCTTGGCGGATCTCCAGGATGCCGCTGCGCGCCAGCGCGACCACCTGACGCGGTATGCCTTCCGGCCCATACAACTCGACGGCGAACCCGTGTCTGTTGTCGGCAATCAGCCGGGCGCGTGCCAAAGAGCCGGGCTCGCTCAGCACTAGCTCGGCCCGCCGCGTCGAACGCTCACCGCGCCGCGTCCAGAATGTCAGGGTGCCATTGTCTGGTGACCACGCCACGATCGCCCGGTCTGTCTCGAGCGCCAAACAGCCCACCGCTTCGTGCGAGAGTTGATCCAGCGCGAGCGGTGTGCTCGCGCCGTCGCCCAGCGATGCGAGCTGGCCCGAAAATGGTCCTCTTAACATGTGAGCAGTTACGCCGTCGTGCGTTACGACGTGGTGGTCGGCTCCCAAGGCAGCCCAAAACGTCAACAGCATGGCAATCTGCGTCTGCATGTGTGTCTCCTTCGTGGGCCAGAAGCCTATCCCGCGGTCTGTTCAATCTCGGAACGCCTCTTCCGACATCAGTTGTTTTGCCAACAGCGCATAACCTTCCGCCGTCGGATGGCTTAGATCGGCGTAAGCCGCGCTGGGCAGCGCACCAGCAACGGCATGTGGGATGCCCTGCTGCGCGCACCAGGCAGCCACAGCCACCTGTCGCTCAGTGTACCCGGCCAGCCCCCGTTGGGTGAGCATGTGTTCGTTCAGTGGTCCGATGATCACGAACACGCGGTTCCCGCGTTTCCTGAGCAAATCGATCGTCCGGCAGAAGAAACGCCACTGCAGCGAATCTTCGAGCGGCACCCACTCGGGGGTGATTTGACGCATGTGCTTTTCGGTCCAGGGCCGCGCATCGGGCACCGGCGACGGCGGTTCGTCAGGCGAAGGCAACTCGAGCGTGATACGGCTCAGCGGATTGTCGTAGGGATGCTCGAGCGTCCAGTCGGCCAGCCCTTCACTGTCGAAGTACGTCATCCGCACGTGATCGGCCCACTGGAGGAACGTGAAGTGCCGGGCGACAACGATGCCCAGCCTCTCGGACGCTGTCGCGCGATAGCTGGGGATCCGGCACGCGAACTGCGGCACGAGCGCCGGGTGATTGAACCGCGCTTCCTTGCCGGATGAAAGATCGTGCTGCGGCGAACTGATCCACAGCAGATTACAGTTGACAATCACGCGCTTGTTCCGGATCGCTCTGGCATAATGGGTGACCAAACCATACAGTGCCACGGGGTGAATTCCATCGACGCCCAGGTTGGCGTACGTGCGGTCTGGGGAGCTTTCGTTCAAGCAGTGCGACAGCGTCTGGTGGGTGCCGACGTAGTGCCCCCACATGACCGAATCCCCGATCAGGATTGTCGCGTCGCCGCGGCAGGCCTGCCGGCACGTCCGTTCGAATTGCCAGTAGTCGTTGCCGAGTCGATAGGGGATGCGATAGTCCACGCCCATCTCGAGCGGCTCAAGACTTTGCCAGACGAGCGGGATGATCCAGAACGCGGCGAGGGTGACAACGGCAGCCACGAGCCAGCCGCATGGCGACAACCGGACATCGTTGGCGGCAAAGCGATCGTCGACGGGCCTGATCGCCGCACGCTCTGTCTCACGGGTGGTTGCGGTAGCCTGCATGGTCCTTCTCTGACATATCAAAAGCCGAGGTAGATGAATTCCTGATTGCTTGATGTCACGGCCGCGGCCATGTAGATGAGCATGGCCACAATCAGAACTGCGCGTACCGGCCCGGCGCTGACGATCCGGCGGAACCGGGATTCGTAGACGTATTGATAGACCCAGACGGACAGCACGAGCCCGACGAGCAACAGCGGGAACAGAGGGTCAGCCAGACCGCTGGTGATGATCCGGCCCAGGATCAACCAGGCGTCCGATACGCTGGCAGCGCGGAAGAACACCCAGGCCACCATGACGATCGAAAACGTGAGCATCTGTTTCGCGAATCTCGGCACACGCTCGCGATACACCGTGGTCTGCTCCAGCGCACGGGTACAGACTCGTCCCGCCGCATGGACTGCGCCCCACATCACATACGTCCACATGGCGCCGTGCCAGAGTCCCGAAATCAACATCGTCAGGATCATGTTGATGTACGTGCGCACCTCGCCGTGGCGATTCCCGCCCAGTGGGATGTAGACGTAATCTCGGAACCAGGTCGACAGGCTGATATGCCAGCGGCGCCAGAAGTCGCCCAGTCCTGTGGCCAGATAGGGGTTGTTGAAATTCAACATGAGGCGGATGCCCATCAGCCGTGCGACGCCGCGCGCCATGTCGGTGTAGCCGCTGAAATCGAAGTAGATCTGCCAGGCATACGCGAACGTGGCCAGCAGCAGCGCCGGCGCCTGATAGTCGCGCGGAGCGGCATAGACCATGCCGACGTACAACGCCAGGTAGTCGGCCAGGGCGATCTTCTTGAACAACCCCACCACGAACAGCGACAGACCGTCGGCCACATCGTCACGAGTGATCTTCGGCACGCCGCGCAGCTGCGGCAGCAGGTGTCCGGCCCGCTCGATCGGGCCGGCCAACAACTGCGGGAACAGCGAGATGAACGTGGCGTGGCGGAGCAGATTCCGCTCACGCTCGACATGGCCCCGGTAGACGTCGATCACGTAACCAAGCGACAGGAATGTATAGAACGACAGGCCGACCGGCAACATGAAGTCGAACGGAGGCACCCGGTACGAAGTTCCCAGCCACGACAAGGCGGCATTCAGGCCGGTGCTGAGAAAACTCACGTTCGGATCGCTGATCGCGAACGGCACGTCGCAGCGTTCGAGCAAGGCGTTGACGTTATCGACGAGGAACCGGCCGTACTTGAAGAACCCCAGTAGACCCAGGTTGTTGACGATGCTCAGCACCAGCCACGGTCTCTTCCAGCGAGTCTTGACCATCGCCCGCACAGCCGCGTAGTCGAACACGGTGGCCCAGCAGATCAGCACGAGATAAACCGGGTGCGACCTGGCATAGAACACATAGGAACTGACCAGCAGCCACGGCAGCTTGAGACGCGTGCCTTTGACAAACAGATAGACGCAGTAGAAAACCAGAAAGAAGACCAGGAAATCCCAGGAGTGGAACAACATGGAAAGCTCTACTCCATGGGGCTGCGCACATGTGCTTTACGCACGCAGCGGAACCCGATCGCATCGCGCGCGAAGCAGGCGTCCGAGAATCCGGGGTCTTCGCCGGCGCGGAAGGTGGACTCGCACGATTCGGCGCTCGCATCCCAATGACCTCCCCGCAAGACGTTCTTGTCGCCGTCCGCAGGTCCGCGCGGGTTCTTCGCGGGGCTATCCTGGTAGTAGCCGGGATCGTAGAAATCGTTGCACCATTCGGCCACGTTGCCGTGCATATCGTAGAGGCCCCAGGCGTTGGGCTTCTTGCGCCCCACGGCGTGCGTCTTCTTGTTCGCGTTCCCGGCGTACCAGGCATGTTGTTCCAACTCGCGCGGGTCCGCACCGAAACTGTAGCGTGTGTCGGTGCCTGCTCGGCATGCGTATTCCCATTCCGCCTCGGTCGGCAGCCTGTATCCGGTAGCTTCGAAGTCGCAGTGGCCTTCCTCGTTGTAACACGGCTGCAGACCTTCCGCCTCGGACCGCATGTTGCAGTACAGTGCGGCCTTGCCCCAACTGACCATCTCCGTAGGCAGGTCGGGACCTTTGAAATGCGACCCGTTGATCGGATCCCACTCAGCACACGCTGCCTGCGTGACTTCGTAACGGTCGATGAGGAACGCGTCGAGCTCCACCTCGTGAGCGGGTCCCTGTTCGGGAGCGACGCCGTCGCAGCCCATGACGAAACGCCCGGCGGGGATCAACACCATTTCGATGCCGCCGTCGGTCACGACGATGGTTGGCGACGGTGTCGGCGAAGCGTCCGATGCGGAGCGATCGACTTTCTGGCAGGCGGCTCCCAAAGCCACCAGCGTCACGAGCGTGTATCGCAGAAGCGACCGTCTCATGGCGTCTCCTTCACAGGGGGAATCCAGTCCGGCTCCTTGTTACATTTCCCATCGGTCGTAATCATTGTCCACCGATTGGCCTGCCCGGCGTCCGCGACCCCGATGTTCCAGCCTTGGGCCTTGGCACCGACGACTTCCGGGATCGTGCCGAGTATCTCCTTGTCGGGTCCGCGACTGAACGCGATGAACTTCCCGCAGGGCGACCAGTCGGAATGGTAGATCTTCATCGGCTTCTCGCTGGTGGCCACATCGCGCGCGTTAAGCACCTTCGGAGCATCGCCGGAGAAATCCAGGTCGCCCACGCGGAGCGCCCAGTCGCTGGCTCCCCAGGTGATCCGCTTGCCGTCCGGGCTGATGTCCGGCCGGCAGCCGGGGATCTTCAGATCGAAGACCTGCATGCCATCGACCTTGAACGCGAGGATGGCGTGACTGAATCCCATGCCCGCATGCACGGTCGCCACACACCATTTGCCGTCGGGCGTCCAGCACGGATTGTAAAGGTGCATGAGCTGCTTGTTAGGGTGCTGCGTATGCTGGCCACTGGCCAGGTCGTACATGAACACGCCTTTCGTCGCATAGTCGGTGAAGGTGAACTTCTCCACTTCGCCTTTCAAGTAGGAGAGGATGGCCGATCCCTCCTGCCAGCACGGTTGTCGCGAGTTGGTCGCCACGCGCTGGCGCTCCGTCCCGTCCAGGTTCATCACGTACACGTTACGGACCTTGGTGGCGCCCGTGCCTTCGTCGCACACGAACGCGATCTTCCGGCCGTCGGCGGAGACGTGCGGATACAGTTCGTTGGCATCGGGGGTCTTGGTCAGGTTTGTCAGCTCCGAGCCGTCGGCGCGCACGGTGAAGAGTTCCCAGTTGTCATCTTGCCAGGTCTCATACACGATCCTGGTGGGAACTTGCTTCAAAGCGTCGGTCAACTCGTCGGCGCCCGCCCGGACCGGCGACATTGCCAAGACGCCTATGGCGAGCAGCAAGCCGAATCGCCAGTTTCTGGCGCGAAGTGTCGCACAGCACGATAGCGCGGTCATCAGTTGGGACTCCATGATGCGTCCTGGGTGAAGAGGTTGGAAGACCCACTCATTCTGGAGCGATGCACAGCATGTGGCAAGTACGGCACGAGCACCTTCAGGCATCCCGCCTCGTCTACCCACTGTTTTCGGGAGCCCGTCTTCGTTTCCAGGCAACCAACCTGAGAGCCCGAACCCGGGAAGGAATAATCCGAGTACAACGAGTCGGGCAAGCCGAATCCGCTATGCCGGATCAGGTATTATCCAGTCGCCGCGGCATGGACGTGGCTGCAGCATGGCATTGGCATCGTTGTCATTGACGAACCGCTCGGTCTGCGGATCCCAGGTGAGTTTACGCCCGGTCTTGACCGCAATCAGCGCCAGAAGGCACAGTGTGTCGGAACGCACCGCGGTTTCGATGTCGCAGATCGGACGAGTCTGGCTTCGGATCGCCTCGATGAAATTGCGGTGATGATGGTCGCTCACAGGGAGCTTGACAGCCATCGTGCCGACCTGGTTCTGCGGGTCCTGGAGCAGTTCATCGCTGCTGGCCACAATACGTTCTCGATTGACGTGCACCCAGCCCGTCTCGCCGCTGAACTTCACGCCGTGTTCGAAGCCGGGTGTGCCGTCGTTCACGAATCGCACAGGTGCGCCGCGCTCGAATTCGAACCGCACGTCCCAGTTGAGAATTGTGTCGAAGGCGCCGCCCGGTTGCGGAAACTGGCCTGTGCCCTCGATCGTGTGCGGGCCGGTCAGATCGATGCCATTGCCCCACTGTGCGATGTCGAGGTGATGAACGCCCCAGCAGACGATCATGCCCAGCGCGAAATTCGACATGTACTCGTGATTACCGCGAATCAGCTTCTCTTCGTGGAATGGCGTGGTCGGCGCCGGGCCGATCCAGCGGTCCCAGTCGATCCAGGCGGGCACCGGTTGCTCTGGGAATACCGGTTTGTTGCGCCCCCCAGGCACGGACACGTCGATCTGCTGCAGCTTGCCCAGACGACCGTTCAGCGCCAGCTCCGACGCCCAGCGGAACCGCATGTCGGAGCGTTGTTGGGTGCCGAATTGAAAGACGACACCCCGGTTTCGTACAGCCTGCCGTACGCGCCGTGATTCCTCGAACGACATCGCCATCGGTTTCTCATAATACGCATGCTTGCCGTGCATCAATGCGTCAATCGACGGGATGCTGTGCCAGTGTTCGGGCAGCGACATCTGTACGGCGTCGATGGTGGGGTCGGCATTCAGCTCACGGAAGTCGGAATAAATCTTGACTTCGTCGTTGCCATATGCCTGGGCGATTGTACGGCGTGCAGCCGCGATGTTGCGCTGATTCACATCGCAGATCGCTACGACACGCACATCGGGTATTTGCAGGAAGGCGTTCATGTCGGCCGTTCCCTGATCGCCTACCCCCAGCACGCCTAACGTGATCTTTTCGGAGGGCGGCGTCTGGCCGTCACGGCCCAACACGCTTGACGGGACTATCCACGGGACGGCTGCCGCCGCCGTTGCTGCGGTGACTCCAAGAAAACGTCGGCGAGTTGTCCGCCGGCTCCGAGAGTTGCGATCTGCTCGAGGACGTTGAGTCATCGGCATCATGGAGACTCCCTCCGATACATCAGGAGTAATGAAATGCTTGGAACGGTTCTTGGGGCCGCTTTGTGGAAGCCTATTGTCTGGAAGCCCATTGTCACCGATTGGGCCAGCGGCTTGCAAACGCCGAGCAGTATCCCGACCCACAACACGACTCCGCCGATTGCCGGCTTCACGCATCACACATCACACGTCCACTTCCCAGCCGTTGCGGTATTCACGCCGCACGAATGCGTTGACTTCGGGGTTGTTGGTGCACTCCATCAAGTCGACGTCCCACTCGATCGTGCTGCCGACGCCGGCCATCTGCGCGAGGTAACCGGCCAGGGCCATGGCGGTCAGCGGGCCGCCGACATCGGTGAAGTTGGCGACGGGCGTGCCTCCCTCGCGAATGCACACATAGAGTTCCTCGATCGGCCCGCCGGACTTCGCTCGCGGGAGCGTCCGTGGTGGAGCGGGGAACTTGTCGTGGTCCGCATCGGGAACGATGCGCGCGTCATTCTTGAGATACCCTTTGGTGCCCACGAACAAGGTGGCCTCCGACCATTCCACCGCGTACTCGCGTTCGAGCTCCTTCATCACTTCCGGGCGCAACTCGGCATGGTCGTAGACGTAACACTTGCAGGCGGGAAACGCTTCGCGCGCGGGGATGTGATAGCAGACCACATTGTCCTGAGGGTACTTTTCGTCGCTGCCGCCCGTGGTGTGGAGGCACTCGACGCTGTACTTCTTCACTTCCCACAGCCGCAACGCCATGAACGGGTACGCCAGGCGATGGCACGCCATATCGCCGATGGTGCCGGTGCCGAACGATTTCCAGTCGCGCCACGAGAACGGATGCAGGCCGTCATGGTAGTCGCGAAATGGTGCCGGACCAATCCATTCGTCCCAGTGCAGGCCGGCCGGAACGGGCTTGGACGGTGGTCGACCACCCGTGCCGCCGAAGTTGCGGTCCAACAGCGTGTGGGTCTCGGTGACCGTGCCGACCGCGCCGGCGGCCACGTATTCGGCCACCCGGCGGATTCCCTCCCCGCAATACCCCTGGTTGCCCATCTGGGTCAGCACGTTCTTCGCGCGGGCGGCCTTGGCCAACGCGCAGCATTCCGCGATGTTGTGCGCCAGCGGCTTCTGGCAGAACACGTGCTTGCCGTAGTCGATCGCACGGATCGCGGCCGGCGCATGATGATGATCGGGAGTGGCGATCAGCACCACGTCGAGATCCTTGTGGCACTCGTCGAGCATCTTGCGGTAGTCGTGGAAGATCTTCGGTGTAGCCTGATCGCGAACGGTATCGCGCATGATGTTGGCAATCGTGTTGTCGTCCACGTCCACCAAAGCCACCAACTGCTCGTTCAATGCACAGCCAACGCTGTACCCGCCCATCCCCCCGGCACCGACGACGGCCACCCGCAGCTTGTCGGAGGTCAAGGGATGTGACAGCACGTACCGCGTGCCAGAGAATGTTGCCAAGGCGGCCGCGCCGGCCGAAGCTGCAGTGTGCTGCAGAAATCTGCGTCGCGAGTAACGTGAAGACATGGTTCCTGGCTCCCTTCAACCGTGACAACAACCGTGATGATTCGCTGCGGTTCGCCAGAATCTGGCGCTGACGTCACCGGCCTATCTTACGCCAAGTCCAGTGCCGCCACAACACGCGCGGTGCGCAGACGCACGTAGGATGAAAGGTGACCCCAGAATGCGATCGCTGCCACGATACCAGTTGCTTTTCATGTGCATGTGGCGCAAATAATGCAACTGGAGGGGTGAGTCTCCCGCCGCGCCAGCGCGGGGGCTGTTGGGGTACGTTTCTGGCCAACCATCTCCTCGCGGCGAGGTCAGCTATTAGCGCGTGGGGCAAGTCTCGATGATGGTGATGAGCTGATTCGTGGCGACGTGTTCCCGCACGTCACAACCGCCGCCGATCCAACGGACCTCGACGCGATCGACACGATCATGACGGCCCAAGCCGAAGTGCAACCGGGATCCGAAATGGCTCTGGTAACCCCGGCCGCTGTGGACCTCGTCCACCCATGTGCAGTCGCCCGCGACGACCGTCACGCGCGCTCCTACGCCATCGCGGTTGGTGGTGGTGCCTCGAACGTGAATCTGAAGCCAATGGTCGTCTGTCGGCGACTCGTTACGCAGTACGGACGGCTCGCAGCGCGTATTGAGCACCACCACGTCGACCCTCCCATCATTGTCCAGGTCGTCCAGCGCCACGCCGCGGCTGGAAAGCTTGATTTGCATCCCATCGCCACTGCTGTCCGTCACATCGACAAAGCGACCCTGGCCCGTGTTTCGCAACAGTGTGTTCTTGGCGCGATACGAGGCCGTGTCACTGTACTGTTCGACTCGGTCTTGCAGGTGGCCGTTGGCCACAAACAGGTCGCGGTGTCCATCATTGTCAAAATCGCAGAACCCTGTTCCCCAATTCACGTGTGCGTACAGAATCTGTCCGGCTTCAGCTATGCGCGTGACGTCCTGGAACAGCCCGTTGCCGGTGTTTTCGTAGAGGACCGCGAACTCCAGCTGGTAGTCGGTCATGAAGAAGTCCAACCGACCGTCGTTCTGGTAATCGCCGCAATCGACACCCATGCTGGCGTTGGCAACGCCTTGGAAGTTGTAAGCGGTTCCAACCGTGAGTGCCACATCGCAGAAATGACCGCGGCCGTCGTTCTGGAAGAGCAGGTTCCGGTTGACGTCGTTGCAGATGAAGATATCCGTGTCGCCGTCATCGTCATAGTCGGCGCAGATCATTCCCATGCTGGTAGTGGCAACACTGGCGATTCCCGACGCCTGGCTCAGGTCCGTAAACGTGCCGTCACCGTTGTTGCCGTAAAACACATCGGGAACGCCACGATAATCCACGGGTCCCGCGTAGGCCGGCACGCCATGGATGCTGCTGGGCACGTGGTTCTCATAAGTGAAATCGACGTAGTTGGCCGCGTAAAGGTCCAGGGTACCGTTGCCGTCCGCGTCAAGGAAACAGGCTCCCGCGCCGACCTGGTCTCCCGCAGCTACGCCCGCCTCGCGCGTGACGACGGTGAACGTGCCGTCGCCGTTGTTATGGTACAGGACATTGGGACCGAAGTTGTTCAGATACAGGTCCGGGTAGCCATCGTTGTCGTAGTCGCCCACCGTCACCCCCAGGCCGAAGCCCGTGTCGCCAACGCCCGCCTGGTCTGTAACGTCAACGAATTGCCAGTCACCCAGGTTTCGGTAGAGTGCGTTGCGTGGTGGCGGTCCGCCGGTCGGCGTTCCACGCAACGGTGCCCCGTTGAGGAAATAGATGTCGATCAAACCGTCACCGTCGTAATCGAACGTGGCCATTCCGCAACAGACGCTTTCCACGATGTAGTAGTGTCCACCGCTGCCGTCGGTATGCCGGAATGTGATTCCTGTCTCGTTCAGCACGTCGCGCAGCACGATGGGGCCCGGTGGCACGACGCTTATTTCGGGCGGCTCAGGCGCCCGGTCCGTCGGTTCGAGCCTCCACCAGCAGGCGGTCGCCCAGAGGGCCAGTCCGATGCAGGCCGCGCCGACGGTCAGCCACACGACGGTTCGGTTTCCCCGGATTCGGCTCATCTATCGCAGTCCTGCCAGAATGGATTGGTACACCGACTGGTACTGCTGGTTGTGGGGATCCCCCCGGATCGCTTGCTCGATGGCGGCCCGCGCACCGGTTGGGTCCTTGAGGCGAATCAGCGTCTGTGCCAACAGGAAGTAGTTGGGTGGAGTCGGCTCGCAGGCAACCGCCTGGCGGGCCAGGTCGGCCGCCTCGGTCGGCGATCTGTCGAACAGAAGGTACAGATGTGCCAAGGCGGCGAATCCGGCCGAGCTTGTCGGTGCCATTCGGGTGGCCTCCCGATAGGCCTCGGCCGCCTCATCGAACTGGCCCGCTTGCGCGTGAATGCTGCCCGCGAGGATCGCATGGCGGGCCTGGTCGGGCGCTATTCGGCGCAGCTCCGCGACCATCTGGAAGGCCTCTGGCCAGCGCTCGGCCGCCCGGTAAAACAGGGCCAGCGCTCGGCGTACGTCCTGGTCGTCGGGTGACAACTCGGCCGCGCGACGCCAGTATCGCTCCGCCTCCGCAGTGTCCCCGTGCCGCAGATGCTCACGACCTGCGGACTGATGGACCGTGGCCACAAGAGCCCGCATCGAATCCAGGTCGCGCCGGACGCCGCCCGGGTCGGTATACGCACTCTTCGACGCGGTCTTGAAGCGGTCAAACTGCTCGCGACAGTATTTGGCCTGATCGGCGTCGCCGAGCCGTGTACAGGCGTTGCCCAGCGCGTACCAGGCGTCAGGATACTTGGGGGCCGCCGCAAGCACGGACGTGAAGCACTCCTTCGCCTGCTCGTACTTCTGCAACTCCAAGTAGGCCTGCCCAAGCAGCATCTGCCGAGCTGTCTCGGCCAGGCCGTGCGCCTGACTGCTTTCCAGGAGCGCGATTGCCTCATCGAGCTTGCCCCCGTGGATCAGAGTCTCGGCCAGCAGCGTCAACGCTTCCTCGGACGATGGATCGCCCGCGACCAGCTTGCGGTAGTAATTCTCCGCCTCGCCATATTCCCCGCGGCCAATGGCGATCGAGGCCATCTGATGGTAGGCCGCCCAGAACTGAGGGTCGATATCCAGGCACCGCCGGCAGGTATTCATGGAATCGGCGGTCGCACCCAGGCGACTCTGGAGTTTCGCGGTCACGAGCCAAGCGTGAGGACTATCGGGAAAGGCTCGCACGAGTCGCCTTGCCGAATCCAAGGCCTCCTCGCGCAGTTCGGCGAGATCCAACTGGTCGACCGCTCTCCAGGCCACCGGCACAAGATCCGGCTCGCTACGCCGCACGCGCACCTGCCAGCGCACCAACGCGAGTGCGCCGGCGAGTACTATCAGTGCGGACGCGGCGTACACGAGCCGACGGGAACCGCGCAAGGATCCCCTCGATCCGAGTTTGTCCGGCCACGATACCTCTCTGGACTCAGCGCGAGGCGCTCGGGATATCCGCCGTGGACTCATGGGCCTGCCAGCATCGCGGTGTCATCGAGGCGGTGTCATCAGACTGCAAAACAACCGTTCCAGGCTTTGGCAGCGCTTTGGCAGCCTTGACAAAGCACCAGGATTGCGGCTGAGCGCGCACGCATTGCGCCACACGACAGTTGCTACCTCGAAACAACATCGCGATGCAGCTACCGCGTCAGCTCCAACTTCACCGGGTCCATGCCGGATTTCACGGTGACCTCCAAACCGGAGTTCTCCGCGTTGGAATACTTGGGTGGGATTTCGAACTCGGGCATCGCAGGCGCCCCGTTCCCTACGGGAGCTCCCGCCAGCATGACTCCCTCGGGCGAATTGGGATCCGGCTTGCGAGCATCAACGCCGCCTGACTTCAATTTGCTCACACCCACTTTGTACTTACCTGGTACCGCACCGTCGCCAACCTTCTGGGTCGTCAACTTGAACTGCCCGGAACTGTCGGTTTTACCCGACGCCATACGGCCTTTACCCTCCGGAACGAAGACCACCGAGGCCCCCTCCACGGGTTCGCCGTCCAGCGTGACCGTGCCGGTGACGGATACCGCCCCAACGCTGCTACCGCACCCGGGTAAACACAACAACCCCGCGACCATCGGCACCACCAGTAGACCAACGGCAAGTCGTTTCATCGACTGAACTCCTTAATCTGGCAGCGAAACCGTCTGCTTGTCGGCTTTCGCCCCCAGGAACTGATAGGTCCACATGTCAATCGTCTCACCCAGGAAATGGATGGCACCGTCGCCGAA
>JAAYDI010000162.1 GCA_012729315.1 Planctomycetaceae bacterium
CCACCCATCCATCTCGCAAGGACCGGTTCACCGCCGGTCCTTCCTTCTTGCGCGCCCCATCCAGCCCCCCATCATGTGTGTTCAATGAAAACGAGCCTACACGCGGCAAAGAATTCGGGCGGCAGCATCGATCCAACATTCCCAATTGTCTGCTGGGGCCGACGAAGTTCCGCTATTGTCCCACACCGTCTCGTAATTGTAGAAGAATGAGGGCGCCTTCTGGTACCAAAGTGCGATTGTTCCCTGTGGGGCCAACTTGTAGTTGATCTGGACATAGGCGCCACCGGTTTTCGTTGCTTCGACAACTCCGGCATCGTCTTCGCCGGCGCTCAAACCAAGATCAAGCCCTTGATTCACCTTGCCCGATATGTACTCACTAGTTCCCGCGTCGCCGACGACCAAGACGCCATGATTGTTCTTGCCGGAAGAGTCTAGCACGTTGCCATCAAGTCGGAGCCACACATCCAAGTCGGCCGACAAATCGGCCGAAGCTGTCGAAACCAAGCCGACCGCGCAGAAACACGCTACAAGAAATCTCCACATTCTACACATGACATACCCTCCCTTAACTGCACAACCAAGTCACAGCCTGCCTGCAACGGCTAATCATCTCCCACCTCGCAAGAAGAAGAAACACATTGCGGCAACTGGCGCGGATTCTATCAAATGTCGCTGGGCGCCTGCAACTAGGTAGGATTGGGAAACTGGAAAGACCGTAACGATCCCTCACGTTGCTGCCCGCATCCCAGGCCAGGCAATTCCCCCGATTTGTGTGGTACACCGTGTTCTCGCATCGATTGCTTCGGATGCGTCTCGGGAGACGGCGAGTGGAGTGGACGCGACGCCCCGCGAAACACCCCGGAAACGGCGAGATTGCCAGGTTCTTCGCACTCCAGCGGGGTGTCCTGCGCCACGCAAGGGCATGCCGTTCTGGTGGAGGCCTGCTCGTCATGCGAACTGGAAACAGTCGCCGCTTCACGCAGACTACGGATCTATAGCAAGGAAGTGGGTCATGATCCGCGCCGGGTCCAACTGCTGGCCGCTCATGCGCCGCGGTGCTGTGCAGTGCGCCAGCGTGATGCAGTGGTTGTGCGAATAGGTCGGGTCATTGAGGAAGACGGGGCGGCTCCCTCTTGACCTGACCGATTCATGGCATACTCCGCGTCAGTTGACTGTTGGTTGCAGCGCGCTCGAACTGGTGTTACAAGTGTAACCTGATGGCGGTCCCAGGGGCCAGCCACTCGCCGGAAAACGGCCGGCACATCGATCCTTCATCCGGGCCAGCGCCAGATGCGATATGGTGTGCCTGCCGCCACCCCACGATTCCCGCCCAACGCACTGTGCCACAGGAAGACCACATGAACACGACCGAATCCATCCGTTCGTCCCAGGGAGATTCCCCGCTGACGCGACGCACGTTTCTCAGCTCGACCGGCACCGGGGCTCTTGCCGCCGCGGCGGCCGCACTTCTGCCGGCTGGCAAGGCCTTTCCGGAAGGGACGAACAAGACGATTCGCATGGCGGTCGTGGGGGGCGGATTCGGCGCGACGTTCCACTGGCACACGCACCCCAACTGCCGCGTGACGGCGGTTACCGACCTGTATCCAGAGCGACGCGCGCGACTGTGCGAGCGATTCGGTTGTGACACAGCGTACGATTCGCTCGAGCGCATGCTGCGTGAAGCGCGGGATGTCGACGCCGTGGCGATCTTCTCGGGCGCGCCGGACCATGCGCGGCACGCGCGGATGTGCCTGGAGCGCGGCTGGCACGTCGTGACCGCCGTCCCCGCCTGCCTGACGCTCGACGAGGCCGCGATGCTCAAGGAGGTCAAGGAGAAGACCGGTCTAAAGTACATGATGGCCGAATCGAGCTGGTATCGGCAGGAGAATATCTACGCGCGCAACCTGTTCCGTGCCGGTGCGTTTGGCGAGTTGTTCTACACCGAGACGGAGTACTACCACGACGGCGGCAATCCGGACAAGGAGACGGCCAACATCGGCTCCCTGGTCTACAACCCCGACGGCAGCCGCTCATGGCGGTGGGGGTTCCCGCCGATGCTCTACCCGACTCACTGCACCGGCTTCCTGACCGGCGTGACGGGGGAGCGCGTCGTCAAGGTCTCGTGCCTCGGCTGGCGCAGCAACCAGCCGGCGCTGCGCGCGCACCCGCTCCGCACGGAGAACATCTATAAAAACCCGTTCTGGAACCAGACCGCGCTGATGCTCACCAACCAGGACCACGCCTCGCGCTGCAACATCTTCTGGCGCTGCCTGGCCGGGGGCGAACGGGCGCAGTGGTTTGGCGACGAGGCCACGTTCTACATGGTCAAGGGGGGCCTGCACGGCGACGTGCAACACAGTCGCGACGGAGGGACACAGGCGGTCCAGGTGCCGCAGTACTGGCGAGATTCCCCCATGCTGCCACCGCCGATGCGCCACGACTCGGGCCACGGCGGCTCGGCCATCTTCATCTCCGCCGAGTTCATCAACGCACTGCTGGAAGACCGCGAGCCGGAGATCAGTCTCTACGAGTCGCTGGCCATGACCGTGCCAGGCATCGTCGCGCACCAGTCGGCTTTCAAGGACGGCGAACAGCTGGCCGTGCCTCAATTCGATCCGCCGACGTAAACGGAACCCGGGCTGCGGAGTGTAACCGCTTCGCGGTAAACAACAGTGGACAAATGGACAACCGGCCGGCGAGCGACACCGCCAAGTGAGCCGGGTACAGCCTCTTTCCGTGGGAACGCGCCGATGTCATGCCGAGCCTCTGAGTACGCCGAAGGCGTTACACTCCATAGCCCAGGGTCGCCGCGCTTCGTGGCGCACCCTGGGTCGGGAACCGTCCACGATGGGGCGGCCGAGCCGTAAGGTCGCCAACTAACCGGCGGCCGCCGAGGCCGCAATGGACCGCGCGTGGCGTCGTGCGTGGCACGTGCCGCAGACTCGCCTGGAGTCAGAGTGTCTGTTTCAACGAAACCCAGGGTGCGCTGCTGCGCAGCGACCCTGGGCTGCGGAGTGTAACCGCTTCACGGTAAACAACAGCGGACAAGCGGACAGCCGGGGCAAGGTGCCGTACCTTGGAAATGAGCCGCGTGCTGATGCGTCAGCGTCTCGTCCAGAGCACGGGCCACCATCTCTCCCGCTCTCCCCAGGCAAAGCCAATTCGCCTGTCCAGTGGGGAAAGCAGCTAATTCCGAATTTCCGAATATCCGAATTCCTAAATTCCTGAATTGTCAAATTCCCCAAGGTCCCTCTCCCGAGAAAGTGCGTTCCCGCGACCGCCGGCGCGACGGGTCGGCGGTGCGGGGTGAAAGGCCCGAAGAAACGGCCCTGGTGCCGGTTTTGACATTTGTTCCACCGGTGAGCCACTTCGCATTAACGGTTTCCTTCTCACTGCGAACCCTGTGTCAGGTTGGCGACCCTGCACCAGGGG
>JAAYDI010000003.1 GCA_012729315.1 Planctomycetaceae bacterium
ATGGCCCATTTGGCCGTAGGCCATATTCACACCGGGACGCACATCCGGCGGAATGGAGGTGAATATGGCCTGCGGCCAAAGCGATGGCGCGCCGTTGCGTTCCTGGGGCGTTGCCCCAGGCTACGGTGAACCCAGGCCGATGGCCTGGAAGAAGAATGCGAACGCATCGCATGCCGACGGCCGGCACGCCCAAAAAAGGGGTTCGCCTTGCGCGGCGTCCGATTGGAGGGTCACATCCCAGAGCCACATCCAAGATCCCGGATCCCAGAGGCTCCGTTCTGGCCGTGGCCGCAGGCCTCGGCTCAACGTAGCCTAGGGCAACGCCCTAGGTTCCGTTCGCGCCAATGGGCCCTTTGGCCGTAGGCCATATTCACACCGTGACGCACATCCCCCGGAATGAAGGTGAATATGGCCTGCGGCGGTGACGCGCCGTTTCCTGGGGCAACGCCCCAGGTTCAATTCCGTGCGGACGCGGGGGCCCGCTGTCCCTCGCCGATCAATCTAAATCAAGAAACTCCAGCAGCTTACGTCGTATCCTGTGTCTCAGCTGCCAAGCGTTGGCAGCTGAGATTTCCATCTGTTCCCCGTCGTTGCCCAGCAGCACGCGGTAGAAGAACTCCTTCTCGCGCGGCGTGAGTGTCGGCAGGAATTCCTGGACATCTATGGTCATCTCGGCGAAGTGCCGGTCGTCATGGACCGCGCGCCGAGCGAACTGCGTCTCCTGCTCCCGCTGGCGTCTCCGAAACTCACCACGTTGATGCCGCAGCACCTCAAATCGTGCGATGGCTGCGATGTACTTGCTCAGTCCACTGCCCTTACCCGGCTCAAACCGCTCGAGCAGATACCCGTCGTCGGCCACGAGCCCGAACCAGACGCGCGCCGCAATCTCGTCCACCAGGTTCTGGTCTCTGGCCCGTTCTCCCAGCGTGTAGCGGATCTGCCTGATGAGTTGCGACTGGCACCGCGCGTGGACCTCGGCCCAGGCCGCATCGTCGCCGGCTCGGCATCGGTCCACCAGCGTCTGATCGTCCGGATCGTCCGGAGTCTGCGTGTCGGATCGTGGCGGTGCCCCGTCTGGGCGTGCCGTCTCGCTGTTTTGCCCGTTGCCACCACCCGCCGTGGCCGCGCTGTGGCCATTGCCATTGCCGTTGCTGTGACCGTTGCCGTTACCGGCCGGCGCACCGGCACCGCGGCTGGTGGACGATTGAAACAGCTCAGGTTTTGAGGTCACACGGGTCAAGTGCGACAGAATCCCCGCAGAAGCTACAGCACGGGTCCTGCCTGAGGCAGGCAAGCAGGGCTAAAGAACAATGAGGAACAGGGCCCCGGCCAGGGGCGGGAAGAAGGCAATGTGCCGGGACAGTGCCCCGGTCGGCGCACACTCCGTCCCTTTGGGGTGCAACTCGAATGTGTCGCGTGGAGGCCCTTGTTGCCAACGCGAACCCGCCGCAGAAACTGGCGGCCCGAAGCCGCCACACATCCAGTCTGCCCGCAGCACCAGTGACGCCCAAGCGTCAAACTCACAGCCTAGACGGGACGTTGCCATTTGGCAAGCAGTTTGTCGCCAAAATGCAGCATCGGCCGGAGTCCACTCTCGGCCCTGGAGGGCGGAGAGCAAGAAACTGCAGGATTCCTGTCGGCTGCGGCAGCTGCCCGCCCGTGCGTCCGCAGCGGTCCTTCCCGGCCGACAACCATCATGCGGCCTGGGGGCGCCCTGCTCCAAAGCGTTGACATTTACCGTCACGCCGTTATTCTGATTTCATGCGCCGGCAGCAAGCGAGCGTGGCAGCCGAGGGGGACGGAGTCTAGCCAGACCCTGCTGCATTGCCAGTTTGGCACGCTGATTGCTCCACCTGTCAGCCCGTGTTGTCGGCGACTCAGTCGCTGGCGGGACTCGTAGTGATCTCTTCCGGAAGTTGCCTCCAGCAAGTCGCACTCGGGCGACGTCACCTCTTATGACGCAATTGCAGAAACCCACGCCAGTTCGGTCGTACGCTCCGCTCGTCATCCCTGCGGCCCTGATCCTGATCGTGCTGATCGCGGTCTACTGGCAGTCGATGCGGATGTTGACGCGCGTCTGGCAGACTCCGGACTATTCACACGGCTATCTCGTGCCCGCCTTTGCGGTGCTGCTGCTCTGGATTCGGCGCGACATGCTGGTGCTGGACCGTACTCGCAGCTCCTGGTGGGGCGTGCCACTGATTGTGCTGAGCGCTGTGTTTTGCCTGGGTGCGGAAGTTCTGGGAATCAAGTTGATTGGCGCATTCTCGCTGCTGCCGTGTCTGGCCGGGATTGTGCTGCTGATCGGCGGCTGGCCGATGATTCGCTGGTCCTGGCCGGCGATCGTCTTCCTGGGCTTCATGATCCCGCTGCCCGTGTCGCTCGAAAGTGCGGCAACGCAACCGCTTCGTCGGATCGGGACGATGGCCAGCACGTACATCCTGCAGACGCTCGGACTCCGGGCGGTAGCCGAGGGCAACATCATCACGCTGAGCGAATACGAGATCGGGGTCGCCGAGGCGTGCAGCGGACTGCGGATGCTGATGACAAGCGGCGCGCTGGCGTTCGGATTGGCGTTCATCATCAAGCGACCGGTCTGGGAACGGGTTGTGATTGTGTTGAGTGCGGTGCCGATCGCGTTGGCGACGAACGTCCTGCGGATCGTCATGACTGGCCTCTGCTATGAGTTCTTCAACAAGGAGGTGGCCGAACTTGTGTTCCATGACGTGGCCGGCTGGCTCATGATGCCCATGGCGGTCGGATTGCTGTGGGTCGAGATGGTGATCCTCTCACGCCTGATCATCGAACCCAAGCAGGGTCCGACTCTGGCGGGTTCCTTGGCGGCGAAGTCGGCATGAGAATTGCACGCAGTAACGGCGATCGTCCGGGGTGGCCGGGCACGTGGTTGCATCGTCAACTCGTCGGGGGCTGTACCGTGGCAGCTTAAGCTGGCCACGAGGTCGTCGACTCGTCTGGTTGATCTAATCGTAATCGAGGTTTCAACGCATGATTCGCAACAATGAAGATCAAGTCCAACCCCGCAACGACGCGCTCACGACGCTGCCGAGCCGCGCCGTGACCATGGTCATTCCCGCGGGCGGCGAGATGACCGGCCTGGGCGGCGATTCGAGTCGTGGCGTGAACCTGGACGGGTACCTCCATGCCTTCCGCCGGACCTGGCTCTGGTGCATCATCACCGGAGGCGTCCTGGCGGCCGCTGCGACGACGTTGATCCTGCTCTTCGTCGACGATCAGTACACGGCGACTGCGGAACTGCGGGCATACACACGTGCACCGCAACTGCTGAATTCCAAGACACCCCAGACGGCAGACAAGTACGAGACGTTTATCAGTAACGTCCAGCAGTTGTTGATGTCGCGCACGACCCTGACGGGCGCGTTGCGGGATCCGAAGTTCAAAGCGATTCAGGACGAAGATCCTGCGACGTGGTTGGCCAAGCGGTTGCGTGTATCGGTCCCCAGGAATTCGGAAATCCTGAAGGTTTCGGTGACGGTGCCAGAGCGTGCGGAGTTGGCAAGCGACCTGGCCAATGCGGTCGTGGATGAGTACCTGGAACGGTTCGTGTTGAGCGAGCGGGATGAGAAGTTCCGGAAAGTTGAACAGCTCAAAGGCCTGCTGGAGGAGAAGCGGAGCGAGGAACGGCAGAGGCGAGACCTTCTGGCAGAGGTGGCCCAAAGATCAGGCAGCGTCGATGTCGAGTCGCTGGATCTGACCCAGCAGATCGAGCTGCAGAAGGCGCAGCAGGTCAAGACCGAACTGGCTCGGACTCGCGTTGAGCTGAAGCGAGCCGAGTCTGAGAGGGATGCCAGCAAGGCGCGTCTGGAACAGATGACGACGCAGGGGATCGAGGTGCCGGCTGACGAGCTGGAAGTGCTCGTCGCAGCGGACCCGGAAGCCCGGCTGATAGCCGAGGAGATAGCGATTCTGGAGACGGGGATCTCCAAGGCGGGCGAAGTTGTCAAGGCGCAGATGCCCGACGGCTCACAAGGTGGCGTGGCGGTGGGCTTTGCCCGCCAGTACGTCGTCGAACTCGCCCAGAAACTGGAAGCCATCAAGGATCGCCTCCGCAAGACCTGGAAAGTCGACCAGGTGCGGACACTGGAGAAGCTGATCGCCGACAAGGAACTGCAGAGCAATTCGCTGAAGATGCTGGAAGCCGAACTGAAAAAGGAAGCTGATGAGATCGACAAGACTGTCAGCGAGATCGGCAGCACGTCGTACCAGATCGAAATGCGGCGCGACGAGATCGAGCGGTTGAGCGGGGTGGCGAGCGATCTGTCGAGCCAGCTGGAGCTGGCACAGATCGACCAGCAGAGTGCGGACCGTGTCGAGCGGATTGCCAAAGCAGAACCCCCTGTGCGCGCTAATCTGCCGGGCCAGCTCGCGTTGGCGGTCATCGCAGGGCTCGCGGCGTTCGTCCTGCCGGGCATCGGCATGATCCTGCTGGACGTGCGTTCGCAACGCGTGAATTCAGTCAAGGAAGTGCGCGATCAACTGGGGCTGCCGGTGTTCGGCGCTGTGCCGATACTGCCGTCGCGGGCCACCCGCCGGCTGGGCAGTGCGTCGGGCCGGGGCCGGCGTTGGCAGGCCCTGTTGTCGGAGGCGATTGGCGGCATCCGTGCGAACCTGCTGCGGTTGAGCGACGTGCGGGTGGTGATGGTCACCAGCTCGGTGGGTGGCGAAGGCAAGACCACCGTGGCGACCCAGCTGGCGATGAGTCTGGCGCGGGTCGGCAAGCGGACGCTGTTGGTGGACTTCGACCTGCCGCGCCCGGCCGTCAACAACGTGTTTGACCTGCCGCTCGAGCCGGGTATCTGCGACGTCTTGCGGAGCGACTACACGCTCGACGATGTGGTGCACGATGTGCCCCTGCCGAATCTGTATGTGGCCACGTCCGGCCTGGGCGACGCCGCCAGCTCCCGGTTCATGAACTCGGCGCGGATGGAGGAACTGATCCAGGAGCTCCGCGAGCAGTTTGACTATGTGATCGTCGACGGCAGCCCGCTGATCCCGGTGGCCGACGCGCGGGTCGTGAGCCGCTATGTGGATGGCGCGATCTGCTGCGTGCTGCGTGATGTGAGCCGGCTGTCGCTGATTCGGCAGTCGGCCGACCTCCTGGAGAGCTTCAACGTCCGGCTGCTCGGCACGGTCGTCACCGCCAAACAGGACACCTGCTACCTGTCCTACGGCGGCGACCGCGAGGAGTACCTCCAGGCCACCGGCGCGTCCTGATCGGCCACGCATCTGACGGCCAGCAATGTCACGCTAGCCAAACCGGCCGTTGCCGCTGCTTGACGCGAAACTGCCTGGTCCTTCGGTCTGCTCTTCCGCTGCTCTCTATGCTTGTCCTTCACCTCTTTGGTTCTTGAATTAAGTGACGCTCGAAGATGTCTGTGCCCACTGCTAGCCTTGTCGGCCGCCTCTGGCGAACGGCCGTTGTCGTCTGTCTCGCGTTCGGCGCCTGTCTGTTCCTGCTCTACCGGGTGGGGGCGGTGGAAATCCGCCCGCTGCACCGCCCGATGTCCGACTTGCCGCTGCAGATCCTGCAGTACACCGGGGTCGAGGGCGGAATGTCGGAGGAAGTGGCGAAGCGTGTCAACGCCATCGACTCGGTGAGCCGCACCTATACCGACCCCTCGACCAAGAACGAGATCTCGCTACACGTAGCGGCCTTCACCGGCCTGGGCGAACCGACGCTGCCACACCCGCCCCGCGTGTGCTATCCCGCAGCGGGCGGGAGGATGGTTGGTGAGAAGCCTGTGGAGGTAGGTCCCAAGGACGCGACGATTTGGGCTCGGCTGCTGACTGTCGAGCGCAACAACGCGACGTCGCTGGTTCTGTACTGGTACTCGTGGGACGACATGGTGTGCACCACCCGCTGGAAGGCCGCAATGACCCGGCTGCGGCTGGTCGGACGATCGAAGTGGCCGCCGGTGGTCAAAGTACTGATGGAAATGCCGATCGACGGCAGCTCGCAAGAGCCGGAGCAGGATCTGTTGCGTTTTGCGGCCGAGGTGCATGCCAGAACGCAATCGCTGTAAGCCCAGGACTCTGCAGGTGCACCGGGACCAGTCGGACGTTGACGCTTTGAGACTGCCAGCATGACGAACACCACCATGAAGACCGACATGAATCTCACTCCCACGTCCCCTGGTTGTGGACCGAGCCGAGCTCGGTCACTGCCCGAGCTTGTCTGTTGGCTCCGCGATCTCTCCCACACCGTGATTGTGCGACCTGGGAGCAGCGGGCTGTGGTCGCCCCGGCTGTGGCTGCTGGCGGCCGGGCATCTGGCTCTCTTCGGCGTCATCTACTGGATGGCGTTTCAGCTCCGGTTTGGGCTGGAGGGCGTCTCGGAGTCCGGAGTCAGGATGTTCCAGGCGACGGTGCTCTGGGTCCTGGCGGTGAAACTGGTTGTCTTCTACCTGTCCGGGCACTACCACGGCTGGTGGCGTTATGTGACATTTGCCGATCTGGCGGCACTGCTGCGGGCTACGCTGTTCTCGTTCGCGGTGCTGGCTGTGACAGGCTATTTCGTGCGCAGCCTGCACATCCCGCGCGGCGTGTTGATCCTGGACGTGCTGGTGAGCGTCGTCGTGCTGGGGTCGCTGCGCGCGAGCTGGCGTTTGGCTCGGGAACAACTCCGGTCGCTGCTGGGGAAAGGTGACGGCTGCTATGTGCTGGTCGTGGGCACCGACGACACCACGGCGCTGCTGGCGCACCAGATCCAGTCGCATCCGGATTCCCACTACCGCATTCGCGGTTTTCTGGAGACGAATGGTGCCCCGTCGCGAGGTAGACGGCTGGGCCAGATCCCGGTGCTCGGCCATGTGACGGAAGCCGCCCGGATCGCTCAATCGTTCGGCATCCAGCAGATTCTGATGTTGTCGGGCGCGTTGCCGGGCAAGAAGCTGCGCAGTTTGATGAAGACCTGCGAGGAATCGGGTCTTGAGCTGAAGATCATCCCCCAGGTGCAGGACCTGTTCAGTGGCGACACGCAGGTCCCGATCCGCGACATTGAAATCTCGGACCTGCTGGGTCGCGAGCCCGTGGAGCTGGACACGCAGTCGATTGCCCAGCTGATCGAGGGGCGGACCGTCATGGTGACTGGCGCCGGAGGGAGCATCGGTTCGGAGATCTGCCGCCAGATCCTGGGCTTCCGCCCCAAGATGCTGCTGCTGGTCGGACGGGGCGAGAACCGGATCTTCGAGATCGACCGGGAACTGTCGCGTCTTGAGGGAACGACGCAGCTGCGGACGCTCATCGGCGACGTGGCGGACGAGCCGCGTATGCGGCAGATCTTCGCGGCGTATCGTCCCGAGGTCGTGTTCCACGCCGCGGCGCACAAACACGTGCCCATGATGGAGCATAACGTGGGCGAAGCGATCAAGAACAACGTGCTCGGCACCAAATGCATAGCGGATCTCGCGCACGAATTCGGCGTCGATCGGTTTGTGATGATCTCCACCGACAAGGCGGTGCATCCCTCGAGCATCATGGGCGCCTCGAAGCACCTGGCGGAACGCTACGTGAATGCCCTGTCGACCGAATCCAAGACCCGTTTCGTCGTCACGCGGTTTGGCAACGTGCTGGGTTCGGCCGGCAGTGTCGTGCCGATCTTCCAGGAACAGATCCGCCGAGGCGGTCCGATCACCGTCACGCATCCCGAGATGACCCGTTTCTTCATGACGATTCCTGAGGCTTCGCAGCTGGTGCTGCAGGCGGCGGCCATGGGGCGCGGCGGCGAGATCTTCGTGCTCGAAATGGGGGAACCGGTGAAGATCGTGGATCTGGCCCGCGACTTGATCCGGCTGTCGGGGCTCCCCGAAGATTCGATTGAAATCACCTTCACCGTCACGCGGCCGGGCGAGAAGCTGTACGAAGAGCTGTACTTCGAGCAGGAAGAGATGATGGAGACGACCCATCCCAAGCTCCAGATCGCCTACCACCGGCCGGTCGCGGCAGCCGATGTGCAGCGCGACATTGCGGCGATTGCGGAGCTCTGCCACGGGCCAGAAGACCTGATTCGCCGCAAGCTCGGCGAACTGATTCCCGAGTACCGCAACGGGGTAACCGTTCACGGAATCAGGGCTGTTTTTTGCGCAGTAGGGTCAGAGCACCAGCGCCGCACATAGTCGTGTTTACCATCGAGGGCAGCGAACAGCAAGCTACCGCAGCACAGATGCGTATTTAGGATGTGTCTGGCAGTAAGGAAGGTGCCTCATCCGACCGGAAGTAGGCGGTTACCGCTGCGCACAAGAATTCAAAGACCGAACGACCTTGCTGAGAACACGTCTGAATCACGGTCCAGATCCGTTCGCACCAACGACGACCGTCTTCGCCGCGAGTTCCCTGCGTGATGCGGCGGTGGATGGCGACAAATCGGATGGCCTGTTCCGCCAGGTTGTTGGTCGGTTCGACGCCGGGCTCGGTGATGAACCGGAAATAGCTGTCGGCGTTTGTGCGGAACCGCTGGGCCAGATTGTACGCCTCTCGGCTCAGCGGCGCTCGCCGTGTCGCATCCCACACGAGTTGGCGGCGGGCTTTCTCCAGGGCACGCTGGAAATTGTCTGGCGACGCATACTCTTCACGTTGATGGATCACACCAAACAACCGTCGCAGGTCGGCCAACAGCAACAGGCCGTACGCTTGGTTCTTCTTGTGCGGGTGCTCCACCAGAAATTTGACGTCCCGGATCAGATGGGCCAGACAGAACTGCAGCAGGACACCGAAGTCGCGCATGTACTTGTGGTAGGCACTGAAGTAGTCGCACCCGAGGATCCCGTCGAACTCCTTCCCCAGGGTCGCGACCAACACCTCACTCCCGCGCGACGGCGAGATCTTGTAGACGGTGTACAGGTAGGCGCGAAAACACCAGGTCCACAGGCGATGACCATTCTCTTTGTGCCCGGTCTCGTCGACATTCAGGCGGTCCTCTGTGGGCAACATCGCGCACAAGGCCTCGTAGGGGTCCGCCAGGCTGTCCGTCACCTTGCCCACCAACTTGCGGAGCATGCCGCGGCTGATCGTCACGCCCAGCACGTCCCGGAAGTACTTGCGGAGCGTGGAGTACGACATGTGGCAGGCTCCTTTGAGGAAACCCACCAGTGCCGTCAACCGTGGCCCGACCAATCCGGCCTTGCGCAGTTCGTCGGGGAGTGTCGGGATGAAGATCCTCTGACACTTCGGACACCACTGTCCCTGCGCCGTGTGCTGCTCGATCTGCACGGGGACTTGTGGCAACTCCACTTGCTGGATCGTACGGCCCAATTCCTGGGCGTCGCGCAGCTTGCCTCGACAGCAAGGACATTCCGTATAGTACCAGAGCCAATGTGCATCCAGTTCCGCAGGGGTGAACGGCGCGCGTTCGTGTCGGTCATGCCCAGGCTGCCCCCCCATCTTGGGCTTTCGGCGTCGCCCCTTCTTGCCCGGCTTACGACGAGGCTTAACGATGTCGCTCGACGGTGGCTTCGACGAGTTACCAGAGTGCTTCTGGGCCTTGGCGAGCGCAGCCTGCAACGACGCTACCAGCGCTTCCAACGCGGCAACGCGTGCCTCAAGTTCGGCACATCGCGGACAACCATTTGCTGCCTTACCTTCCGCCATAGTGACGGATAACATAACCCGTAACGCCCAAAACCACCAAGATCAGTTCAGATTCCGTGAACGGTTACGCAACGGGAACAACGGGAACAACGGGAAGACGGTTGAAAGACTCGCGCCGGTGGAATCCGTCGCGACCACGAAGACGAACGAGCCATTTTAAGGAGTGGGTGGAATTGGGGCTGCGGGGCTGCTCGATCGACACAGCTGCCACATCGACATAGTGCACGCGATGCGAATCTGAAGGCCGATCCACACACTGAGTCCCCTCTCCCCTTCTCAAGGGGAGAGCCTGGGGCAGGGGTGAGGGGTGAGGCTTCTTCGGCTGCAGATTGCGTCTCTACAATACCCGCGTGAGCATCCGACACATGCGGGTCGTGTCGATTGCAGTGAAAAGTGCGTCCCGCTTGGCGCGGGGCGGCTGCTGGCCGCCTGGGCCGAATCGCTATATTCGGCCTTCTCTTCCGCATCGACACGTGGTCTGCCCGGGACTTTGCGGGCAGCTCTCACCTCTCCGCGTGTCGCAACGTAAATTCCTTTGTCCCTTCCGTGTTTCTGGCTGGGCCTGGCAGCCCACAAGCACGGAGTGCGCGCCCGGTTCGCGTGTGGCGTTTGTACCGTTCGTGGCATCCGAACCGCACCTTCGTTAACCGCCCCTTTGTCGTCCCCATGTTCCAGCCATCCAATATCCTGATTACCGGCGGAGCCGGCTTCATCGGCTCCAACTTCGTCCGGCACCTGCTGGCCAACGACCCGAGCGTCCGGATCGTCAACCTCGATCTGCTGACCTACGCTGGGTCGCTGCGCAACCTGCAGGACCTGCCCGACCCGACCCGCCACACATTCGTGCAGGGGGACATTGCAGACGGCCCGCTCGTGGTGCGTCTGATGCGGGAGCACGACATCGACGCGGTCGTGCACTTCGCGGCCGAAAGCCACGTGGACCGTTCGATCTCCGGTCCCGCAGCGTTCATCCAGACGAACATCGTGGGGACTTTCACCCTGCTGGAGGCAGCCCGCGACGTGTGGCAGGGCAAGTACGATCAGTGCCGGTTCGTGCACATTTCGACCGACGAGGTCTATGGAACACTCGGACCAACGGACCCGCCGTTTGCGGAAACCACGCCGTATGCGCCCAACTCGCCCTATTCCGCCTCGAAAGCCGCGGCCGATCACCTAGTCCGGGCTTATTACGAGACGTATCGACTGCCGGCCGTCACCACCAATTGCTCCAATAACTACGGCCCGTACCAGTTTCCCGAGAAGCTGATCCCGTTGACGATCATCAACGCCCTGACCGGCAAGAACCTGCCGGTCTACGGCGATGGCCTACAGGTGCGGGACTGGCTGTATGTCACGGATCACTGCGCGGCAATCCTTCGGGTCCTGAGGCATGGGCGACTGGGTGAGACGTATAACATTGGCGGCCTGACGGAGAAGCCCAACATTGAGATAGTGCATGTCATTTGCCGCTTGTTAGATGAACTTCGGCCGACCAGCCACGGCAAAAGCTACATAGGCCAAATCACACACGTGCAGGACCGGCCCGGCCACGATCGTCGTTACGCGATTGATCCAAGGAAGATCATGCGCGAGTTGAAGTGGGCTCCGCAGGAGACCTTTGAGTCGGGGATCCGGCACACAGTCGAGTGGTATCTTGGGAAACAGGACTGGGTCAACGAACGCATGGGCGAGAAGTACATGGACTGGATTGCCGTCAATCGCGCATGACGCGACGAGATTACACATCGCTGAAAGGGACCAAGGCGGTTGGACATCGATACTCATGGGCTGCTGCCGCCATTCACCACATATTCACATAAACGAGTCCAGCCGAACGTTCAAGCACGGATACCCGCAGAATTCGCATGTGCCTGGAGTTCAAAGGACGGAATATGTCGACCTGGAGGTGATCAAGCCGGAAGTGGGTGGCACGCAACATGATAACAACTTCATTAGAGACAAAGGCACAGATGCGATCGGCCTTACGTTCAGTGGCGCCAGACATAACGCGGGGAGCTCCTTGTGAGTGCATCGCGTCAAGGCAGTCCGCCCAGCTGGTAAGGGGCATCTTGCCTTCGACGTCAGGCACGATGCAGTAACGTCTTTCGAGTGCCATGCGTTCATTGAGTGTATAGCATCATTACAGGTGGGTAGGGCGAGTGACGGTGAGAAATTAGCCTGAGAATAGCATTCTTGCTTGCTATCGCAACCGCGCCCGTGCGATATCGATGGGCGTGGGCAACAACCGTTTCTCGTGCCGGAGTACCTCGTTGTCTTCACCGCGCGAACGTTTCAGGACCTTCCGTAATGATGCTACAGGCTCTCTTTCTTGGACGAGAGTAACGCGAGTGGAAATCAAAAGGCCGTTACGGGGTTCGACACGCGCAGCGTGGGACAAAGTGGCCTGTGTTTGTAGGTGTGCCAGACAAACACTATGACCCGAGAATTGGAGGAACGAACGGTTGCTCCCACGGGAGAATGCGTTCCGGAAAACGCTGACGCCACCGCGTCAGTTGACCCCGTGCCCCCGCGAGGACGATTTCGGAATAACCTGATTTCAAATGCGGCGCTGTTTGGCTTCAATACAGTCGTGAGTCTGTGGTACACACCGTACCTAATTCACCACCTTGGTGAGTCAGCTTACGGAATTGTCCCATTAGTACAACAAATCACCAATTACATGACGGTGGTAACGACAACGCTGAACTCTGCTGTTGGGCGCTATATCACGATCGCCTTCGAACTAGACAATGACGATGAGGCCAACGAGTACTTCAATACGTCCTTGTTCGGCAGCGTGCTGTTGGTGCTTTCTCTGACACCACTTGCCATTCTGGCGACGCTGCACTTGGACAGCATTATTGAACTACCTGCTGGCCAGGAAACGCAGACTCGATGGCTGTTTGCCTGTACGGTGGTCGGGTTCTTTCTCACCACGATTCGATCACCGTTCGGTGTATCTTGCTTCTGCCGAAATCGTTTCGATCTGCAGAACGCCGTCATTCTGATCCAGCAGGTAGCTCGAGTTGGCATCGTCGTGCTGTTCTTCAGCCTGATTACACCACAGGTGTGGCAGGTCGGCGTCGCGGCCGTAGTTGCCGTCTTCTGTGGGTGGGGCTGGTCGATCCGATTGTGGCGAAGGTTGACTCCGACGTTAAGTGTCTCACCTGCGCACTTCAGCCGACATGCGCTGAGGCATCTGACTTCGACCGGCGGATGGATATCCATCAACTACATCGGGGTGATACTCTACTTGAGCATCGATCTGTTGGTAGTTAACCGGATGTTTGGTCCCGCAGTTGGAGGTCGATACGCCGCAGTGATGCAGTGGTCGGCGTTACTACGCACGGTCGTCGGACTTATTGCAGGGTTGTTTGGTCCCACGGTGCTTTACTATTATGCCAAACACGACATCGAGGGAATGAGCCGCTATGCACGACGAGCGGTGAAGATGGTTGGGCTATTTATGGCCGCGCCAATTGCGTTGATTTGCGGTTTCTCTGCTCCACTGCTGAGCACATGGCTTGGGCCGGCATTCATCGATTTGTCCTGGCTAATGTCACTGATGACTGCACATCTATCAGTCAATCTTGCTGTCATGCCCCTGTTTACGATTCAGACCGCCACGAATTGTGTGCGGACTCCCGCCATCGTCACAGTTATAATGGGCTTGGGCAATCTTGGACTGGCCATCTTTCTCGCCGGACACATGGGTTGGGGGCTATATGGTGTGGCTGCGGCTGGAGCCATTGCGTTGACAGCCAAGAACCTTATCTTTACGCCACTCTACACCGCGTATATACTCCACCGGCGTCTGGACGCGTTCCTGTGGGAGTTGTTGCCCGTCATTCTTGCGACGCTTAGTTTGTCTGGGGTTGCGAAACTACTTGCCGCCGTATGGGATGTATCGGGATGGCCACGTCTGGTTTTGGCCGCGGGAGGACTGTCAATCCTATTTGCCTTCATTACCTATTGGAAATTGCTCGATCATGAGGAACGGGCGTCACTGTGGCATATGATCCCCGGGGCGAGTTCAAAACGGTGTGGCAAAGCGTGAGCGAATCGGAATCGACACGGTTGATGCAATCCGTGGTTCAAGGCGGCTACTGTATCGGCTGCGGGGCGTGTGCGGTTGTCGACAACTCGCCGTTACGCATTGTTTGGAACGAATCTGGGCAATACGAGGCGGCAATCGGTAGGGCAGGGCAAGCCGAACGACGTGAGGCACATGTACTCAAAGTCTGTCCATTTTCGGGGATAGGCCCCGATGAAGACGTGATTGCTGAGGAACGTTACGGATCTTGGTGCGAGCGAGACGCTAGGGTCGGCTATCACCTGGCGGACTACGCTGGTTATGTGCTGGAGGGTAACTTCCGAGAAAATGGAAGTTCTGGGGGGATGGTCACCTGGCTAAACGTCGAATTATTTCGCCGCGGATTCACCGACGCGGTTGTTCACGTAAGGCCAACCAGTTTGTCGACTGAGTCATCCGCTCTGTTTGCCATGGGTATTTCTCGGTCTGAGAAAGACATCCTCTCCGGATCGAAATCGCGATACTATCCCGTGGAAATGTCGCACGTCTTAAGCCAGATTCAGCACGTACCTGCTCGATATACTGTCGTAGGACTTCCGTGCTTCATTAAGGCGATCCGTCTTTTGGCGCGAACCGATGTCCGGATTCGAGATCGTGTGGTCTGCTGCATCAGCTTGGTCTGTGGTCATTTGAAGAGCGCCTCGTTCGCAGACATGCTGGCATGGCAAATGGGGATTCCACCGGGCCAGCTAAGTGCAATAGATTTTCGCCACAAGATCCTCGACGCGCCCTCGTCTCACTATGGTATTGAGGCTACCGGATGCTGCGGCTCAAGAACAATGACGCGAATTCGTAGTACTCTCGAACTGTATGGCTACAATTGGGGCTACGGGTTCTTAAAGTACAATGCCTGCGATTATTGTGATGATGTAGTGGGAGAGACAGCCGACATTTCTATTGGGGATGCTTGGTTGCCGCAGTACACATGTGACAGCGCGGGGACAAACATTCTGGTGGTGAGGACATCCGAGATCGATTTGATCCTTCGCGAGGCTTCTGACGCAGGCCGGATTCGCCTCGACCGAATTGGTATTGACGTTGTCGTGAGATCACAGGATGCCGGTTTGCGCCACCGCCGCGATGGTCTTGCCTATCGCCTCTACCTCAAGGACTCGGCTGGGGATTGGCGTCCCCCGAAACGCGTGACGGCTAGCGCAGCTCCCTTGGATGCGCGGCAGAAGCAAATTCATAATCTCCGCATGGTCATGGCTATCCGGAGTCATTCTGCCTTTAGGAGCGCACTGATTGCCGGTGACTTCAACGTATTTGTGACATTAATGAGTCCTTTCGTAAAGGCATACGAATCGTGCTATCGACGCCCTTTTTGGCGGCGCATCGGCGGTCGGATTTTACGCTTCGCCCTGCGCGTTACTGGAAGATGACCAACCGGTTCCAATAGCGCCGAGTTGTCACATTGCCAAGAACAGTGTGGCCTTTTCGGCCTAAATAGACTTGCGCGAAGCTGGGTCATTTAAGTAAAGTGGGACTCCTCAAAGAGTTGCGTCTCCTACAAGGAAACGAACGGAGTCCCACATATGGACGGTACCAGTTGGATGCACCGTGTGCAAG
>JAAYDI010000163.1 GCA_012729315.1 Planctomycetaceae bacterium
TCCGCAGCGGCGCGGCTGGTGGCCGAGGATCAGCACCGACGTGAGCGCGAGCGACTCGCCCGCCGCGCGGAGGTCCGCCAGCAGATCAAGCAGCGGGCGGTTCTGATGCAGCAAGTGGAAGACCTGGCTGCCCAATTGCGGCTGTTGGACGCGCGGGCCGATGGACTGGCTGCCGAGCACCAGGCAGCGTGCGAGCCCCTGCAGGAGGCCCTGGCGAGTGCCACAGGCAGCAAGCGCTCCGCCCTGCTCGAAAAGTTGACGGCTGCCAACATTGAGCTGGAGCAGGGTCTTGCGGTGGTCGAGCGTATGCGAGGTCCGCTGACCAAGCAGCACCGCGAGACACGCAGCTCGGCCGCCGCGTTGCCCACCGAGAACCGGCTGGCCGGTGCCGACCTGGCATCGCCCAAATTGCTGGCCGAAAAGTTCGCGGCCGAGTGCCGCCGACAGGCTGCCCAGATGCGAGTTGATCGGGCGGCCGAGATGCTCAGGCGGTTTGTTCCCGAGCTGGAGACGATGCGGTCGGCGCGCGTTCCCGAGAGTTCGTTCGGCTGGGTGAAAAGCGACAGCCGCCGCGCGCTCGACTTTGAGGCGGTCCACAGGCTGCAGCTGCGTGCGGACCGGTGGCAGTGCGAGCTGACCCACGCCAGCCAAGAGGCACACGCGGCCCAAGAGGCGCTGGCCGATCTGGCCGCCCAGATGCGCACAGAGTAGCCGGCCGTACTCCTTGTCCAGCCGGCTCGCTTGTCGCGTGACCGGCAGCACATCGGCTCCGGTCTGGCGTTTCGCCGCGTCGTGCCGGGGCCGGTGTGTTTTTCGGTGGACGGGCCGTACAATTGAGGCATGATCCGAGCCTCTCAACGCCGGTGCATCTGCTGCGGCCGACCGGCCACGTGGACGGCTCTTGACCGGCCAGGGCGCGATGGCAGCCGGCGGGAGATCCCGTTGTGCCGCCGGTGTCCATCGCCGCTGGAAATCGACGCCAAATCGCGCGAGATTAGCGATGCCTGGACTGACCCGCAGCGGCAGTGTCGATACTACCGCTGTCTCACCCATCAGCTCGATAACCTACTGGCAGTGACGGTGCCGGAGTGCAGCATTGTGGGCGAGGACTGAGGCCCACCCCCGCGCCCGCGAGCCGCCGCGAGTGTCGCTTCAATCCCGCAGAATTCTGCGGAAGTGAACCCCTACACTCGCGCCCGCGCGCGAGCTGCGACATAAGCAATGACAAGTCTGTCGTTGCTTATACTCCCCTGCACTCGCGCCCGCGCGCGAGCTGCGACTCGGAAACTCCCACCCCAGGGTTGGAAGTTTTCTTCCCTGCACTCGTGCACGCGCGAGTTGCCACGGGTGGATTGGCAATTTTGCCTATCCTCCTTCGTACCCCCACACGCGCGTGCGCGCGAGTTGCCACCGGAAAACCGGTCACACGATGTTACCAGTTTAGAACCCCCACACGCGCGCACGCGCGAGTTGCCACGGCGCATGTATTTCCGTCATTTGGCGGATTTTCACCCCCGCACGCGCGCACGCGCGAGTTGCCACAACTGTGGATCTATCATTTGATAGATCCTCCTTCGTCCCCGCACGCGCGCACGCGCGAGTTGCCACGCCAAAGGAAAATGAGCCAAATGGCCAATTTATGTCCCCGCACGCGCGCACGCGCGAGTTGCCACGCGGGAAAAAAGGTACGCAGAATTCTGCGGCCCTTAATGTCCCTCCCGCCCGCCGCGCGAGGGGCGCCGAGGCTGGCAAATGGAAACCGCGGTTTCGTTTTGATGTCCCTCCCACACGCGCGAGGTGCGCCAACCACAATCTGTTAATCCAAAATTGGATGAACAAAATGCTGCATCCCGCACGCGCGCGCGAGCTGCAACACCAGTTTGCAGATTGTAACATTATGTTACAAACTGCATGTTCCCTCCCCCACGCGCGCGACACACGTACCCCTGGCTGGCAATCGGCTGGGGGGGACGGGGGGGAATACCAGAACAACCCCTGACCACCAACCGCCACCACGCTGAAAACACTTTCCCCCCAATTCCCCCTTTGCGTCCGCAAACGCTGCACTAGTTGCACATTCTGCTAGCAGTGCTATCATGGGGGGAATCACTGTTTTTGCCGGGATTTTTGAGGGTTTTCGGCTTGCTTGGGGTCAGGTGGCGGAACCGGATCGGCCGTTTTCGCAATGCTGAGGTCGAGGGTTCGAGCCCCTTCCGCTCCACTCCTCACAAGTCACGCCGAGGTAACAACTTATCAGAGGTTTCAGGCGGGTCTCGCCGAGAAACCTTCGCTGCACGTACATCTTACTTGTTAGCCGTGCTGAAAGCGCGGACCGGTTAGCGCAACAGCCGCGCCCCGTGAGGTTGCACGCTCGGAAACGGATCGCGCGATCCGCGTTGCTCGGTACTCAGCGCGGCTCACCAGGTAAGCCGCACAGTACGAATGGGACAACGCTCGCCACGTCGCACGCCCAACAAGTAGGCCGTGCCACACACCCATTGAGTGAACCCTCCAGTTGCATTATTTGCATTATTTGCGCCACATGCACGTGAAAAGCAATTGATATCGTGGCAGAAATCATGTTTTGTTCGTGTGTCGCAGCCCCTGCACCAGGGGTGCGGTACCGGGATAGCTGTCGTCTGGCCGAAGGTCAGTTCTCACCGTAGCCTGGGGCAACGCCGCAGGAATGGGAGCACAACGAGGTGTTTGGCCGATGGCCATATTCACACATGGGAGACCATGCCGTAGGTGAGTTTGGCCTTCGGCCAAACGTGTGCCATGGCTTCGATTTCCTGGGACGTTGCCCCAAGGCTACGTTGATAGTGGCCTCCGGCCAATTGCGGGATGTAACCGCTGCACGGTGCAGGAGGTAGGCAGTCCATGCGAATGGGCCCATCCATGGCATGGATTTGTCCACTACAACCGGTTCAGAATGACCGAGCCTTTCACCGTCCTTTACGAGTCATGAGGATACTATCGACGCCCGACACCCGACGGGCAGACATGTTGGAAAGCAGCAGACCGATGTTTCGGATCAAAATCTGTGGCATCACGACCGTACGAGACGCGGTGGCAGCGGCCAGCGCGGGGGCCGACGCAATCGGTCTGAACTTCTGTGCCCAAAGCCCCCGTTGCGTGGATCTTGAGATCGCTCGCCAGATCGTCGATGCCGTCCCGCCTCAGGTCGCAAAGGTGGGCGTCTTCGTCAACGAGTCGATCGAACGCCTGACGGCAGTCGCCGATGCACTGGCACTGGACTACCTCCAACTGCACGGAGACGAACCGCTGAGTCACATCGGGGCACTGGCACCCCGCCGCGTCATTCGGGCATTTCGCCTGCGCGACGAGTTCAGCCCAGTGACCGAGTGGCTCGAGCAATGCCGACGTCTCGGCCCACTGCCCGCTGCTGTACTGGTCGACGCCTATGATCCAGGAAGTTATGGAGGAACAGGCAACACGGTGAAGTGGGGTTATATGCGGGCTTTGGCTGAACGGGTTGGTCTGGTGCCTCTGGTTCTTGCTGGCGGTTTACGTCCTGAAAATGTCGAGGAGGCAATCAGGGAATCGCAGCTAAGAAGCGTAGATGTGGCAAGTGGCGTGGAGTTAGCGCCGGGTCAGAAGGATGAGGCGCGGATGCGGCAGTTTGTGGAGGCGGCGCAGCGGGTCTGGGGTGTTTGGGATCTGGCGTGAGGTGAGGCCAGAAGGTGGAGTACGGCTGGCAGCTGGGTTGGCAACACACTGCCCGTTACACTGCCCGTTGTCCAAGTCACGGTGGACGGCCTATGATACGGCATTATATTAAGGAGCCGTTCGCGCGTGCGGGGAGGCTGCAGATTTGCCCGGTCAGTCCGGGGGTGTGCTGGCATGATCTGCGGGCTCTGCGCGGTGTGGGCCGCCTGGTGTATGAGTTGTTTTCGGCGAGGAGAATACAGTGGCGCACGTAGCATCGAAGAAACTGCCTTACAAGGTCAAGGACCTTTCGCTGGCCGATTGGGGACGGCGGGAGATAATGTTGGCCGAAAACGAGATGCCCGGCCTCATGGCGCTGCGCGAGAAGCACGGTTCCAGCAAGCCGCTCCGGGGTGCGCGGGTTGCCGGTTGTCTGCACATGACGGTCGAGACAGCCGTCCTGATTGAGACGCTGGTCCAGCTCGGTGCGGAGGTCCAGTGGAGCAGCTGCAATATCTTCTCGACGCAGGACCATGCGGCGGCGGCGATCGCGGCCAGTGGTGTTCCGGTCTATGCGTGGAAGGGCATGACAACGGACGATTTCGACTGGTGCATCGAGCAGACGCTGTATTTTCCGGATGGCAAACCGCTCAACCTGATCGTGGACGATGGGGGGGACTTGACGGCCATGGTCCACTACAAGTTCCCCGAACTGCTGGCCGACATCCGCGGGCTGTCGGAAGAGACCACGACGGGGGTCAATCGTCTGTACCAGATGCACGAACGTGGTGAGCTGAAGGTGCCGGCGATCAACGTGAACAACTCGGTGACCAAGAGCAAGTTCGACAATCTGTACGGCTGTCGCGAGTCGTTGGCGGACGGGCTGAAGCGGGCGACCGACGTGATGATCGCCGGCAAGGTAGCGGTGGTCTGTGGCTACGGCGACGTGGGCAAAGGCTGCGCGCACTCGCTCCAGCGCTACGGCGCTCGCGTGATTGTCACCGAGATCGACCCCATCAACGCGCTGCAGGCGATGATGGAGGGCTTTCAGGTCACGACGCTCGAGGAAGTGGCGTCGATCGGGAACCTCTTCGTGACGGCCACGGGCAACTGCAATGTGATCCGGGGAGAGCACATGGAGCGCATGCCCAACGATGCGATCGTCTGCAACATCGGCCATTTCGACCTGGAGATCGACGTCGCCTGGTTAATGTCCCGGACGGACATCCGGCGGCAGGAGATCAAGCCGCAGGTCGATCGGTTCACCTTTCCCGACGGGCACTCGATCATCCTGCTGGCCGAAGGGCGACTCGTCAACCTGGGCTGCGCTTCGGGGCATCCGTCGTTCGTCATGTCGAGTTCCTTCACCAACCAGGTGCTGGCCCAGATTGCGTTGTGGACGCATCCTGAGCAGTATCCGATCGGGGTGCACCTGCTGCCAAAACAGCTGGACGAAGAGGTGGCCCGGCTGCATCTGGGGAAGCTGGGTGGCAAGCTGACCCGGCTCACTTCGGAGCAGGCGGCCTATCTGGGGGTGCCGGTTGAAGGCCCGTACAAGCCCGACTTCTATCGGTATTGAGCAGTCGTGGGTGGGGCCGTGGTGGCCGGCCGGCGTCTGGCCGGCCGCCTGGATAGGAGTTGCGACGAACATGTTCGATTCCGCCGGTGCCCGCGCGGGGGCCACACGGGGATGGTGGTGAACAACAATGCCTGAGCTGCACGCATTTCGTGGACTGCGATACGACCTGGGACACGTGGGGAATCTGAGCGACGTGGTCGCGCCCCCGTATGACGTGATCGATGCCGACCTGCAGTCGGCGCTCTACCGGCGTCACCCGGCCAACGTGATTCGGCTGATCTTGAATCGGGCCGAAATGGGGGACGCCGATGATGGCGCGCGCTATGCGCGTGCCGCGCAGTTCCTGCGGAACTGGACCCGGGACGGGCTGTTGGTGCGCGACCCGGACCCGGCGCTGTATGTCTACCATCAGCAGTTCGACTTCGGGGGGCGGACGTTTATCCGGCGCGGGGTCATGGGGCGGGTGCGTCTGGAGCGGTTTGGCGAGGGGAATATCTATCCGCACGAGGAGACGCATGCGGCGGCCAAGGCCGATCGGCTTAAACTGACGCTGGCCTGCCGGGCGAACCTGAGCCAGGTCTTCGGAATCTACCCGGACCCGGAGAACGCGGCGCAGGAGCTGCTGGACCACGCCGTCCAGGGCCAACTGCCGGTGGAAGCGACCGACCACTTGGGGGTTGTACACCGCATGTGGCCGGTGACAGACGTCCAGACCATTGCCTCTGCGGCCGCGCTGCTGGCCCCGCGCCCCATCTTCGTCGCGGACGGGCATCATCGCTACGAAACGGCGTGCAACTACCGGGATCATGTCGCCCAGACTCGCACGCTGTCGGCCGACGACCCAGTCAACTTCGTGCTGATGATGTGTGTGAGCATGAGCGACCCGGGCATGATCGTACTGCCCACTCACCGGCTCTTCCGCGGCTTGCCACCCGTCAGTTCGTCCCAGCTGATGGATAAGCTGGCCGACTGCTTTACGACGGAGCTGGCCGGCCGCGGGCCGGCCGCGACCGAGGCCGTGTGGACCCGAATTGAACGCGCGGGCGACCAGGGCGGAATCGGGCTCTACGCGGCCAGCGACCAGCAGTGGGTACTGGCGCGGATTACCGAACGGGGGCGGGCGCGGATGGCTCAGTTGTCCGCCGACCACGGCCCGCAGTGGCAGGGCTTGGGAGTGGCGATCCTGCACCGGCTGATCGTCGATACGTTGCTGGCTGCCCCGGATCTGCCGAAGCCGGCTTACGTGCACCGGGTGGACGAGGTGGCCGAATTGCTGGAGAAAGGGGACGACGACGGCAGCCGCTTCGCGCTGGCGGCCCTGGTAATGCCCGCCACGCTGCAGCACATTCAGGCGATCAGCGAGCATGCCGAACGGATGCCGGCCAAGAGCACGTACTTCTACCCGAAATTGCTCAGCGGACTCGTCATCCACCCCCTGGACTAACCAGAATTGTTTCACGTGAAACACTCAGTCGTCGGGACCGGCATTGTTTCACGTGAAACACTCAGTCGTCAGAACTGGCATTGTTTCACGTGAAACATTCAGGTATCAGGACTGGCATTGTTTCACGTGAAACACTCAGTCGTCAGGACCGGCATTGTTTCACGTGAAACACTGACCAACTGCCATTCCCCGATCGGCCGTGGTATCGCTAGAATCCCGCCACCTGTCCGTCGGCTGACGGGCGGGTTGGGCATCGCAGGAGGACAGCCGGTGGCACGGGTGCTGTGCGTCGCAAATCAGAAGGGAGGGGTCGGGAAGACCACGACGGCCTTGAACCTGGCGGCAGCGCTGGCTCTGGCCGACCAGCGGACGTTGCTGGTGGATCTGGATCCCCAGTGCAACGCGACATCGGGGCTGGGCTGCCGGCCGACGGCGCGGCACAGTCTGGTGGAGCGGCGGCCGCTGCGCGAGTCGCTCTGTGCGACGCAGCTGCCCAACCTCCAGCTGCTGCCGGGCTGCCGCAGCTTCCAGGACATCTCGCTGCTGGCCAGTGATCAGCAGGAGGCGCAGATGCTTGAGCAGCACTTGGCCCATGGGCTGGAGCGTTTCGACTTTGTGCTGGTGGACTGCCCTCCGTCGGTCGGCCACCTGACCCGCGCCGCGCTGTCGGCATCCACGGAGGTGCTCATGCCCATCCAGTGCGAGTACTTCGCGATGGAGGGGTTAACGCAGATGATTCACGTCATCCGCGAGGTGATGCAGGATCGGCCGGGCCGGCTGGAGTTCGGCGGCATCCTGCTGACGATGTATGACGACACGCTCGAACTCACGCACGAAGTGGACGCGGAGGTGCGTGAGTTCTTCGGAGACATCGTGTTCGACACAGTCATTCCGCGTGATCCGGCCGTTTCCGAGGCGCCGAGTCACGGGCAATCGGTGATCGAGTATGCACCGCGATCCCGCGGCACACGTGCCTACATTGAGCTTTGCATGGAGGTACTAGATAATGAGTAAAGACCGCCGCCTGGGACGTGGACTAGCAGCGTTGTTGGGGAACACCGACGAGGGGCTGGAGATCGAAGGTGGTCTGGAACGTCAGATTGTCGAACGCCCGCCCCAGACGCCGATGCGCCCCGTCACCTCCGACCGGGACGACGCTGTGCTGCAGCTGAACGTCTACGAGATCGACGACAACCCGTTCCAGCCGCGGCGTGACTTCGGGGATGC
Source organism: Planctomycetaceae bacterium (assembly GCA_012729315.1). Classification (GTDB taxonomy): domain Bacteria; phylum Planctomycetota; class Planctomycetia; order Pirellulales; family Pirellulaceae; genus JAAYDI01. Next base: position 7,920 of record JAAYDI010000163.1, read on the forward strand.
TGAAATCGCCTCCCTGGCCGAGAGCCTCAAGGAGCACGATATGCTCCAGCCCGTGCTGGTGCGGCGGGTGGGGGATCGCTTCCAGCTGATCTCTGGCGAACGGCGGCTCCGCGCTGCCATTCGAGCCGGCTGGTCCACCATCCCCGCCCGCATGCGGGACGCCGACGATCGGCTCGTCGCCGAACTGGCGATCGTCGAGAATCTCCAGCGCAAGGACCTCAACCCGATCGAAAAAGCGCTCTCGTTTAAGCGTTACCTCGATCAGCACCAATGTCCGCAGGAAGAGCTGGCCAACCGGCTCAAGATCGATCGGTCGACGATCGCCAACCTGATGCGGCTGCTGGAATTGCCCGACCCCGTCACCGAGGCCGTGCGGGCCGAACGTATCACGGCCGGCCACGCCCGCGCCCTGCTGCCCCTGGGCGACGACCGGCTGCAGATCGAGTTCGCTCAGCAGATTGCCGACGAAGGGTGGAGCGTCCGCGAGACGGAACGCCAGGTGCAGGAGCGGATTGCCAGCGAGGACCAGGAACCGCTGCGGGTTGTCGGCATGGCCAGCCCTGCCACCAAACCAACCACCCGCAACGATCAGATCGCAGCGCTGGAACAGGAACTCCGCGCCGCACTGGGCACCCGTGTCGAAATCCGCCGCAATGCGCGCGGCCGCGGTAAACTGATCGTACACTTCACCAGCCACGAGGAGTTCGACCGCCTGCGCAGCCTGCTGACAGACACCCACCCCGCTTCCCACGCCGGCTGAGAACCAGGCGGGAGATCGCGGCGGCATTGTCTTCTGACCGCGGCGGCGTTAGCATAAGAAGCTCGCCGTTCCGCTTGCAGCCGGCGGCCGAGCCAAGCCAAATTGTCCGGGGCGTAGCGCAGTCTGGTTAGCGCGCCTGCTTTGGGAGCAGGAAGTCGCCAGTTCGAATCTGGCCGCCCCGATTTTTTGCCGCGATGCGGCAAAGCGGCAAATTATAGAGCAGGAGAGAGGAGAAAGTAGAGCAAAGAGACAAGAGCCACCACTCTCTCCTTTCTCCTCTCTTCTCCCCTCATCTTTTTCCTCTCTCCTCTCTCTCTTCTCAGAGCGGTTACACTCTGCAGTTGGCCTTTTGCCAGACTACCCAGCCCGGCACCGCGAGGTGACTCGAGTTATTTCCCCGCCGGATGATATGTTCCGATTTCTCACACGCCAACGTGTCCCGGCCGACGAATCGAGCGTCCGTTGAGCAGGCCGCTGCGCTGCGGTGCGTCCGGCAACACTCCTGGCACGTGCTTCTTTCCCGCTGGCCCGATAGAATGGTCTCGGTCAGTTCGGGCAAGATACGGGAGATGGCACGCGGGGGAGTGTGTTTATGAGAAAGCAGTGGTTGGCTCTGGTTTGTCTGGCGGCAGGGATGTGCGGAGTCATCGCAGTTCAGTGTGGCGCCGGGGACAGGCAACCGGTGCCGGAGGCAGACGGCGCGGTCGCGGTCGAGTTCTTTGCCGGGATCCAAAGTGGGCAACTGCAAGTCGCCCTTGTCCCACATGGCTACAGCATGGTGACGATGCGGGTCCGCAACTGCACATCGGATGTGTTATCGGTGTCGCTGCCCAAGTCCTTCGCAGCGGTGCCCACAGCGCGCTGGCAGAAACAGCAGATGCTTCGGCAACAGGGGCATACACCCAGTTTGGGGGACGGCTACGTGCTCGACCCAAACGGATCGCAGGGGGTGGCCGGTTCGTTATCCGGTCCCTGGGCGTCTCAGTCGCCGCCCAACACAGACGCGGCCGCCGGGGAGCCGCAATCCGGCGACGACGGGCCGCGGCCCTGGATTCTAGCGCCCGGTCAGATGTTCCAGTTCCAGTTGCCCAGTTTCTGCCTCGAGTTCGGCAAGCCGGATCCGCATCGCCGCATTCCGTACCAGATCGTCGAGCTGCAGGATCTGAACAATCGACCGGCGGTCCAGGAGTTGTTGGATCGGTTCAGCTCGGGGATGCTGGATCAACGCATCGTGCAGCTGGCCATCTGGCACGTGGCCAATGGAGTCCCCTGGCAGGTGCTAGCAAACGTCAAGATACCGCGGCCTGGCGGGCGTGGAGGCGGCAGCGTCACGCCACAGGAACTGTTTGCGGCCCGGCAGCTGGCCGAATCATTGCCCTCTTACGCCTCCCTTTCTGGTAGTCTGGGAGGACGCTGAGTCACGTGTGTCACACCCGTGCCGGGACTTGGCGTGTGGCGGTCGTTGCCGGCGAGGGCACGGCCGAGTGCGTGGAGGATCTGTTTGAGGGGAGCTGCGAACGATGACCGACGATCCGTTGAGTCGCTGCCGTGTTGTGCCCTTGCCCGATTATCAGGTGTCGCTGCAGGTCGACGGTACGGAGCGACTGCGCTGGCATTACGGACCGCAGTATCCGCGCCCCTTCTTCTATCCGTTGGTGGGCCCGTCCGGTCACAGTCTGACGCGGATGGGGCATCCGGGTGCACCGGATCACGAGCATCACCGCAGCATCTGGTTTGCGCACAATGATGTGGTGGGGACCGACTTCTGGTCCGATCAGACGGCCGCTCGTATCCGGCAACTGGATTGGTTGTGTTATGAGGACGGCGAGTCCGAGGCGCGACTGGCGGTTCGGCTGGGCTGGTTTGACGGGCACGATCCGCAGATGCTGGTGGAGCAGGAGGTACTGGTGGCGGTGCAGCCGCTCGAGCAGGGAGAGACGGCTGTGGAGCTGGCGTTCACCTTCCGCCCGGTGGCCGAGCGGCTCGAGTTCGGCAAGACGAACTTCGGGTTCCTTGGGGTACGGGTGGCCAAGAGCATCTCGGTGCACTTTGGCGGCGGAGCGCTGGTCAGCAGCGAGGGGGGCTCAGGCGAGCCGGCGCTGTTCGAGCAGCGTGCGCGGTGGGTGGACTACAGCGGCCTGGTGGGGACGCGCGCCAAGGCGGAGTCGGAAGGGATCACGTATTTCGATCACGCGGCCAACCCGGGTTACCCGGCGGGCTGGCACGTGCGGGAGGACGGTTGGATGATTGCCGCGCCCTGCATGCAGGGGCCGCTGGTAGCGGTCCGCGATGCGCCCTGGACGCTGCGCTATCTGCTTCACGCCCACCGCGGAGCGCTCGACGTGGCGCGGGCCAATGCGCTGGCACGCGAGTTCGACAGCCGTGCGCCGCTGCGCGTGGTCCCGGCCGAGGTCCCGCACACTCGTTACAGATTCGAGCGGGGGTGAGTGCAGTGGGGCCCGCGCCGCGTGGCGGGCGGGACGCGTCACGGCGAGGAGAAGGCCGCTTCGAATCCGAGCATGGCGGACAGTGAGTGCTGCACATAGTCCACGCGGATTTCGCCGGCGTTGAGCCTGTCCCGGTCGGTCCGCTGCGGATAACCGGGCAGGATGCGGGGGAACGCGCCTGCATGGCGACCCGACTGGATCTGGCAACGCAGCAGAAACCGCATGCCGTCTGCGATCGCATCGCGGAGAGCCGTGCGGAGTTGCAGATCGTCCGCCGGCAGAAAGGTGAGTGCGGCCAGCAGTCCCTCCAGACGTGTCGCGGTCGGACAACTCCGCCCGTCGTTGGTGAAGCAGCCGGCGATCTGGGGCGCGTCGGCCTGACGCATCTGCTCGTGGACCATATCCGCGCAGATCTGGCGCGCGTGCGCCAACACCGGGTCGCGCGCCAGAGACTGCGTCGCGTCGGGTGGGAGCTGCAGCATCTGGGCCACTGCCAGGAGGTACCAGTGGTCGGGCAGCGTGGGGCGGTTGGCCGCACCGCGGAGCACGATGCCGTGGAGCGCTTTGGTGGCCGGTTCCAGCCAGCTGGGGGACGGATCCTGGCGGTACAGCATGAGCAGCCCCAACGCCGCTTCGCCCGGATAATACTCCGACTCCCACAGGTCGCTGCGGCCGGTATCCGGGATGAACTTCGAGTAGAACGTGCCGTTGCTCTTCTGCATGAAGATGATGAACCGGCCCAGGGCGCGCAGCTCGTCCAGCGGCGTGCTGCCCGGCACCACCTGCTCGACGTTCACCAACGCCACCAATGCCAGGCCGGCACCGCCCAGCTTGGACTGGCGTGGGCCCGGATCCTCTTCGAGTTCCGGGGGGAGCCAGGCTGCGAGCAGTTGGGGATTGCCGGGCAGTGGAGCGAGCAGCTCCGTGCGGAGGAACCGGGCTCCCCGCAGCATCGCGTCCTGGACGGCGGGATCGGGTGAACGCTGGCAGTACTGGGCCAATGCGTACACGGCCCCGGCATGCCGCAGCTCGTTGTAGGCGCGCCGCACCCCGACGACCGGATCGAGATGGCTCCGGTAGGTGAACTGCCCCCGCTGATCGCAGATTCCGGCCAGGTAGTGTGCCGAGCGGTCGATCGCGGCCCGGATATCGTCACGTGGTGTCGCCTCAGCGTCGCGTGGCGACCGGTCCGCGGCGGTCCGCGCCGCGGCTGCGCGCGGCGGCTCCTGGCGGCGGCAGGCGGGGCAGGCGACGACAGTCGCCAGCAGCAACATCCCTACGACAAGACGCCGATGCCCATCCATTTGGCTGTCCCATCTTCGGCGGATCGTCTTCCAGCCCGCGGCGAACGCTGCGCGGCAGGCTGAGCCCTGTCCTCCCCCATCGCACGGAAACCTGGCCTGGGCTGCGCTTCCTCGTTACGCGCCCTCCTCGTTACGGGCCCAGACGCATACGTGCTTAGACGTTTACGTCATCGCGATAGTCGTCGGCTCCGCGACGGTGGAGGAACATCTTAATAGGCACTTCGCCGAAACTCAACTGGTCCCGCAGCACCCCCATCAGGTACCGCCGATAGTCGGGCGCGAAGGCCTGCGGCATGTTGCACATCAGCACGATGGTGGGTGGCTGGGTGCCAACCTGCGTCGCGTAGTAGACTCTGGGACGCCGGTTCTTGTGCAGTGGCGGCGGATGCAGTTCCAGCACCTGCCGCACCAGCCGGTTCAAGTCGCTGGTCCCGATCCGAGAAAGCGACTGCTTGTAGAGCATCTGCGCGTGGCTCAACAGTGCCCGCATGTTCTTGCCGGTCTGACCGGTGATGAACGCGATCGGGACGTACCAGAGCGTGGGGAACGTCTGGCGGAGATAGTCGACCCAAGCCGACGTGGGTGTCTGCTTGACGACGAGGTCCCACTTGTTGACCACCAGCACGCACGGCTTGTACTGCTGCAGAATGTACTGGCACAGGTGTTTGTCGACCTGGCTGATCGGTTCCGCGGCATCGAACAGCATCAGCACGACGTCCGCGCGCCGGATGCTCCGCTGGGCCCGCTGCATGCTGTAGAAATCCAGGTCGGACCGCACGCTCTTGGTCTTCCGCAGGCCGGGCGTATCGATGGCCAGGAACGACTTGCCGTCCATCTCAAACCGCACATCGACGCTGTCACGCGTCGTTCCCGGTACCTCGCTGACAATCATCCGTTCGGATTGGATGAGCGTGTTGATGAATGTGCTCTTGCCCACATTGCGCCGCCCGACCAGCGCGATCTTCATTTCAGGTTCGGCCGGCACCTGGTCGGGATCTGCAGCCGGCAGCAGCGCCAGCATGTGTTCCAGAAGCAAGTCCTTATTGCGGTTTTGATGGGCACTGACTTTGATCAGTTCCTGACCGCCCAGGCGGTGGAACTCGTCCGCCTGGCTGTCGAGTTTCGCGTCATCCGTCTTATTGGCCAGGCAGAGGACAGGCTTGTTCACACGCCGCAGCCGCTCGGCGACGTGGTCGTCCAGCGGCGTGATGCCCGAGCGCGTATCGACCACGAACAGCAGCAGGTCGGCCGAATCGATAGCGGCCGAGATCTGCGCTTCGACCTCCCGGGTCAGGTTGTCAGTGTCCTCGATACCGATGCCACCGGTGTCGGTCAGTTCGACGAAGCGTCCTTCGCACTCGATCAGCTGCGAGACGCGATCCCGGGTCACGCCCGCCATGTCGTCGACGATCGCCAGACGCCGCCCGGAGAGCCAGTTGAAGATACTGGATTTCCCGACGTTGGGTCGACCGACGATAGCAACTTGCGGAACGGCCATGGTTTTCCCATCATAGTGAACACGGTTTGCTCACGACAGTGCGGCGACCGTGCCCGCACGCCCGCATTCGGACGCTTCTGTGGCCGCTGCCCGCGTCGCGGTGCCAATGCACACTTGCACACCGGGTACGGGGATGGATCAACGACGACAATTGCAGCGGCTGGTACTTCAGCGTCTGGAGAGTTTGCACCTGGCGGGGGTGCTGGACCTGCCGCGGCGCGTGCCCCGACCGCGCGGTGACGTTGTGCCGGCCGCCGCGTCGGCCGGCGCCGTGCATGTGCCCGCTCCTGTGGCTCCCCCCGCCAAACCAGTCCGGACCGCGCCGGTTCCGCCCGAGGCCGCTGTGTCTGGGGGGGCCGCGCCGCCGGCTGCGATTGCACCTGAACCTCGCATCCTCTTTCCGGTTGAACGTGAGATGGCAAGCACACCGACCCTGTCGCGCGCCCAGCGCCTTGAAGGTCTCGACCAGGTCTCGCGGGAGGTTGCCCACTGCCGGCGCTGCGCGGAGCTGGTGGCCACCCGCACGCAAACCGTCTTCGGCACCGGTAACCCCATGGCCCGCCTCGTGTTTCTGGGCGAGGCGCCGGGGGCCGACGAAGATCGCCAGGGGGAACCGTTTGTGGGGCGCGCCGGGCAGTTGCTCAATGACATCCTTGCGGCCTGCACGCTGAAACGCGAGGATGTCTATATCCTGAACATCCTGAAATGCCGGCCACCCGGCAACCGCGCGCCGCAACCGCAGGAGGTGTCCAATTGTCGCGACTACCTCCTGCGACAGCTCGAGATCATCCGGCCCGAATTCATCTGCTGCCTCGGCGCCGTGGCCGCCCAGAACCTGCTCGACACCACGACACCGATCGGGCAGTTACGCGGGCGGATTCACCAGTTCGGTCAGATCAAGGTGGTGGCGACCTACCACCCGGCGTACCTGCTGCGCAATCAGAGCGCGAAGCGGTTGACGTGGGACGACATGAAGATGCTCATGCGCGCCATGGGGATCAAGCTGCCCGCCAAGAAGAAATGACCCCCGGCCAAGAACGCACACCGCCCCGGTCCGATGACGTTGGGACCGGGGCGATAGAATGAATAAGCTTTGTCACGCGGCCGGCATCAGAACTCGAAGACCGCGCCCAGATTGAGGCCCTGCAACCACATGTCGGTGTGACCGAACTCGGGGGCAGGCCGGGCCGGACCGACCAGAATGCCGCCTTCGGACGGCAGCTGGGTCGTGTTGACGACCCGGTCGATCTGACCGCCTGACCGGGCGACGTCGGTGACCCACAGCAGCGAATAGCCGGCTGCGAAGCTGAGCCGTTCGCTCCAGCGGTACCGCAGGTTCAGGGCCAGTTCCGGAATGATGGCGAACTCGTCCCAGCTGGACCGGCCGATATTGGTTGGCAGTGCCAGCAGGCCGCCCGTGTTGACCAACGGTACTCCACCGGGAGTCGTAATGGTGGTCTGTCCAGCAGCTCCACCTGACTGGTGCATGTTGCCGACCGCCACTTTCGTCAGAATGTTGATGTCCCAGCAGCCGCGGCGCAGCAGGGTATCGAGCCCGAATTCGCCGCCATGGAAGTCGTTTTCGGCTGTGAATTCGTCGCGAATGCCGAACGTTGTGCCGACTGGTACGACCCCGCCCGGATCGGTCGAATTCAGGAATTCACCGATTGCCAGACTCTCGCGGAACCGCAGGTACCGGTAGCCACCGACCAGGTCAAAGCGGCGGTAGCGATCGTTGCTCAGGTTGTGCCGCAGCAGCACCGCCACCGAATGCAACTCGCTGTTCGTCTCTGTCCACACGCTGCCCTCGATAACGCCGTTCCCGTTCTCCTCGAACGCCACCAGCTGGGCATCCTCCCGTGCCAGGTTGATGTTGTAGAACGGACGAGCCAGGATGGGGCTCAGCGGCGTGCCGACCGATTCCGCGAAGAAGTTGCCCGAGTTGGCGCCATCACCCACCGAGAACCAGGTCGCTTCCAGGCCGTTGATCTGGCAATCGTCCAGCCAGCGTCCGACGGTCAGCCGCACTCCCGGTCGATAGTTGTCGTCGATCCCCGAGCCACCCATGAGGATCTCCGTGCCCGGCTCGCCCAGCACTCCGGCCTGGGCCCGCGGCGTGCCATCGGGACTGGTCGTCACCAGCGCCGGCACCTGGTTCCCCTTGAACCACCAGATCAAGAGGTCTGCCTGCCCGTACCAGTTCGGCGCGCACCAGTTGCCGCACGCGCAGCAACTATTCGGTGAATTACCAGACGCGCTGCTGGCGGTAGCGGAGGTTTCATCCTCCTCGTTCCACAAGTCCATCGCCGCGGATCCGGACGAACGGATGCTCAGGGCGGGGGCCGTGGCGGTGCCGTACGAATCGGCAACGCTGCGCGATACGGGGCTCGCCGCCTGACTCGTGTTGGTGAGACTCAGTACGGCGAGCGCCATGGCGGTCGCCAAGATTCGAAATGCTCTGTCGGCCATGTGACTCATCCTTCTTTCACTGACGACGGGGTGTGTACGAACGTCTCGTATGGGATGCCGGGGTTGCCGGGTGCCTGTCACCAGTCGCTCAGACGCCGGCAACCTCGATCTGTCGCCATGCGGCTGGCAGGCGGCCCGCACTTCTGGTTGGACAAACACGACTCCCACACAGTGCGTAGACCTATTCCTTGTATCCGTTCTTATCGGGATGACCCGTGTATGCGCTCGCCAGGAATTCCTCCCGTCGACCGTGTTGGGCTGCCGTGCTCCCGGCACAAGTGGTACATTCGGAACATTTCGCTTAGTTGGCCGGGAACTCTCGGCTTGTCCAGTTTGATTTAGGGGGTCCGCCGTGCGTCTGACCTGGTCCGACTATCTGGTTCTGGCCGGTTACATTGCCCTGGTCACAGGCCTGGGAGTTTACGGTGCCCGGCACCGGCGATCGGACGACGAGTACTTTCTGGTGGGGCGTCGCATGCCCTGGTTGGCGGTCGGAATCAGCATTGTTGCCGCGATGATTTCGAGCATCACGTATCTGGCTGAGCCAGGTGAGGTGTGGAAGTCGGGGGTGACGCACGCGACCGGCAAATTGCTGGGCATTCCTCTGGAGATGCTCTTCGTCTGGGGTTGCTGCATACCGTTCATGATGCGGTTCCGTTTCACCAGCGTCTACGAATACTTGGAGCACCGCTTCGGCCGCCCCACGCGGCGCTGGGGCGCGGCTCTGTTCGTGATCATGGTCCTGCTGTGGATGGGATTTGTGGTCCTGGTACTCTCGCAGGTCGTACACCAGCTCTGCGGCATGCCGTTGCTGGCCGTCATTTTGACGGTTGGCACGGTGACCACGCTGTATACGATGCTCGGCGGGCTGCGGATGGTGATCTGGGCCGATGTCGTGCAGGTGGTGATCCTGGTGGCCGGCGCTGTGGGCACCATCGGCTACATCATGTGGAGCGAGGGAGGGACTCCGGTGGACTGGCTCGCCGCGGCTGACGCGCATCTGCAGGCGATTGGCCAGCCGACCGCGATCCCCGTGTTCAGTTGGGATCCCACGGTCCGCGTGACGGTCGTCAGCGTGGCGGTCAACATGGCGGTCTGGCACCTCTGCATCCACTCTTCCAGCCAGACCACGGTGCAACGCTACTTCAGCACGCCCGACGCGCGTGCGGCCCGGCGCAGTTTCCTGGCCAGCTCGATCGCCTACGTAGCCGTAAGTCTGCTGTTGGTGAGCGTCGGCCTGGCCGTCCTCTATTACTATGTGTCAACCGGCCGGCCCATCGACGGAAACCTGGATCCGGAGACGCAACGCGATCTGATCTTCCCCACTTTCGCACTGCATCATCTGCCGGCAGGCGCAGGTGGCGCGTTGCTGGCCGCTCTGCTCTCGGCCGCCATGTCCACCGTGGATGCCGGTCTGGGTGCCGTGGCGACGGTCGTCTCGCTGGAACTGCGTCCGGTCTGCGCCAGCCATGAGCAGCCGTCTGGGCCCTTGGCGGCTCACGAGTTGCCGCGGGCCGGCGCGTCCGGCGCCAGCCGCGTGCCGCTGGCGATGGCCACCACAGTATTGGCCGGCACTGTCATTACGGGGATCGCCTGTACGCTCACCTGCCTGCCGCCGCACTGGGGGATCTTCGGCGCCATTCCCCGCACCTTCAATGCGATTACCGGACCGCTCGGCGCGCTGTTTCTGACCGGGATGTTCATGCCCTGCGTGCGTCAGCCGGCGGTGGTGGCCGCCTCCGTGTGCGGCCTGGCTGTGAGTCTGGTGCTCGGTTACCTCCAGCAGATCAGCGCGGTGCTGCACGCGCACGGGCTCGTGCCACATCTGTGGCCCGACATCAGCTTCGCCTGGATCCTCCCCTGTTCCTTCCTCGCCAGCGTCCTGGTGGCTCCCCTGCTGAGTCTGGTGGACTGGTCTCCGCCGCGGGACCTGACGGGACTGACGTGGTGGACGAGGCGGGCGGCGCTGGGCGAGGCCCTGGAACGTCTCCCACGGCCGTGATGGCCGACGGCTGTTGGGGCCGGTGCACCGGTTTCCTCGTAACGCTTGACGGCGTGCCTGCACGCCTTTTCGCCTTTTCCGGGTCGGCAAATTCCCTTGACACTCTCGATGGTTCCTGAGAAACTCCCGCGCCCAGTGAGCACGGCTTCGTGCCGCGCCGCGCAGATTGCTAGCAGTTGAGAAGGGATGCAGAGGACTATGAAAAACGCGATATGGATTTCGGCTGCCGCGTTTGTGCTTGTCACATTTGTCGGCTGTGGCAGCAAGGACAAGGGTGGGAGTACAGCGGGGCCAGGCAAGGAGACGGAGCAGCCGGTATCGCAAGCGGCTGCCGAGGCGCCGGCGCCGGTGACGGTGTTGGCCGGGACACCTGAAGAGGCGGTCAACAGCTTTCTCAGTGCGTTGCAGACAGGTGACGAGAAGGCCGCCGCGGCCCTGCTGACGACCAAAGCACGCGAGGAAACCGCCGCTCACGACATGGTGGTCGAGCCGCCGGGAGCGCCGAATGCGACTTACACCGTCGGGCGCGTACAACACCCGGACAACAACCCGGATGCGGCCTATGTGAGCTGCATCTGGTCGGAGAAGCGTCCGGACGGTCAGCAGGAGTCCTACGAGGTGGTCTGGGTCATGCGGCGCGAGGTGATCGGCTGGCGCGTCGCGGGCATGGCGACGCAGCTGGCCGACGAGGAGGATCCGGTCTTTCTCGATTTCGAAGACCTGGAAGCGATGGAGGATACTGTTCAGCGGGCCGAATCCGCGGCCAATGCTGCTGCGAGCGAAACCACCGCTGCTCAGCCCCCGGATGCGACCAACGCGGTACGTTAGGAACACGCCCGCAGCGCAGCGCCTGCCCGTCAGTGGGCGCGAACTGTCGTCTTGAGCCGCGCAACACGGCGATCGTATCACAGCCCGGGGTAAGCCGCGTCTCGCGGCGCCACCCCGGGTACGCGTGCCCGAGAACATGTCGGTCGAGCCACCGATGCCGCGCTGAACCGGCGGTCTCCGAAACCGAAAGCAGCCGCGGCCGGGCTTCCGGAGGCTGGGCCGGCAATGTGCGGCTCGTGGCGGGCTCAGACAGCGCCGCTTGGAATCGTATGCATCGCTGGAGTTGTTTGCCGATCAGCTCTTGCGGATCAGGGCGTGGAAACGCCGCAGCAGGTCCCGGGTGATGGGGCCCGGACGTCCATCGCCGATCACACGGTCGTCCACTTTCACAACCGGGATGACTTCGGCCGCGCTGCCGGTCAGAAAACACTCGTCTGCGACATACACGTCGTGTCGTGTGAGCGCCGCCTCGCGCACCGGAATGCCGGCCTCGACGGCCAGTTCCATGACAGCGCCGCGGGTGACGCCTTGCAGGATTCCGGCGTCGGTTGGGGGGGTCACGAGCGTCCGGCGGATGACGACGAAGATGTTGTCGCCAGTCGCTTCGGCCACTTCCCCTTTCTGGTTGAGCATCAGTGCTTCGACGCAGCCGGCGTGGTGCGCTTCGATCTTGGCCTGGATGTTGTTGAGGTAGTTGAGCGACTTGATCTGCGGGTTGAGGGCGGCCGGGTTATTGCGCAGCGTGCTGGCGGTGACGATCTCCAGCCCCTTTTCGTAGTACTCGGCCGGATAGAGCGCCACGTGGTCGGTGATGATGATCACTTGGGGATTGGTGCACAGGTGCGCGTCCAGCCCCAGGGTGCCCTGGCCGCGCGTGACGATCAGCCGTATGTAGCCGTCCTGAATGTTGTTGCGTTTGAGTGTCTCGTTGACCGCTTCGGCCATCTCCTCGCGGCTGATGGGAATCTCCAGCCAGATCGACTTGGCGGAATCCCACAGACGCCGGAGATGCTCGTCCAGGCGAAAGACCTTGCCACCATAGCTGCGCATCCCCTCGAAGATCCCGTCACCGAACAGGAATCCATGATCGAAGACGCTGACGTTGGCCTTGTCTTTGTCGACAAGCTGACCATTGATGTAGACCTGGAGCGGCATGATGGCAAGTATCCCGGGGGCCCGGCTCGCAGGGGCACGAGTCAGGTGGCCTGGACCTGGCCCTCGACCAACTGCACGGTGCAGTCAGCTCGTTCAGCAATGGCCAGATCGTGTGTCACCATGACTATAGTGAGGTTTTCCTCGCGGTTCAAGGTGCGCAGGATGCTCAGTATTTCCACCCCGTTGCGGCGATCCAGGTTCCCGGTCGGCTCGTCGGCCAGCAGCAGTTGTGGCGCGGCGATCAGCGCGCGGGCGATGGCGGCACGCTGCATTTCACCTCCCGACAGCTCGCGCGGCCGGTGCTGCAGGCGGTGCGAGAGGCCCACCAGATCCAGCAGGCGCTGCGCCCGCTCCACATGCGCCCGCTTGTGGCGCAGGTAGCTCCAGATGCCCTCGTGGATCATGCTTGGCGCCAACACGTTCTCGAGCGTCGTGAGCTCTGGTAACAGGTGATAGAACTGAAAGATCATGCCCAGATTCCGGTTGCGGATCCGGTCCCGCTTGATGGGCGGCAGATTGTCAATTCGCGTGCCTTCGAAGTGGACTTCCCCGCGGTCGGGCGCGTCGAGGGTCGCCAGCAGGTGCAGCAAGGTACTCTTGCCCGACCCGCTCTGGCCGACCACGGCGGTGAACTGACCGCGGCGGACGGCGAAGTCGACGCCGCGGAGGACGGGGATGATGAGATTGCCTTTGCGGAAGCTCTTGTGCAGCCCGCGGGCCACCAGCTGGTAATCGCTGTCTGCCGGGGCTGGGGCCGGGAGCGGGACTGTGGCCGAGAGACTGTGCAGTCCCGGGAACGCGTGCGACTGTGCCGCGCCGGTGGGACGCACCGCGATGGTCGGGGACGAGGTGGCGGTCAGACTATTCATAGCGCAAAGCCTCCACGGGATGCAGCCGCGCGGCCCGCCGCGCCGGCAGGACACTGGCCAGAACTGCGATGGCGACCGCTCCCGCCATGACACCCACCACCGTGTGCAGACTGACGATCGTAGGGATCTCGCGGAAGTAATAGACAGTGGGGTCGAAGATCGGCCGGCCGGTGATGCGTTCCAGCCCGGCCGCAATTTCGTTGATGTAGTGGACGAAGAGGAGTCCCAGCCCCAGACCCACGCCAGAGCCGACCAGGCCGAGCGAGAAGCCGTAGCCCAGGAAGATGCTCATGACGCCCCGGCTGGGTGCGCCGAGCGCCTTGAGGATGCCGACGTCCCGCGTCTTCTCGACGACGATCATGTAGAACGTGGCCAGGATGCCGAAGCCGGCCACTGCGATGATCAGGAACAGCAGGATGTTCAGGATCGTGGTCTCCAGTTGCACGGCGGCCAGCAACGGGCCCTGCATGTCGCGCCACGTCTGGATGCGATACGGGTACTGCCTGATCGGAAACCGGCTCTGCAGGCGATCCCGCGCCGCGTTGAGATCCGCCCCCGGCTTGAGCTTGATCTGGATCGACGTGACATACCGCACGTTGTGCTGCGCGTCGAACATGCCGCGCAGATTCTGCAGGGCTTCGAGCGGCATGAAGGCGAGCGACGCGTCGTATTCGCTCATCTTGCTCTCGTAAATGTCCACCACCGTCAGCACATCGCTTACGAAGTTGGGGGGGCTGCCGGCCGTCGGAATCGTGATCTTCACGTCGTCTCCCGGGCGGCAGAAGAAGAAGTCACGCACCTCGCCCGTTTCGTCCTTCTGCCGCTGGCTGCAGACGGCGATCCCCAGGATCACGCCGGTCGACTGCTGCGTCATCGGGTCAAAGGTCGGCGCCGCCGCCTGGTGCGACGCGTAGGGGTCGGCCGGCACGGCGCTACCGTACGGATCGGCCGGGATCGCCGGTTCCGCCGGCTCCTGCTGCGGCACAGCGCCCAGCTTCGCCCGCTCCAACGCCACCTGTTCTTCGTACGCCCGTTCGTACATGATCCGCGCCCGGCGGTAGCGCCAGCCTGACCGGGGGAACTTCTCTCGCTCCGGCGCGTAGCCGTCCTGCCGCAGCAGGAAGCTCAGCTGCTGGCGGTTCTCCGGATGCAGCAGATACTTGCCGAAGTCGCCCACCTCCGCATAGGTCTGTTCGTCCACGCCGATCAGCCGCACGGGGCTGGCCAGGTGCTGATCGTGCCCGACCGGGATGCTCAACATGGCCGGCACCGCGACGGTGGCCGTGACGCCGACCAGGTCGGATCCCAGCACCTTGCGGATTTCGGCCTTGTGCCAGTCCGGGTTCGGAAACCCGTCCATGCTGACACTCTCAAACACGATGTCCGAGATAATGCCGTTGAGCCGCTTGTTGGCCTCTTCGGTGAAACCGGCCATGACCGCGTTGACGATGATCAGCGTGGCCACGCCCAGCGTGACACTGATAATCGACGCCAGCGCGATGTAACGCGTGCAGAGATAGCGCCAGGAGAGCAGCAGTTTGTACATTGGCCAATCCTTTGGCTGAGCACCGATCCGTCTGTGGTTTCGATCACTCCGTCGGACGCAACAATGGGAAGAGGATCACCTCCCGGATCGACTGTGCGTTGGTCAACAGCATGACCAGGCGGTCGATCCCCACACCCAACCCGCCGGCCGGCGGCATGCCATGCCGCAGCGCGCGCACGAAGTCGGTATCCATGCGGGCCATCGAGTCCTCTTCCGGCAGCCCCTCCAGCTGCGTCCGGAACAGTTGTTCCTGCAGGTCCGGGTCATTCAGCTCCGTGTAGGCGTTGGCGACCTCCATCCCCTGAATGAACAGCTCGAACCGCTCGGCGATCTGCGGATGGCCGGGGCGGCGCTTGGTCAGCGGACAGATGCTGGCCGGATAGTCCGTGACAAACACCGGCCCCGTCAGCCGCGCTTCGACCCGCTCTTCAAACACGAAGTTCTTCACGACATCCGGGTGCTTCCCGGCGGTGGGCATCCCCAGCTCTTCCGCCACGCGCGCCAGTCCCGCCGGGTCATCGGGCGCGACCCCGGCATGCTCGGCCAGCAGTTCATCGTAGGTCCGCCGCGCGAACGGCGGCGTGAAATCAACTGTCGCCTTGCCCCACGGACGACGGTACTCCCCGCCCAGCGCATCGATCGCCGCCAGGATCATCTGCTCCGTCAGATCCATCATCGTTTCATAGTTGCCGAAGGCCTGGTACACCTCCAGCATCGTGAACTCCGGATTGTGCCGGGGACTGATGCCCTCGTTGCGGTACACACGCCCCAGTTCGTAGACGCGTTCCATTCCGCCGACCATCAGCCGCTTCAGGTGCAGCTCCAGCGCGATCCGCAGATAGAGGTCGATGTCCAAGGCATTGTGGTGCGTCACGAATGGCCGGGCGGCAGCCCCTCCGGCGATCGCGTGCAGCGTGGGGCCCTCCACTTCGACAAACTGCTGGGCGTCCAGCGTCGCGCGGATCGCGTGCACGATCTTCGTGCGCTGCAGGAACCGCTCCAGCACGCCGTCGGTGTAGACCAGATCCAGATAACGCATCCGCTGACGCAGTTCCGGATCGGTCAGGCCGTGATGCTTCTCCGGCGGCGGAGCCAAGGACTTGCAGAGGAAATGCAGCTGCTCCGCAAAGATCGTCAGCTCCCCCGTGTTGGTGAATGCCAGCTGGCCATCCACGCCGATGATGTCACCCAGGTCGAACAGGCCCGCCAGTGCAAAACCGGCTTCCCCCACCTGCTTCTTGCCCACAAAGATCTGGATGTCGCCCGTCCAGTCGCGCAGGTTCAGAAACACAAGCTTGCCCGTCGGCCGCTGCAGCATGATGCGCCCGGCAGCCCGCACCTTCGGTCCCACCATTTCGCCGGCACCCTGCTGCGACTTCCAGGCCCGGAAGTCAAACCCCTCGGCCTGCATGTCCGGCAGCGGTACCTCGGCCCCCGTCTCCAGCCGATAACAGACCTCGCCCGCCCGGGCACGCAGATCGCCAATCCACTGGCGCCCGTCAAATCGACCACCCCACGGGTCGACCCCCAGCGCTGCGATCTGCTCCAGCTTGTGGCGGCGCGAGGACTCGTGCATGCCTGGTTCAGCGTCGGGCCGGTCAGGGAGAAGTGGCTGCGTCATAGTCGCTCTGCGCCGTTCCAGATCTGTCTCTAAAGGTGGCACGCCTGCAAGCTGCCGTACGCTCGGCGACATGGCGCACAGACGCTGCACAACCGGCCGCGAGCCCAAGAATTGCCGCATTGTAGTGAAAGGGCATTGCCGGTCAATGTCAGTCTGGGGAGGACGGCGAGAAGAGGATGGCCGGCGGGATTCGGGGGGGGCGGCAGGCTGGGGCTTCCCGTGGCGAGCCGCCTGTCGGGCTCTCACCAGACTGTGCGTTTGTGCCCGGTTACTTCTTGTGTTGCCGGGGGCGGTGTGGGATCGTACTGGGTAGTTCGTGGTGAACGCCTTACGTGCCCGGCGATGTCTGCCGCTGGTTGGGCATCAGCGGGTGTTTTTCTTTCCTGATCGGGGAGGACACGTTTGATGTGGCGCTGCATACGATGGCTGGTGTTGTCGGGGATGTTGGTCTCATTGCACGGGGTGTCCGCAGAAGACGCGTTCTACGCCGTGCCGTTGGGCGAGCTCGAACTGCAGGAGGGCACGCTGCCGACTCAGGAGGAAGGGACGTGGCGCGACAGGCAGCTGTGGCGTTTGAAGCCTCCGTACGTGATCCTCGACGGGGACGGGGAGGCATACGTCAACCATGACGCGGTTTCTCATCAGGTTTCGCCGGGTGAGCGGCTGGAAGGTTCCGAGCGGTGGGCACTGCGCACGATAGTCTTGCGTACGGCCGCGCCGCGCGAGGTGACCGGTCGGTTATACGTACCGACGTCGGACGGCCGGCAGATGGTGCAGGTCCGGTTCAAGGTGCCTGCCAGCCGGGCGAATCGCGATGCGCGCGAGCCGTTCTATCAGCAGAAGAAGGCGCACTTTGACTGGCTGCTGGGGCAGGGGCTACCGGGCGCGGCATGGTTTCGGCACGAAATGCGGCAGGCGCAACGGGCGCTGGGAGAACAGCCGGGTGATGTGGCCGCGGACGAGTCGCCGGCGTGGGCCAGTCGCGGCGCTCGGGCCGGCGAGCTGGCAGACACGTACGCGCTGTTTACCGGCGGACGCGCGATGAGTGAGAACCTGCAGCTCGATCGCGTGCTGAATGCGGATCGGCAGGGGCAGCAGACGGTCGAGCTGAGTTCGCTCGAGGGTATCACGATCCGCGAGATCGACTGGAAGCCGCTGATCAAGGACCTCCAGCCGGAGCTGGATCCGCTGGCGGCCCGCATTCCGGCTGATCAGCATGCCGTGTTCTTCCCGTCATTTGATGCGGCGGTGGCGGTCTTCGACGAACTGACGGCCCACAGTGCGCTGGTGCTTGAGCTGGCGGAGCCGCGGTCGACCAGCGCGCGTACGTTCGAGCGGTACCAGAGGCAGTTGTGCCTGCCGGTCACGGGCTTGGCGCGGCTGTTGGGCCCGGCGGTCGTGCGGAGCGTCGCGATCACAGGTTCGGACCCGTACTTCCGCACTGGCACGGATGTGGCGGTGCTGTTCGAAGCGGTTGACCCTGCCGCGCTCGACGCATTGCTGGCGGCGCAGGCCGGTCTGCTGGCCGGGCAGGACGCTGCCGCTCAGGCGGTGCAGGGGGAGGTGGACGGCCTGGCGTACCAGGGACTGGTGACGCCGGACCGCAGCATCTGCAGCTACCGGGCGCGGCGAGACAATCTGGTGATCGTCACGAACTCGCTGTACCAGCTGCGTCAGTTGGCACGCGTCAGCGCGGAGCAGGTGCAGTCGCTGGTTGCGCTGGACGAGTACGTGTTCTTCCGCCAGCGCTATCCGCGGCAGGACGCCGGGGAGACGGCGTGGCTGTTCCTGAGCGATGCGACGATCCGTCGCTGGTGCGGACCGCAGTGGCGGATCGGTGTTTCGCGGCGGACACGCGACGTCGCGGTCGTCGCCGAGATTCAGGCCAGCCAGCTGGACCGGCTGGTGGCGGGCCAGGTGCAGCCCGGTCCGCTGTATACGGACCTGCCGCTGGGAGACCAGGCGGAGCTGACGCTCACCTCCCAGGGCGTGCATTGTTCGACGGCCGGCTCGCTGGCCTTCATGACGCCGATTGCGGAGCTGAACATGGACCGGGTGACCCCGGCGGAGGCCGACGCCTACCGGGCCTGGCGCGACCGCTATCAGCAGAACTGGCGGTGGGCGTTCGATCCGATTGCGCTGCGGATGGGTGTGGGGCCGCGGCAGGTGTCTGCGGACCTGACCATCATGCCGTTGATCTGGGGCACCGAGTATCGCCAGCTGATCTCCGTCTCGCAGGGCACTGCCCTGGCGGCCGACGCCGGCGACCCGCACGATGCGCTGGTGCACGCCGTGCTGGCGCTCAACCCGCAATCCGAAACGCTGCGGCGGCAGGCGAACTTCGTGCAGATAATGACCGGCGGCGCGCAGCTGGACTCGTTGGGTTGGCTGGGTTCATCCGTTGCGGCGTACCTCGATGACGATCCGTTCTGGGAGGTCTTGGCGCAGGTTGAGCCGGACCAGCGCGAGGCGTTCCTGAAACGGCGCGGGTGGTGCATGCCGCTGGCAGTGCGCGCCGAGGTGTCCAGTGGCGTGAAGCTGACCGCGTTTCTGGCGGCCGTGCGCGGGTTCCTCGAACAGGCGGCGCCCGGCATGCTCCACTGGGAATCGTTGACGTACCATGAGCAGCCGTACGTGCGGGTCACGCCGACGCCGCGCGCTGCCGGCCAGTCCGATGAGATGCAGAATTCGGCGATCTACTACAGCGCCTCCGGCCAGTCGCTGGTGGTGTCGCTCAGCGAGGACGTGTTGAAACGGGCCATCGATCGGGAAGCGGAGCGTGGGCAGCGCGCGGCGGCGGGGCAGGAGCCGCCGCAGCCGGCGCACGCGTGGCTCGGATCGAACCTGGCGCTGCAGGTCGACCAGAAGGCGCTGCAGGTGCTCTCTAATCTGGGCCGCCAGGAATACCAGACACGGATGCAGACGCTGGCTTGGGGTAACCTGCCGATTCTCAATGCGTGGAAGCACCGCTATCCCGACCAGGATCCGGTCGACCTCCACGAGCGCTACTGGCATACGGCGCTGGTCTGTCCAGGTGGCGGCCAGTATGTCTGGAACGAGCAGTGGCAGACGATGGAATCGACTGTTTACGGATGCCCGGCTGCGCCCCGCTCAGGTCCGATTGCGGCGGCCGCGTTGTCGGCCGTCAAACGCGGCAGCTTTGGTGTCACGTTCGAGGAGCAGGGGCTGCGCGCGCGGGTGGTGCTCGACCGCTGAACGCACGCTCGGCGCGGAGTCAGCCGGACGCGGAGGACGGACCGGGATGCCGCTCCTCCGCGGGCCGGGCGACGGCCTCGGCGACGCTCCGCGGGCCGCCTTTCGGTGAAGGGCATTTTTGATACGATAGCGGCATGAGCTATGACTTTACGGTGTCGCAATCGGGAGACGACGAGCGTCAGGCGCGGGAGTTGAGTTTGCGCCACACGCGGCCGCCGACGCAGATACCGGGTTACGATCTGACACGTTTTCTCGGGTCGGGTGCGTACGGCGAGGTGTGGATCGGGCTGGATCGCAACACCGGGCGGCAGGTCGCCGTGAAGTTCTACCAGCATCGTGGCGGCGTGGATTGGACCCTGCTGTCGCGCGAGGTCGAGAAGCTGGTGCTGCTGTCCACCGACCGCTACGTCGTCCAGCTGCTGGATGTCGGCTGGGAGGCCGATCCTCCCTACTACGTGATGGAATACATCGAGAGCGGGTCACTCGAGCAGCTGATTCAGAAGAATGACGGGCGGACGGTCGAACAGATCGTGGAGCTGTTCCGGGAGATTGTGATCGGGCTCAATCACGCCCACGCCAAGGGGATCCTGCACTGCGATCTCAAGCCGGCCAACGTCCTGCTGGACCAGGATGCCAAGCCGAGGCTGGCCGACTTCGGTCAGTCCCGGCTGACGCACGAGCAGACTCCGTCGCTCGGTACGCTGTTCTACATGGCGCCGGAACAGGCGGATCTGAAGGCGGTGCCCGACGCGCGCTGGGACGTGTATGCGCTGGGCGCCATCCTCTACTGCATGCTGGTGGGCAAGCCGCCGCATCTGCACGATGAGTTGTTGCGGCGGATTGAATCGGCGACCGATCTGCCCACGCGTCTGCGGGTGTACCGCCAGTGGATTGTCAGCCACAAAGCGCCGGACGAACACCGCAAGGTGGCGGGTGTGGACCGCGCGCTGGCTGGCATCGTCGACCGCTGCCTGGCCCCCCATCCGTCGAAGCGGTTCGCCAACGTGCAGGAGGTGCTCGATGCGCTGCGGGCACGCGACCATGCGCGTGCCCGCCGCCCCCTGCTGCTGCTCGGCGGACTCGGGCCGCTGCTGCTGCTGGCCGTGATGTCCTACAGCGGGTACACGATCTATCGCAGTGCGCTCGAGGAGTCGGAGAAGACGGTGATCCAGGGGGCGTACAACAGCAATGCGATTGCGGCTCGCTGGGTGGCCGACGGCGTGGCGACGGAAGTCGAGCGGTATTACCGCGCGGTGGACCGAGTGGCGCGCGACGCGGAACTGCGACAGCGGATCGCGGAGACCACCGCCGCGCTGCCGCAACTGCTCAGCCGACTGGCGGATCCGCAGCTGTCGGAGGACGAGCTGCGGGCGTTGCGGAGCGAGTTTGAACGCCACCCGGCGCGCCAGCAGCTTCAGCAGAAGATGACGTTGCTCATGGACGACCCCGAGCTGCCGGAAGTGGCCAGCTGGTTCGTGTGCGACGAGCGCGGGACGCACCTGGCGGGCGAGTTCCGGCCGGTCACGCGGTCGACGGTCGGCGTCAACTTCGCCAGCCGCACGTACTGTTACGGTGGACTGCGCGATCTGCCGGACCGCAAAGAGCGCCCCATGCCCGACGCCCATGTGACACAGACCAGCCTGTCGGCCCCGTTCTTCAGCCGCGCCACCCAACGCTGGAAGATCGCCGTGTCGACGCCGCTGTTCCGCGACGACGACCCGCGGCAGCTGCTGGGCGTGCTGGTGCTCACACGCGATGTCGGCGACTTCATGAGCTTCCAGGCCACCGACACCCGCTTCGCCGTGCTGGTCGATGGGCGGGATAACGGATACCGGGGCATGGTGCTGGACCACCCGTGGCTCACGAAAAGCTACAGTACACAGGCCGGGCTGAGTGACGTCGACAAGTATCGCATCGCCTTCGAATCGATCACGCCCGATCACTGCGAGCACGAGGATCCGCTCGACGGCTCAGGCAGTCAGGCCCGCGGCCGCAAGTGGATTGCCGCCGTGGCACCGGTCAGTATCCACAACGGGCATCGCAGTGAGGCGATCGTCGATACCGGCCTGATGGTGCTGATCCAGGAGGACAAGGACACGGCCACCGAGCCGGTGCAGGACCTGGGGCACACCCTGGCGGTCAAAGGTATCCAGGCGATCGCCGGCTTCTTCCTGGTGGTGGGGCTGCTGTGGTGCTTCGTCCTGCGCGTGCAGGGGGGGAGGCACTGGTGGCGACGCCCCCCATTCACGCCGGGCTCATCCCTCGCCACTCCCACGCCGGCCTATACACGCTCCACGGCCGCCGAACGCGGCGCCGAAGCCCGCCAGCCGTAGACACGCACCGACTGCCCGGCCGGCTACGCCACCGGATGCCGCGGTCACGGAGCCACACGCGGGACGGCGCGATGGGCGTCCGCCAGCAGGATGCACGAGTCCGCTTGGCGGCTCAGATGGTCGATCTCGTCGCGCGACGTGATGCAGCCGATCCCCAGCGATTCGACCGTGCTGCCATCCAGGTCGCTCAACAGATAGATGTGCTGATGGTGGCGGTGTTCGAGCAACAGTCTGGCCGGCAGCGCGTCTTCCGACCGGTCGTGCTGCAGACGCCGCCACAAGCGGTCTTCGTCCGTACTGCGCGCCAGACGCCGCAGCGCGGGGCCCAACTGCCGCTGCAGTCCCGTGCACAGCACGATCGTGCCGGTGTCGGTACACACTTCCGACGCCCCGTGCAACGCCCGGCCGAAGTTCTCCCAGCTCTGTTCGGCGTCCTCCCCGGCAATGGCCGCCACTACCAGACTGGCTTTCGATCGGAACTGCCGGGACCAGGCGGCTTCCGCCAGCTGGGCCCCGCGCGTCGCCACCTCGGAGACCAGCCCGGCCAGGATGTGCCGGATCGAATTGCCGGGCCCAGCGACGATCTGAATCGTCAGTTGCAGCCCCAGCAGCCATGCCACCTCGTCGGCCTCGTCGTGCCGCCTCCGGCGTTCCACCGCTCGCATGGTGGACGAAAGCGTGCGAAACCGCTCCCGCGCCGACTCGTCCGCAAACAACGGAAAGAGCCCGCTGTGCAGCCCCGCGTAGCCGAGTGCCCCACGCGGCCTGAGCAGATTGACCGGCACGATCACGTCCGCCTCACACAGGTGCCGGTTGAGATAGATGGGCGCGGCGTCCTTCGCCGCCGCCAGATAACACAACGCTCCTTTGTCGCTCGGATCGTGGGTCCGAACAGTGACCGCCGCGGCGTCACCCGCCAACGCCTGGGCCCACCCCGCGTCCGTGCCCGCTCCGTTGGCGGTCAGCACCACGATGTCGGCCGGGACCACTCCGCCACTGATCAACGTCCGCACCACCCCCGCCACGACGTGCGAGACCTGCGGCACCGCCGGATCCACCGGGATGGCCACCCGATCGCCAGGCACCACTGCCCGCACCAGCGGCGGATACCCGGCAGGGTCCTGCAACGCTGCCATCACTGCCGCCGTCGGATCGCTCACGATCTCGCCGGTCTCGCTGGCCGCGTTCGACACCAGCACCTCCGGCCGGATCTCCAACGACAGCATCGACGACTTTCCATAGTGAAGCACGTGCGCCATGCGTTTTCCCCCACCCGCGCGACAGTCGTTGGTCGGCCCGTGTCAGTTTGTTGAAGAATTGTCTGCCAATAGCCGAATCAGTGAATCGTAGTGTTCGCTCTGCACGGCGGTCAAGCTGCGCGGAGTCGGGCACACGGGGAAGCTTGCGTGTCCTGGGAAACATTCGTTTCCGCCGTTCTGGGCCGGACACTGACGCGCGGAATGGGCCGTAGCGAAGGAGATGCTGTGGTGTTTTCTTGCCACTCGGTACGAGGTGTGCGCCGTTGGGGCGTCTTAACGAAGATGGTGCTGGTCGCAGGTGTGGCGGCAGCTGTTACCGGTTGCGGACGAGGGGGTGCCGAGCCGGGTGTTAAGCACCACCCAACGGCCGATACGGTTCTGCGGGCGATGGTGGACGCCTATCAAGCGGCGGACGCTTACCAGGACCGCGCAGTGGTCTGTCTCAGCTATCGCCGTGACGGGCGCGACTTCAAGGACGAAGCGCCGCTGGCGGTCCGCTGGCAGGCCCCCAACCGCGTGCACGTGCAGGCCTATCAGGCGTACGTGGTGAGTGATGGCCAGCAGTTGTGCGCGCAAATCCGGGACGAGGCCACTCGCGATTTCGACGGTCAGCTTGCCCAGCGACGGGCTCCGGAGCGACTGGCGCTGGCCGATCTGTACGAGTACGATGAAGTCCTGTCGCTCGCCTTCCGCCAGGGCCTGACCGGGTACCCGTTGCAGCTGGATCTGTTGCTGGGGACCGAACCACTGGCCGTGTTGCGGTCGGATCAGGCGACGCGTGAACTGCTCGAGCCGTCGATGCTTGACGGGCGTACTTGCCAGCGTGTGGCGATCGACACGCCGGACGGGCGGTTTGTGCTCTGGATCGACGAGGCCTCGCACGTGCTGCGGCGGGCCGAGTACCCGGCCGCCACGTTTGCGCGGGAGATTGCCGAGGATGTGGCGGTGGAGGAAGTGCGGCTGACGGCCGAGTTCCGCGGCGCGACCTTTGCCAACCGGCTTGCGGCCGACGCGTTTGCGATGCAGCGGCCGCCGCAGGCCAAGCAGGTCAAGAAGTTCGTGCCCCCGCCGCGCGAGATGCCCTCCGAGCTGATCGGCAAAACCACCAGCGCGTTCGCCTTTGCCGACCTGGCAGGCGGAACGGTTTCCAGCGACGCGCTGGGGGACAAGATCAAGGTGCTCCTGTGGTTCAACGATCATCCGGCGTGCCGCTCGAGCGTCCAGCAGCTCAATCAGGTCTACCAGCAGTACCGCCAACACTCGCGGGTAGCCATCTATGCTGTCTGCACGGAGCCGGCCACGGTATCCGACGAGCAGATTGGGCAGCTGTTGCAACTGTGGCAGGTCGAGGTGCCGGGCGTCCGGGACGTGCAGGCTTTCGGTCGCGATCTGTTCCAGATCCCCTGGGCGCCCACCATGGTCGTGCTGGATGGCAACAACGTGCTGCACATCTTCGAGGTGGGCGCCAATCCGAATCTGGTGGCCGAACTGCCGCAAGTGCTCGAACGGCTGGTCGCGGGAGAGAATCTGGCGGGAGAGATCCTGGACCAGTTCCACCAGGCCCGCGTCAAATACGAACAGATGCTCGCACGCGGCGAACCGGACGCCCTGGACACCGCGCCCGATGGCGCACCGGTGGCCGCTGCCACCTCGCCCGGATTGCTGCGCCTCCGCCCCGCCTGGACCAGCACTGAGCTTACAGCGGCCGGCAATATCCTGGCCATCGATCAGGGCACCGGCGACACGACGTTCCTGGTCCACGATGGCTGGCGCTCGATCGTGGAACTCGCCGCCGACGGTCGCGTGACGGCCCGTCACGAACTCGATCTGCCGGATATGGCGGCCGTGAGCCAGTTGCAGTCAGCCCTGGATGGGCAGAACTCGCGATACTACGTCGCGTGGTCGCTGCGCAGCAATCAAGTACACGTGTTCGACGCGACGTGGCACCGCGTGCTCAGTTATCCCCCGTCGTCCGTGCCGCACGATGGCGTGCAGGACGCACTGCTGGCAGACTTGAACGCGGATGGAAAACTCGAACTGTGCGTGGGATTCTGGGGGGCCGCCGGAGTGCACTGTGTGACCCTGGACGGCACTCCGTTGTGGACCAGCAACCGTGTCTCGCATGTCTTCTCGCTCGCCGTCGCCCCCCGGGCAGACAACCCACATGTCTTGTGGGTGGCCACGGCCAGCGGCCAGGTCGTACCGCTGGATCAACATGGACAGACAGGGACCCTGGCCAATCCGAACGGTCAGCTGATCCACCACATCTACAGCACCGGGGACGCCTCACACGGAGCTACGCCGTACTGCGGCATCGCCTACGGTACCGATGGCCGCCGACTCGCTCTGGGACTCACTCCGGAACCGCGGTCTCAGTGGCGCTATACGCTCCCGTCGGGGTCGTTTCCCAGCCAGATCCGCTTCGTCACCGCCGCAGCTCTGCTGGGCACCGAAGACAGGCAGTGGCTGATTGCCGGCCCCGAGGGAAGCCTCCACGTCGTGAGTCAGGACGGCAAGTTCACCGACTACTTCCACACCGGCAGCTCGCTGGCCGGCATCGCCGGTGGACACCACGGGACGCACGGAGTGCTGGTGATCAGCACAGGACAGGACGTCCGGGCCTGGGAAGTCTCGCCACCCGAAACCGCCTCGCGTCACTAAATGAAATATACCGGCCACGCCCGAACCGGCTGACAACTGCACAACTGACAACCGCCCGGTCCGGACCAATCCGGTCGAAATGTGACTTCCTGGTGAGAATGGCACGGAGTTTGCTTGATTTCTGCCAGTGTTCGCTGGACTGGACGCTGACGAGGGGCCGGCACAGAGAAGAGCACGTAACGAAGGGGCCGGTTATTTGAGAGGCATCTGAGCACGGCGATTCCGTTACGTCCGGCATACTCCGGCATATGGTCCTTTGATTCGCTCACGGAATAGCGAAACTGAGGCGGACAGAACAGAGGAAGAGGCGAGCTGAGAGGTAGCCGGAAGTGACTTCCGTGCGAAAGGCAGGCGAGAAGGGATCGTGTCCAGGAACGACTTCCCATCTCGCCTGTTTTGTTTTGCGCGCATCAAAATGCTGCATATGTATTGGAATGATACATCTGTTTCAGTCATAGGTGGGGTCTGTCCTGGAGGCAGTCGGAACGGTACTGGCGGCCGATTTCAGATGCGTGTAGCCCATCAGCGGGCAGAAAGCGGGCAGAAAGCGGGGCGGACGACATTGGTTTTCAGATCGATTAGAATCGTGGAGGGAATCACAGCAGCCTGAACGAACTCTCTGAGGGAGTGGCAGCCATGGCACGGCCCGGCATGACGCGTCGGCATTTCCTGTCTCGTTTGCTGGACGCGTCGGCGGCCGCCATTGCCGTGCTGAACGGCGGGCGGATGTTGTGTGCGCGGGCGGCTGAGCCCGTGACGCGCGGCCGGTCGGTCGTGCTGTTGTGGATGGGGGGAGGCCCGTCGACAATCGACCTGTGGGACATGAAGCCGGGTGCGGCTACGGGTGGGCCATTCCGGCCGATTCGCACCAGCGGCGAGGCGTTGATCTGCGAGCATCTGCCCATGCTGGCTCGGCAGATGCACCATTTCGCGATCATCCGCTCGATGTGCACGCGCGAGACGGATCACGAACGTGGACGGTATTACGTGCGCACCGGCTGCATTCCGGATCCGGATGTGAGGAAATGGGCCAGTCCGCACGCCTGGGACGTGACAGCCGGCCGTCCTGAGAACCTGTCGCAGCTTGAGCGGGAACCTGTTTCGGCGCGGGCGCGCTACGGCGAACACGACTTCGGACGTGGTTGCCTGATGGCGCGTCAGCTGGTGGAACGTGGTGTCCCGTTTGTCGAAGTGTCCTTGAGTGGCTGGGACAATCATCACGCCATTTTCCATACGCTCAGCGACCGCCAGTTGCCGGTTCTGGATCGCGCAATGAGCGCCTTGGTGGAAGATCTGGATCAGCGCGGGCTGCTGCGCAACACGCTGATCGTCTGGATGGGCGAGTTTGGCCGCACGCCGCGGATTAACAACAACGGCGGCCGTGACCACTGGGCGCGGGCGTGGAGCATCTTGCTGGGCGGTGCCGGGATTCGGGGCGGGGCGGTGATCGGACAGACTAGCGCCGACGGCACGCGCGTGGTCGGCGATGCGTTTGCGCCCGAGGATGTGCTGGCCACCGTGGATCGAGTGTGGCGGGCCAGCCCGGACGTGGGGCCGGCCAGCTTGTTTTGCCGCGCTGGTGACGGACTGTGCCTGCAAAACGACGGGGGGCGAGTGATCGAAGCAGCGCTGGCCTGACACGCATCAAAGAATCTCGATTGCTCTCTCGATACGCGCAAAACACGCCTGCCTGATTTTCTCAGGGCCCCCAGATTGTTGAGATCCCGGGCCAAATCAACGGGAACTCACGTTTTTCCACTTGGTGGTTTCTGCTATGCTCCCGCACCGAAATCGAACGGCGCGTCTACCGTTTCGCACTATCTTCGACGACGTGAAGCCATGATCACCAAGCTGCTGCAGACGATCGGGATCGGTCTCTGGACCGTTTTGCTGATCGGCTGTGGGACGACCAAATCACAGCGTGCGACCGAGCAGCTGTTGATGTCGGACGTAGTGGATCGGTCGGTGGCGAACATTGATTTCCGCCCGCTGTCGGGGCGGCATGTCTACCTGGACACCACCTACGTCCAGAACGTGAAGACGGAAAGCTTCGTCAACGCGGATTACATTATCAGTTCCGTGCGGCAGCAGATGCTCGGTGCCGGCTGTCTGCTGGAGGAGAACCGGCAGGACGCGGAGTATGTAGCCGAGTTGCGTGTCGGGACGCTGGGAACGGACAGCCATGAATTGACATACGGCATCCCGGCGAACAATGCGTTGAGCAGCGCGGCGTCGCTGGTTCCGAGCGCCCCGGTGCTGCCCGCGGTTCCCGAGATCTCGCTGGCCCGCAAGAACCACGAGCATGCGGCGGCGAAGATCGCGGTCTTTGCCTACCACCGTGAGAGCCGGCGTCCGGTCTGGCAGTCGGGCATCGTGCAGGCCCGCAGCCGGGCCAAGAACATATGGTTCTTTGGAGCTGGCCCGTTTCAGACTGGCACGATCTATGAAGGGACGAAGTTTGTGGGCGGCGACCTGCCGCTGCCTCTGTTGACCGTGGACCAGGACGACGTGACCGGGCGGGTCGATCCCATGGCGACGTACAGCCGGGAAACGACCTATCTGCCGCCGACCGCCGATCATGGGGACGTGAAGCCGGCAGGTTACGAAGGGCCCCTGCCACCGGCTGCGGAGTCTGAGGCACCCGCCGCACCGGCTGAAACACCAGCACCACCGGCCGAAACCCCGGTGCCGCCGGCTGAAGCGCCGGCCGAGGCGCCTGCGGAGCCGGCAGCCGCTCCGCCTGACTCGAACTGAGAGACCTGTCATGAGCCATGCCGACGCGACACCGAGAATCCTCATCACGCGGCTCAGTGCCGTGGGGGACTGCATCCTGACGCTTCCCCTGGCCTGTGCGCTGCGCCGCCATTTCCCGCAGGCTGAACTGATGTGGGCCGTGGAGCCGTTGGCGGCCACGCTCCTGTCGCGGCACCCGGCCATCGATCGACTGATCGTCGTGCCCAAAGGCTGGCTCAAGTCCCCCCGCCTGATTCGCACGCTCCGACGCCGCCTGATGTCGCTCCACTGCGACTGCGTGCTGGATCCGCAGAGTCTCACGAAGAGCAGTCTGCTGGGCTGGTTCAGCGGCGCACGCCGCCGGATCGGGTTTGCCCGGCCGCAGGGTCGCGAAGTGGCGCCGTGGGTCAACACCGAGTGCATCGAGCGCGGTGATTCGACCCATATCGTGGACGCGTCGCTGCGTCTGCTGACCGCGCTGGGGATCACCGCCCCGGACGTGCAGTTCAATCTGCCGGCGCTGCCGCAGGCCGACGCGTATGTCGATGCATTTGTGCGCAGCGCGTGCCTGGCGGGTGGGTATGCGGTAATCAACGGAGCGGCGAGCTGGAGATCCAAGCAATGGCCGGCCGACCGCCTGGGACGTGTGGCGCGGCATCTGGGCGAGCGCTACGAGCTGCCGACGGTAGTGGCATGGGCGGGCAGGCGGGAGGCAACGCTGGCTCAGCACATCATCTCCAAATCAGGAGGGCATGCCCTGCAGGCCCCCGCGACCAGTCTGCCGCAACTTGCCACGCTCATGCGCCGCGCCCGCCTGGTGGTCAGCGCCGATACCGGTCCGCTGCACCTGGCCGCCGCGGTGGGAACTCCCTGTATTGGGCTCTACGGGCCAACGCGCGTGGAACTCTCGGGCCCGTATGGACCCCAGCACATCACGATCCAGGCGGACTGCCCACCGGCCGCCAGCCGGCACCAGCGGCGGACGGACGAATCGGCCATGCGCAGCATCACGACCGAACAGGTGTGTGAGGCCTGCGACATGCTGCTGGGCCGCCTGCCGGCTGCCACCGCGCCGCAGACACACGCCGCCTGACCCGACCTCTGCAGGTTCCTCCCGCGTCCGGCGGCCACACTGTAGACTGGACAGCGCCGAGCGATCCGCCGCGGCCCGGGCGCTGCCTGCCGCCCATGGTGCCGGGCTGCACAGTGAGTGCCCGGATCCTCCAGACTGAACCGTTCCGTCATGTTTGCTCCCGACCAATATGCAATATGCACTGCTCGACTTTGGGGCCGGTCGCAAGCTGGAACGCTTCGGCCAGCTGGTGGTGGATCGACCTGCGCCGGCAGCGCAACAGGCGGTCCGTGCCGATCCGGCACGCTGGGCGGCCGCTGGCGCTCGCTACACACGCGGCGACGCGGCGCGGGGCACCTGGGCCGTTACCGGGCCGCTGCCGGAGCCCTGGTGTCTGTGTCACGGACCGCTGGTGCTGGAACTCCAGTGTGCTCCGTCCGGCGCTGTGGGGGCGTATCCCGAACAGGCCGAGAACTGGGACTGGCTCGGCCGGCAGGTGCGCTCTGCGGGCCGCACGCTCAACGTGCTCAACCTGTTCGCCTACACGGGGGCCAGCACGCTGGCGGCAGCGGCGGCGGGAGCGCGCGTCGTCCATGTGGATGCGGCCCGGCCGGTGGTGGCCTGGGCTCGCCGCAACGCGGCCCTGTCACACCTGGAGGCGGCGCCCGTGCGATGGCTGGTGGACGACGCCCGCAAGTTCGTCGATCGCGAGTTGCGGCGCGGCCGCCACTATGACGGTGTGATTCTGGACCCGCCGACGTACGGACACGGTCCCCAGGCCCAGCCGTGGGAGTTGGCACGCGATCTGCCCGGCCTGCTGGATGCCTGCGGCCGCTTGACGCGGCGTGCACCGGCGTTCATGTTGCTCACGTGCCACACGCCGACGATCGGGCCGGTACAGCTGGAGGCCCTGTTGGCCGACACGCTGAGTGGCCCGAGCCGACGCGGTGTGCTGGCCCGCCCCCTGGTGCTGCGAACGGCCGACGGGCGCGAGTTGTCAAGTGGCGTGGTCGCGCGCTGGCCAGCCGTGTGAACGGCCGCAGCAGCG
The DNA here is from genome assembly GCA_012729315.1 of Planctomycetaceae bacterium. Taxonomy (GTDB): domain Bacteria; phylum Planctomycetota; class Planctomycetia; order Pirellulales; family Pirellulaceae; genus JAAYDI01. The sequence goes on from JAAYDI010000163.1 coordinate 38,741, forward strand.
GCTGGGCGGGCCGCATGGGGAACGAGGCAACATGGCGTCACCAATCCACAGTCTGCACAATCCACGCATCAAACAGGCACTGCGGCTGCGCGACCGGCGGGGGCGCACGCAGCAGTCGCGGATCATCATCGACGGTTGGCGGGAGACCTGCCGGGCGCTCGAGGGGAACGCCACACCGCTGGAGCTGTTTGTCTGCGAGGAACTGCTCGCTGCACCCCAGCAGCACGCGCTGACGCAGCTGGCTGCAGCGCGGCGTGTGGAACTCACGCCGGTCAGCCGCGACGTGTTCCAGAGATTGGCGTTCGGTGAGCGCGGGGAAGGCGTCGTGCTGGTGGCCGCCTCGCCCCGCACCGCGCTGGATCAGATCCCGTCCGCCGACCAGGCCGTCATCGCCGTTCTGGAACGCGTTGAGAAACCGGGGAACCTGGGGGCCATCGTCCGGACAGCCGACGCGGCCGGACTGGCCGCCGTCGTGGTCGCTGACCCGAGTACCGACCTGTTCAACCCCAACGCCATCCGGGCCAGCCTCGGAGCGCTGTTTCACATGCCGGTGGCCGCCGCCAGCGCCGATGCGGTGCGCCGGTGGCTGGAGACGCGCGGCTGGAACGTCTACGCGGCGCGCGTGGACGCCGCCGTACCCTACACACACGTGCGCTACCGCCGCCCCTGCGCGATCGTCCTGGGAAGTGAGTCACAGGGGCTGTCGGAGGCCTGGCTGGGCGCCGGCATCCAGGCCGTGGCCCTGCCCATGCACGGGATCGTCGACAGCCTCAACGTGTCGGTGACCGCCGGCGTCCTGTTCTATGAAGTTCTGCGGCAGCAGGAGCTCTGATTGCCCGGCAAAGTCCCCCCACTTTCGCCAGGCTGGGCCCGTCGGCATGGCCGCGGGCGTTTTCCCCAAGAAACACGTTAGACGAAACGCGCGGTTTCGGCTAACGTAAGCAGTGTGCAGAGCGTGTTGCGTGGGGGGACGGTGGTCTCTGTGGGGAAGTAGCAGGACTGTATGTCGGAGCCGCTGCATTTCGAAGACTTGGCCGTGGGTGATCGCTGGACCAGTCTCGGTCGCACCATCACCGAGACGGATATCGTCAATTTCGCCGGTGTGACGGGGGACTATGACCCGCTCCATGTCGACCATGAGTACGCGCGGCAGACACCGTTCGGCAAGCCCATCGCTCAGGGGCTGCTCGGGCTCTCGCTGGTCGCGGGGCTGGCCAGCCACTACCCGTCAGTACGCACGATCGCGTTTATGAAGATCGAGAAGTGGGAGTTCCTCAAGCCCATCTATATCGGCGATACCGTGCACGCGGAAACGGAAGTCATCGGGAAGCATGCCAACGGGCGGCGGACCGGGTTCGTCACGTGGCGGCGGCAATTGATCAACCAGACGGGCGCTGTGGTACAGTCCGGCATCTTCCAGACGCTCGTGGCGGTTGCCAAGGTCCAGCGTGCTCCCACGACTGTGGCCACCAGCGCGCCGAGCGCGCACGTGGCCGAGAAGCGGGCCGAGAAGCGGATTGTGGGCTAGGCCGCTGCCGGACACTGGATGCGCGCGGCTTGAAGCGTGTTGCCCAACAGCATGGCGACAGTCATCGGCCCGACGCCGCCCGGAACGGGCGTGATGTGCGCCGCCACCTGCTTCACTGCGGCGTAGTCGACATCCCCCACCAGCCCGTCGGCCGTGCGACTGATCCCCACGTCGATGACGGTCGCTCCCGGTTGCACCATCGCCGCGCTGACGAAACGCGGTACGCCAATTGCCGCGACCAGGATGTCGGCCTGCCGCGTGATTTCCGGTAGCCCCACCGTGCGGCTGTGACAGACCGTCACGGTGGCGTTGGCCGCCTCGGGGCCCAGCGGCGAGGTGCGCTGCATGAACAGGTTGGCCATCGGTTTGCCCACAATGTCGCTGCGGCCGACCACCACTACGTGCCTGCCGCTGACGGCAATACCGTGACGATGGAGCATCTGTTGGATGCCGTGTGGCGTGCACGGCAGGAACCGAGGACGCCCCTGCACCAGGAGCCCGACGTTCTCCGGATGAAACGCATCCACGTCCTTCAAGGGCGCGACCGCGTCCAGAACCCGCGCGGAATCCACATGGGCCGGCAACGGCGTCTGCACCAGAATCCCGTGCACCTGTGTGTCGGCGTTCAGACGCGCGATCAGATTCAATAGCTCAGCCTCGGACGTCTCGGCCGGCAGCCGATGCAGGATGCTGGAGATCCCCGCCTCCTGGCACGCCCGCTGCTTGTTACGTACGTACACCTGGCTGCCCGGATCGTCCCCTACCAGGACGGCAGCCAGCGTGGGGACAACCCCCGTGGACGCGGAGAATGCAGTCACGTCCGCCGCGATTTCCGACCGGATCTGGCTGGCTAACGCTTTTCCGTTCAGGTCCACTGCCACCATGCCTGGCTCCTTCTGGTGCTGCCGCTACCTGGCGTCCTGTCCGACATAAGCCGCCATTCTACGCGACTTCCCCCCAATTGCCAGCCGGAACCCGATCAAAGCCGCCCCAGCAAAGCAGATCACAAGTGGAGCGTCTCGACCGCCCGGGCCGCCGCACACTCATCCCCGGATCCCCAACAGGTTCTCTGCGCTGCTACAATTCCAGTGCGCCGCCGGCCCAGAAGGGAAGGACCGCGATGAAAAGGGAAGGACCGCGATGAAGCTAGCCAAATACCGCCACCCCAACGGGACGATCCATGTCGGACTGATTGAAGATTTTACCGCAGTCCCGTTGAATCTCTCCGGAGGTCAGTATAACTGCCTGGCGGATGTGCTGGAGTCGGACAATCCGGCCGAAGTGACGGAGTTCCTGGCCGATCCGGATGGCCGCGTGTCGCTCGGCAAAGTGCTGTTGCTGCCGCCCATCGACCAGCAGGAGGTGTGGGCTGCCGGGGTGACATATCGGCGCAGCCAGGTGGCGCGCATCGCGGATTCGGCGGTGGCCCGCACGTGCTATGAGCAGGTCTACAAGGCGCCGCGGCCGGAGCTGTTCTTCAAGGCCACGCCACATCGCGTGGTGGGGCCCAACCAGCCGGTGCGTCTGCGGCGGGACTCGCAATGGACGGTGCCGGAGCCGGAACTGACGCTCGTGCTCAACTCGCATTTGCAGCTCGTCGGTTTCACGATCGGCAATGACATGAGTTCGCGGGATATTGGAGGGGAGAATCCGCTCTATTTGCCACAGGCCAAGATTTTCGACGCCTGCTGCAGCATTGGCCCGTGCATCACGCTGCCGGAGGCGATGCCGCCGGAGGATACCATCCAGATCCAGATGAGCGTGCGGCGCGAGGAAGAAGTGGTATTTGCCGAGACGACGTCGGTCAGCCAGATGGCGCGCAGTTTTGACAATCTGATTGCGTGGCTCGCACGCGAGAACTCGTTCCCCGATGGCGTGTTCCTGCTGACCGGCACCGGCATTGTGCCTCCCGCCGAGTTCGCGCTGCGGGGGGGCGACGTCGTGGAGATTGCGATCTCGGGGGTCGGCACGCTGATCAATCCGGTGGTTCAGGGGTGAGTGGGCTCCGCGCTTGCTGGTGGACAACCGTCGATGCCGGACACAGCAACCATGGCGCCGGTGGGGCTCCCGGCATCGTTGCGTCGGTTTGCCATGCTACAATGCTACGACAAAATGCTACGACAATGTGCGACCTGAACGTTTGCCTGCGGTGCTGCGCGGACGCGCATCCGCAGGGTTCGATGTGGCGGCTGGTTGACGGCCGCTGGACCTGCGCTGACGCGCATCCGGCCTGAGCTCACGACGGCCGGTGGCGCGACGCAGGACGTGGGACAAGGAATGCCGGATGAACAGACGAGCGATGCGATGGTGTTGTGTGGGTGGACTGGTGGCGCTGCTGGCGGGCCCTCTCCCGGCTCAGGACGGGCAGGCGGAACTGGACAAGGCGATGGACCTCAAGATGTCCGCCGACTCGCTCCAGGACCTGGCTCAGGTGGCCACCCTGTGCGAGCAGGCGCTGGACAAGGGGCTCACCAAAGATGATGAGGTCATTGCGCGGCAACTGCTGATCGGCGCTCTGTACGAACGGGCGGGGCGCATGTCCCAGCCGATTCTGTTCAGTGCCCCGCCAATGAACGACAAGCTCAAGGAGATGCGGGACCGTGTGATGCCGGACCTCGAGCGGATTCTCAAGCACGATCCGCAGTTCGGTCCAGCGCATCTGTTGACTGCCCAGCTCGAGTTGCTCGAGGGGGGCGACGTGCACCGCGCCCGCCAGGCGGTGGACCGGGCGGTCGAGCACCTGCAGGACGATCATAAGCTGCTGGCCGAAGCGCTCATCCTGCGCGGCCATTTGCCGGGCGCGACGCAGGACCCGCTGGCGGACCTCAATCGGGCAGTGGAGCTGGCTCCGGACGACGCCGATGTCTGGCAGGCCCGTGCGCTGTACTATCTGCAGCACGGCCAGGTGGAACAGGCCGTCAGCGACTGGAACAGCCTTGTGGAACGCGATCCGGACAACTCGCTGATGCGGCTGGGAGTGGCCGAGCAGCTGATTAAGGTGGCGCAGTACGACGAGGCGTTGAAGCACATTGATCGGGTGTTGGAGAAGCAGCCCACGACACTGGCCTACACGCTGCGCGCGCAGCTGTGGACGCAGCAGGAGAAGTACGACGAAGCGGTACGGGATCTGAGCGAGGCGATCAAGCTCACGCCGGACGACCTGGGGCTGGTGTTGATGCGTGCCCGGCTCAACCACGTAGCGGGGCGGTATGACCTGGCACAGCAGGACGTCGACCGGGTGCTCGAACAGCATGCCGGCTCGCAGCGGGCCATCGAGCTGCGCAGCGCCATCCTGGCGGCGCGGGGCCTGTACGCCGAGGCGGCACGGGACGTTGAGCAGCTTCTCAAAGAGGACCCCGACAACGTGCTGCTGCAACTGCAGCTGGCCATCTATCTGAATGCCGGGAACCAGTCGCGGCGAGCGATCGAGGTATTCAGCCGCGTGCTGACACTCGATCCGCAGAACAGTCTGGCGCTGCGCGGCCGCGCTGACGCGTATCTGAATGTCGGCGAGCACCGCCAGGCGGTCGCCGACTACGAAGTGGTGGTCAAGCTGTCGGAGGCGGACTCGGGCGTTCTCAATAACTTCGCCTGGGTGCTGGCCACGTCGACCGAGGACGGCATTCGCGACGGGAAGCGGGCGCTGGAGATGGGGCTCAAGGCGTGCGAGCTGACCGAATACCAGCAGGCTCATATCCTGAGCACGTTGGCGGCCGCCTACGCGGAAAGCGGGGACTTCGACAACGCGGTCAAGTGGTCGCGGAAATCGGTCGAACTGGGGGACCCGGACATCCAGGAACAGCTGCAGCAGGAGCTGGAGAGCTATCGCCAGAAGAAGCCCTGGCGGGAGAAGAAAGAGGAGCCGGTCCAGGCACCGGATCCGCCGCCGGCTGACGCGCCGGCGGAACACTGAGTATCCCGCAGAGTATCCTGCGGACCAGGCCGCCGGCCACGGTGCCCGGCGCGCACCGGTCTTAGGGTGCGTCCGGATCACGTCCGCGCGTGCGTCGCAGTTCGTCGGCGCGTGCGGAGCCGAGTGTGGACTTCTTGCGCAGGATGTGGTGGTAGTGCTGCGCGAATCGGTGGGCCTCGTCCCGCACATACTGCAACAGCCGCAGCGCGAACGCATGGCGGCTCAGCCGCAGCGGCTCAGACTGGCCGGGCAGGTAGATCTCCTCGTCCCGTTTGGCCAGCGACAGGATGGTGGGCGGCGTGAGCGACTGTTCGCGAAAGGCGGCCAGCGCCGCGTTGAGCTGGCCTTTCCCGCCGTCGATCAACAGCAGGTCGGGAAACACATCGGACTCATCGTACAGCCGCCGGTAGCGGCGGGCGACAACCTCCTGAATGCTGCGGAAGTCGTCCACCCCCTCGACGCTGCGGATCTTGTAACGCCGGTAGCCGGGCTTGAACGGCAGCCCGTCCAGGAACTGCACCAGGCTGGCGACGGTCTGCCCGCCCTGCAGGTGCGCGATGTCGATCCCCTCGATCTTCCGCGGCAAAGTGGCCAGTTTCAGCACCCGGCGCAGGCCGGCCAGTCCCTTGTGGGGATCGATGAAGAACACCTCCGGCTGCGCGTGGGTGTCGAGTTCCCCCCGTTGATCGAGCGTCTTGAGCATGTGGATTTCGTCGCGCAGCCGGGCGGCGCGTTCGAACTGCAGCGCCGCGGATGCCGCCTGCATGTCGTCCTGCAGCTGCCGCAACAGGATGGCTTTGTCCCCGCTGAGAAACATCTGCAGCCGGTGAATGGCCCGCCGGTACTCTTCCCTGCTGATCCGCAGATTGCACGGCGCCGTGCACTGGTTGATGCTGGCCAACAGGCACGGGCGGAACCACCGCCACCGCTCGTCCCCGTCGGCGATGTCGAGGCTGCACGTGCGGAACTTGAAGATCCGCTGCAGCACCTGCACGGCGCCCCGCAGCGCGCCGGCGCTGGCAAACGGCCCGTAGAGTTTCACTCCCCGTTCCTTCGGCTCGCGCGTCACCTCCACACGCGGGAAGTCGTCACGGGTCGTGATCATCAGGTAGGGGAAGGTCTTGTCGTCCTTCTGCTCCTTGTTGTGCCGGGGCTGAATATCCTTGATCAGCCGGGACTCGACGAGCAGCGCGTCGACTTCGCTGTCGCATTCGATGTAGTCGGCGTCACAGATGTCCTGCACCCACGGGCCGGTCCGCGGATCCTCCGCGGCCGCCTTGACGAAATAGCTTCCGGCGCGGGAACGCAGATCCGTGGCCTTTCCCACGTAGATGACGATCCCCGCCAGGTCCTTGAACAGGTACACGCCGGGCGAGTGGGGGAACTCCCGCACCTTCGTCAGCGCCCGGCGCTGGCCGTATTCCAGTTCCAGTTCGGGGGCGGGCCCTTGCGCTGGCGGATCGGGTTGCGAGGCGCGGTCGGCGGGCATGACACAGTCCCTCATGCAAGCGACTCGGACGCCACGACCGCCCGGACGTCCGTGGCCAGCTGATCCAGCCAGGCGCGCTGCCGGGCCGCGACCTGGTCCAGATCGGCACCGTCGGCCGGCGGCGCAAAGGCAAACATGTAGCACTTGATTTTGGGTTCCGTGCCGGAGGGACGCACGGCCAGCCAGTTGCCCGCCGGGGCGAAGTCGAGCACGACCATGTCCCCCCGAGGCCCGGAGAACGGGCACGTCCCGGCCGGGCCACGCATCTGCTGGTTCAGGTAGTCCCGCATGGCGACAACCCGCTGGCCGCCCAGTTCGGTCGGCGGCCGCTGGCGCAGTCGCTCCATGAGCCGTCTCATGCACGCCATGCCTTCGGCGCCCTCCATCTGGATCGTGATCAACCGTTCGGTATGCACGCCGTGCTGCCGGAAAAGCTCCTGCAGACGCTGGTGGACCGACAGGCCGGCAGCTTTCAGGTGCGCGGCCAGCTCGGCCATCAGCAGGCAGGCCACCGCGCCGTCTTTGTCGCGCGCGTATTGCCCGACCAGGTACCCATGCGATTCCTCGCACCCGAGCACGAACCGATCGGGTCCCTCCTGGTCGATGATCCCGCCGATCCACTTGAAACCGACCGGCAGATCCCCGCAGGTCCGCACGCCGTACTGGTCTGCGATCCGCCGGATCAGTTCCGTGGTGACCAGCGTTTTAACCAGGTAATGGTGCGGGGACAGGGTTCCGGCCGCATGGCGCTGCTGGAGCACATAGTCGGCCAGCAGTGCGCCGAGCTGGTTGCCGTTGAGCGTGGCCCACGGCGCGCCGGGTTGGAGCGTCAGGGGGGCGGCACACCCCATCCGATCGCAGTCCGGGTCGGTGGCGAGCACCAGTTCCGCGCCGGTCTGGCGAGCGTGTTCGATGGGGAGGTCGAAGACGCGCGGATTCTCTGGGTTGGAGACATGGCCGGGCACGTTGGGGAAGTCGCCATCCGGTGCGGCGTGCGGACCGTAGATCTCCACCTGCTGGAAGCCGGTCGTTTCCAGCAACGGCCCGACGGCGCTTGCGCCGACGCCGTGCAGGGGCGAGTACAGGATGCGGACGTCGCGCGGGCCGCCAAAGCACTCGGCTGCCAGGGTTTTCTGAAATGCCGCGTCGGTCTCCGCCGTGCACGGCACAATCTGGCCCTGGGCCACGGCCGCCTGGAAATCGGCCTGCACGATGTCGTTCACCCGCCGCACATGCTCGCTGATCGCCCGGTCATGCGGCGGCAGCACCTGACCGCCTGTAGACCAGTAGATCTTGACGGCGTTGTCGCTGGGCGGATTGTGGCTCGCCGTGACCATGATGCCACAGTCGCACCGTTGGCGCCGCACGAGAAACGACAGTTCGGGGGTGCTGCGATAGTCGTCGAGCATATACACGCGGAAGCCGGCCGCCGCCATGATGCCGGCACACAGCTCGGCGAAGTGCCGCGAGCGGTGGCGGGTGTCGTAGGCGATGGCGCACGACCGCGGCGCCTGCGGCGCGGCCTGGGCACGCACGTAGTCGGCCAGGCCCTGCGCGCTTTCGCCGATCGTGCGGTCGTTGATGGCGTTGGTACCGATCGGGTACATCCGCCCGCGGCGGCCCCCCGTGCCGAACGGGATGACGGTCCAGAAGACGTCATCGAGCAGTTGCCACTGGCCGTTGGCCACGTGCTCGCGCACCGCGGCGGCATAAGCCGCATAGCGTGGCTGAGTGAGCCATTGCCGGATGTTCTCGGCCGCCCCGCACGACAATTGCTGGGCGGCTGCCGCGGCATCCAGCCGCGCCAAAGCCTGCTGTGTGTTCATCAGTCCTCCGATGGCTGTCCGTCGGTCATCCTGCTGTGACGCACTTCCGGGTGCGCTGTGGATTGTACGGCTCCAGCTTGTTCCCGTTCAACCCGCGGGGTATCTTTCCATATTGTCGATGGGCGTGCTGCAGGAGGGAGCCGGTGCAAGGAAGGCTGAGGTTGGATTATGACTGATTTGATCATTAGCGTGTCGGGGCTGCGGGGCGTGGTGGGGAAGGACCTGACGCCCGAGGTGGCGGCCCGCTATGCGTGCGCTTACGCGGCCGGTCAGCCGGACGGTCCCCTGGTGCTGGCCCGCGACGGGCGTGGCACCGGACGCATGCTGGTCGACACGATCCGTGGCGCTCTGCTTGCCGTCGGCCGCAACGTGCTCGACGCGGAGGTGGCGGCCACGCCGACGGTGGGCGTCCTGGTGCGGGACCACGTAGCAGCCGGCGCGATCCAGGTCACGGCCAGCCACAACCCGCCGCAGTACAACGGCATCAAGTTGTTCTCGCCGGAGGGGCAGGTCCTCTCGGCCGACGCGGGCGAGCAGGTCATGGCCCGGTACCGGCTGGCACACGGGGCGTGGGTCGACTACCAGCACATCGGTCAGGCGCGGACGATCGACGACACCACCCACCGCCATCTGGAGATGCTGTTGGCCACCATCGATTCCGCGCCGATCCGCCAGCGGCGTTTCGGGGTGTTGCTGGATTCGAATCACGGCTCCGGCAGCCTCCTGGGGCAACGCCTGCTCAAGGCGCTCGGCTGCCGCGTCTCCATGGTCGGGGGGCAACCGGACGGTCTGTTCGCCCATCCGCCGGAGCCGACGGCCGAGAATCTGGCGGGCGTCTGCCGGGAGATTGTCGCAGCGCGCGCCGACATCGGCTTCTGCCAGGATCCGGATGCCGATCGCCTGGCGGTGATCGACGAGCAGGGGCGATACATCGGCGAAGAGTACACCCTGGCCCTGTGCCTGGATCAGGTCCTGCGTTCCCGCTCGGGGCCGGTCGTGACGAACTGTTCCACCAGCCGCATGGCGGAGGATCTGGCCGGCAAGTACGGCGTCCCGTTCCTGCGTTCGCCGGTGGGTGAAGCCAACGTGGTCCGCATGATGCTGGAGCACGGGGCCGTGTTCGGCGGCGAGGGGAATGGCGGGCCCATCGATCCGCAGGTGGGGCACATCCGGGACAGCTTCGTCGGGATGGTCTGGATCCTCTACGCCATGGCCTGCCGCGGGTTGCCGGTCAGCCGGCTTGTCAGCGAGTTGCCGCGCTATGAAATCTGCAAGACGAAGCAGGAGGTGCCGCGCAAGGCGATCCCCAAAGCGCTCCACGCGCTGGAGAAGCACTTCGCCGACGCCCGGAGCGACCGGCTCGATGGCCTGCGTCTGGACTGGCCCGGCAAATGGCTGTTGATCCGCGCTAGCAACACGGAGCCGATCGTCCGCATTGTGGCGGAAGCGGCCACGGCTGCCGAGGCCCGTCAGCTATGCGCGGACGCCTCCAGGGTGCTCGCGCGCCGGTGAGGCGGCCCGCCGCCGTGCCGGCCGGGCTAGCGCTCCCGGCGCTCGATGGAGTCGCAGCCGACCCAGGGGCGCAGCACCGGGGGGATCGTCACCGATCCGTCCGCCTGCTGGTAGTTCTCCAGAATGGCCAGTAGCGCGCGGCTCACGGCGATGGCGGTACCGTTGAGCGTGTGCACCAGTTGGGTCCCTTTCTGGCCGGGCACCTTGTAGCGGATGTTCAAACGCCGGGCCTGATAGTCGGTGCAATTGGACGTGCTGGTCACTTCGCCCCACTGGCCCTCTGTGCCGCGCCCCGGCATCCAGGCCTCCAGATCGTACTTGCGGTAGGCCGGGCCCCCCAGATCGCCCGTGGCCGTGTCGACGACGCGATAGGGGATCCCCAGTTCGTCGAACAGGCGGCATTCCAGATCGCAGAAGTGCTCGAGCATCGCATCGCTCTGATCGGGCAGCGTGAAGGCGAACATCTCCACTTTGGTGAACTGGTGCACGCGATAGAGCCCGCGGGAGGAGCGGCCGGCCGCGCCCGCCTCCGTGCGGAAACAGTGGCTGATTCCGCACAGTTTGATGGGGAGCTGCTCGGCGGCCACCACGTCACCGGCCAGCAGCCCGCCGAGTGTGATTTCGGCCGTGGCCACCAGATTCAGATTGGTGTTCTCGATGCTGTAGATCTGCGTTTCCGGCCCGCGGGGGATGTACCCGGTACCTTGCAGGATTTCTGTGTACGCCAGATCGGGCGTCGTGACGGGCGTGAAGCCGGCGTCCATCAGCAGGCGGGTGGCGAACTGTTGGAGCGCCAGCTCCAGCAGGACGGCCTCGTTGCGCAGGAAGTAGAACCCGTGGCCGGCGATCTTGGCGCCTCCTTCGAAGTCGATCAGGTCGAGCTGGGTCGCCAGATCAACGTGATCGAGCACGGGGAAGTCGAAGGTGCGCGGCAGGTGCCGGCCGCGGCGGATCTCCAGGTTGGCCTGGTCATCCGCCCCCACCGGCGCAGCGGGATGTGACATGTTGGGGATGCCGGCCTGCAGCCGTTCAATCTCGCGGTCGAGCGCATCGACCTCGCTCTGCAACTGGTCCTTCTGCTCGCGCAGCCGGCGGCCTTCTTCTTTGCGCGCCTCCCGCTCGGCCGCGTCGGAGGCCTTGCCGATGGACTTCGAGACCTCGTTGGCACGCCGGTTCACGTCCTCCACCACGCGCTGCTGCTCGCGGCGTTGCAATTCGAGTTCCACCAGGCGATCCACTTCCGCCACAACGCCGCGGCGCACGCAGTTCTGCTTCACCAGTTCCGCATTTTCGACAATGTACTTCCGATCCAGCATGGCTGTGTCCGATTCAAACCTGTTCCGGCGACTCCGTGTGATGACTCACGACCGGCCTGCGCGCCGCACACCGGCCGGCCGCCAAACATGATGCTACCGATCGCCTACCGTAATCTGGCCTAGTTCACTCCAGAGATGGGCGCTGGCCTTCGTGCCGCGCTGGAAGTCCAGCAGCGAGAACTTCTCGTTCGGGCTGTGCGCGTTGTCGTCGTCCAGGCCCCACCCGAGCAACAGTGTATCGACGCCGAGCTGAGCGCGGAACAGATTGACGACCGGTATGGAACCCCCTTCGCGCGTGAAGACGGGTGCCCGGCCAAACCCCTGCTCGATCGCCCGCGTCGCCGCCTGCATGTAGGGGCTATCGAGCGGCACGACGATGCCCGGCGCTGAGTGCATGCAGGTCAGTTCCATCCGGATGCCCGGCGGGCACTGCGACGCGAGGTACGCCTCCAACGCCTGGGCAATCTGGGCCGGGTCCTGGTTGGGTACCAGCCGGAAGCTGAACTTGACCCCGGCCTTGGCCGGCAACACGGTTTTGGCGCCATCCCCCTGATAGCCACCCCAGATCCCATTGATGTCGCACGTCGGCCGCGCCCACCGCCGCTCCAGCGTCGTGTAGCCGCGCTCACCCGTGACTCCGTCGACCCCAATCTGCTGCATGAATTCCGATTCGTCGAACGGCAGCGCCGCCAGCTGCCGGCGCTCCCGCTTCGTCAGCGGCACGACGTCGTCATAGAAACCGGGGACTCTGATCTTGCCCGATTTGTTCATCAGACTGGCCATCATGTGCGCCGCACAGTTGACTGGGTTGGTCACCGCGCCGCCAAACGAACCGGAGTGCAGATCCTGATGCGGACCGGTCAGACGCAGCTCGAAGTAGGCCAGCCCCTTGAGCCCGTACGTGATGGCCGGCTGCCCCGGAGCGAACTGCGAGGAATCGCTGATCACCACCACGTCGCACGCCAGTCGGCGGCTCTCCTGCGCGACAAACTCATCCAGCCCTGCGCTGCCTGTCTCCTCGGCACCTTCGATCAGGAATTTCAGCTGCACGGGCAGCCGACCGGCCGTCTGCAGCCACGCCTCCGCGCTCTGGATGTGCGTGAGCAGTTGACCCTTGTCGTCGGTCGCGCCGCGCGCATAGATATTGCCATCGCGCCGGGCTGGCTCGAAGGGGGGAGAGAGCCACTCGTCGAGCGGATCGGGAGGCTGCACATCGTAGTGGCCGTACACCAGCACGGTGGGGGCGCCGGCGACGGGCGGCGAGGCGGCGTACACGACCGGATTGCTGCTGGTTTCCAGCAGTTCGGCCGGCAAGCCGAGGCGGCGCAAACGGTTGGCGACCCACTCGGCCGCCTGGCGGATCGCCGCCTGATGCGCGCCGCCGGCGCTGATGCTGGGGATGCGCAGCAGCGCGCAGAGTTCGTCCTCATGGCGTGCCTGCTGCTCGTTCAGATAGCGATCCAGATCCTGCATGGCGCCACCGTGCCCCCACGCATACGAGGAAAGACAAAAAAAGACTTCCCGACCGTCACTTTGCTACAATACCGTCACTTTGCTACAATATAGTAAGCCGCTAACATACGGACTATTCGGGGTGATCTGATTCCGCAGCACATCCGCCATCGCGGGCACTTCTGCCACCGCCGGAATCCGAGACATTGGGGGGGCGTCAGCTTTGAGCGATCTGGAACAAACGGCCGTGGTCGATGAACCACTGGTGGAGATAATTCGTCGCCGTCGCGCGCGGGCGCAGGCCGAGCCCAGACGCCAGCCGCGCTACAGTGTGATCCTGTGGGATGACAACGATCATTCCTACGATTACGTCATCGACATGATGCGCCGGGTGTTCGGCCATCCCCTGGAAAAAGGGTTCCAGATTGCAAAGGAAGTGGATGTCCACGGGCGCGCCGTCTGTCTGACCACGACCAAGGAGCACGCCGAACTGAAGCGCGATCAGATCCACGCCTTTGGCCGCGATAACCTGATCGCCCGCTGCGCCGGTTCCATGACGGCGACGATCGAGCCGGTGCCGGAGTAAGTGCCGGCCATGACGGCTCCGCGGCTCAAGACCTGCACGCTCGGTTGTAAGGTGAACCAGTACGAGACGGAGTACGTGCGGGAGGGTCTGCTGAGCATCGGCTACCAGGACGCGATTGGTGCGGATCCGGCGGCACTGTGTCTGGTCAATACGTGCACGGTGACCCGGGAGGGTGAAGCCAAGAGTCGCCAGGCAATTCGGCGTCTGGCACGCGAAAACCCGGCGGCCCGGATTGTGGTGATGGGGTGCTATGCGACGCGCGCGCCGCAAGAAGTGGCCGCTCTGCCGGGCGTCGTGGACGTCGTGACCGACAAACGCCAGCTGCCGCAGCTGTTGATGCGGCTGGGCATCACCGACGTGCCGACCGGCATTGCCCGCTTCGGTGACCGCCATCGGGCCTACTTGAAAGTGCAGGATGGTTGCCGTCTGCGCTGCAGCTACTGCATCATCCCCTACATGCGGCCACACGTGCTGAGCCGCCCGGTGACCGAGATCCTGGACGAAGTCCGTCGCCTGCGCGACAACGGCTATCGCGAACTGGTGCTGACCGGCGTCCACCTGGGACATTACGGCATCGAGGGCGTCGAGGGCATCGAGGGCATCGAGTTGTCGGCTGGCCGGCCCGCGGCCACACGCTCCCCGTTGGCGCAACTCGTGCGCCAGATCGCCCGGCTCGACGGAGATTTCCGGCTGCGTCTCTCCAGTCTCGAAGCGACGGAAGTGACGCGCGAGCTGGTCGAAACGGTGGCCGAATTTCCGGACAAGATCTGCCCTCATTTCCATATTTGCCTGCAGAGCGGTTCGGATCAGGTCTTGCGCCGCATGCGTCGGCGCTGGGGCGCGCGTCTGTTTCAGGACCGCTGCCGGTTCGTGCGCGACCAGCTGCCGCTGCCCGCGCTCACGACCGACGTCATCGTCGGATTCCCGGGCGAAACGGACGCCGACTTTGCCGCCACCTGCCGCGTCGTGCAGGATGTAGGCTTTTCGAAGATCCACGTCTTTCCCTTCAGTCCGCGGGAGGGGACCCCCGCCGCCGAGATGCCTGACCAGGTACCGGCCAGTGTGAAAGCCGCCCGCCGCCGGCACCTGAGCGACATCGCCGGCCAACTCCGGCGCGCTTACTTCCAGCAGTTGATCGGCCGCCCGTTGCGCGTGCTGGTCGAGTCCCACGTCGAAGGCCACCCGGATCGCTGCGCCGGCACCGCCTGCCGCTACGCCCCGGTGGAACTGCCGGGCAGCACGCGGCTCTCCGGCCAGCTGGTGACGTGCCGGCCGCATGCGGTGCATGATTCCCGGCTGCTGGCCTGACTGTACGCCTGCTTCACGCCCCGCGGGCGGGGGCGGGAGGGCGGGAACATCTGGCCAGATCGATCTGGCCCTCGACTGCGGATTCTGCTACTCTCCCGCCGGTTTGTCTGCCGGTTTGGCACGGCCACAGCCAATGCAGGACCGTCCGTCGTCGGCACCGAGTGGGTGTCGGCGGGTCGCTCAAGGAGGAAGTCATGAAGACGCGATGGACACGCAGGAATGGGATGGTGTGGGGCGGCGTGTTGCTGACCCTGGCGTTCGCGGGTGTCGCGACCGCGGCGCCGCCGTGGAAGAAGCTGGTTCCTTTCAAGTCGGTGGATGCCGATCCGAACAAGATGTACTGGCTGACCGAGGACCAGGGTCCCTGGATGATCATGGCCACGTCGTTTGCGGGGCCGGGCGCGGAGGAGCAGGCGCACGATCTGGTGCTGGAGTTGCGGAAGCAGTACAAGATGGAAGCCTTCATGCACAAGCGGACGTTCGACTACACCCAGCCGGTCTATGGCCGCGGCGTGAACCGTTACGGCGGTCCGAAGCGGATGCGGTACCAGGCGGCCACGAAGTTCGACGAGATTGCCGTCGTGGTGGGGAACTACATGACCAACGACACGCCGGGCCTGCAGGAAGACCTGGACCGTTTGAAGACGGCCCGGCCAGCCTGTTTGGATATCTCGAGCGAGTCGGTCAAGCGGCACACGACGCAGCGGTTCATCGGGCTGCGCGAGCTGCAGCGGCTGGTGCATTCGGATCCGGAGGTCCGGGAGCTGGGCCCGATGCGGCGCGCCTTTGTGGTCCGCAACCCGCTGCTGCCGAAAGAGTATTTTGTGAGCACCGGCATTGACCCGTTTGTGCTGGAGATGAACCGGGAGGTGAAGCACAGCCTGCTGGATAATCCGGGTCAATACACGGTGCGGGTAGCATCGTTTCAGGGCGAGTCCTACTTCGCGGGCGAAGAGCAGAGACAGAACGTGAAGGGATTCGGGCCCAGCCTCGATCTGTTGAAGTACGGTCGCTCCCGCAAGCTGGAGGAAGCTGCTGACAAGGCCCACCGCCTGACCGAAGCGCTCCGCAAGCGAGGGGTGGAGGCGTACGAGTTTCACGACCGGTTCGAGAGCATTGTGACGATCGGGAGCTTCGATTCGGTGGGGAACAAACTGTCTGACGGCCGGCTGGATCTGCGCCCGGAAGTCTACAAGATCATGCGCGACTACGGTGCGGAGACCAGTGCGCTGCCCCAGCACGGGCAGGGGTTCAAGCCGCGCACGCTCGACGGCATCCAGTTCGAAATCCAGCCGATGCCGGTGAAGGTGCCGCGACCTGGGCTGGCGTCCACGTACGCTCTGGACCACTAGGACGACGGAAGCTGGGGAATCAAGGGGCGCAGCGCCGCCAGGAGGCGGCGCACGGCGCGCCCCCGGTGACTCAACACGGCCTTCACGGCGTCCCCCAGTTCGGCGAACGTGCGGTGGTATTCCGCGATTTCGAACACGGGATCGTAACCGAAGCCGGCCGTCCCGCGGGGCGCTGTGGTGATGCGTCCGTGGCAGCAGGCTTCGCTTTCCGCCCGCACCACGCCGCCGGCGTCGGCCAACGTGATATGGCAGACGTAGTGTGCCCACCGCTGCGCGGCGGGCACACCTTGCAGTTCCTCGAGCAGATGCTGGGTATTCGCGGCGTCGGTAGCCTGCGGGCCCGCGTAGCGGGCGGAACAGACCCCGGGGCGGCCACCCAGCGCCGCGACCGCCAGGCCGCTGTCCTCGCCCAGCACCCAGGTGCCGAGGTGCCGTGCCTGCTGGCAGGCCTTTCGCCGCGCGTTCTCCGCGAAAGTCGCCCCATCCTCGACCACGCAGAGTGGAGCGGGGAAGTCGGCCAGCGTCTTGACCGTCAGCCCCCAGGTGGCGACAAGTTCTGACAGCTCCCGCCCCTTCTTGCGATTGTGCGTGCCGAGCACGATTACGTGAGAGTCTGTCGTCATGCGTATCCCCGGGCGATGCAATAGTCCGTGAGCCGACATATAATAGCAGTGAGTCCGGGGAGCGTCCCCCCCCGGGACACATGGCACACCGAGACGGCCGTCATGAGCAGCAATGTGGCCGACAACACGAGCATCCGCACGTCACCGCCGTGGCGCGAGATCCGCGTCGTGAACTGGCCGCTGCGCGACGATCCCTGGCGCACGCTGGCCGTGGCCGCCTGCTGCGTGGCAGTGGGAGGCCTGGCGGGGCTGGGGGCGGCCAGCTGGGCGATGGGAGCGCTGGCGGCCGCCGCGCTGGGGCTGGCGCTGTGGAAACTGTGGATTCCGCTGGCCTGTGAACTGGGACCCACCGGCGTGACGCTCGGCATCTGGCGCTGGCGGCGGCACGTTTCCTGGCGGCAGATTGACCAGGTGCACTGCATGTCGCGCGGGGTGTTTCTGTGCGGCGCGGGCGCAGCCGGTTGGACGCGCGGCTGGCGCAGTCTGTACCTGCCGTGGTGCCGCCAGGCGAATCTGGTGGCGGAGTTCCACGAGTTCTACGGCCGCGGGACGCGGGGATCCGTCAGATTGTCGGATATTTCCCTTCGCTGACGGCCCGCTGCTGCGGGGGATTGCGCAGTTCCACGCGGTTCTTTGTCGTGTTCGACCAACAGCCCCGCTTCAAGTAGTTGAGTCAGCTGTTCCCCACCCATCCGGGTCGGTAAATGTTTCCCAAATTCGCGCCTGCCCGGTTTTCAATCGGCAGTTCCCGAGTTTAGAATACTGACAATTGCTTATCTTTGTATTACTGGTTCCAGTCGTCTTGTGTTGAAAACGTCTCCACAGTGCCACCCGCCGAGGTGCGTGAGCGCGCGGCGCGGAGTTTCTGCGGCTGTTTCTGGGGAGATTTTTCAAGGCACAGTCGAGGCCGGTATCAGGCCGGGTCAAGGCGGATCAATGGCCACAACGCTATTTCCACATCCATCGTCCAAGAACAAGAACAAGAACGAAAACATAATCAAGAAACAGAAACTCGACGGTCAGCCAGTGTCAACAGAACCTACACCCACGCCGGATGCCGACACGTCCGTGTCCGGGCAGATCACGAAGGAGCTCGTGCGGTGGTTCAAGCTGTTGGCCGACGAAACCCGTTTGAAGATCCTGATCTATCTGCTGGAACGCCGCGAATTGAATGTGCGCGCGCTGTGTGATCTGCTGCAGCTGAGCCAGCCGGCGGTGAGTCATCACCTGGCACTGCTGCGCGGCGACGGTCTGATCGACTGCCGGCGCGACGGCAAACACAATTTCTACCGCGTGCTGCCGGAGCGGCTGAGCGAACTGATGGGGATCGTGTTTTCGCGGCAGCCGGGGCGCGAGCCGCAGTTGCGGTTCGGGCAGTGCGTCTTGATCTTCCAACGCGACAAAGACGTGAGCGAGTGAGCGGGTCGGCCGGGAGGCGGCGTGGCAGACATGGGTGAGTTCGTCCACGAGCGGCACAAGCCGCCTTGTGCCTTGCCCGCTACGTGCGAGCTGCTGCTGGCCTGTCCGGTACTGCGCAGCAACGTGAACCTGTCGCGGATCGTCCGCGTGGCCAGCTGCTGCGGTGTCCGGCGGATGATCGCCTGTGGCCGCCCGAAGCTGGACCGCAAGATCGCGCGCGACGGTGCCGAGCGCGTGGTGATCGAGGCTCATCGCACGCTCCCCCCCGTGCTCAGACGGCTGCGCGACGAGGGCTTTCACCTGGTCGGGCTGGAACAGACCACCAACTCGAAATGCCTCTACCACTTCTCGTTCCGTCCCCGCACGGTACTGGTGATCGGGCACGAGCGGCAGGGGCTCGATGCAGATACCCTGGCGCTGCTGGACGACGTGGTCGAAATCCCGGTCTTCGGACTGCCCTACAGCTACAATGTGGCCACGGCAACTGCGATGGCGCTGTACGAGTACTGCCGGCAGTTTGCGCGGGACGCCTGGCCGCCGGATGACACCGGCGATCTCTAGCACCCCGGCCGGGGCGCTCCCCCCGGTGTCCGCCTCACCCCGCTCTGCTGACTGCTACTGGTTGACCGGTGGCAGTCTGCGCGAATAGACTGACCGGCCGGGATGGGGTGCCTCCTGTGGCGAATGGCGTGGCGCGTAGACGCGTGGATGCATGTGGAGACGATTACCGTGCCGGGAACGAGTGTGATTGGGTTGCAGTGGGGTGACGAGGCGAAAGGGAAGCTGGTCGATTTGCTCAGCGAGCGTCTCCACGTGGACATCGTGGTGCGGTATCAAGGTGGCGCCAATGCCGGTCACACGGTCGTGGTCGGGGACGCGATGTATAAGCTGCACCAGATTCCCAGCGGGATCCTGTCGGATGGTGTGATGAACGTGATTGCGCCGGGTGTGGTTCTCAATCCGGCCGTGTTGCTCGAGGAGTTCGATGGGCTGGTCGCACGCGGGATTCCGGTCGCCGAGCGGCTGATGATCAGCGAACGGGCGCACGTGGTGTTTCCATGGCACATGGCCGAAGACCGGGCCGTGAATATGGAGAAGGTCGGCGGGGAAGGGATCGGGACGACGCTGCGTGGCATCGGGCCCTGCTATCGCGACAAGTACGGTCGCCTGTCGGCGATTCGGTTGGGGGACATGGTCGGCAGCGACTTCCGGGAGCGAATTGAAGAGGTCGTGGCCATCAAACGGCGGACGTTGGCCGGATACAGTGCTGCCATCCATGACGAGGAACTTGACGCCGCAGCGATCCACGACGAGTACCGCCGATATGCGGACCGGTTGCTGCCCCTGGTCGGCGATACGACCACCTACCTGCTCGATGCAGTGGAGGCCGATCGCCGGATCCTGTACGAAGGGGCGCAAGGGGCCATGCTGGACATTGACCACGGCACCTTTCCGTTCGTGACCAGCAGCAACAGCTCGGGGGTGGGGGTTTCGTCGGGGACCGGTGTGCCGTGCCGCTGGATCAATCGGGTCTATGGGGTGATCAAGTCCTACACAACGCGCGTGGGAGGTGGGCCGTTTCCGACGGAACAGGACAACGAAGTCGGCCAGCGGATTCGGGAGCTGGGGAACGAATACGGAACGACTACCGGCCGGCCGCGGCGCTGCGGGTGGTTCGATGCGGTGGCGGTACGGTATGCGGCGCGTTTGAGCGGCGTCGACGTGCTGTCGTTGATGATGCTCGATGTGGTCAGTCAGCTGCCGGAGGTCAAGATCTGTGTGGCCTACGAGCTCGATGGCAAGCGGATCCAGTACGTGCCGAGCCGGGCGGCCGAGCTGCGCCGCGTCAAACCGGTGTACGAAACTTTTACGGGCTGGCAGCAGGACGTGACGCGGGCCACGAAGCTCGATGATCTGCCGGCGCCGGCACACAAGTTCCTGGAACGGATCAGCCAGTTGGTCGGTGTTCCGATCGAGGTCATATCTGTCGGGCCCGCGCGGGCCCAGACGATTCTCGCTCTGCAGCCCGGTCAGCACGACGATGAACGAACCTCCTGATTCTCCGGCTTCCGAATCCGATCTGTGGCAGGACGTGCCGCAGGCCCAGCGCCCGCGGCACATCGCCATCATCATGGATGGCAACGGGCGATGGGCGCAGCGCCAGAATCTGCCCCGCATCGAAGGGCACCGGCGTGGCGTGGCCAGTGTCCGCCGCACGGTCGAGGAGTGTGCCCGGCTGGGCATCGAACAGTTGACGCTGTACTGCCTGTCGAGCGAGAACTGGAAACGCCCCGCTGAAGAACTCGACTTCCTGCTGCATCTGCTGGAACAGTACATGATCGAAGAACGGGGCACGATCATGGCGCAGGACGTCGTGGTCGAGATCATCGGCCGCCGCACGGGCATCCCGGACCACGTGCTGGCCGAAATGGACCGGACGATCGCCTTCAGCGCCGCAAACGCCGGTACCCGCCTGTGCCTGGCCATCAACTATGGCGGCCGCGCGGAAGTGGTGGATGCGGTACGCGAGATTGCCCAGCAGGTCCAGGCTGGCCGGCTGCAGCCGCAGGCAATCACCGAAGAAACGATCGCGGCGCATCTGTACACCGCAGGGCGACCAGACCCGGACCTGCTCATCCGCACTGCCGGCGAGATGCGTGTGAGCAACTTTCTGCTCTGGCAGATCAGTTATGCCGAACTGTGGGTCACGTCCCGCTGTTGGCCTGAGTTCCGCACCGTGGACCTGCACGAGGCGCTGCGGGCGTTCGCCCGGCGCGATCGGCGGTTCGGCGGGATACACGCATCTTGAACCGGCTGCCATCAGCCATGGCAGCATCCCGAAAGTGAAATGAGGAGTCCGGTCTCGTGTTGAAGCTGCGATTGGTGTCGGCGGCCGTCATCATCTCCGCGCTGCTTGCCCTGCTCCATCTCGACGCCCACCACGCCCCCTGGGGTGCGCCGGGCGTGTGGCTGCTCCCCCTGGCACTGGCTGTGGCTGTGATCATGGTGTACGAACTGCTCGATCTGTGGCGCGATCGGCCCGATCGTCCCACCGCCTGGCCGCTGTACGTCGGGGCACCCCTGACAGTTCTGCTGGCGGCGGCCCCGCTCTACTGGACGCTCGCCGGACAGACCGGTCCGGCGGACGACCTGGTCGGTCGGCTCGGCTGGCCGCTGGCGGGGGTGACGGCCGGCATCGTGCTGGCATTCATTGCGGAGATGGCCCGCTACACTCAGCCGGGCTTATCCACCGGCCGCATCGCCCTCTCGGTACTGGCCATCGGCTATGCCGGCCTGCTGCTGAGTTTCCTGGTGAGTCTGCGGCTGTTGCCGGACCCGCAGTGGGGCATGGCGGCCGTCGTCTCCGTGATTGTGATTGTCAAGTTGTCAGATACCGGTGCCTACTTCACGGGACGCGCACTGGGCCGGCACCAGATGGCCCCGTCGCTCAGTCCCAAAAAGACGCTCGAGGGCGCCCTCGGCGGGCTCGTCGCCGCCGCCTGCGGAGCCTGGATCTGCCGCGACGTGCTGGTGCCAGCTCTGGTGGAGTCCAGCCAGCTACGCGGCACGCTCGGGAATTGGCTGATCTACGGACTGATCCTGGCGGTCGCCGGCATGCTGGGCGATCTGGCCGAATCGCTGCTCAAACGGGACGTGCAGCGGAAGGACTCGAGCAGCTGGTTGCCTGGTCTGGGGGGGGGGCTCGATATTCTGGACTCACTTGTGTTCGCAGCGGCCCCCGCGTATTTTTGTTGGGCCTGCGGACTGGTGGGTCCCTAAGGGCAGGGCATGGTTAGCTCTCGAGTATGAGGCTGGTCTGTCCAGCCGGCCGAGAGACTGGGCCTGAGGGGGGGCGGCATGTCGCGCGATCTGGTGTGAGGTACGGAAAATTCGCTATAGTTGACTAGTGGGTGGAGTGAATCAGGAGGATGGTGGCGGCCCGAAGGGGTGTCATTGTTCGGATGAGTGAAGCAACACTATCGCTTGCCGAGCCCCAGTTGGCGCTCTCGTTGTTTGGGGTTCGCGACCAGCATTTGCGTGCGATCCGTGACAGTCTGGGCGTATCGATCACGCATCGGAACGGGCAGATTCGTGTAGTGGGCGACGATCGGGCGGTCGCCAAGGCGACGCAGGCGCTTGAAGAACTCACGCAGCTGGTCGAGCGGCGTGGTTCGGTGGGCCCCGACGATGTGCGGCGCGTCCTGGGGGTGGTGATGGGTGTCACCGGTGCCCTGGCTGCCGAGCCGGCGATCGACGTGCCGGATGCGACGCGGCAGATTCGTCCGCGGACGGCCGGTCAGGGTCGGTATGTGTCGGCGATCCGCAAGCACGAGTTGGTGTTTGCCGTGGGGCCGGCCGGGACGGGCAAGACGTATTTGGCGGTGGCGATGGCGGTGGAGTGTCTGAAGCGGCGCGAGATCCGGCGGATCGTGTTGGTGCGGCCGGCCGTGGAGGCGGGGGAGAGTCTGGGCTTTTTGCCGGGTGACCTGCAGGCGAAGATCAACCCGTATCTCCGTCCGCTCCTGGATGCGTTGCACGAGATGATGGATTACGAGCTGATCAAGAGCTACATGGAGCGCGACGTGATTGAAGTGGTCCCGCTGGCCTACATGCGGGGGCGGACGCTCAACGAGGCCTTTGTCATTCTGGACGAGGCGCAGAACACGACCGTATCGCAGATGAGGATGTTTCTGACGCGGATGGGTGAGGGGTCGAAGATGGTGGTGTCGGGCGACGTCACGCAAGTGGATCTGCCACCCAGCACGCGCAGTGGTCTGGTGGACGCGGTCCACCGCCTGCAGACGCTTCGGGGCGTGAGCATCGTGGAGTTGGACGAGTCGGACATTGTCCGGCATCGGCTGGTCCAGGACATTGTGCAGGCTTACGAAGAACAGCCACGCCGGCGGCAGCACGCACCGCACGGCGAAGGCCGGTCGGGACGGTAACACACCCATGTCCAACCATCAGAAGATCACGCGTTCCGATCACGTCGCATCGCTGACGCTGCCCCCCGGCCGCGTGGCGGAGGTGCTCGGGCACCTGCAGCGGGCCGATGTGCTGCTGCGGATCGGGATCTGTCTGTTTGCCGCGGTCTGCATGTGGCTCATTACGGGTGGCTGGTCGCCACCGTTCAGTTACCGTCTCGGTCATCTGCCGGCCCGTGACATCTGTGCCCGGGTGGAGTTCAGCGTCCCGGACGCGGACGGCACGGCGAACCTTCGGGAGCAGAAACGGAGCGAGGTGGCCTGTACCTACGTGCATGACGTGCGGCCGCTGCAGGAGTTGCGGTCGGCGCTGGTCAATCGCATGTTGGAGGTGCGCCGCGCGGAATCACTCGAGAAGCTGGATCAGCAGGTCTGGCAGGAGTTCCTGCCGCCGGTCGACGCCACGCGGCCTGCGGAGTCGTCGACCGTGCAGAGCGCGGTGGCCTTCACTGGCTTGCGCGCAGCGTTGGCCGGAGATGCCGGCCCGGTGGCCTTGACGCTGGCCCTGGAACGCGCGTTCCAGGAATTCGAGAAGAACGGCCTGCTGGAGGGGCTGGAGCATTCGCCCGAGGACGGAAGTCAGATCACCATCCTGGTTTACCCGCTCGGCCGGCCCTCCCTGCCGCAGGCAGTGGACGTCTCGCGGATCCAGATCGCGGAGGTAATGAAGGACTTCCGCACGCGGCTGGCGGACGCGTTTCGTGAGGCGCAGCTGCCGGATGACCAGGTCAACATCCTGACGGATCTGACCACCAACTGGCTGAAGAACCGGAAGCTGCCCACCACGCTCAGACTGGATCCGGTCGCCACGCAGCAGACCTATGCCCAGTTGGAGGATCTGCAGGTCGAGAAGGTCTATGCCCCGGGAAGCGTGCTGGTCAAGGGGGGCCAGCGGGTGAGCCCCGACCGGCTGGAGATGCTGCGCCGCGAGCATGCGGCGGTGGTCGCTCACCGGAGTGCGGGGGCTCTGTTCGCGCACAGCGCAGCCACCTTCGGCATGTATACGGCGCTGTTCCTGTTCTGCGGCATCTACGTGCTGCGGCATCAGCCCACGATCATCGCCGACCTGGGACAGTTGGTCCGGCTGTTGGCCTTGTTGATCCTGACGGTGACTCTCGGGCGGCTGTGTGCCGGCGAGCTGTGGCAGGCGGAGATCGTGCCGGTGCTGCTGTTCGGCATGACGGTCGCCATCGCTTTCTGGCGGGAACTGGCGCTGGTGCTCACCGCGGCCATGACGCTGATCCTCTGCCTGACGCTGGGGATGGGGCTGGCGGAGTTCGTGTTGATGGCCACCACCGCGTCGGCAGCCGTGGTGTGGATCAACCCCGTGCGTAGCCGGACGAAACTGATCTATGTGGGCCTGGGCGCCGGCCTGGTCGCGGTCCTCACCGCGGTCGGTGTCGGAGTGCTGGTGGGTGAGCCGGTCGGGGCCTGGAGCGGCAGCGACGTGCTGATCATGGGGCGGTGGAGCGCGGCCAGTTCGCCGTTCGTGTTCAGTCTGCTGGCCAGTGCAGTGTGGCACGGATTCGGTACCGTCCTGGCGGCCGTGGTGATGACCGGACTGCTCCCCTTCATCGAGCGGCTCTTCGGCGTGCAGACCGATATCCGCCTGCTCGAACTGGGCGACGCGGCCCACCCGCTCCTGCAGGAGCTGGCCCGCCGCGCGCCGGGCACCTACAACCACTCCATCAACGTCGCGTCGCTGGCCGAGGCGGCCGCGGAATCCATCGGCGCCAACGGGCTGCTCGTACGCGTCGGTTCATACTTCCATGACATCGGCAAGGTCTTCAAGCCCGGTTACTTCGTCGAGAACCAGGGGCGGGACGGCAATCGGCACGAATCGCTCGTGCCGACCATGAGCACGCTGGTCATCATCGCCCATGTCAAGGACGGTGCCGACCTGGCCGAACACAGCCGGCTGCCCAAACCGATCGTCGATTTCATCGAACAGCACCACGGGACGACGCTCGTCGAGTACTTCTATCGCCAGGCCGCGAAACAGTCGGAGAACGACCCGGACGGAGAAGAGGTTGAGGAAAGCACCTACCGTTACCCGGGTCCCAAGCCCCAGACGCGCGAGGCGGCCGTCCTTATGCTGGCCGACGCGGTGGAGAGCGCCAGCCGCACGCTCGTGGATCCGGCCCCGGCCCGGATCGAAAGCCTGGTGGAAAACATCGTCATGAAACGCCTGCTCGATGACCAGTTCGACGACTGCGGCATTACCCTGCTGGAACTCGGCAGCATCCGCGACAGCCTCGTCAAGTCGCTCACCGCCGTGTACCATTCCCGCGTCAAGTACCCGGATCAACAGCAGACGGCATAGGGCATGATCGACATCGAAATCGCCAACCAGCAGTCGCTGCTGACCGTCGACCAGGACGTCCTCCAGCAGGTGGCGCAGGCGATCCTGCATGATCACGGCCCCCCCACCTGCCGCGTGAGCATCGCCATCGTCGACGACCGGACCATCCACGCCCTCAATCGACAGTACCTCCAGCATGACTACGCCACCGATGTGCTGAGCTTCGCGCTCGAACAGACCACGGAACTGCTCGAGGGAGAGGTCGTGGTCAGCAGCGAGACGGCACTGGCTCAGGCCAGAGAGTACCAATGGACGGCCGCTCAGGAACTGCTGCTCTACGTCATCCACGGTCTGCTGCACCTGGTCGGTTTCGACGACCAGTCGGACACCCAGCGCGCGGAAATGCGTTGTGCCGAGCAGACCTATCTGAAACAATGCGGTCGGCTGGCATGACGGGTGAGACATGTCGAGTGAGAAGACGCTGGCGATCGTAATCCGCGTGGTGGAGTTCAGTGAGACAAGCTGCGTGGTGACTCTGTTCACGCGGGACTTCGGCAAAATAGGGGCCCTGGCGAAAGGGGCCCGCCGCCCCAAGAGCCCGTTTGAGTCTGCTCTTGACCTGCTGGCCGTTTGTCGCATAGTGTTCCTCCACAAATCGTCCGACGCGCTCGATCTGCTGACGAAAGCCAAGCTAGAGCGACGGTTTCGTCTGGACGCGGGACTTGTCGTGCCTGTATGCGGGTTACTATGTGGCCGAACTGTTGCGGGACCTGACGGACACAGGCGATCCGCATCCGGAGCTGTTTGATGTGGCGGACCAGACGTTGATTGCCCTGCAGGGTGCGCACGATCTGTTCTGCGTCGTGTTGCGGTTTGAGATGACGGCACTTCGATTGCTCGGGCACGCTCCGGCCTTGCGCGGCTGTGCGGCGTGTGGCGAGTCGATCGAGCTGTCAGGACGTGTGCCCTTTGGGCAGATGGCTGGTGGTTTGTTATGTCCCCGTTGCCGGCCCGGCCAGCGGCAAGTGGTGAGTCTGACGGCCGATGCTGTGCGGGTGCTGCAGCAGTTTGCGACGGGCAGTCTGGAGTCGTGGCAGGAGGTCGCGGTGGACGCGAAGATACGTGGCGAGTTGCGGGGATTGATGAACCAATACCTCTGCAATCTGCTGGATCACCGCCCACGAATGCATCAGTACTTGGGTCTGTTGGGGCATGCCCCGGAATAGCTACACACGTGTGGACAAGGATGTCCAAAATGCATTGGGGCCGACGACGACTCGTTTGGTGGCTGGGGCCGGTTGCCTGTCTGCTGGCCAGTGGCTGCACGTCACTGTCCGGTCGCGGTCCGGCTGATCCGGCCTCGTCCCTCACCGCTTCGCCGGTGGCTGCCGGGACGTCGGATGTCGCGCTGGTGTCGCACACGGAGCCGGTGGCCGAGGCGGATCTGGAGGCGGAATCGGACGAGCGGCAACCGGATCCGCTCAAGTGGTCCGACTTCGCCCCGTCCAACCTGGGCACCACGGTGCGGCGGATTACGGGTCGCGGCCCCGACCGCAACGCCGCGCGCGAGCTCTACGGAAAAGGTGAAGAGCTGTACCGGGAGGCGGTGACGCTGCGGGCGAGCGACCCGGACGCCGATGTGACCCGGTTGTTCCTGGATGCCAGCGACCAGTTCGCGGAAGCGGCACTCCGGTGGCCCGACTCGGCGTTGGAAGAAGACGCGCTGTTTCGGGCCGGCGAGAGCCAGTTCTTCGCCGACCACTACGTGAAAGCCAACCACTACTTCGAACTGCTGCTCAAGAACTACCCCAACACACGCTACCTGGATCTCGTTGGCGCGCGCCGGTTCCTGATCGCCCAGTACTGGTTGAAGATCCACGCAGAGCCCGGTTTCAAGGGGGTCGGCCTCAATCTCACGAACAAGTCGTTGCCCTGGGCCGACACCTACGGCCATGCCCTGCGGATCTACGACCGGATGCGGCTGGATGACCCCACCGGCAAGCTGGCTGACGACGCCACGATCGCGGCGGCCAACGCCAGCTTCACCAAGGGGGACTACGACAAGGCCGACCAGTACTACTCGGACCTGCGGACGCATTTCCCGAGCAGCGAGCATCAGTTTCACGCGCACTACCTGGGGATCCAGGCCAAGCTGCGCGGCTATCGGGGTGCCCGTTACACGGGCGAGTCGCTTGAAGAGACGGAGAAGCTCATTCAGCAGATCCGCCGCCAGTTCCCTCGGCAGAGCAAGGAACACGCCGAGGAGCTGGACCGCGCGGCGGCCAAAGTGCGGTTCCTGATGGCGGAACGCGAGTGGTTGATGGCGCAGTACTACGCGCGGCGCAAGGAGTATGGGGCCGCCCGCTTCTACTATGACATCGTGCTGCGGGACTACCCCGACACACCGTTCGCCGACAAGGCACGCGCAGAGGTCGGCGAAATGGCCGGCAAGCCGCCTGTGCCGCCGCAGCCTCTTGCCTGGCTGGTGAACCTGTTTCCCGATTCCGACACGGCCAAACCGCTGGTCGCCACCGCGGCCAGCGAGACAACGACGCGATGAGCCCCCCCGGGGCACAGATGTCGAGAGTATGACGCACGACGCACGACACACGATCCCGGATGCAGGCCGAGCGTGGGCGCGGAGTCGCCTGGGCTGCGCGTGCCTGGTGGCGCTGGCCGCCGCCAGCGGCTGTGCCGGCTATCAGATCGGCAACCGCACGCTCTACGAACCGCAGCTCCAGACGATCCACGTGCCGCTCTTCCAGTCGGACAGCTGGCGCCTGGATCTCGGCGAGTGGCTCACGGAGGCGGTGATCAAGGAGATCGAGCTGCGGACCCCGTTCAAAGTCGTCAGCGATCCGCTGGCCGACAGCGTCCTGACCGGCCGCATCATGTGGGACACCAAGCGGGTCGTTTCCGAGAACATCAACGACGAGCCCCGCAATCTGCTCTTTAATGCCGCAGTCCACGTGACGTGGATGGACAACACGGGCCGCATCCTCACTCAGTCCGTGATTTCGGCCGGCAACAATTTTGTGCCCGAAGCTGGACAGTCCATCACGATCGCCGAACAGACGCTGGTGCGCCGTCTGGCCGCCCAGATCGTATCCGAGATGGAGGCACGCAACTGGTGACCGGGACCGCCCCGCTGGTCGGTCCCCAGGGTGCCTGTTAGACTCTCGAATCATGGACACACGTTTCACCGCTGAGCTGCCCGACCAGTGGCAGTTACGCACAGTTACGTTGCGGCTGCAGCGGCAGCCGCTCGTGATGGGCATTGTCAACGTGACGCCCGACAGCTTCTCGGACGGCGGCCGCTTTCTCGATCCGGCGTACGCCGTGACGCACGCACTCGAGCTGGTGGAGCAAGGTGCCGACATTCTGGACATTGGAGGTGAAAGCACGCGCCCCTATGCGACACCGGTGTCGGCAGACGAGGAGTTGCGGCGCGTGCTGCCGGTGATCCGACAGCTCGGACGCCAGACGCGCGTCCCGATGTCGATCGACACGATCAAGGCACGTGTCGCGCGCGAAGCGCTCGACTGCGGCGTGGAGATCATCAATGACGTCAGCGGCCTGGAAGCCGATCCGGAGATGGTGCCGCTGGCCGTCGCGACCGCCGCTGGCGTGTGTGTGATGCACACGCAGGGGACGCCGGCCACCATGCAGGACAACCCCTGCTACGAGAATGTGGTGGAGGAGGTCCGCGACTACCTCCAGACGCGCCGCAGCCAGCTTGTGGAGGCGGGCCTCGATCCGGCCCGCATCTGCGTCGATCCGGGAATCGGGTTCGGCAAGACGCACCAGCACAATCTCCAGTTGCTCAGCAGCTGCCACCGCTACCTGACGCTCGGGGCCCCGCTGCTGGTCGGGCCGTCGCGCAAAGGATTCCTAGGCCACATGTTGCAGGACAAGCAGGCCGACCGGCAGCCCGCGACGATTGGCGTGGCCCTGTCGCTGGCCGCCCAGGGGGTCCACATCCTGCGCGTACACGATGTGGGGCCGGTCAAACAGGCCCTGCAGCTCTTCGCGGCAACCGGGGGACTGGGGGGCGACTCGCCGCCCCCAGGGGCGTGAGGGACTGCCTGTAAGTCGCGTGCCAGCATATACTTGCATGGTTGGATCGCGGCCTCAAAAGCCGGCGAGCGGCATTGACGTACGCGGCCAATTGCGCGATACTCCGGCGCACCGTCGCCTCTGGCGCCCCGCGAGACCGTGCGCTGCGGTCCCCGAAAGTCGCCCTTGTTTTTCCGCGGGTTTGGAGCACGCATGAACACCCCGACGCCGACTGACCTGAAAGCCTATTGCACCGACGTTGCGCAGCGCGCAGCTCGGGCGGCCCGCTCCCTGGCCCAATTGTCGGGCGCGGTCAAGAACCGTTGGCTGACCGAGTCGGCCCAGGCGCTGCACGAGCGCGCGGACCTGATCGAGGCAGCGAATCAGCAGGACCTTGCCGCAGCGCCCGGCTACGGCTTGACCCCTGCGCAAATCGACCGGCTGACACTCACCACCGCCCGCATCGCCGACATAGCGCGGGGGTTGGAGGAGGTGGCCGCGCTGCCGGATCCGATCGGTGAGACGATCGAATCGACGGTGCGTCCCAATGGGCTGCAGGTGGCCAAGGTCCGCGTGCCGCTGGGCACGGTGTTTTTCATCTACGAGTCGCGCCCCAACGTGACAGCCGACGCCGCCGCCATCTGTGTGAAAAGCGGCAACGCGGTGATCCTGCGGGGCGGCAAGGAGGCCCGGCATTCGAGCCAGGCCATCGTCAACTTGTTGCAGGATGTTGCGGGTCGGGTGGGGGTGCCCGAGGAGGCGGTCCAGCTGGTGGCGACGACGGACCGGGAGGCCGTCGGGCACTTTCTGCAGTTGCCCCAGTACATTGACGTGGCCATTCCACGCGGGGGAGCGAGTCTGATTCGGCGGGTGACGGCGGAAGCCCGGATGCCGGTCATCAAGCACTTCGACGGCAACTGTCATGTGTACGTGGATGCCACGGCCGATCTGGCGATGGCGCTGGAGATCACGATCAACGCCAAGTGCCAGCGGATGGGGGTCTGCAACGCGTGTGAATCGTTGCTGGTGCACGCGCAGGTGGCCGACCGCTTGCTGCCCGAACTGGCCGCGGCGCTGCAGCAGCGGGGGGTCGAGATCCGCGGCGATGCGCGCACGCAGCAGCTAGTGCCGTCGGCCGCCGCGGCCGAGGAAGCGGATTACTGCGCCGAGTACCTCGGGCCACAGATCTCCGTGCGGGTTGTCCCGACGCTGGACGAGGCGATCGCGCACGTGAACCAGTACGGTTCGCACCACACCGACGCGATCGTGACACAGGACCTGACGGCGGCCCGGCGGTTTGCCGCCGAGGTCGACAGTTCGGCGGTGATGGTCAATGCCAGCACCCGTTTCAACGATGGCGGCGAGTTCGGCCTGGGGGCGGAGATCGGCATCAGCACCGACAAGTTCCATGCCCGCGGACCCTGCGGCCTGAAGGAACTGACCAGCTACAAGTACGTCGTGTATGGACAGGGGCAGATCAGAACGTGAGACGCATCGGGGAGTCCGGGGACGATGCCCAGGTGAGTAGCATGCAGGCGCGGGGGGATGCGCAGCGGCTGTCAACGGAGTGACAGATGACGGACGAAGTACTGAGCCAGGCGGAAGTCGAGAGTCTCCTGAACGCCATGGAGACGAAAGTCCAGGAACCGCAGCCCGTGGGCGCGGCGGCCCCAGCGCCGAGCGTCTCCGTCCGACCGCGCGAAAAGATCACGGCCTACGACTTCAAGCGGCCGGAACGGGTGGGTAAGGAGCAGATGCGGGCCCTGCAGACGCTGCACGAAGGCTTCGGACGCAACTTCGGCGCCGCGATGTCCGCCCTGCTGCGGAGCATCGTGGAGGTGAAGCTGACGAGCGTCGATCAGCTGACCTACAGCGAGTTCATTTTCAGCCTGGAGAACCCGACCTGCTTTAATCTCCTGGCCGCCAGGCCGCTGGAAGGGAATCTGATTCTCGACATCAACCCGTCCATCCTCTACCCGGTCATCAATCGGCTCCTGGGCGGAGGCAAGGAATCGGGCGCGATCGCCCGCCGGGCGCTGACCGAGATTGAACTGCGCCTCGTGCGGCGGATCACCGACCTGTTCCTGCACGATCTCAAACGGGCCTGGGCCAACATCCTGCCGCTGGAGTTCGAGGTCGAGCGGGTGGAGAGCAACCCGCAGCTGGTGCAGATCGTGCCGCCGAACGAGGTGGTAGTCCTGATCAGCTTCGAGCTCACCCTGGGGGATGTGCGGGGGATGATGAACCTGTGCATACCCTTCAACGCCATCGAACGCATCGGCAACAAGCTGACGACCAACAACTGGGTCAGTTACACGCGGGTCGCGGCCACCGAGGAATCGATCCAGCAGGTCAGCAAGCGGCTGGAGGGAGCGCTGGTGGAGTTGGTGGCGACGCTGGCCAGTTCGCGGATCACGACGGCTGACCTGCTGGGCTTGCGCGTGGGCGATATCGTGACGACGGAGCAGGACGTGCACGGGCCGCTGGAGATCTCCGTGGAGGGGGTGCCCAAATTTCTCGCCAGTCCGGGGGCCGTCAAGGGGCGCAAGGCCGTTCAAGTCATCGGGCCGCTGGAACCTTCCCCGTAGTGTATCCGCCCCGCGTTGGCAGCTCCCGCCGCGGGGGCGGCTGCCAGGAGGACGCCCGGCCCCTATTATAGTATGCGGCTTGTCTGATCCTGTAGGAAGGAGCGCTTGTTGTGGCTGAACACGTCGTCATTATCGGCAGCGGGCCGGCGGGCTGGTCGGCCGCGATTTACGCGTCGCGCGCGAACCTGCAGCCGTTGCTGTACGAAGGGGCAATTACGGAAGAAAACCGTGTGCAAGGGACGCTGCCGCTCGGGCAGCTGGCGCTGACCACCGAAGTCGAGAACTTCGCCGGGTTCCCCGCCGGACAACTCGCCGGGTTTCTCAACTCCGCCCTGTCACAAGATCGCTTGCAGATGCTGCCCCCGATCGACGAGGCGCCGCACGCCGTGACCGGCCCTGAACTGATGGAGCTGATGCGGCAGCAGGCGGTCAACTTCGGCACGCGCGTGGTCACGGACGATGTGGTGGAGGTCGACCTGGGGCAGCGTCCGTTTCAGGTCAAGACGCGGGAGGGGGAGACGGTCGCGACCCACACGCTGATTGTGGCGACTGGAGCTCGGGCGAATTACCTGGGCTTGCCCTCCGAAGACAAATTCAAGAACCGGGGCGTGAGCGCATGTGCGGTCTGTGACGGGGCGCTGCCGCGTTTCCGCAATCGCCCGCTGGTGGTCGTGGGCGGTGGCGACTCGGCCGTGGAAGAAGCCACCTATCTGACCAAGTACGCGTCGGTCGTACACCTGGTGCATCGCCGCGACGAACTGCGGGCCTCGCAAATCATGCGGCAGCGCGCGCTGGACAATCCCAAAATCGACATCGTCTGGAATCACGTGGTCGACGAAGTGCTGGGGAACGATGCCGATGGGGTGACGGCGGTGCGGGTGCGGAACGTGCACGACGACACGACGCGCGAGCTGCCGTGCAGCGGCATGTTCCTGTCGATCGGACACACGCCCAACACCCAGTTCCTGCAGGGCCAGCTGGCCATGACCGGCAAGGGCTACATCCGCTGGACCACTCCCTTCCGCACCTACACCAGTGTGGAAGGCGTGTTTGCCGCGGGGGATGTCGCGGATGACTATTACCGCCAGGCGATCACGTCCGCCGGGACCGGCTGTATGGCGGCGCTCGACGCCGAACGCTACCTGGCCGCCCAGGGGCTGTAGCCCGCCGGCCGTCCTGGACACACCGCAGTCGGCGTTTCGCCGCCGCGGAGGGAGTTGCTGAGAGAGCCAGATCGACATGCCAGATATCACCATCCTGCGGGCCCGCCAGCCCGAATCTGTCGGATCACAGGTCCGTGTCAGCGGTTGGGTGCGCACGCGCCGGGACTCGAAGGCCGGGTTCAGTTTCCTGGAAGTGAACGACGGGTCCTGTCTGAGCAACCTGCAGGTGGTGGCCGATGCGTCGCTGCCGAACTACGAGTCGCACGTGAAGCGGCTGACGGCCGGTTGCAGCGTGACGGTGGAGGGGGAGCTGCGGGCTTCGCTGGGCAAGGGCCAGGCCACCGAACTGCATGCGCGGCAGATTCTGGTCCACGGCTGGGCCGATCCCGAGAACTTTCCGCTGCAGAAGAAGCGGCATTCGTTCGAGAAGCTGCGCGAGTGGGCACACCTGCGCCCGCGCACCAACACCTTTGGGGCCGTGGCACGCGTGCGGAATCAGGTGTCCATGTCTATCCACGCCTTCTTCCAGGAGGAAGGCTTCCTCTACGTGCACACGCCGATCATCACGGCCAGCGACTGCGAGGGGGCCGGGCAGC
The DNA here is from genome assembly GCA_012729315.1 of Planctomycetaceae bacterium. GTDB lineage: Bacteria > Planctomycetota > Planctomycetia > Pirellulales > Pirellulaceae > JAAYDI01. The sequence continues at coordinate 72,755 of JAAYDI010000163.1, forward strand.
TGTTCCGCGTCACGACGCTCGATCTCGATGCGCTCCCCCGACAGGACGGCCGCGTCGACTTCAGTTGCGATTTCTTCGATCGCCCGAGTTACCTGACGGTGAGCGGTCAGCTGGAGGCGGAGATCTTCGCGACCGCCCTGGGCAAGGTCTACACGTTCGGGCCCACGTTTCGCGCCGAGAACTCCAATACCTCGCGGCACCTGGCGGAGTTCTGGATGATCGAGCCGGAAATGGCCTTCTGTGACCTGTTTGACAACATGGATCTGGCCGAGCGGTTCCTGAAACGCATCTTCGGTGATGTGCTGCAGCTGTGCCCGGAGGACATGCAGTTTTTCAACGAGCGAATCGATCCGACCGTCATCTCCACGCTGCAGAAGATCGTCGCGAGTGATTTCGTGCGATTACCGTACAGCGAGGCGGTGGACATCCTGGAACGCAGCGGCGAACCGTTCGAGTATCCGGTCACGTGGGGGAGTGATCTGCAGTCGGAACACGAACGCTACCTGACCGAGAAGGAGTTCGACGGGCCGGTGGTGCTGTTCGACTACCCGGCTGCCATCAAGCCCTTCTACATGCGGGTCAATGAAGACGGCCGCACCGTCCGGGCCATGGATGTGCTGGTCCCCAAGGTCGGGGAGATCATTGGCGGCAGCCAGCGCGAGGAGCGCCTGGATGTGCTGACGCAGCGCATGCGCCAGCAGCAACTCAGCCCGGAGGACTACTGGTGGTATCTGGACCTGCGGCGGTTCGGCACGGTGCCGCACGCGGGCTTTGGGCTGGGCCTGGAACGGGTTGTACAGTTCATCACGGGCATGACCAACATCCGCGACGTGATTCCCTTCCCGCGCACGCCGGGCAACGCGGAATTCTGACCGGCAGCCTGCCGGGGAAACCGCGTGGCGGACGCCCGCGGTGGCTACACCAATCGCTACACACGGCCCGATCGGTACAATGTGCGCAGCGCTATTTCGCTCGCCCGCCGCGTTTGCTCACCTCCGGGATCTGACCTAGAGTTCTTGGGGCGGTTTCTCTTCCTGCAGTGTAGGGGTGCCGTCCGGGCACATGTCCGAGGCCAGAGTATTCCTTTGTTACAGTTGCGGCGCCAATTGTGTCCGTAGTATCTCCATCCGCATCGTCGATGTCTGTGTTGCAGCCGTTCCAGGAAACGGCCCTGGAACTCCGTGAAGGCTGTGCGGAGTTTGGCCGGGCGCTCGAGTCGCTGTTCCACGATATCGACCAGATGCGTCTGGAGCTGATCAATCAGATGCAGGTTGTGGCCCGCGAACGCGACCAGCTCAAGCTCCGCGAGGTCGAGCTGGGCCAGCTCCAGGAGCACGTCCAGCACCAGGAGCACCACGCGGACGAACTCCAACGTGTCAAGGCGGCCCTTGAGGACCGCGACGTGGAGCTGGCCACCGCCCGCGATGAACTGCAGGCCGCCCGGGCGGAACTCGCTCAGCAACGCGAGCAGGCGGCGGCGCCCGCGGCCGATGTGACGGCCGAACTGCAGGCGCTGCAGGCCTCGCTGGCGGAATTGCAGCGCGAATCCCAGACGCTGCGGAACGAGCGGGATGCGCTGCGGGAACAGGCCGAGCAGGCTGCGCCGCAGCTGGCCCGGATGGCCGACCTGCAGCAGGAACTGGCGGAAGTTCACAAACAGCTCGAGCAGGCAAAAGCGGATTGCCGCGCTGCGGTGGCCGTGAGTCGCGACTCGCTGCCCTACGGCGTTGATCCCGAAACCCTCTCGGCACTGACCCAGGAGAGGGAGGCGCTCGAAACGGAACTGGAACTCGTCCGCAATCATGCGGCCGAACTCAACGAAACCGTGACGCAGCAGCAGCGCGAAATCGCGGCCCAGAAAAGCGAACTCGGCACGGAATTGCAGCAGCTCCGGAAACTGATGGAGAAGCAGGCGGACTTGATTGCCGACCGGGCCGTGGATGTGCGGGAGAGTGTGCCGGCGGCCGGCCAGACGACCACCATGCCGACCCAGGCGAACGATCCAGTGGTCAACTCGGTCATGGCGCAGTTCGCCAAACTGCAGAAGGACGTGGCCCAGCGGCGGAGGCGGAAGACGTGAGACGCAGAGGGCAGGCCGCGCGCAGCGTGCCAGCCCGCGGGCATCCAGCACAGATGGCAGTCATCCAGTACCGATGATTGGTGAGTGACAGACCGATGAACAGACTCCTGCGATTACTGACCTGGAGACGCGCGAGTGTCGCGGTTGGCGCGGCAGTGTGCCTGGCCCTGTTCCTGATAGGACTCTGGTGGGTGGCGGTGGTGCTGCTGGCGCTGGGCGGGCTCGGCATGGCCGCATGGTGGCGATACCGCCGGCAGCCGCACGCGGCTAGAACCCCCGCGAGCCCTGGTGCCACGCCCTCCGGCCCGGCCCGGGCACCGGCCCCCAGCAAACCGGTGTACGACGAGAACGACCCCAAGTCGCTGGCCCAACGCATGCTCGACGAGGGGCGTTACGCCCTGCTGCTGCGCCCGCAGATCGCCAAGAATCTGCCGCCAGAACAGTGCCACGCGGCCATCCACACGCTCGATGAGGCCATGGGCATTGTGCCCGAAGGGGATGTGCTGCTGCAGTCCTGGCGCCAAAGCGGCGACCGGGACGATGCCAGCACGTCACGCGAACGTCTCGTCCACGTCGATGCGCTCTATCTCGATCGTCATCCGGTCACGAACCGGCAGTACCAGCAGTTTGTCGACGACGGGGGCTACACGAATATGCCGTTGTGGGACCCCGCGATCTGGCCGGCCGTGCTCGACTTCGTCGATCGCACGGGTCACCCGGGGCCCCGTTTCTGGCACGACGGCCACTTCCCTGAAGGGCTGGATGATCATCCGGTGGTCGGTGTGAGCTGGTACGAGGGGGCCGCCTATGCGCGATGGTGTGGCAAGCGATTGCCATCGGACCCGGAGTGGGTCAAGGCCGGGTGCTGGCCGGTGCTCGCGCAGGGCTCACGTCCGATGCAGCGGCGATATCCCTGGGGGGACACGATGGACCGCGAGCTGGCGAATCTGTGGGGTTCCGGTCCGGGCGCGACCGTCTCGGTGTACGACCTGGTGGACGGCGTGAGTGTAGGGGGCATCTATCAGCTGATCGGCAACGTCTGGGAATGGACGACCAGCAACTTCGGCGTCTGGGACGCCTCGTCCCGCAAATTGGAAACCACCACTCCCATGAAGAGTATTCGGGGGGGAGCGTTCGACACGTACTTCGAGACGCAGGCGACCTGCCAGTTCCAGAGCGGGGAGAGCCCGATCAGTCGCAAGCACAATATTGGTTTTCGCTGTGCGGTGGCGCTGTGTGACGTCATTTCCACCGATCTGGACGGCAACCAGGTGGCGGAGGATGACGTGTTGGTAGCGTGTAGCGCGGAGGCCGGGGAGGAACTCGTATGAGTGGCAGAGGCGTACTACCGATGGACTCCTATCGCCTGGCCCAGTACTCGGTCCAGGTGCCGTGCTTCATCTGCGAGGGGGGGAACAGCTTCGACGCCGAGGTCTGCCGGCACTGTCAGGCCCCGATGGCGCTGGCACACCAGGCGAACATGCGGAAGACGGCACCTCAGCTGGTGGCGACGATCGGTTCGGCCGACGCGGGCAAGACCGTCTATCTCGGCATGCTGACGGACATGCTTTCGCGCGCGAGCGACGACCTGCAACTGCTGGCCCGGGGTGCGTTCTCCGTGTCGCTCCAGCAGTTGACCATGTCGGCGCTTGCCAATTGCGAGTTTCCCGACAAGACGCCTAACGAGCCCGATCGCTGGAACTGGATCCACTGCCAGGTGCGTTCGGCGAAGAAACGCAACCCGACGGAGTTGATCATGCCCGATCTCTCGGGCGAGGCGATCCTGGAAGAAGTTGATCATCCGCACACGTATCCCGTGATTCGGGCGTTCCTCTCCAAGTGCTCCGGCGTACTGATCCTGGTCGACGCTGTGCGGCTGATGGAAGGTGAGAAGGATCAGGACTTCTTTGCCATGAAGATGCTGACCTATCTCTGCGAGCTGGACGACGATCCGAAGAAGGGCTGGCCGAGCCGCCCGATCAGCATCATTTTGACCAAGGCCGACCAGTGTGAGACCTGTTTCGACGACGCGTCGGAGTTTGCCCGCAAGCATGCGCCCGGCCTGTGGCAGCACTGCAACCAGCGCTTTGGGAAGACCCAGTTTTTTGCCGCGGGGGTGGCGGGTGCCTGCGCGTTCCAGATGGAGCTGGGGGGGCCGCGCCAGGTACCGCTGCGGGTGGAGCCGCGAGGGGTGATTGAACCGTTTCGCTGGATGGTCCACCAGATTGGTCAATGACGGGCAGCGGAGTGTGAGGCCGCCCAGGGCAGCGGGTCCGGCAGCGGCACTCTGTGTCTGCAGGAGGGACGGCGTGTTTGTCGAGCAGGCGATCTTCACTTCGGTTCGCACCGGGCGGAATGAAGGGTACCAGATCGCGTCTGCCAGTCCCGGCATCACGCTGGCCGAGAAACGCGAGCTGTCGCAGTGGGGACCGGGCCACGATGCGCTGTACGACCCGCGCCCCCTGGCCGACAGCGTCAACTTCCACCGCCTGGACTCCGGACGCTACTGCATCTCCCGCACGCTCTGTGGCGGCCGCGAATACAGCGGCCGGGGTGGATACCGGATCTACACCCACTTCTTTCTCGTGCCCGAAAGCCTGCTGCACCGGTTCTGCTTCCATCCGCTGCGGGTCATGGAGGCGGCCATCGTCGCCGGACGCGCCGACGTGCTCACTCCAATCCCTGACCAGCTGGAACCGGCGCCTCTGGTGGGGCGGGCACAGGCGACGAACGTGGCGCAGGTCGAGCGACTCTGCCAGACGATCGGGCCGGAGAAACTCGCCACGCTCGTCTGCGCAGCGCTCAAAACCGAGACGCTAGGCGTGCACGCATCGGTGCCCGCGCACCGCCTGTTCAGCGGGTTGCTGGATCTGCTGCCGGCATCACACCGCACCGCGTTCTCGTTCACCACCGGTCTGCGCGTCTCGCCACGCCGCTGTTACCGCCTTGTGGCGCTGCCGGACAATGTCGAGGAACAGCGGCAGGCTGTGCGCCTGACGCATCTGACCGTGCTGGATCTCGACGCCGCGCCGCCACCCCGGTTCGCGGCTCGCAGCGGCTGGCCGCTGATGGTCTACGAACTCATGCGGACCCAGCGCTTCGAGACGCTGGGCCGCGTCATCCAGGAGACGGCCACGGCGACCGAGACCGATATCGACCTGCTGGCCGAACAGGCCCGGGCGCGGATCGATCGCGAGAGCCCGATGCCCGACCTGATCGCGCCGTTTTCTGCATGAGGTCACCGAACTGCCAGAACAGATGGCGGCTGGCGTGCGGTCCGGCCGAGGCTTTCGGATGGTATTGCACGTTCAGTGCAGGCCCGAACACCATGAGTTGATGTCCGAGACAGATGCGCGGGATGTGCAGTTCGTCCGGCCAAGACGAGTGATCTAAAGTCCGGCCATGCCTTGGCCCGATACCCAAACATACGGCTGTGGGTCTCCGGACCGCGGAATACACTGTCCGTTGTCCGGGCAGCCTAAACCTGGAGGGCTCTTGTTGCGGCGAACAAGAGTCCTCTTTTTTTTGGGTTTGTGTTTGGGGGATTTGATTTTTTGTTTTTTATTAATGGTGTTCCGGGGGTGCGCGGGATAGATCCGGCGCCGACCCGGTTCCGTGCGGGCTACGCTTCCCGCTGCAGGCACCGGCCAATCTGACGCACCGCCTGCCGCAGGCGGCTTTCGTTTTCGACCAGGGCCATCCGCACGTAGCCTTCGCCGGCCGGCCCGAAGCCGCTGCCGGGGCTGACCGCCACATCGGCGTTTTCCAGCAGGTACATGCCGAACTCCATGGTGCTCATGGCCTGGCACCAGTGGTCCGGGATCTTGGCCCACACGAACATGCCGGCCTTGGGGGTGCTCACCGACCAGCCGATGCGCCGCAGCCCCTCGATCAGCACGTCGCGGCGCGACTGGTAGTGCTGTGACTGCTGCTCCACAGCCGCCTCGGTGTGCCGCAACGCCACGATGGCGGCCACCTGGATGGCCTGAAACATGCCGTAATCATAATATCCCTTGATCACACCCAGTCCGCGAATCATCTCCGGGTTGCCGCAGCAGTACCCGACCCGCCAGCCCGCCATGTTGTAACCCTTGCTCATCGTCGTGAATTCCACTCCCACGTCGATGGCGCCTGGTGCCGCCAGGAAGCTGGGGGGGCGATAGCCGTCAAAGGCCACGTCCGCGTAGGCGAAATCGCTGATCACCATAAACCCATACCGTTTGGCCAGCCGAACGATCTCCACGAAGAACTCCGGCCCCACCGTGACCGTCGACGGGTTATGCGGGTAGTTCACAATCAGCAGCTTGGGACGCGGGTACAGACGCTCGCAGGTATAGGCAATGTTGTCCAGGAACTTCTCGCTGTCGCCCACGTCCAGGGCGATCACGTTGCCACCGGCCAGGGCGACGGCGTACATGTGGACCGGGAAAAACGGGGCCGGAATGATGGCCGTGTCTCCCGGCCCCATCAGAGCCAGGCACATGTGGCTGAACCCCTCCTTCGACCCGAGGCAGACCATCACCTCCGTCTCGGGATCGAGCCGGACGCCGTAGCGCGTGAGGTACTTGCTGGCCACCTCCCGCCGCAGGTTGAGGATGCCCTTGGAGTCGGCGTAGCCATGGTTGCGCTCGTCGCGCGCGGCCTCGGTCAGCTTGTCGATGACCTGTGCCGTGGGGGGGTCGGACGGGTTGCCCATGCCCAGGTCGATCACGTCGTGCCCGGCACGCCGCTTCTTGTAGAGCAGGGCATTGATGCGTCCGAACATGTAAGGGGGCAGCCGGTTGACGCGGTCCGCCAGACGGATCTGGAAGGGCGCCGAAGCGCTGGCTGAAACGTGCTTGGTCATGGCGTTGGAGTTACTCATCCTTTCCGGAGTCAATCGTGGAGGCCGGTGGGCTGGAGGTCGCCTTGAACTGCCTGAGCAGTTCCCGAAACGGCCTCGGGTCTTGCGCCTGCTGCACGGCCTCGCGCGCCTGCAGCAGCGCGTCAGCCTGGCGGTCGGCCGCGCACAGTGTGTCGATCAGTTGGTGGCGCACGGCATCGTCGGTCGGATCCAACTGGAGCGCCTCCTGCAGCTGCGCGATCGCTTCGTCGTACTGCCCGGTCATGGTCAGTGCCTGGCCGAGCAGCCGGTAGGCGTCCATGCCGTGGGGGCCCAGCCGGATGGCTTCCCGCAGGGCGGCCAATGCCGCCGTCGGGTCCTGCCGCGCGATGTGGATATACCCCAGCGCCGTGTAGGCCTGTTCGTAATCAGGTTTCACCTTGATCGCCCGTTGCAACCGCGCGCACGCCGCCTCGTGTTCGCCCCGTGCCAGATGCACCTTGCCGCGCAGATACAGCAGGTCCGCCGAGTGCGGTTGCGCCGCCAGCGCTTCGTCGAGAAACTGTTGTGCCTCGTCGTACTGCTGGAGTTCCACCAGCGTGGCAGCCAGTTTTTCCTTGGCGATGACATTGTTCGGTTCGGAGGTCACGATCTGGCGCAACCGCTGCAGGCAGCCTTCCATGTCCCCCCGCGCTCGCGACAGCTCGGCCAGGGTGTGGAGTACGCTGGCGTCGCGGAGGTACGCGGCGCCGAACCCCATTTCCGGATCGTCCCAGACGGGCACGCCCGGCGGCAGCTGTTCGGTGCGTTCGATCTCGACCGCCGCCGCGTCGGCATCTCCCAAACGCTGGTAGATGCGCGCCAGCAGCTCGTGGACGTCGCGGCGATTACCCTGCGGCGAGCTGGCCGCTCTCTGGGCCCACTCCAGACTCTCCTTCTCAGCACCGCGCTGGAACAGCAGACGCGCCTGGAGCAACTGTGCCCGAGCGCTGTCCGGGTCTTGCTGCAACGCCTGCTGCACGTGCCGCTCACATTCCTCCAACTGCCGCAAGTCGAAGAGCCATTCGGCCAGTCGCAGCCGAACTGATAACCGCGTCGGCGCTTTCTCGACCGCCCGCGCAAAGGCGCTGCGTGACACCTCGGCGTCCCAGACCCCCATCGTCATGCCCAGATAGTAGGACCACTGGTAGTTCTCTGGCTCGAGTGCTTCCGCCCGCGCAAAACAGTCGCCAGCCTCCTTGCGAAAGCCATGTGCCAACAACACCAGGCCATACTCCCCCCAGGCGGTCGCGTGGTTGGGACGTGCGACAATCGCCATCTGTTTTTCGTCTATCTCCTGGGCCACCGCCGGCAGCAGACCGGCCGTCTCCACCGGTGGGATGCTCAGCATCGGATTGGAGGTCACGTGCAGCCGGATCCACGTGGCGACACCAATCAGGATGGCTCCGCACAGCGTCAGGCTGGCGAGCCGCCAGCGGCGAGCAGACGCAGATCCGCCCGGCGGCCGCTCGGCCGACGGCAGCGTCTGCGGACGCTGCGCGTGTGCGTGCGTCAGTCGCCGTGATTCGCGGGCCATGACACCATTCCTCACGTGTGGGAGCACCATGAAACGTTTCAAGGGCGGTGCGCGGCGGCGGTGGCTGGAGCGGTGGAGGCGCCATGCGCCAGGACCCGCAGCCGATTCACCGGGCCGCCGGCAAACGACTCTTCACTCCCGTCCGGCCAACGCACGTCGATGCGATCGATGACCGGCAGCGGACCCAGCCCCCAATGCGCCACGGGATCGTGGCTCCCCAGGTAACTGCCACTCGGACTGATCCACCGAGTCCACTGCTTCCCGCCTCCGTACACCGTGATCCGCGCGCCGTACGCGTCGCGTCCCCCCAAGTCCGGTTCCACCGCGCGCACACGCAGCCAGTTCCCCGCTTTGGGAGCCACGTTGCGATACAGCCGGGCCGGTGCTGCCGTGTCGGTCAGCAGCATGTCGAGATCTCCGTCGTTGTCGATGTCACCGACGCACAAGCCGCGCGACACCTCGCACCGGGTGCTGAAGGTCTCGCGCCGGCTGCGGTGCAGCGTGAAGTGGTTGTCGCCTTGATTGAGGAAGATCATGTTCGGCTCGGCAAAGATCTTCCAGTAGGCTTCCCGGTCATCAAACGGGGGGATCGTCACCGCCGTGTCGGGCAGCTTCATCGTTCCGTGCACGGCTGCCAGATCGTCGTCTCCGTCGTGGTCGAGGTCAAAGAACACCGCTCCGAACGTCGTCAGCGGATGCATGGGGGCGGCCAGCCCCGCCTGCATCGCCTCTTCCCGGTACCCAATCGGGCCGTCGCTCATGTACAGCACGTTCATCTCGCCAGCCATGTGGGTCACGTAGAGATCGGGGAGCTGGTCACCGTTCAGATCCGTGAAGGCGATGCCCATGTTGGCCGCCGGCCGCCCCAATGAATCATACGCCGCGCCACGCGGCAATGCCTCGTCACGAAAGGTCCCGTCTTGCTGGTTGATCCACAGGGTGTTGGCCATCATGTCGTTGGCCACGTAAATGTCCTGCCAGCCGTCGTCATTGCAGTCCAACGCGACGACGCCCAGCCCGGAAGCTTCCCGCTTGGCGATGCCCGCCGCCACCGTCACGTCGACGAAACGGATGGCCGCCGGGTCCGCATGGGCCGGACCCTGCCCCGGCTGCTCGCCCGTCACGTTGCGGAACAGCCGGTCGGCCGACTTGTCGAACGACGCCGGCCCGCAGTAGTCCCGCCGTCCACTCGAACCGTAGCACGCACGCGACGGGAAGTAGTCCAGGTAGTTGGCAACGTACAGATCGAGCCAGCCATCGCGATCGTAATCCACGAAGCAGGCGCCGCCCGACCACCGCTCATGCACCACACCCGCCTGGTCCGTGATCTCGCGGAAATGCCCGTTCCGCTCGTTCACGTACAGCGCGTCCCGGCCATAGTTCGTGACGTACACGTCGGGATATCCGTCGTTGTTAATGTCCCCCACGGCGACTCCCATCGTGTATCCCTCGTTGCCCAGCCCGGACTCGTCGGTAACGTCCGTGAAACGCCCGTCAGGTTCCTGGCGGAACAGGCGGTTGCGCGCCGCTGCCGGATCGCGTTTCACACCACTCATCTCCGGTTCGCCACAGCCCAGCAGGTAAATGTCCAGCCTGCCGTCGCAGTTGTAGTCCAGCAGCGCCGCGCCCATGACCATGATCTCCGGGTAGAACCATGTCCCCGGCGTGCCCGGATCGTGGACGAAGTGTATCCCCAGCTCGTTTTCGACCTCCTCGAACAACGGTGGCAGATCGGGGGCCCGCTGCGGTTCCGAGCTGGACTGGCGGTCACAACCGGCGGCGAACAGGATCCCCCACACGACTGCCGTTCCGCTCGGCAGCAGGAAGCAAGACACGAGTGGACATGGGTGCGTGAAGAACGTGGACAACGCGAACCTGCCTTGCCGGACCCCGGGGCGTGGACGACTCCAAACTCCGCTATTCTAGCCACGCGCCCCAGTACTCCGTAATTGGGCGTGGTGCCGACGGCGCAGCGGGAAGTGCCACACAACGTACCGCGTGCGGGGCAGGACTGGGACGGTGAAAGGCTCGGTCATTCCGAGCCGGTTGTAGTGTGGACAAATCCATGCCATGGATGGGCCCATTCGCATGGACTGCCTACCTCCTCACCGTGCAGCGGTTCCATCCCGCAATTGGCCGAAGGCCACTATCAACGTAGCCTGGGGCAAACGCCCCAGGAA
>JAAYDI010000164.1 GCA_012729315.1 Planctomycetaceae bacterium
CGGGCGCTCGTCGGCATCACGATCACTCTGGCGGCGTCCGAGGAGGACGTGCCCGACGAACGGGAGGCGGAGTGGTCCCAGCACGCGGCAACAGCCGTGTTCTACTTCGATGGCACACAATGGACTACCGACGGCCGCGCCGTGTTCAATCTCAGTCCGACCGAGACGATTGAGCACTACAGCCACCAACTGGAACCGGTCGAATAGGGGTCCGTGGCGCGAGTGGCCCGGATCCAGATCCGGCTCACTTCAGTTTCCGCAGCACCGTCTGCAAGATGCCGCCGTTGCGATAGTAGTCCATCTCGACCGGTGTATCGATCCGGACAATGACGGGGAAGTCTGTCACCCTTCCGTCGTCGCTTGTGGCGCTCACCTGGATGGTGCTCTGTGGCTGCAGGTGGTCGTCGAGTCCCACAATGTCGTAAGACTCGCGGCCGGTCAATCCGAGCGACTGCCAGGTCTGACCCGGGAGGAACTCCAACGGGAGCACTCCCATGCCGACCAGGTTGCTGCGGTGGATCCGTTCGAAGCTGACGGCGATCACCGCTCGGACACCCAGCAGGAAAGTGCCCTTGGCTGCCCAGTCCCGGCTGCTGCCCGTGCCATACTCGGCGCCGGCCAGGACGAGCAGCGGCACGCCCGCAGCGCGATATTTCTCGGACGCATCGTAAATCGTCATCTGCTCGCCGTCCGGGAGGTGCTGAGTCCAACCCCCCTCCGTGCCCGGCGCCAGGTGGTTGCGAATCCGGATGTTCGCAAACGTACCGCGGATCATGACGCGGTCGTTGCCGCGCCGCGATCCATAGCTGTTGAAATCGGACGGCGCGACCTGGTGAGCGATCAGGTACTTGCCGGCCGGGCTGTCTTTGGCGATGGAGCCGGCTGGCGAGATGTGGTCGGTGGTGACGGAGTCGCCCAGCACGGCCAGGACTCGAGCGCCGTGGATGGCTCGAATCGGCTGTACTTCAGCGGTCAGGTCGAGCAGGAATGGCGGCTCCTGGATATAGGTACTCTGCGGATCCCACTGATACAGGTCGGCATCGGTCACTCGGATCGCGTTCCACTTCGCGTTCGATTCCAGGGCTTCAGCGTACCGCCGGGTGAACTGCTCCGGCAACACACATTCGTCCACCGCCTGCTGGATGTCCTGAGCGGTGGGCCAGATGTCGTGCAGCATCACCGGCTGGCCAGCGGGGTCCGTGCCGAGCGGTTCGGTGGTGAGATCCACATCCACCGTGCCAGCCAGCGCGTAGGCGACCACCAGCGGCGGGCTGGCCAGGTAGTTGGCTTTCACGAGCGGGTTGACGCGCCCTTCGAAGTTGCGGTTGCCACTCAGTACGGCCGCGGCCACCAGATTCCCCTGCGTGATGGCCTGTGCCACAGGCTCTGGCAAGGGGCCGCTGTTGCCAATGCAGGTCGCGCACCCGTAGCCCACGGTGTGAAACCCCAGCTGTTCGAGCGCGGGGGTGAGCCCCGCCTGGTTCAGGTAGTCTGTCACGACGCGCGAACCGGGTGCCAGGCTGGTCTTGACGTGGGGTGGGACGCGCAGGCCCCGCGCGACCGCGTTGCGTGCCAGCAGTCCCGCGGCCATCATGACCGATGGATTGCTCGTGTTGGTACAGCTGGTGATCGAGGCGATGACGACGGCGCCGTGTCCGAGCGTGCTGCCTTCCGCTCCACCCGCGACCGCCACGCGGCGCTGGGCGTCCTGCGGAGCGAGCGCAAACCCGCGTGCGGCCACCGCCGCGGTCAAAGCGCTGCGGAATGAAGTCTGCATGGCTCCCAGCGCCACCCGGTCCTGGGGACGCTTCGGACCTGCCAGGCTGGGCTCGACCGCCGCGAGGTCGAGCGAGAGGGTCTTGGTGTACGTGGGCACGGGGGACGTGCTGGCCCGGAACAGCCCCTGTTCCTTCGTGTAGCGCTCGACCAGGTCCACCTCTTTCCCGCTGCGCCCCGTGCGCCGCAGGTAGTTGAGTGTCTCGTCGTCGACGGGGAAAAAGCCCATCGTCGCGCCGTATTCGGGGGCCATGTTAGCGATCGTAGCTCGGTCCGCCAGCGACATGCTGTCGACGCCGCTCCCGTAGAACTCGACGAACTTGCCCACGACCCCTTCCCGCCGCAGGAGCTGGGTGACAGTCAGTACGGCGTCGGTGGCGGTGACGCCGGGAGACAACTGGCCGGACAGTTCGAAGCCGACAACCTCCGGCAGGAGCATATAGATGGGCTGTCCGAGCATCACGGCCTCGGCCTCGATGCCCCCCACGCCCCAGCCGAGGACGCCCAGCCCGTTGATCATCGTCGTGTGGCTGTCCGTGCCCACCAGCGTATCGGGCACAGCCACCAGACCTGCAGCGTCCTGACGCAAGAACACACAGCCGGCCAGCATCTCCAGGTTCACCTGATGGATGATCCCCACGCCGGGAGGCACGACCCGGAAATTCTTGAATGCACGCTGCCCCCACCGCAGGAACTCGTACCGCTCCCGGTTCCGCGCGAACTCCAGGTCGATGTTGGCCTGCAACGCGGCGGGGCTGCCAAAATGATCCACCTGCACCGAATGATCGATGACCAGGTCGACCGGGATGAGCGGGTTGATGCGCTGCGGGTCACCTCCCAGCCGCTGCATCGCACTGCGCATCGCGGCCAGATCGACGACCGCGGGCACGCCGGTGAAGTCCTGCAGCACGACCCGGGCCGGCGGAAACGGGATCTCGACCGCCGCCAGATCCGTGGCCGACCACGCGGCGAGGTGTTGCACGTCGCTCGGGCGGATCACGTATCCGTCGCAGTTGCGGGCGACCGCTTCGAGCAGAATGCGGATGGAATAGGGCAGGCGGGAGATGCCTCCCAGCCCCTGGTCTTCCAGACGTGCCAGGTGGTAGATCGCCACCGGCCCGCGCGCTGTCCGCAGCGGGGTGCGGATATTCAACAAGTCCGTAGCAGGTGTGTTGTGGCTCATGGCGACGCATTCTACTGCATCGACACGGTTGGCGGCCACCGGCCCTGCAGCAGAAGCCTGCCGGGTCGGCCGACGGGCGCGCCGCGCGCTGCGGGCCCGCGACTCAGGCCGTAGCCAGCGATGTCGCCTTGTCCAGCGTCGGCAGCAGCTCGTCCCAGATGACCGTCAAAGCCAGGTGGTCGAGTCCGAGAGCGCGGTACACGCTGTCGGGCGGCAGCGGCAGACTGTGGACGCCCAGCGACGTCCAGCCGGCACGGCTGCACAGGTAGTTGGTGGCCGCCACCACGCTCACGAACTGGAGGTGCGGACCGGCATAGGTATCCACGCTGTGATGGAACTGAACGGCGTCCACCACGGCGGCGGGAAAATCCCACTGCCGGGCCAGGTAAGCGCCCAGTTGTGCGTGGTCGAATCCGTAGGCCGACCGCTCCTCCTCGAGGATGGTCAGCGCGCCGCGCGCACGGGCCACCAACTGCGCGAACCGGCGATGGACGTGACGATGGATGAGCAGGAAGCCGATGTCGTGCAACAGGCCCGCGATGTACGCGTCGGCCGGTATGCCGCAGCCGCACACGCGCGAGACCAGGTGGGCGGCCGCCGCCACCGCCACGCAATGATTCCACAGCCCGGCCGTGCGGAACGCCCCGTCCTCCATCGGGGACTCGAACATCCGGGACAGATACACGGTGATCGCCAGATTGCGGAATTCGCGGAACCCCAGCAGATGCGCGGCAACCGTCAAGTCCTGTACATGCCGGTCGAGGTGGTAGTACGGCGAGTTGACGCGGCGCAGCAGCAGCGCGACGAGCGACGGGTCGGTCTGGATCAGCTTCTGCAGCTCTTCCAGGCTGCCGGTCGAACGGTTGGCCAACCGCACGATCTCCCGTGCGTTGGCCGAGAACGCCGAGGCGCCGGTCATCCGGGAAAACAGTCGTTCCAGCGCCGGGTCACGCGAGGGCCCGGCACCAGTGGAAGGGCGGCGCGTTTTGCTCTTGCGAATCGAGGTCTTCATGGGTGGCTGATGGCAAGGGGCCAGGATCTGCGCCACAAGTATAGTTCATCAGCCGGCCTGCCCGCGGGGCAGGCGCCGGAGATGTCAGCCGGCGCCCGGCCTGCCCGGCCGGTTCCACACAGCCGTCACAACCGGCCCGCTGAGGTTTGACCGGAACGGGGATGAGACGTAGGTTTCCAATGCACTACCGTTGTTTCCAATGCATTGCCGTTCCTGTCTCGCCGCTTCGACAAATCGACATTCCACCGAGAGCGCCTACCATGTCCTCATCGTCCGACCCCGACATCCTCTCCCGCCTGGTTGGCAAGCAGCATCGCGACGGCGACCTGTCTGATCCGTGGGAGACACTGGCCGCCACGGAGCCGACGCACGAGAAGGCTGCCCAGGCGGGCGGCGATGACGAGAAGCTCAACGGGTTGCTGCAGCGGATCACCCGGCTGACGCAGGCGGGCAGCAGCGGGGAGCTGGCGGACGCCGTCGCCGGCGCGGAGGCCGACGCGCGGGACGCGACCGTGGACGAGTTCGTGCCGCGCGAGCCCCAGACACTCAGTGAAGTCGGGCTGTCCGAAAGCGAAGTGGAAGCCCTCATCCTCAAACTGCTCCTCTCCCGCGGCGACCTGGTGGGACGTGACATCGCCGACCACATTCGTCTGCCGTTCGTCCTGGTCGACGAACTGCTGCGCAAGTTCAAGCAGGATCAGCTGGTGGTCTATCGCGGCTCGGCGGCCATGAATGATTACCTGTACCAGCTGACCGACCTCGGCCGGGAACGCGCCCGCCGGTATGCCGAACATTGCAGCTATTTCGGCGCCGCCCCCGTCACGCTGGCCTCCTACGTCGACAGCGTCCACGCCCAGTCGCTGGAGAAACAGCATCCGACGGCGGACGACCTGCGGGGCGCGTTCAGCGATCTGCTGATCAATCCGGCCATGCTGGCGCGGCTCGGGCCAGCCGTCAATTCCGGCCGCGGCCTGTTCCTGTTCGGAGCGCCGGGCAACGGCAAGACGAGTATCGCCGAACGTGTGACCGCAGCCTTCGGGCAGTCGATCTGGATTCCCCGCGCGATTGGCGTGGATGGCGAAATCATGCGCCTCTACGACCCGATGAACCACGAAGAGCTGCCGGTCGAAAAATGCGAAGGGCTGCTGGACAGCTCGCGCATCGATCGACGCTGGATCCGCATCCGCCGCCCCACAATCGTGGTGGGTGGCGAATTGACGATGGACAACCTGGAAGTGACGCAGAACAAGTCGACGGGCACCAGCGAAGCGCCGGTGCAGATGAAGAGCAATTGCGGTACCCTGGTCATCGACGACTTCGGCCGCCAGCAGATGAGCACCGACGAGTTGCTCAACCGCTGGATCGTGCCGCTGGAAAAACGGTATGACTTCCTGAATATGGCCAACGGCAAGAAAATCCAGGTGCCCTTCGACCAGCTGATCATCTTCTCCACCAACCTCGAACCGCGCGATCTGGTGGACGACGCGTTCCTGCGCCGTATCCCCTACAAGATCGAAGTCATCGATCCGACGGAGGACGAGTTCCGGGAACTCTTCCGGCTGATGTGCAAGTCGTACAATATTCCCTTCAACGGCGACGCGATCGACTACCTGATCGACACCCACTACCGGCCGATCTCGCGCCCCTTCCGCTGCTGCCAGCCCCGCGACCTGCTGCTGCAGGTCCGCAATCGCTGCCGCTACGAGCGACGCGAGCCTGTTCTGACGAACGAGATGCTTGACTTCGCCGTGGAAAGCTACTTCGCCGTGATGTGACACCGCGCGGCGGCAGGTCAGTCAAAGCGTTCGGTCCCGAAATCGAACGTGCGCTGCGGGTCCTCCCGCTCGGCGTTTGGATTCAGCTCCTTGAACAACAGGCTGGGCTGGATGTCGCGATTGTGCTGGTACTTGTCGCTGGCATACTCCCGGATGTCGCCGACGATCTCGTGGTAGAAAATCTGGCAGATCGGCACTCCTGGATAGATCCGCACCGGCTGCACGGCGAACATCTCGAGTGTCCAGAAGCCGCAGAAGCCCACGTCGCCGAAACCGGCCGTCACGTGCACGAACAGGCCGAGCCGCCCCACCGACGAACGCCCCTCAATCATCGGTACCAGATTGTAGGTCTCCGTGCGTTCCACCGTGCGCCCCAGGTACAGCTGATTCGGGTTGAGTACGATGCCGCTGGGGGGGATCGTGAGCCGCCGCACTCGGTTGCTCTTGCGCATGTCCAGCACCACCTCCTCGTAGGTCAACATCTCGTTGTGCAGCCTGAGGTTGTAGCTGTTCGGGTTGAGGTATTTGGGATCGAACGGGTCGATCACGATGTCGCCACCGAGTTTCTGGCGGATCTTTTCCCCGGACAGGATCATGGTCTGCGTCTCCCGGTACGGACCAAATCAGATGACAACTCCCACGCGTGGACAGATATCGTCCAGGATACACCCGGCGCACAGCGGTTTGCGGGCCTTGCAGACCTGTCGTCCGTGGTGGATCACGCGGTGCGAGAAATCGATCCACGCGCGGCGCGGCAACAAGGCCATCAGATCCGCTTCGATTTTCTCCGCCGTCTTTTCGCGGGTCAGGCCCAGTCGGCGGGCGATACGCGTTACGTGGGTATCGACCACGACCCCCGTTGGCTTCCCGAACGCCGTGCCCAGGACGACGTTGGCCGTCTTCCGCCCCACACCCGGCAACGCCACCAACAGGTCCATGTCGGCTGGCACTTGCCCGCCGTGCAGATCCACCAGTTGCCGGCAGCACGCCTGGATGTTGCGGGCCTTGTTGCGGAAAAAACCGGTGCTCTTGATCTCCTGCTCCAGTTTCTCCAGCGGGACGGCCGCCAGGTCCGCCGCTGTGGGGTATCGCCTGAAGAGGGTCGCCGTGACCATGTTCACGCGCTGGTCAGTGCACTGCGCAGAGAGGATTGTGGCGATCAGCAACTGCAGGGGGCCGTCGTGATGCAGGGCGCAAGCGGCGGCGGGATAGGCACGCTGCAGCGCCCGGACAACCTGTGCGGCGTAACGCTTTTCGGGAGTCGATGCGGCCATGGAGAGTTCCGCAGTGTTCTCAGCTGTATGACCGGCATGCGGCCTCGTCGGCCAATTGTGCACGTCGTGCGCCGGTCGTGTCAAGCCAGCAGGTTGACCGTCCGCGCGGTCAGCTCTAGACTTGGCCACGGGCCAGGGCGGCCGTTCTATCAGGGGCTGATCCAGGTGGCCGTCTGCCTGTACCACGACGAAGACGCCTTCCTTACTGCGAGTCAACCCACCATGGTGGATTCAGTGCTTGCCGCCGACGATGCTGGTGGCCCGGTGATACAGGTGGACCAGGAGCGGATACGGCATGCCGTCCGGGAGATTCTGCTGGCCGTCGGAGAGGATCCGGATCGCGAGGGATTGCGGGAGACACCGGCCCGCGTCGCCCGCATGTATGCGGAGCTGCTCAGCGGGATGCGGGTCGATCCGAAGATCTACCTGGAGAAGTTTTTCACGGAGAAGTACGACGAAGTCGTGTTGGTGCGGGACATCAGTTTCTGCAGCATCTGTGAGCACCATCTGTTGCCGTTCATCGGCAAGGCCCACGTGGCGTACCTGCCGGCGGGCAAGGTCATCGGTCTGAGCAAACTCGCGCGCGTGGTGGAAACGTTGTCGCATCGTCCCCAGGTCCAGGAACGGATGACCGAAGACATTGCGAATCTGCTGACCAACGAACTCAATGCGCGCGGCGTGGCCGTGGTGCTGGAAGCGACCCACACCTGCATGACCATTCGGGGCGTGCGGAAGCCTGACAGCTTGTGCGTCACGTCCGCGATGAAGGGGGTATTTCGCACCAACCTGTCGACACGTTCGGAAGTCATGCAGCTCATCTATGGCCAGCGACGGTAAGTGGCACGGCAGGCTCAACGCTGGTACGATTGTGGCAGGTACCGCGGCACGCCGCGGGATAGTGACGGATGTTTCAGCAGGTGATCGCGACCGCCTATGGATCAAGAGCGAGAACGGATCCAGGCCGACTTGCGCGGGTTGCTTGACGGCGATGTGTACTGCGACGATATCTTCGTCCAGATGTATGCCGCGGATGCCAGCGTGTATGAGATCCGGCCGTTGGGTGTGGTCCGCCCGCGCGGGCTGGCGGATGTCGTGGCGTGCGTACAGTACGCGGCCGAGAGCGAGATTCCGCTGCATGCCCGGGGGGCCGGCAGCGGGCTGGCGGGCGAGTCGATTGGTCCCGGTCTGGTCGTGGATTTCTCCTACGCGATGCGGCGGATTCTGGCCTGGGAGCACGAGGCGGTCCGCGTCCAGCCGGGTGTGGTGTGCGCCCTCTTGAATCGGTTCCTGGCTGAACGTGGCCGCACCTATGGCCCCGCCCCCGCGACCCTCAATGTCTCGACCATGGGCAGCGTCCTGGCGCTCAACAGCGCCGGCAGCCACTGGCTGCGGTACGGGTCGGCCCGGGATACCGTGCTGTCGCTGCAGGTGGTGCTGGCCGACGGCTCCGTCATCGAAGCCTCCCGCCATCCCGTCGAGGAGCCGGCCAGCAGCGATCCGGCGGTGGCGCGCCGGCAAGCCCTGGTCCGCGATCTGGCCAGCGTGCTCGAGCCGGCCCGGGAGCTGATCGAACAGCACACGCCGAAGACCAAGGTGAACCGATCGGGCTACCATCTGGCCGATGTGCTCCAAGACGGCACCCTGGATCTGGCCCGCCTGCTGGTGGGCTCCGAGGGCACGCTGGCGCTGATCACGGAAGCCACCGTACGCACTGAGCCGCTGCCCAAGTGCGTGGGCGTGGTGCTGCTGTTCTTCGACCGGCTGGAATCGGCAGCCCGCGGGGCCCTGGAGATCGCGGGAATGGACGCGTCCGCCTGCGACTTGATGGACCGCCGGCTGCTGAGTATCGCGCGCGAAGCCGATGTGCGGTTCGACCTGTTCATCCCGCGCGACGCCGAGGCGATGCTGCTGGTCGAGGTGCAGGGCGCGACGCCGGACGAGGTGCGGCAACACATGCAGAACCTGGTCGTGCGGATCCAACGCCGCAAACGCCTGGCCTTCGACTCCCGCGCGTCGCTCGATCCCGAAGACGTGCAGCTGTTCTGGCAGCTGGCGCGCCGGGTGGTACCCAGCCTGTACAGCTTGCGAGGCTCGACCCGGCCGCTGCCGTTCGTCGAGGATATCGCCGTCCCGCCAGCAGCACTGCCTGATTTCCTGGTGCAAATGCAGAACGTTCTGAAAGCCCACCAGGTCACCGCCTCGCTCTATGCACACGCCGCACAGGGGCAACTGCACATCCGCCCCTTCCTGGATCTGGCCAGCCCCGATTGTCTGGGTAAGATGCGGGACGTGGCGACCGATCTGTATCAGCACGTGCAGGACGTTGCCGGGACGATCAGCGGCGAACATGGCGACGGACTCAGCCGCTCGTGGTTCGTCCAGCAGCAGTATGGTCCCCTCTACGACGTGTTTCGGCAGGTCAAACGCATCTTCGACCGGCAGAACATCCTCAACCCCGGCAAGAAGGTGGCCGACGCGCCGCAGGTGGTGACCGCGAACCTGCGGGCGGTGGTGGCCCGCCCGGTTGCGACGGAGGGGGCCGGTGGCGCGGCTGAGCCGGAGGCAGAGCAGGCCATGGCGCTGTTTACGCCGCAGCTGGCCTGGCGCACCGCTTCCATGGGTTACGCGGCGCGGACCTGCAACGGCTGCGCACGCTGCCGCACCCAGCTGCCTGACGAACGGATGTGTCCCATCTTCCGCGGTGGGCCGCGCGAAGAAGCAACCCCCCGGGCGAAGGCCAATCTGATGCGCGCCATCCTCACCGGCCGCCTCGATCCGGACGTCCTCGATGGCGATGACCTCAAAAAACTGGCCGACCTGTGCGTGCACTGCCACCAGTGCCGTCTGGAGTGCCCCGGGAACGTGGATATTCCGAAGTTGATGGTCGAGTGCAAAGCACAATACGTCATCACTAACGGACTGCGCCTCACCGACTGGTTCCTGGCCCATCTGGACCGGGTCGGCGCGTGGGGATCGTTGCTGCATCCGTTGGCCAACTGGGCGATAGGGAATCGCCAGATGCGGTGGGTGCTCGAACGTGTGTTGGGCGTGGCCCAAGGGCGGAAGCTGCCCCGGTTTGCCGCCAGCAGCTTCATCCGCCGGGCGCATCGGCGCCGGCTGACACGTCCCACGCGCCGCACTGGCCGGAAAGTGGTCTTCTTTGTGGACGTCTATGCCAACTGGCATGACGTGCAACTGGCCGAGGCGCTGGTGGCCGTGTGTGAACACAACGGGATCGCCGTCTATGTGCCCCCCACCCAGCTGCAATCCGGCATGGCGGCCATCTCCATCGGAGCCGTCGATATCGCCCGGAAGTTCGCGGTCCATAACGTGCAGCTGCTGGCCGAAGCGGTGCGCCAAGGTTACCGCATCGTGACGACGGAACCGGCGGCCGCGCTGTGCCTCACGCATGAATACCGGTATCTCGTGGAAGATGATGACGCGCGGCTGGTGGCCGACAACACCAGCGAAGCGTGCACCTACCTCTGGAAACTCCACCAGGAGGGACAACTGGAACTGGACCTCAAGCCGGTCAACACCGTGCTGGGATATCATCAGCCCTGCCACCTGCGGGCGCTGGGGGGCGGCATGCCCGGCTACCAGCTGCTGCGACTCATCCCCGGCCTGACCGTCACGCCGATCAGCGGTGCCTGTTCCGGGATGGCCGGTACGTTTGGATTGCGGCGTGCCAATTACCGCAGCAGCCTGCGCACCGGCTGGGGACTGATCTCCGCGCTCCGCTCGCCCTTCATCCAGCTGGGAACCACCGAGTGCAGCGCCTGCAAGCTCCAGATGGAACAGGGTACCACGAAAACCACCGTCCACCCGCTCAAGGTTCTGGCCCTGTCCTACGGGCTGATGCCGGAGCTGGCCGCCCTGCTCACCCGCAAAAGTGAGGAGCTGATCGTGTCATGAAAGTATGTGTCAGGCTCTTCGCCGCCGCCCGGCAGCAGGTGGGGCAGGATCGGGTGTCTGTGGAGTTGCCCGAGGCGGCCACGGTCGCCGACCTGCGCAGGGGATTGGCCGAACAGTATCCGGCGCTGCAGGACCGGGTTGCCCACCTCCTGTTCGCCGTGGACCGCCAGTACGCGACAGATGACATGTCCCTGGTGGCGGATGCGGAGATCGCCGGCTTTCCGCCGGTCAGTGGTGGCTGATCAGGAGTGCACGCGGCCGGTATACTCAAGCAGGTGTGATTCGCTTGCGCTCAACCACCCCGCCCGGTGCGGCACGACGCCGCGGCAGGATCAGCATGATCCGCATTACTGACCACGAGATCGATGTGCACGAAGTGTTGCGCCGTGTGCGGTCGCCACAGGCTGGCGCCGTGGTCCTGTTCCTGGGCACCACGCGCGAGTTTACACATGGGCGCCGCAGCGTATCATTGGATTATGAATGCTATCCGGAAATGGCAGAGGCCGAATTGCAGCAGTTGGAACGCGCGGCGCGCCAGCGGTGGACACTGGTTGATGTCTGCGTGGTCCATCGCGTGGGACATCTGGAGCTGGAGGAGATCGGCGTGGCGATCGCGGTGAGCGCGGCGCACCGCCAGGCTGCGTTCGAGGCCGGACGATGGCTGATTGACCGCCTCAAGCAGGTCGTGCCCATCTGGAAGAAAGAAAACTACGCGGACGGAACTGCCGAGTGGGTGAATCCCGCCGGCGAACAGCAAGACAGCTCCCCACCATGACGATCCACCGTGATAACCCACCGTGATGATGACGCGTGGTGCGACGTGACCACAATGGCTGCCTGGGAGAGGCGGATGCAATGTGAAGGGCCTCTGGTCGACCGCTTCGGTCGGGTTCACGACAATCTGCGCCTGAGCGTGACCGATCGCTGCAATCTGCGCTGCTTCTACTGCATGCCGGAGGAGGCGGTGCAGTTCCGGCAGCGCAGCGAGATCCTCCAGTTCGAGGAGATCGAGCGGTTCGTGCGGATCTCGGTCGCGCTGGGCGTGCGCCGGCTGCGGATCACGGGGGGCGAGCCGCTGGTGCGCGCGGGACTCCCGGCGCTGGTCCGCCAACTGGCGGCCATCCCGGGTGTGGCAGACCTGGCCATGACGACCAACGGCCTGCTGCTGGCGGAACACGCTGCCCCCCTCCGCGCCGCCGGGCTGCAGCGTCTGAACATCAGCCTGGACTCGCTGCGGGAGACCACCTTCCGCCGCATCGCCCGCCGGGATGGGCTGGCCCGCGTGCTGGCCGGGATCGACGCGGCCGTGCAGGCCGGCTTCGACAAGATCCGGCTCAACACCGTGGCCATTCGCGGGATCACGGAGTCGGAGGTCATCGCGCTGGCCGAGTATGCGCTGGCACACGCCATGGAATTGCGGTTCATCGAGTTCATGCCGCTCGACGCGGACAGCAACTGGCATTCTCAGTACGTGTTGCCGGGTGCCGTGATTCGCGCGCAGCTGGAACAGCGATTCGGGCCGCTCGTGCCGGTCACTCGCGAGGATCGCAGCCAGCCGGCAGTCGACTACGCGCTGGCCGACAGTGGCGGACGGATCGGGTTCATCAACCCGGTGACAGAGCCTTTCTGCGGCGATTGCAGCCGCTTGCGGATCACGGCCGAAGGACAGGTGCGCAACTGCCTGTTCTCGACCGTCGAGTGGGACGCCCGCGCGCTGCTGCGGCAGGGGGCCAGCGATGAGCAGGTGGCCGACCTGGTGCGACACTGTATCGGCGCGAAGAAGGCCGGCCATGGCATCGACTCGCCGGAGTTCATCCGGCCGCGGCGCGCGATGTACCAGTTGGGCGGATGAGGGCGGCGGATCGCGCCCGGCCGTCAGCTGGCCCCCACCCAGGCCGCAGCGGTCGTTCGGCAACGTCTAGCCGAACCAGCCCTTCTTGCTGAATGCCTTGAGCGCCTTGTCCTCGGTCTTGTATATGTCGAAGACCTTGTTCAACTTCATGATCTTGAACACTTCCTGCACGTTGCCGCAGATGTCCGACAACTTCAGGTCAACCGAGTCCATCTTGCACTTCTTGTTCAGGAGAACAAGCTTGCCGATCATCGCTGACGACATGAAATCGACACCGGTGAAGTTCAGGACCATCTTCTTCTCCGCCGCCGCGGCGGCATCGGCAGCTGCGATCAACTCGCTGCCGATCTTCTGGATCTTGGCCTCGTCCAGAATCTTCGTGTCGGTGAAGCTGACGACCAGTACACCTTCGTTTTCCTGAGTTCGCAAAGACCCCATAGCCGTTGTCCGATGCTGAGTTGCTGGAACAGAGCCACTCCCAGGGCGTTCCGCCCTCCGCCGGTGGGTTGACAGCCACCAGATTACCAAGCTTCCCGGGCAGATGCAATTGCTCCCCCGGCATCACAAGGTGCAGGAACGCACTTTCTCGGGAGAGCGACCAGGGCAATTCGGAAATTCAGGAATTCGGGAATTCGAAAGTTCGGAATTGGCGACTGACGGTATCCCTTCCCCACTGGCCCGTGTGGCAGCTTACTTGTTAGCCGTGCTGACGGAGGGGCTGTGGCACGGTGAAAGGCTCGGTCATTCTGAGCCGGTTGTAGTGGACAAATCCATGCCATGGATGGGCCCATTCGCATGGACTGCCTACCTCCTCACCGTGCAGCGGTTCCATCCCGCAATTGGCCGAAGGCC
>JAAYDI010000165.1 GCA_012729315.1 Planctomycetaceae bacterium
GGGATAGCTGTCGTCTGGCCGAAGGTCAGTTCTCACCGTAGCCTGGGGCAACGCCCCAGAAATGGGAGCACAACGAGGTGTTTGGCCGAAGGCCATATTCACACATGGGAGACCATGCCGTAGGTGAGTTTGGCCTTCAGCCAAACGTGTGCCATGGCTTCGATTTCCTGGGGCGGTGCCCCAGGCTACGTTGATAGTGGCCTTCGGCCAATTGCGGGATGTAACCGCTGCACGGTGAGGAGTAGGCAGTCCATGCGAATGGGCCCATCCATGGCATGGATTTGTCCACTACAACAACCGGCTCAGAATGACCGAGCCTTTCACCGTCCCAGTCCGAAGCCGGGGGTCCGCACGATCATACTGCCGCCGTAGTGTCCTCCCCGCACCACGACACGGGCAGGCCGGGGCCCGTACCCATAATAGTAATACGGACCATGGTAGATGGGGGGCGCGATGATAGGGGGTGTGATGATAGGGGGCGCGACGTACACAGGCCGGTAGTACCGCGGCGCGACCACCACGGGCGGGACCGGGCGCACCCATCCGTACCCCGGAACCGGGCGTCCGTAACCCCAGCGTCCCGCTTCGGCTTGGGAAACCGTCACCGCTACGAGCGTCATCGCAACAGCTGCTATTAAGAATTGTTTCATCTTTTTCATCATTGTTGTGCCCTCAGAAAATCAAGGGGGGCTGATACCGGGACGGGTCGGCCCATGGCCGAGTTCGCGGACATCTTCACAAATGTGGCACGAAAAACCTGCCACGGCAAGACAATGCAATAGTAGCGGTCAACCGGCCAGGATCAACGGTCCATTTCGAATTGCCGGTCGACACGGCGGCCACCGCATGAGCGGGGAAAACCGCTGTAGCCGAAAAACCTGAATCCTGCTATTATGAGCACTCAACAGCCCCTCTGAGTGCCTGGAAAACCATGGGAATCTGCTGCATGGATGCCACACAGCATGTCGAATTGCCTGTGCCCCGACGCGATCGGACTGGGGCGGGTCAGCCCCGCCACGGCGTCGGTATCTCTCTGGTGTTGCCCGCCTACAACGAGGAAGAGGTAATCGAGCAGGCGATCCGGGAAGCCGACGAAGGGCTGCGCGCGGTCACAGACGACTACGAAATCCTGGTGGTGGATGATGGCAGCCGGGACCTGACCGGCGAGCGGGCTGTGCGGGCAGCGCAGGACCGGCCGGCAGTGCGTGTGGTGCGTCACGAGGTCAACCGCGGTTATGGGGCGGCGCTGCGCACCGGTTTTCAGGCGGCGACGAAGCCGTACGTCGGCTTCACCGATGCCGACTGCCAGTTCCATGTGCGCGAGATCGGCCGGTTGACCGGCCTGTTGGACGATTGCGACATTGCGTGTGGCTACCGGCTCAACCGCCAGGATCCCTGGTATCGTCTGCTGTATTCCCGGATCTACAACGGACTGGTCCGCCTGCTGTTGGGTACGGGTGTACGGGACTGTGACTGTGCGCTGAAGCTGTTCCGTCGCGAGGTGCTGGATGAGTTGCCCCTGACGACGGATGGTTTTCTGGTCAACGCCGAGCTGTTGGCGCGGGCGCGGATGGCGGGCAAGTCGGTGATCGAAGTCGGCGTGACACACCGGGCGCGGCCACTGGGACGCAGCACCGTGTCGGTGCTCCACACGATTCCGGTACTGGTGGCGTTGTTGCAGTTCTGGTGGTCGGTCGTGATGTTCCCGGCGCGGGAAACGTCCGGGGGCGAGGACAGGGCGAACCGGTGGGGGCGGGCGTTGCACGGCGGTGCCGCCGCGCTGCTGGCCGCCTGTGCCGCTCTCCTGCTGCTGGGGAATCTCACCTATCCGCTGGTTGATCCCGACGAGAGTCGTTACGTACAGATCGCGCTGGAGATGTTGCAGACAGGTGACTTCGTAGTTCCACGTTTGCAGGGCGAGCCCTATCTCGACAAGCCACCGCTGTTGTACTGGGTCACCGCGGGCAGCATCTGGCTGTTTGGTCCCAGCGAGTTGGCGGCGCGTTTACCGGCCGCCTTGGCCGCCATCCTGACGACGCTCAGCACGTACCTGCTTGGCGCGCTGCTGGTGGGGCGGCGGGCGGCCTTCTGTGGCGCGATGATGTTGCTGTTGAGCCTCGGGTTTGTGCTGTCCGGCCGGTTCGTGATCATGGACGGGCCGCTGACACTGTTCACCACTGTCAGTTTGTTGTCATTGTTCCTGGCGGTACGGGGAGCGCGGGTACGAACCGCGTGGTGGCTGGTGGGGGCTGTGGCCTGCGGCCTGGGCGTGTTGACCAAGGGGCCGGTGGCGCTGGTCGTGACCGTCCCGCCGCTGGCCGGCCTGCTGGGGCTCGATCGCGCGCGAGCTCGTGTCCGGCTGCGACACTGGTTCGCGTTTGCCCTTCCGATCCTGGCCATGACGGCGCCGTGGTTCGTGCTGACCGCACTGCGGCAAGAGGGGTTTGCCAGCTATTTTTTCTGGCGGCACCACGTGGTGCGTTTCGTGTCGGAGTTCGGCCACGGAGCGCCAGTCTGGTTCTACCTGCCCGTGCTGCTCATCGGGATGTTCCCCAGTTCGCTGCTGGCCGGCCCCACGCTCGATTTCCTGATGGGCCGCCGGGGCGAACTCCGCGTGCTTCGAACGCGCGAGCTCGGAGCCCTGACGCTCGCTGTAGTGTGGATCCTGATATTCTTCTCCGCGTCGCGCTGCAAGCTGCCCACCTACGTCCTGCCCGCCGTGCCGTTGCTGTGCCTGGTCCAGGGCTGCATGCTTCACCAGTTGCTGGCCGGCCGGTATGCGCGGGCGACCTGGGCGCGTCTCGCTCAGCGGTTGCCGGTGCACGCGGTCGAACTGGCCGTGACGATCGCCGCCGGCCTGGCGGTGGCGGACCTGGTACTGGAACCGGATCGCGGTGTGGCGCGAGTGCTCAACTACCTGGTGCTCGGCGGCGCGCTGGTGTTCCTGCTCGACCGGCTGATCCGCCGGCAGGCGTCGTGGGGGGCGCAGCCGGTTCGCTGGTGTCTGGCCGCCGGTGTCCTGCTGTTGCTGATGGGGTTCGCCTATCAGAAGTTCGTGCCGGAGCTGGCCTGGCATCGGTCGATCGGCGCCAACGCAGCCAGGCTCTGCCGCACGCCGGACGGCGCTTCGATGCCGGTGGTGTATTTCGCATGGCAGAGCGATGGCAGCGGGTTGTATCTGCCGGCCGCGCAGGTCCGGCGTTTCCGCGACAGCCAGTTCGCCAGCCTGGTGCAGTTCCTGCTGCGGAACCGCCGCGCGTTGCTCGTGGCCGACCCGTCGCACGCCGCGCTGGTGCGTGACGCGCTGGGAGACCGTGTGACGCTCACACGCAGTCGCGGCGCGCGCGGACGCCTCTACCTGCTCTCGTCGCATTCCGCCGCTGAGCGGCTGGTGGACGCCCGACACGGGACGCCGCCCCGGCGCTGACCGGCGTGCCGACTCCTGATCCTGATCCGGGACGGTGCTGGCCCGGCCGATCCCGCCGATCTTTTTTTCTCCGTGTGACCAGATGTGTCACAGACCTCGCGATATCTCTTGTGGCGAGGTTGATGAGGCCTGAACCGTGCGGTGGCCGGCCTCGCCTCAACCGAACAATTCACTGTCACCGCGTGTCTAACGCGGGGACGCACAGGAGATGGAAGATGGCCAAGTACTATGTTGAGTCGGGTGCCGTGAAGCTGGTGTTGCAGGCGCGCAGCGCGCGGCAGGCGGCGATCGCCGCCTTCCAGTGGTCGTGCGATCGCCAGGCGACCATCGAGGCGGAGTCGCCGCTGGAGCATGTCCAGATTGCGGAGCAGCGCGGGTGGCAGTTGGAGGAGACGATTGCGGTGAGCGAGCGCGGGTTCGGCCAGTTCGACGCGCTGGAATTCGACACGCTGGACGTGGTCGCCGCCTGGCAGGGAGCAGCTTATCCATGGGTCGCGTGCGGTCAGACTGCCAGGGACGTTGATAATCCGGAGCTGGTATCGGGGCTGGTCGCCTCGGCCAATCCTTTCCGTCCTGCCCCGCCACCGCGGTCTACTCAACTCGTGAGGCGTGCTGCGCGCGACCGCGCCATTGGCTGAGCGCATACAGCGGGACGCCGACGGCCAGTGGCAGCAGGCCGATGATGGCCAGCCCTTTCGCGTAGGTGAGGCTGGCATGGAGCATGTACAGGCACATGCCACAGAAGATGATTGGTGGCAGCGGAAACAGCGGCACCGTGAACGGGCGGTGCCGGTGTGGATCGCGCTGACGCAGCACGAACAGCGCGATGCCGGTCAGCAGGAAGAAGCCCCAGAAGACCGGCGCCGTGCCCGCAACCAGCGTCTCGAATCCGCCGTAGTACTCCTCCCAGGGCAACGCCGGTAGGCGGATCGCCTGCAGGGTCGCGTCGATCACCTGGCGGCCCACGGCGGTTCCCACCGCTAGCACCAGCAGCAAGGCGATCACCCCTTGCGCGATCAGCGCCGCCGCCGGTGCACCGCGCCGCTGATCCCAGCTCGCCAGACGCGCGAAAATCACATGGTCGGCTCCCAACGATGCATAGATGCGCGAACCGGTCAGTATCAGCCCGTTGATCGCCCCCAACGCCGATACCATCACCAGGCCGCTGATGATCGACCGACCCCAGTCCCCGACGACCCGCTGCATCAGATCGGCCGCCGGCGTCTCCGAGGCCCGGGCACCGTCGAAGCCGAGTACCACCATGTAGGCCAGGATGACCAGCAGGTAGATGACCGTGATCAGCCCAATGCCCAGAAAGAGTGCCAGCGGCAGGTTGCGTTGCCGTCCCCGCACCTCGGCCGCCACAAATGCCGCATCATTCCAGCCACCGTAGGCATAGAGCACGAACACCAGCGCCAGCCCGAGACCGGGACCCTCAGGCGAACCCGCCGACTCGAACGAGCCACGCGACGAACACAACACGGCCGCCATGAAGATCCCCACCAGACCCAGGATCTTCACCGCGCTCAGCACGTTCTGCACCGATTTGCCCACCACGACGCCTAACAGATTCACCACCGACAATCCGACGATCGAGCCGGCAGCCAACCACAGTGTGGCCGTCACCTCGCCCGCTTCGGCCCCCCACAACTGCACCCCGTAGTCCGCAAAGGCATACGCCATCGAGGCAATGCTGCCCGTGAGAATGACTGCTAGCTGAGCCCACCCGAACAGGAATCCCATCCACCGGCCAAACGCCTTCGTGAGATAGTGATAGTCCCCACCCGACCGCGGGTACGTGGTCGCCAGCTCGGCGTAGCAGAGCGATCCGATCAGCGACAGCAGCCCTCCCATCAGCCAGACGCCCAGCGCTTGCCAGGGGCCGGTGACGTTCAGAAACACCATGCGTGGCGTCTTGAAGATGGCGGTGCCCACCACAATGCCGACTATAATGCTGGCTGCGTCCCATAGACCAAGTGTCGGGGTAATGGGCTGAGCCCGGTCGGAATCTGCGGGCTCCCGCGAATACGGCGGTCTGGTCATGGGCGGCCTTCACTGTTCGGGTGACGACAACATGTCAGTTGGCCCCAGAGGGGGAGTTTTCACAGAAGCGGACGCGGACGCAGTCCGGACAGCCCGCCGCGCCCCGTGCGCGGGGTGGGGACAGGAAGGGTTCATTTTCGTCAACCACAGCACCGCGTACACCCCGGATCGGGCAAAATGCGGCCGTCCATATCCATAAGCCGCGGCCAGACCGCGTTGCGGCTGCGGGCGCACCGGGCACACCTCACAATCGGTACCGGGGCACCCGTTATTCGACCGAGACAGCATTGTTTCTCTTAAACGTACACGCTGGCTGCGGCACCGAGAAACTTGGCTTCTTTTCTCGCTGCGAGCCGACATTGATTTCAGAACGGGTTAGACTACAATGTAGTAAGAATGCTGATCAGCAACGGAACACGCCCAAATCATTTCTCGTGACACAGGAGGGGCGACCATGCATATTCCACCGGGCATGGCGATCTGAGCAGCGGCAGGCAACAGCCGTTGCTCATCGGTTCTCAAGTCTTTCACCTCTTATCCATGGCTCTTTACAGTTGTTTGCTGGTTCGAGCGGGGTGCTCGTTCGGCAGTCTCCGGACTGCCGACAACAACCTCGGCCACTGAAAGCGGTTCACACCGATGAGGACGGTGGCATGCGACGCCCGACGTAATCTGGCCTCGCGCCCGTCATGCCCTGTGGGGCTTGGGTGAATGCGGTTCCAGACAACAGGCCGGGTGGGGGCACCAGGACAGTTTGACCCAACGACTTGATTGCTGAGGAACAACACCAGTTTTGACGAACAACGGCGCATCGGCGTGGCGGCCATGCGGCCTGCCCGAGTCGGCATTGAGTTCTGCGGTACACGTTCCCACATCTCGATGACGATAGCTGGCTGAGCTCAACACGCGCGAACGAGCCCAGCTTGCTCGGCACGCCCGACGGGGTAACGGTTGGACACAGCCTCGGACGAGATGCCCACTGGCCGATGCTTACACTTCCAATCTGACTTCGCTTAACCCCTCGGCCACTTCGCGGTGGTTCCGAGGGGTTTATTATTTCTTGTGCGGCTCGCGTGCGATTCTTGTGCGGCTCGTGGACCGAGCTGCCGCCGGGCAGCAGCCCCCCAGCCGGCACGCTGGCCAGCCAGCTGGCCGAACGCCAGAGATCAGCCCAGACCCGGAAGGGTGCAGGAACGGGCGGTTTTAGGCCGCAGTGCCCATAGCGGGCCGGAAAATGGGCATGCGGCACGGCCCATCTGGCCTTGCAGTCAGGCCGGTCCGCTGTACGCTAATGGTCTGACCCGGACGTGCTGCGCCTGCTCGCCGCGGTACCGCGCGCTTTCAACCGCTCGATTGCCCCTCTTCCATAGATAGATACCTACGTCACTAACAAGGATGTGCCTCATGGGTCTCGCTCAACGGTGCCTGTCTGGTTTCGACAACCGCACGCGCACGCGTGGTGCGGCGTATGCGCGGAGTGGCAGAGTCAGGATCTTGAACAGCGGAGACGAATGCCTGGATGTCACGGTGCAGGGCTCTGAATACAAGCCCTACGCAGTGACACTCGACTGGAGCGACGCGGCTGGCGGACGGATGACCGCCTCCTGCACGTGCCCCCGGTTCGCCAATGGCTACCTGTGCAAACACATCTGGGCCACAATCGTGTTTGCCGATGCAGCCAAGCTGGACATCAGAGTGCCGGGCTACTCCCAACTGCAAGTGCAGGCAGATGAGGGTGTGTTCGACGACGAATACGAGGAGGAGGAATACGAGGACGGCGAGGACGAGTACAACTACAACGACGACGTGAACGTGTGGGCCAGCGTCAGGGAGGAGGTGAAGGATCGGTTCGGGCGCGCGGGCAAGTCCGGTGCACGGCAGTCCGCGAACGATGTGACGCGGCGGCCGGCGTGGCAGAAGGCGTTTCAGGAATTGACGGGCGAGCTGGCGGCGGACGATCCGCAGGAGGTAGCGTGTCGGTCCCGGCAGCCGGACCGGATCGCCTGGTATGTGATCAATCTCAGCACAAGCGTAGCCGAGCAGCATCTGGCCCTTGACTTGTTGCAGCAGCGCCGCAACATGAATGGCGGGTTCGGCAAGCTTGTGTCGCTCAAATACAGCGCCTACATGGCGGACCAGTTCCACGATCCAGCCGATCGCGACGTGCTGACCATGCTGCTGACGCTTGCCAACCGCACGGCCGACGGTTTCAACCGCTACGGTTACAGCTATGGCTACAGCTATGGCATGGCGAGCGTGTCGCAGGTCGTTCTGTCGCCGGCCGTAGGCGAGTTGCTGCTGCCCAAGCTGGCGGCCAGCGGCCGTCTCGCCTGGACACTCAACGGATCGGCAAACTGCGAGCAGATGGAGCGGCTCGCGTGGGATGCCGGCCCGCCGTGGACCCTTGAGCTGATGATCGTCCCGGACGATGCGCAGCAGCATTGGACGCTCACCGGCCAGCTGCGCCGCGGCGACGAGACCCGTTCCGCGACCGAGCTCATCTACTGTTTTCCGCAGGGTTTCGTGCTGTTCCGCAACACGTTGTGCCGCACGACCAAGGATGCGGCGGCCTGGACGTCCTGGCTCTGCAAACACCACGCGCTGACCGTACCCTATTCTGAGCGCGACACGTTTCTGCGTTCGATGTGGCAGTGTCCCACGCTGCCGCCCGTCGTCTGGCCACCCGGCTTGACGCTGGAGCAGGAGTCGTTGCCGCCGCAGCCTCGCCTGCGCATCCGACGGCCGAAAAACGCGCGCTACGCACAGGCGGAGATGGTCGCCGAAGTGGACTTCCAGTATGGCGAGGAGTATGTCAGCTCCGAGGATCCGCGGGGAGGACTGGTGCAGGAGCCGGCGGACGCGTCGGGGCGGATCGAGCGGGTGATCCCCCGCGACCGCAGTGCGGAACAAGCGAGGTGGGCCGAGTTGGAGCAACCGCCGGCAGTCAGGATCATCCGAACGTTCGCCGACCAACAGCCGCAGCTGGTGATCAAGCAGAAGCAGTTGGCGGACGTGGTCGCGCGCTTGGTGGCGCTGGGCTGGCAGGTGGAGGCCGAAGGGTGTCAGTACCGGTCGGCCGGAGCCTTCCGCGCGCAGGTGCAGTCGGGCATCAACTGGTTTGACCTGGAAGCCACGATGGATTTCGATGGCATCGAAGCACCGCTCCCGGCGCTGCTGGCTGCCGCGCGTCACGGCCAGCAATATGTGGAGTTGGGGGACGGGTCACGCGGAATGTTGCCCGCAGACTGGCTCAAGCGTTACGCGTCGCTGGCCAACCTGGGCGAGGTCAGCGACGGCAAGGTGCGTTTCGCCCGATCGCAGGCGTTGTTGCTCGACGTGTTGCTGGCCGAACAGCGGCACCTGCAGGTGGACCGGAAGTTTGAGGAGTTCCGCGCGCGGCTCCAGGCCTTCTCGGGGGTTACCGCGCACGATCCCCCGCCGACGTTTCGCGGTACGTTGCGGGACTACCAGCGGTACGGGTTGGGCTGGCTCCACTTCCTCCGCGACCTGGGGCTTGGCGGATGCCTGGCCGACGACATGGGGCTCGGCAAGACCGTGCAGGTGCTCGCCCTGCTGGAAGGGCGGCGGCGGCGCCGGCTCAAACGTGACGAGCAGCGCCTGCCGTCACTTGTCGTGGTGCCCAAGAGCCTGGTGTTCAACTGGATGGACGAGGCCCAGCGGTTCACGCCGCAACTGCGCGTCCTCAATTACACGGGGCTCCAGCGCGCGTCGTCCCGCGCGCAGCTGGCTGACGCCCAGCTGGTGGTCACCACGTATGGCACGCTGCGCCAGGATATCGTGTCGCTCAAGAACCAGCCGTTCGATTACGTCATCCTCGACGAATCCCAGGCCATCAAGAACTCCGGCAGCCAGGTGGCTAAGGCCAGCCTGCTGCTGCAGGCCCAACACCGGCTGGCGCTGACCGGCACCCCGATCGAGAACCACCTGGGCGAGCTCTGGTCGCTCTTCGAGTTCCTCAATCCCGGCATGCTGGGCCGATCCACGGCCTTCGCCTCGCTCTGCAAGGCCGCCAAAGCTGACGACCAGGAGTCGCTCAGCCGACTGGCCCGCGCCGTCGCGCCCTTCATCTTCCGCCGGACCAAGGAAAACGTGCTGACCGAGCTGCCCGCAAAGACCGAACAGACGCTCTACTGCGACCTCGCCCCCAAAGAACGTAAGGACTACGATCAGCTGCGCGACTACTACCGCTCGAAATTGTCCAAGGTCATTGACCAGCGCGGCCTGAAGAAGTCCAAAATCCACGTGCTCGAGGCGCTGCTGCGGCTGCGGCAGGCCGCCTGCCATCCGGGGTTGCTCGATAAACGCAAGACGGGACACCCCAGCGCGAAGCTCGACCTCCTGCTCGAACAGCTCGAGGCGGTGACCGGCGATGGGCACAAAGCCCTGGTGTTCTCGCAGTTCACCAGCCTGCTGGCGATCGTGCGCGATCGCTGCGACAAGAAGTCGATCCGCTACGAATACCTCGATGGCCAGTCCCGCAATCGCAAGGCGATCGTCGAACGGTTCCAGCAGGATGCCAGCTGCCCGCTGTTCCTGATCAGCCTCAAAGCGGGAGGACATGGGCTGAACCTCACGGCCGCCGACTACGTGTTCATCCTGGACCCCTGGTGGAACCCCGCGGTCGAAATGCAGGCCATCGACCGGACCCATCGCATCGGCCAGACGCGCCGCGTATTTGCCTACCGGATCATTGCCCGGGATACCGTCGAAGAGAAAGTGATCGCACTGCAGAACAGCAAACGGGATCTGGCCAACGCGATCGTCACCGCCAACGACAGCCTGATCCGCAAGCTCACGGTCGAAGACCTGCAGCTGATCCTGAGCTGACCGGCAACACCGATCGGCGGCAGGCCCGATCTGTCACGCGCGGCGCCACCCGTGGGTACACGTGCTGCCAATCGGTATCACCGTGGCGTGACGAAGTCGACAAGTTACCGCTAATGAAAAACGTCTTTCGATGACCATCGGGAGCAACCATGGGTACGATTCCACAACCCCGTAGTGCGATAGTCCTGTTCTTGAGCCTGTTCTTGAGCCTGTGGCTGAGCGACCACCGCGAGCGCGCGATCGGTGCAGAACCGTGCGCGATGGTGCCAGCTGCGGCTGACGCCCCGGCAGCCGTGGCAGCCAATATGCGGTGGGGGACAACCGTGTTCGGTGAACCGGGCCAGACACCGGCTGCCCTGCCGTCCAACCGCCTGGTGCTGGTCCGCGAGGAAGGAGCGGGCGACACGAAGATCGGTCGCTGCGCCTTCGGGACCCCGCTGCGTCTAGGTGAGAAGACCTACACGCGCGGGATCGGCGTCAACTCGTACTGCCAGCTCCGGGTCTGCACGGCGCAGGCTGCTGCGCGGTTTGTCGCTGACGTCGGACTGGACCGTAACGTGGATCACACGGCCGCATCGGTCACCATGCATGTGGCAGTCGACGGCCAGGATCGGTTTTGCACCCCCCTGCTCCGTCCCGACGGCCAGCTGCTGGCCATCGACGTTCCGCTCGACGGCGCCACCAGCTTCGATCTGATCGTGAACGACGGCGGTGACGGGCGGGGCTGGGACCAGGCCGATTGGGCCGATGCGCGGGTGATCCTGCAGGACGGCACCGAGCTGTGGCTGGACGACCTGGCCCAGCAGGCTGTACTCGATTCCTGCCTGCCGTTCTCCTTCGTCTACGGCGGGAAATCATCCTCTGAGCTGCTGCCGCAGTGGATCTGCCAGGTGTCGGACGCGCAGGTTGACGCCAACTGTATACAGCGCATCGTGACGCTGACGGATCCCGATACCCGGTTGGAGGTGCAGGCGGTCGCGAAGATCTACACCGACACGCCGGGTGTCGATTGGACGCTGTGCTTCACCAATCAGGGACCACACGACGCGCCGGTACTGGAGCAGGTGCGAGCGGTGGACACGTCGATTGCGCTGGGGCTGGGTTCGGCGCCGGTACTGCGGCGATTGCGCGGCAGCACGTGCCAGGCCGATGACTGGATGCCATTCGACGAGCCATTGACGGCGGGCACACGTGTGGAATTCGGCGCGGTCAACGGGCGGTCGTCGGCCGATTCGCCGTTCTTCACGGTGGATTGGGGCAGCGGGGGCGTCGTGACGGCCGTGGGGTGGTCGGGCCAATGGCGCGGGGCGGTCGAACACACGGCCGACCGGCGAGTCCGCATCCAGGCCGGCATGGAGCACCTGCGGCTGTCGCTCCGTCCCGGCGAGTCGATTCGATCGCCGCGAATCCTGCAACTGTACTGGTCAGGCGGCGATCAGTATCAGGTTTACAACTTGTTTCGCCAGACGATGCGCGCGCATATCACCCCCCAGTCGGACGACCAGACGCTGCTGCCGCCCATCGCGCACTTGAGCACGTCTTTCTATGAACTGAACAACACGACCGCCGCGGATGTGCTGTCGCACCTGGAAGCCATCCAGGGGCTGGGCTTCGAAGTGCTCTGGCTCGATGCCTACTGGACACGCGATGGGTTCCCGGCCGGCATGGGCCATTATGGATTCCCGCTCGAACGTGTGGAGCCGCACGACCGATTCCCGCACGGGATCGGCCCCGTCCGCGATGCCGTGCACGCGGCCGGTCTGAAGTTCCTGATGTGGTTCGAACCGGAACGGGTCCATCCCGGAACAGCCATCGCACTTGAGCATCCGCAGTACGTGATCTCGCCAGCCGGGGACGGCAGCGGCCTGTTCAATTTGGGGCATCCACCGGCGCGTGAGTTCATGACACGCTATCTGAAGGCCGCCATCGCCGAGTATGGCCTTGATTGCCTGCGCATCGACTTCAACATCGATCCCCTGCCCTACTGGGAGTTCCTGAACCAGCAGGACCCCGATCGCGTCGGGATCGGCGAAATCCGCTACGTCGAAGGGCTGTACCGCATGTGGGACGACCTGCGCGCCACGTACCCGCATCTGCTGATCGATAACTGCGCCAGCGGCGGACGGCGGATTGACCTGGAAACATGCTCCCGCGCACTCCCCTTGTGGCGCAGCGACAACACATGCGATATGATCGGGGCCCGCCCCGACACCATCGCGCACGCAGCCATTAAGAATCAGCTGATGAGTCTCGGCCTGAACCGGTACGTGCCGCTGAGCACGGTAGGACAGATGGGCACCACACCCTATCTGTTTCGCAGCGGATTCAACGGTGGGATCGCGTTCGCCGAGGATTGCCGCAGCCAGGATTTTCCGCGTGAACAGCTGCAGTTGGCTATCGCCGAAGCTCGCCAGCTTCGCCACTTCTGGCTCGGCGACTTCTACCCGCTCTCCACCCCCACACTCGATCCGGCCGCCTGGTGCGTCATGCAATATCACCGACCCACCAACTCCGACGGAATCGTCGTCTGTTTCCGGCGCGAGCAATCACCCTATGCCAGTTTCGACTGCACACTGCGCGGTATCGATCCCGACGCCGACTACGAGGTGCTCGAACGCCACGACTACCACCCGTCACCACCAGCAACCATTCGCGGCCGGCAACTCCAACACTACCGCGTCACGATCGATTCTCCCCCCGACTCGTTGATCCTCGTATATCGGCGCATGTAAAAGCCCGGCGCCATCACGACACCGGGCTCGTATCGGTTGCTACGCTACGATGGTCGTACCCGCTATGCTTTCTTCCACCGTCGACGCCCCACGGCAATGAGCCCGACCGTCGAGCCAATGCCGAGCAACGCCAACGACGACGGCTCCGGAACCGGAGCCACATCCAGCGTGACCCCCTGAGACAGCGAGCCACCACTCTGGTTGATGCTCACACGCACGGTGGCGGGCGTCGCATCAAAATCCTTCAACCCACCATTCGCGCTGGGCGTGAACAACCCTTCCATGAACAGGTCCAAGAAGTCAGCAGTCCGCTGCACAATCGTGCCGCTGTTGGCGGTGAATTTGCCCCAATTGTCATTCCAGAACGAGTACCCGAATCCAGTGCTAGCCTGATCCAGATAGATGTCCGAGTTGAAAAACACCACCAACTGACCGATCCCGGCCAGGTCACCAGTTCCAGCACTGGTGGTGAGCTCGAAACTCGTGTAGATTTCGTCGCTCACGCTCAGGTCCGCCCCATTCTGAGTGACGCCAATCCCAGCCAACGGAAGCGAACCCGTGATCAGGTCGGCTTGCGCCGACATACCCATGGCCAGGGACAACAATACCCCCAGCGCCACACTACGATGCACTCTCATGTTCCAGCATCCCCTCCCAAACAAGTCGTGATGTAAACCATTTTGGCCACGACACTTACGCTTCTCTATTCAACGCGACCCGGCGCATAATAATGCCCTGCCGCAGGATGAGGATCCCACGTGGACCCTCGCGCGCACTGCGAGGCCAAACAAACAGCCATCCATTTGATAGTAATTAGAGCCGAGGAGTAAGCAAGAGGGAAAATTCGCGCAGAGATCCGGCATAAGGTAGGGTGTGACCAGCTCGCCAAAAGAATGCCCGCACAATCACAACCCTCCGGTTGCAATACTTGCGCCACATGCATGTGAAAAACAACTGGTATCGTGGCAGCAATCACGTTTAGTTCGTGTGTCGATAGAAGTCACGTTTCGTGACCTATTCGCACCACGCGAACTGTCGTCTTGAGCCGCAGCGCGGCGATCGTAACACAGCCCGGGGTAAGCCGCGCCTCGCGGCGCTACCCGTGGGTACGCGTGCCCGTGAACATGTCGGTCGAGTCGCGGAGTACGCCGAAGGCGTTACACTCCACAGCCCAGGGTAAGCCGCGCCTCGCGGCGCCACCCGTGGGTACACGTGCCCGTGAACATGTCGATCGAGCCGCGGACGCCGCGCTGAACCGGCGGCCTCCGAGACCGAGATCAAAAGCAGCCGCGGCCGGGCTTCCGGGGCCCGGCCGGCAATGGGCCGCTCGCGGTGGGCTCGGACAGCACCACCTGAAATCGTATGCAACGCTGGAGACAACACTCACCCGCGAGCGCAGTCACACCACGCATCGGCAGCGTCATGGTGTGACATCCCTCGCGACGCGGCCGTGTGCCGGTGGACGCATTGCGTGACGCGAGCGTGTCACACCCTACGTACACTCAGCACGCCCAGCAGGATTCGAACCTGCGACCTGCGGATTAGAAGTCCGCTGCTCTATCCAGCTGAGCTATGGGCGCGTGGACTGCACCAGGCGAGCGACCAGTCCGCACAGAATACCACGGACCTGGCGACCAGGCCAGACCTCGGCGCAGGGGAGTGCCCATCGAGTTCTTCACGCTGCTCTCCGGGTGTGCGGGATGAAATTCGCCAACCGTCTGTGACTTCAGGCATCGATGGAAAACATCTCCCAGTTCATTCTCTATAATTCGCGATTCGTCGGACGGAACGCGACCGCACGGCACCGCACGGCAGCAATGCATGGCACATGCTGGTGCCGCTGAGCATACATTATTATAGTCGGGCTATTATAGCCAGCTTCCAGCGGAAAGATGTATCACTCTCACTCCCATGGCGGAATGGCATAACAACGGTACCCGCGTGCAAAGCTACAGATGGGGAATCGTTTCGGGTCGACGTTTCTTAAAATTATCTCCGACATGCCGCTCGGCACTGCTCTGGATGCGGTATTTCCGGCAGATTTCGGCCGATCATTAAAATTACGTTGTCTGCCGACGGACGCGTGTCGACACTGCACCTGTAACGTTTTATGGCCTATAATGAGCTGGATGTGGAAACTGTCATAATTGACGAGCACCCTGTTTTTTGCAATGCGTTGACACAAAGGAGAGTCCGATGTCCAGCCTTGCCGCCACCATCAAGCAAGAAATTTCGCGTTTAGCTAGAAAAGAAGTGAAAGCGCAGACGGGCGCGACCAGACAGGCAGTGGCCCAGTACCGGCGCGATATCGCCAATCTGAAGCGGCAGTTGCGGCAGCAGGAACAGAAGATCGCTTATCTGGAGGCCCAAGAGAAGAAACGGCTGGAGGCCCCCGCCGTCAACAAGGAGGTGGTGGAACGAGCCCGCTTCTCGGCGCGGTCGGTCCGGGCCCAGCGCGAGCGGCTTGGGCTGTCGGCTGCCGACTACGGCAAGCTCGTCGGCGTCTCGTCTCTGACCATCTATAACTGGGAACACGGCAAGACGCGGCCGCGGCAGGAACAGATGAAGGCCCTTGTCGCCGTACGCGGTATCGGGAAGCGCGAGGCGAACAAGCGGCTCGAACTGATGGGTTAGCGGTCCCACCGGATCCGGTGGTGCCGTGTGGAGCGGCGGTGGCAGCCGGTCGGCAGATACCGTGCTGGTGGCGTGGTGAAAGGCCCGAAGAAACGGCCCTGGTGCCGGTTTTGACATTTGTTCCACCGGTGAGCCACTTCGCATTAACGGTTTACTTCTCACTGCGAACCCTGTGTCAGGTTGGCGACCCTGCA
>JAAYDI010000166.1 GCA_012729315.1 Planctomycetaceae bacterium
AAATCGAAGCCATGGCACACGTTTGGCTGAAGGCCAAACTCACCTACGGCATGGTCTCCCATGTGTGAATATGGCCTTCGGCCAAACACCTCGTTGTGCTCCCATTCCTGGGGCGTTGCCCCAGGCTGTGATAGTAGCTTCAGAGAGGCAGCCTCGCGGTCACGCATCCACTTTCCCGGCGGGGGCACTGCCAGAGCGGTTCTTGGCAGTGCCCCGTGTGATTTGTCGGCAGCCGGCATCAGGCATCGCGGGCGGAGACCGGCGCGTTGGCATCTGGGGCGGCCTTCTTCTGCTCGGCCGCCGGGTCCTGGAAGACGTTTGCCAGGACCAGGGCCCCGACCAGTGCGATGACGCACGGGACGATCCACACCTTGCGCCACTGGAATTTGCCATCGACCGAATACTTGTCCATGATGATGCCGGCGAACTGCGTGCCCAGGAACAACCCGACGCCGCTGGTGGCGGCAAAGATCAGGGCCTGCATCGAGCCGACGATCTCCGGCGTGGCGTAGTTGTTAGCGCACATCTGGCCGGCAATGATGAAGAACACGTAGGCAAAGCCGTGCAGCGGCTGGGCCAGGATGATCAACGCCTGCGGTCGACCCACTATGTAGATAACGTAGAGCAGGAACCAGCAACAGGCTCCAATGGCGAGCGTCCACTTGAATCCGGCTTCTTCGGTGAGTTTCGTCAGCAGGAACCAGGTGGCCGCGGCCTGGGCGATCTGAGCCAGCGCCATGGCGGCCGGCACGATGCGGCTGGAAATCCCCATGTCCTGCATGAACTGCGCGGAACCCAGGAAGTAGAACTGCATCAGGCCGGCGACCACCAGGCTGATGAGGACGAAGACCAGGAAGTTCGTCTGGCCCAGCATGCCCAACGCTTCGAGTACCGGGATCTTGCCGGTGGCCGGCAGCGGCTTGGCTTCCAGCAGGCAGCACCCGAGCGCCATCAGGATGGACAACGCTGCCGCAAAATACAGGCAGTCGCTGCCGTCGCCCTGGGTCTTGCGCGTCATCCGCCAACCGGTCAGCGACCAGCCCACCAGCGCCCACGCCACAGGGGCCCAGAGAAAGACCTTGGCCGTCACGGCCCCGTCGGACGTTTCCCGGAACAGGGCCGCGTTGACCAACGGCATGGTCGCCGCATAGCACAACGAGTAGAGGAACATCACGACCAGCAGCGGCGCGAAACGGCTCTGTTTGGCCGCCACGAACAGCAGCACTGCTCCCACCAGATGGGCCACGATCAGAATCCACTTCATGTCCACGTACTGGTCCGCCAACCATCCGGCCACGAGCGGGGAGATGATGCAGGCCACCGGGAGCGTGGCGTAGATCCAGCCGGTCTGTTTGCCGGTCATCTTCAGCGGCCCGAGCAAACGCGCGGCCAGCACGGGGGACCAGGCACCCCACACCGCAAACTCGAGGAACATCACCACGCTCAGAGCGATATACGTACTGGTTTCGATGCCCACGGCTTCCTCCTCGCTTGCACAGCAAAGTCAGTAATAACAAAAAAAGATCCCCACCAGCCGTCGCGCGCCGCCATTATCGCTGACGGTGCCGAGCGCGGCAAACGCGGCGCTATTCTAAATCCGCGGCAAACGCCTGAACAGCAGGCTGTGCCACGGTGGTGTGCCGATCGGCGGACCGCCGCGTGTCAGCTGTGCGCCCGCTGCGGTTCAGGTAGAATGGGGCGTCTCTGCACATGGCGTGAACTGTGGCGCATGCCGAGGCAGGGAAAGCAGCGTCCGCTTCGCGACGCGGAAGGATCCTCTCAGGCACAGTAGCGTCCCATGTGGCAGGCAATGTGGCAGGCAATATCCAACGGTTCGTCACGCCTCGCACCGGCCAGCGCGCGCCGGACACTCGCACTGGCCGCGCTCATCTGGCTCGCCGGCGCGCCGGGCGTGGCGGATGAGCTGCTGGAGGTCGGGTTCGCGCACGTCGACATCACGCCGGAGGTCAGCCAGGACCAACCGGTCTGGCTGGCCGGATACTATCCGGGGCGCTCCGCGACCGGCGTGCACGATCCGCTCTATGCGCGCTGTGTCGTGCTGAAGTCGGGCGCTCAGAAGCTGGCCTGGGTCTCGCTCGACCTGATCGGACTGCAGTTCCCCGACGTGCAGTGTGTGCGTGCGCAGCTGCAGGACTTCTGTTATGTGCTGGTGGCCAGCACGCACAACCACGAAGGTCCGGACGTGATTGGGGCCTGGGGGAGGACCTTCTTGCAGCGTGGGGTGGACGATGCGTACGTGCAGACCGTGGTCGTGCGGACCGCACAGGCGGTGCGGCAGGCGGAGCAGAACCTTCGGGCGGTGCGAGCCTGGTACGGGACGGCGGCCGACGCGTCATTGTTGAACGACACCCGGCTGCCGGTGGTCAAGGATGGGGTGCTGCGCCTGCTGCGATTCACCGGCCTGGAGGACAACGTGGTCAGCGGGCTGGTCGTGCAGTGGAACTGTCATCCCGAAACGCTGGGGGCCGAGAATCGGCTGATCACGGCGGACTTTCCGGCATCGACTGTTGCTGCGCTGAGCCGCCAGTACGGGTGTCCGGTCGTATACTTCACCGGCGCGATTGGCGGGTTGATTGCGCCTCCTCGGAAGCGTGTGCACAACGAGCGGGGGGAGCTGTTGGGGGAAGGGGATTTCGAATTCGCGCGCTGCTATGGCGAGGAAGTGGCGCAGCTTGCGATGCGTGCCGAGCAGAGCGCGGTGGCCGTTCGGCTGACGCCCTGGCAGGTGTCCGCGGCGCGGATCGGGATACCGGTGACGAACGAGTTGTATCGCTGGGGGCGGCTGTTGGGTGTGCTGCGCCGGGACGCCTATGCCTGGAATGGCGCCGATGCGCCGCTGGGTGAGCCGCTGCGCGCCGTGCGAGCGGAGTCCATCTCAGCCATTGAAACGGAAGTGGCGTGCCTGCAGCTGGGAGACGTGTATCTGGTGGCCGTGCCGGGCGAGCTTTATCCGGAGCTGGTCTGCGGCCCGGTCCCGGACCCGGCGGAACCGGGAGCCGATTATCCGCACGCGCCGATCGAACCGCTGGTCTGCGACCTGCTGCCCGGCAAGAAGTGGCTTCTGTTCGGCCTGGCGAACGACGAGATCGGCTACATCATGCCGC
The DNA here is from genome assembly GCA_012729315.1 of Planctomycetaceae bacterium. Taxonomy (GTDB): domain Bacteria; phylum Planctomycetota; class Planctomycetia; order Pirellulales; family Pirellulaceae; genus JAAYDI01. Next base: position 3,126 of record JAAYDI010000166.1, read on the forward strand.
GCCGCCAGTGGGATCGCGAACCGCCGTACGCGTACGGTCTGAGTGCGCCGCAGTATGGCGAGATCAACAGCTGCGGGCCGGATGTCGCTCCAGTCCTCATGCAAGCGCTCCAGGGCCGCGTGACGGCACTCCAGAATCCGTAATGCCCGCGCGCGGGCGGTGCCTGCTACGGCTGCGGGATCCGCCGCAGGTCGTCGAGCAGGGCCGGGGTCGGCAGGTCCTGTTCGTCCGTCTCGTCGACGGTGATCGCCGACATCCGGCGGATCGGGAACTCGCCGGTCGGCGGTTCCAGGGCCGGCCCGGCGGGGGCCGCCTCGGCATGGTCGGGCGCGAGCGGCGCCGGCACGACGGCCGGCTGAGCGGCCGGCGGGGTGGGAACCGATGCCGATTCCGATTCCGTCGGCGGTGTCCGCCGCAGATCGAGCGGCGCGTGTGTGACGGAGACCGGCGTGGCCTTGATGCGCGGGCCGAGCGGTGTCGGCTGCGGTTCCACATCCTCCACGCGGAGTTTCACCGCGGGGGGCGTCATGGCCACCTCTGTCTTGTCGGGCCGCGCGGTCTCGCCGTCGAGCTGGCGGAGCATCTGATCGGCGGCGGCCAGGGACGCATCGGCCTGTTTAGCCAGCATGAATTCCTGACGCGCGCGGGGCGCATTCCCGGCGTGATAGAGCAGGTAGCCGAGATTGTAATGGGCTACGGCGGGTGGATGCACGGCGGTCAGTTCCGTCCAGGCTTCGTCGATCTGGCCGAGGTCGACGAGCACGGTGGCCAGGTTGTTGCGGTAGAGCTTCCGATTAGGCTCGAGTTTTACAGCCTTCCGCAGGGCGGCCAGCGCGGGTTCAGGCCGGTTATGGCGGGCAAGGCACAGACCCAGATCGTTGTGGGTCAGCGCGTTGTCGGGCTCGGCCTCCAACGCCCGCTGGTACATGGCCTCCGCCTTGTCAAACTGGTCCTGCCGGTCGTACAGGCGGGCCAGGCTGATGAGTGTCGGCAGGTGGTTGGGCGTATCTTCCAGGCCCCGTTCGTACTGTTTGATGGCGGCGGCCGGGTTGCCGTTGGCCTCCGCCATCCGCCCCGCCTGGTAGCACAGGTCGACGCCGATCTTCTTGGGCATGTTGTCGAGCGACAGCGGGTCCGCCGCTTTGTCAACGCGCGGCTTGATGGTCAGCGCGCCGGCGACGGTAGTCGTGGCCTTCTTCAGGGCACCGGTTACCTTTTCCGTGGGCGACTTCGCCCTCATGTCGGCGGAAATCTGGTTGCCGCTGTTCTGCATCTCGCGGACCAGGTCATCGTAGCGCCGGTCACCCAGTGGGGCGGTGACGGCTGACGGCCCGGCACCATGCGCTGTCAGCTGATTACTGCCCGACTTGGACCAGCATCCGAGGCACAGGACACACACGGCCCCCAATCCGATCCAAGAAATTCGTTGCCCGGCCACCCCGCACCTCCTTGAGCGTGGATTGGACGCGGCAGGGCAAACCCAACATTCCCCGCGCTCGGCCGCGTCGTCCCCTGGATTACTTCGCGTAGCTTCAACCTAATGATCGGTCGTGTCCCCGAACCGACTAAAGATCAACACAGGCAAATCTTGACATATACCGGCGATTACCGGCGATTACCGGCGATCTGCCATCGTAGCCCGGCTGGGGGGAGGCCGTCGCAGGCATCCCCTCAGTCGACCGTTGGCGCACCCCCTGGTCCGGTTGTCGGGCGCACGCAGGCTATTTGCTCTCGCCGTCATCCTTGGCGGGCAGCCGGGGCGGCGGGGCAGAGGTTTCGAAGTTGGTGTTGACCCGCTCGAAGTAGGACGCCGAGCCGTTGCGCGGAATGATGTCGGTGACGGTGACCATCGTCGTCGTGCCGCCGTTGACACTGGCTGCCATCTTCTCGACCGATTTCACGCGCAGCTCGGTGATTTCCGGTGTGTTGCCGCGCAGCACGAACACGGTGCGGCGGCGCATGGGCATCTGGGTGAGGATCCACTGGACCTTCAGCTCCCCGGCACGCGTCAGCTCTTGCGTCTCGGCATCGAACAGCTCATCGGGAATCGTGTTCTGCAGTTGCCATCCCCGGTCCACCATGATCGCGATCGGTGCGTCGATCGCCTGCTGATCCACCAGATTGAACGGTTCTGGCCAGGCGTTGTTCCGATGCCAGTCCACACGGACCCGATTCCAGAAGCAGTCCCACTTGGCTTTCATCGAATGCAGGTCGGCCTGGGCCTGGCTGCCTTGCAGCACGCACATCAGGGCCAAACTGCACACCAACAGTGTTCGTCGCATGTTCCTGTCCCCCGCAACTGCGACCTTCTCCCCGGTCGCGCTGGTGCCCGCGTCGGCCCACGAGCGTCCCTTGCCACTTGGATCGCGGCGTCTGATCCGCCGCATTCCCGCACCGATACCCGCGCTGCTCGCACACCCAGACACTGGGCGCACGGCATGAAGGGTCCTCTTCAGTCACATATCGGCACACGGGTGACACGAGCTACCCTGCGGCTGGAGTCGCCTGCAGGGTTTGCCTGGCTTTCCCAGTTTGCCGATTATCGGTGTCCGGCCATGGCGGGGAACATCTCTCGCACGATGGTGATGGCTGCCGGTCCGACCAGCACGACGAAGATGCCGGGGAAGATGAACAGCACGAGCGGGAAGATCAGCTTGACGGCGGTCTTGGCTGCTTTTTCCTCGGCGATCTGCCGGCGGCGGGTGCGCATCGAGTCGCTCTGGACGCGCAGGGCCTGGGCGATACTGGAGCCGAACTTGTCGGCCTGGATCAGGATGGAGGCGAGGGCTCGCAGGTCGTCCACGCCGCTGCGCTGTCCGAGTTCCTGCAGGACTTGGGCGCGGCTGCGTCCCATCTGCAGGTGGAGGTTGCACAGCCCGAACTCTTCGGCGATGACGGGGTAGGACTTCTCCATTTCTTCGGACACGCGGCGCATGGCCTGATCGAGTCCGAGGCCGGCTTCCACGCACACGACCATCAGGTCCAGGGCGTCGGGCAGTCCGAGGAAGATCGCTTCTTTGCGGCGTTTGGTGATCCACCACAGCACGAGTTCCGGGAGGTAGAACATGCCGCCGGCGATCAGGACGCACTTGACGAGGTTCTTCTGGCCGAGCAGGGGCAGGCCATTGAGGTGGGCCACCAGCAGCACTGTTCCGCCGCCGAGGAAGAGTCCGCCGATGAGCAGGGCGAACTTGAGGCTCAGGAACAGTGACGGCGCAGCTTCACTGCGGAAGCCGGCCTGCACCAGTTTCATGCGTAACTTGCCCGCCTCGTTCTCGTTCTTGGGTTGCAGCGGTTTGGCCAGCGCGGGGGAGGCCTTTTCCCACACGCGCGTCACGGTCTCGGCTGACAGCGTGCGGTGCGTGCCTTCGGCTTCCTTCCGCCGGCGAATGGCCGGATCCTTGAACTCGTCGAGTCGTTGTTCGGCTGGCGAAGACCGGGAGCCCAGCAGGTCCAGCAGCAGCCAGGTGGCGGCGGCGAAGAGGATGAATGCCAGGATGGGCAGGAGCACGGACGATTCGGTGGTGGCGAACAGCGTAGCGGCCATTGGTCGAGAACTCTCGTAATAAAAGCGATCGGGTAGTGCCATGCGCGGTCGGCAGTCCCCCCGCGCCGGATCAGACCTTAATGGTGATAATCTTCTTGATCACTACGGCACCGACAATCTGCATGACGACGGCGGCGGCCAGCATCTTGTGCCCCATCGGGTCGGTGAACAGCACGGCGCAGTAGTCCGGGTTCAGGTAGTACATGACTAAGAACAGTGCGGGGGGGAGGGCCAGCAGGACGATTCCCGACAGGCGTCCTTCGCCGGTCAGTGCCTGGATTTGTCCCCAGATCTTGAAGCGTTCGCGGATCAGCGAGCCGATTTTGTCGAGGATTTCTGCCAGGTCGCCGCCGGTCTGGCGCTGCAGGACGACGGCGGTGACGAAGAACCGCAGGTCCAGGTTCGGCACGCGGCCGCACATGTCATCCATCGCTTCTTCCAGGGGGATGCCCAGGTTCTGGGCTTCGTAGCAGCGGCGGAATTCCTTGCTGATCGGCTCGGTCATTTCTTCGGAGACCAGGTTGATCCCGCTTGCCAGGCTGTGGCCGGCCCGCAGGGCACGGCTGATCAGTTCCAGCGCCTCGGGCATCTGTTGACCGAACTTCCGCAACCGGCTGCGGCGGCGCAGCAGCAACCACAGCAGCGGGGCTACGCCGAGGATCGGAGCCACGATCGGCGCGAGGTACTTGGGCACGCTGGGCACCAGGATGCAGACGGCCGCTCCCGCCGTGGCCAGCCCGGCGCACAGCAGCACGAAGCGGGACGGGTCGAGTGCCACGTCGGCCTGTTCCAGGAGCAGGCGGAAGTTGCCCACGCGGGAGAGCAGCTTGTCGATCATGCCGCGGGTCTCGTCCAGCGGCGACGACAGCAGGCTGGGTTCGAGTTTGTGTCCCCGCGTGCTGGTCGGGCTCTTGGTGCCCACGAAGATTTCCAGCCGATCCTCCACGACGCTGTCGGTATCGCCGCGAAGCATGACGGCGACTCCGCCGACGAGTGCGGCCACACCAATGAAGGAGGCGACGATTACAATGATGGTCAACATGGTTTTCCCAATCAGTCGGTTTAATCCACCATCATGACGCGTTGCCGGAAGGTACTGGCGGGCAAACGCACGCCGGCCGCCTCCAGACGACTCATGAAGGTTGGACGAATGCCGGTCGATTCGAATCGCCCGCGCGCCCGCCCCGTCTCATCGATGCCTTCCTGCACGTACTTGTAGATGTCCTGCATGATCACCGTGTCCTGTTCCATGCCGACCACCTCCGTGATGCTGGTCACGCGGCGCGGTCCGCCCTGGAGGCGGTTGGACTGGATGATCAGATGCACGGCGCTGGCGATCTGCTGACGCATCGCCTTGATCGGCATTTCGAAGCCCGACATCATGATCATCGTTTCGAGTCGGGCGACGCCGTCTCGCGGCGTGTTGGCGTGGATGGTGGTGAGCGACCCGTCATGTCCGGTATTCATGGCCTGGAGCATGTCGAGCGTTTCGCCGCCGCGGCACTCGCCGATGATGATCCGTTCCGGCCTCATGCGGAGGGCGTTGCGCACCAGGTCCGTGGCGGTGATCGCCCCTTTGCCCTCGATGTTCGGTGGCCGCGTCTCGAGCCGCACCACGTGCTCCTGCTGCAGCTGCAGTTCCGCCGCGTCCTCGATCGTCACGATGCGGTCGGAATTGGAGATGAAGCTGGAGAGGGTGTTGAGCAGTGTGGTCTTGCCCGATCCAGTACCGCCCGAGATGATGATATTCAGCCGCGCCTTGATGGCGCCTTCGAGCAGCATCACCATCTCCGGCGTGAAGGCCTTGTAGTTGAGCAGGTCTTCGAGTTTGAGTGGATTGGATCCGAAACGGCGGATGGAGACGGCCGGGCCATCCAGGGCCAGCGGCGGGATGATGGCGTTGAAACGCGATCCGTCGGTGAGCCGCGCGTCGACCATCGGGCACACTTCATCCACGCGCCGGCCGACATTCGACACGATGCGGTCGATGATCTGCAACAGATGGGCGTTGTCGCGGAACTCCACGTTGGTCCGCTCCATCTTCCCCCGCCGTTCGACATAGATATTCTTCGGGCCGTTGATCAGGATGTCGCTGATCGAATGGTCCTTGAGCAGCATCTCGAGAGGTCCGAGGCCGAACGTCTCGTCCAGCACCTCCTCGATCAGCCGTTCCCGTTCGTTGCGGTTCAGGAACGTCTCTTCGGTATCGCACAGGTGCTCGACTACCAGGCGGATTTCGCGCCGCAGCACTTCCCCTTCCAGCTCGCCGACCTTGGTCAGGTCCAGTTTGTCGACGAGCTTGCTGTGGATGCGGCGTTTGAGTTTGTCGAATTCTTCGGCCCGGGCCGCATCGACCGAACGCATAGCTGGAACAGGATTCGCCATCTGGCTGTCCGTGTGGGCAAGGTATTTCCTGGGAGGATCCCCGGGGCAGGCCAGGCTGCGGCATCCGCGGCGCTGGCTGACTCGAGGATCTGCTTATGTGGCTGATGCACGCTCAAGCATTCCGCCGCCGGGCGTCCTGCTTGCCGCGTCAGTGAAAGCATAGCTCACAGAAAATCCGCCCCGATCACGCGGGTCTGCGGATCTTGCCCCGGTCCCAGACCCGGTCGTTACGACCGACATGGCCTGCGCCGTCGGCCCTGGCGGACGGCGGGCACCGGTGAGAGTGTCGGGCACCCGGCTAGGTTTTGGCCTTGTTCTTGCCCCAGAAGGCCAGCCAGCGCCCTTTGGTGTCGCCCGTATCTTCTTCGGCCCGTTCCGTCCCCGACAGCTCCTCGGCCAGCGCGACGATGGCCTGCGTGATGGCGGCGCGCGGCGCCTGCTCGATCAGCGGCACGCCGTTGTTACGCATTTCGACCATCGCGCGATAGTCGTTCGGCAGCCGCCAGTAGATGTCGCGCCCGATCGTCTCCTGCGCCTTTTTGAGACTGATGTGGCCGTTGTCGAGCCCGATCCGGTTGACCACGATCTGGACCTTCTCTTTGAGCCCCTCCACCGCGTCGAACGACATGAGCAGCCGCACCCCGTTCCGCAGGCAGGGCAGGTCCAGATGCGTCACCAGCAGGACCTGGTTGGCGGCCTGCAGGGCCGTCATGTCGACCCGGTTGTAGGCTTTCGACAGGTCGATGATCACGTGCGAGAAGGTCGCCTTGAGCAGGCCGAACACCCGCTGCAGGTCGTCGGGCGTGATGAGCGAGATGTCCTGCAGCTGGACGGGGCGCGGCAGCAGGTACAACCCCGAGGAGTGTTTGGTCATCGACCGTTTCAGCAGCTGGAAGTCGAGCCGCGCGATGTTCTGCACCACGTCGACAATTGTGTAGTCGGGGATGGTGTCCAGGAGCACGTCGGCATCCCCCAGGGACAGGTCGAGATCGACCAGAGCCACGGTATGGGAGGCGTTGGAGGCCAGCGCGCAGCCCAGGTTCACCGCCAGGCTGGTCGAGCCGACCCCCCCCGTCACTCCGGCCACGGCGACCATCTGGCACTTGCGGGACCGGCCCAGCCCCGCGCCGCCCCGATGCGCGCCGATTCGCTCCATCGCCAGCACCAGCTCCTCGATGCCGATCGGCTGTGTCAGGAACTCCTTGGCACCGGCGCGCATGGCCTTCAGGATCAGCTGCCCGTCCGTGCTGCTGCTGACCACCAGGATGGCGCACTCCGGCGCGGCCTCGCGCAGATTGTGGATCAGCTGCAGCGCCTTATTCGGATCGGCATCGATCCCGATCACGGCCACTTCAGGGTGCGTCTGTCCTACGATGTCGACGAAGAACTCATAGCGCGAGGACTCGGCTTCCAGCCAGCACATGTCCATGCCGAGAAGCATCTTCTTAAGCGCTTCCCGGTGCGCATCATTCGGATCGACAATCGCCAGTCGCAGCACGTTGGTCATGGTGCGGTTCTTTCTTTCACTCTCATTTCAACGACTCGTAGCCGACCGGTCCGATCAGCACCGGTTGGGTGCCGGCCACGGTGGCCTCGCCGGCCTCCCCGGCCACCGACGCGCGGACCGGCTTGCGGACCTGCACGGATTTGGTGGCGGCCGGCCGTTTGGCCGCGGCCTCGACGTCCCCCGGCAGCGGCGGTACCGCTTCGTGCGGCTGTATCGCCGGGCTGGGAGCCGCTTCGGTCGGCACGCCGTTCTGGCAGTTCGGGCAACTGCCCTCCTGGCAGCACTTGGGAACTTCCAGGTAGCCGCGGAAGTACAGTTCGACGTCGTTCGGGCTGGTGGTCGATTCGCCCGGACCGCATGCCGGCAATTCTTCGGCATCGGCCGCTTCCACGAACTCGGGCGTCACCAGGATCAGCAACTCGACTTCGTTCACTTCCTCTTTCACATGGCGGAACGGCGCACCGAACCAGGGCAGGTCAGCCAGCCAGGGGAGCCCGCGATTCTGGGCTTCCACCCGCTGTTGCAGCAAGCCGGCCAGGGCCAGCGTCTGCCCCGCCTTCATCTCGACCGCCGTGTCGACCCAGCGGGTACGCAGGCCGGGCACACTGACGCTGCCCAACACCACGCTGCGCGATGCGTCGATCTCGCTCACCTGTGGCCGCACTTCCAGCCGCAGGTTTCCGTTGCCCAGCACGATCGGCACGAAGTCGACCCGCGTGCCGTACTGCCGATACTCGATCGACACCGTGCCCAGGCTCTGCGGCACGATGATCGGGAATTCGCCACCCGAGTTGAAACTGGCCGGCCGGCCGCTGACGGTTGTCAACTGCGGTTCCGCCAGCACCTTGATCAGGTCGTTTTGCCGCAGGGCGTCGATGAAGCCGAAGAACGACGTATCGCCGCTGACCACGCCAAACCGCACGGTGTCGTCGATGCCCGACGCCAGCGTCTCGGTGACGCCGCCCCCCAGCAGGCCGCTGACCGACTGTACCACGTCCACTTCATTGTTGAGCAGCGCCCAGTCGAAGCCGGCCCGCCGCAGCTTGGTGCGCGACACCTCCATGACTTTCGTCTTGAGCAGGATCTGCTGCACGCCGCCGATCGTCATGTTGTTCACGACCTTCGGATAATAGTCCTCGGCGATCCGGACGATGCTGTTGACCATCCCCGGGCTGGGAACATATCCCGACAGGTAGACGCTGTTGGACAACGGGCGCACCCGCACGGCCGCGTCGGGAAACTCGGCCTTGATCAGCATCTGCAGTTGACGCGCGTCGGGAGTGACCACGACGTCGACCGTGTACAGCCCCTGGTTTTCATCCCACACATTCAACTGGGTCACGCCCGGATGCAGCGCCGACAGCTGGACCTGGTTGGGCGAGATGGGCGTGGCCCGGACGATTTCCGGGTTGCCCACCAGCAGACGCGGGATCTTGTGTTCCAGCGTCAGGATGCGGCTGGTTGCCACCACCATCTCCAGACGCTGCGTCGGTCCGTCAATGCTGAACGTGACCGGCTGCGATATGACACCCTGTGACTCCGGCACAGCATCCTGCGCCAGGACTCGATCAGGAACGGCACTGAGAATGGCCCATACAGAAAACAGGCCCACGATGGCGGACGCGACCGCCCAGGATTGTTTGGACATCCGTGTACTTCCTTGCGTTACAAACCAAACGCGCTAAGGTCATCCGTGAAGCGGGACACCCAATCCCGCTGCCCCCTCTGATCGCACCTCCCCGGCGCCGGGCGCCGGGCGCGTGCGACGGTTCTCGCCACTGGCGGTGACTCCTCTGGCGCGGCCCGCGCCGGCCGGACGCTTCCCCGCCCGCCCGCGCAGATACCTCACCCCCCCTGAGTCATCGCCCCTTCCTCAATCGGTCTCCTGTGCTGGATCTGGTATGGATTTGTCGGCAGTCGGTGCTGGTGGCGGCACGTTGCCGTCACTGCCCCCGTCTGCCGGCGAAACCCGTACGGGCGCGTGCGACGTCGCCGGTGCGGAAGTCTGCCAGGCCGGAACGCGCTGTTCGGCTGAATTGCCGCCGGTCTCCGGCAGACCGTTTTCGTCGTGCCACGTGAACTGTGTGCCCCCCTCAGGCGTCAGCAGTGTCATCTGCCAGGCCGGCTCGTGCACCGATGGCAGCTCTGGCGGCAGAGCCGTCGGTATCGCCCCGGACGCCATGGCTCCCTGTGGATTCAAGTTGTTCAAAAACCCACCGAGTCCACTCGTGGCCGCGGCCAGCGGGTTGATCGGGTTCGGATCCTGCCGCTCGTCGGCCGTCTCCGACCGGGTGCCAAAGAGCGACTCGACCGTCGCCGTCTCGTTCTGGTCTTCGGTGTCGTCCAGCGTCTCGTTGGGCCGCCGCAGTGCCAGCCGCAGAGTCCCCAGTTCGGTCGCCAGCATCAGCTTGGCCACCTGATCCTGCTTGACCAGCACCGAGACAGTCTTGGCCACAATCGTGCGGCCTTCCTGGTCGATCTCCTGCGCCGTCTGGTCGTTCACGGCGAACACCCGCACGTTCTTGAGAATCTGGCGGGTGCCGGTCCGCGGGATGCCGCGCCCTTCCCTGAAATACGCGAAGATGTCGACGCGGTCGCCCGGATTCACCAGACCCGACACGGCCGTGTCCATCTGCACCTTGAGGCTGCAGACGCGGTGGCCGTCCGGGATCTTGATCGCCGGGCCTTCGATCTCGTTGGCCAGTTTGGCTTCCAGAATCGGTTCGCCCTGATAGAAACGGACCCGCGCAAAACGCTCGTTGATGTTCTTGTAATCAACGATGGCCCCTTCCGGAATCTTGGACTTCGGCCAGTCCTCGACCCGGACATTGGATGCGTTGAGCTGCTCGTTCACGTCAATGTCGGCCGTGGCGACGTAGATCTGCACCATCTCCATGCCGACACTGCCCCCCCTGGATCCCCGTTCCATCACCTGGCTGATCGCAATCGACGCCACCAGGCCGCAGCCCAGGGCAATCAAGATCAGCAGCATGGATTTCGCACGCATGAGTATTCCCTCTGCCCAAACAGGTGTGCTGTGTCAAACCGCCTTGCCTATCGATCGATCGCACATCACATCACACCTGCCGTGTTGCGAGATCGATTACTGCACGCTTTCCCGACGCATCACCGTCGCTGCTGAAAGCGTCTTCCCCCCAAGATACATTGGCGAAGGAAGCCAGCTTACTTGACTAAAACCGATATCGACACTCACGGTCACCGGATCCCCAAACCCTGCGTCTTCCGGATTCGTTGGATCAATCGTTATGTTCGCACCCTGAATCGAGCCACTGGACAAATAGTTCGTGACCGTATCCACCACCTCCTGATGTGTAGCGCCATCCAACACGGCACAGCGGGCACCTTCCCGTGAGGCGTTGGTCAGCACCTGCTGTACCATCACCATCCGCCCATACTCGATCATTCCGAAGACCAGCAACAGAAAGACCGGAGCTACCACGGCAAACTCGACCGCCGCAGCACCTCGTCGGTTTATTCGGTACGACTGGCAAGGTTTGTGCAGTTTCCGCGCGAGTGCCCTAAAGCTTGCCGTGCCCTGCCCAGGACCCTGAAGTTGCGCTGTTTTACTGGGTTGACTTGTCGTGCTGAGCTTGGCGATCATACCAGCATCCCCATCCACGCGAAGTAAGCGATCGATCCGATGGCAATCGGGATCCCGTAAGGCAACAGCAACATGGAGCTCTTGCGTTCGGCCGCGATGGTGGACAACTGGTTGGGGTCGCGGATCGTCAGAATCTCTCCCACAATCATCCACAGCTGATTGAAGTGCTTGCGCCAGGCCCGGCGGCACACGACCATGGCCACCGCCAGGATGGCTCCCACAATCCCGGTCACACAGAAGGCGTAGAGCGTGTGGGTGGCACCCATCCAGGCCCCCACGCCGGCCAGCAACTTGACGTCGCCGGCACCCATGCCGCCGATCGCGTACAAGGGAAGCAGTAGCCCCAGGCCGACTGCCATGCCCACCAGGCTCCAGCCCAGTCCGGCATACCACGGGTCACCCGCCGCGGCGGCAGCACATGTGCTGTAGAACCAGCCGCTGATGATCATGGAAAACGTGAGCCAGTTGGGCACCTTCAGTTCGAAACCGTCGATCACGGCCGCCAAGATCAGGAAGAGGGTCACGACCCAGACAGCCCAGTTCTCGGCCAGCACTGATCCCAAAGCGTTGAGTGTATCCATGTTGTTCTCCGTCTTCGCGTGTACTTCCCGAGTCCCCGACCGGGCACCCTGCCGCCTGGCCGCGTGCCTAGCCCCGCAGGTTCATCAGGCAACTCACCACGGCCGCGATGACCGTGAAAGAGTAGCACACCATTTCCAGCGCGCTGGTCATGGCGTCTCCAGGCAGTACCCAGTACATCGCGAAGCTCCTTTCCACTGCGAGCTTGCTTTCCCACACCGGCCATCTTCAAGAAATCCCCCCTTGGCGCTGGAGGCCAGCACCGAGGGGGGTTCACGTCGTAACATCATCCAATGTGCAACGGCACCGGCCTGTTAGCCGCCAGTCGAGCCGAGCTGGTCAGCCACATCGCTGAACGTCTGATTGGCGTTGCTGCCGATGTTCGAAATCGCGGTCAAGCAGACGATGATGATCAGCGCCAGCATCACGGCGTACTCGACTGCAGTCGGGCCATCTTCCGATACGAGGAAACGCTGCACCTTCAAAGCGAGACTCTTCATCACTTCCTCCAGATTCTGGTTCGTCCGTCAGTCGTGGTCTATCAAGACTGAGGACCGTTGCCATGGTGAAAGGGTACGTTACGAATTCGAGCCGGCACGGTGTGGCTGTCAGAGATGAGCCGTCATGCGCGCTGGCAGGAATCCGCCAAAAACGAGCTGCTGCCTCGTCCTCTTCACCCGATCTGGGATCGCGTCGCACGCCACACGTGACGTGCCCCGTATCCACCCGTTCGGCAACCCGGCTATCGTTTCGCGTCGCGACCCGACCCGTGGTTTTGCGATGCCGCCCTTACGGACGGTTTGCCTTTATCGAGGATGGGAGGCCAAATTATCCGTCGCAGCCGGCAGCAAGTCGCTCCGCCGAATCACGGATCCCAGATGGTCCACTTGCCGATGGCTGCTCTCGCGGTCGGTCGTCAATCACTTGACTGATGTCCTTCCGCACTTGAAGCCTATGTCACATTCAACAGCTGTCAAATTGAGAGCTTTAGAAAACTTGGCGAAATTCCGAAGATTCTTGCGGGCCAAGACTTTACAGATGGCAACGGGCCAAGACTTTGCAGATCGCAAAAGGAAAAGAAACAGCCCAACGATGCTTGTCTGACCGCTGGGCTGGCTTGATCCGTCCTCAGTGCGGGTGAGAGGAGTTGAACCTCCACGCCCTTAACGGGCACAGGAACCTGAATCCTGCGCGTCTGCCAATTCCGCCACACCCGCATGTGTTGCGTAGTCAGAACTTACGTCAGACTGTCCCGCGCGCCAAGGGGGCACCCGCCAATTACCGGCCGGGGGGCCGCGTGGGTTCACCTTGCGATGGTTCAGCTTCCGCATGCCGGGCAAGCCCAGCGATGCCTGGTAAGCGGTGCCTGGTACAGGTTGCAACGATGAGCCAAGTCGAATGCCGGCCGGCCACCGAATGTAGGTGGCGGGACCTAGGCTGCGGCCGCGAATTCATCTATCTATAGTTCAAAGTTATCCGAGTCCCTCCATGTCCGCAGCAGGGACTGGCCGCGTCCGTCTGGCGGCCGGCGGTGGGTGGGCCGGCAGTGTGAGTCGTTGTCCATGTGTCAGAGAGTCCAACCGGATCGCGCCCGGCATTTTGCGCTATGGGTCGTCGAGAAGCTGCACGCAGCCGGGTTCGAGGCATTGTGGGCGGGCGGGTGTGTGCGCGACGAACTGCTGGGGACCGTCCCGCACGATTACGACGTGGCGACCAACGCGACGCCCGACGAAGTGCGGAGTTGCTTTGGCCGGCGCCGGACGTTGAGTATCGGTGCGGCGTTTGGCGTGGTCACCGTTCTGGGCGGGCGCGACGAGGGGCAGATCGAGGTGGCGACATTCCGGTGCGACGCCGGGTACAGCGATGGGCGACGACCCGACTCGGTGTCGTTCAGCACGGCGCGGGAAGATGCGCTGCGACGCGATTTCACCGTCAACGGCATGTTCTACAACCCGCTCACGCACGAAGTGATCGACTATGTGGAGGGGCGGCGCGACCTGGAAGCGCGGGTCGTGCGGGCGATCGGCGATCCGCTGGAACGGTTCGCGGAAGACAAACTCCGCATGCTGCGTGCTGCCCGACTGGCGTGCACACTCGACTTTACTGTCGATCCACACACGTCGGCGGCAGTCCGGGATCAGGCGTCCGGGATTTCGATTGTCAGTGCGGAGCGGATCGCCGCGGAAATGCGCAAGATCCTGATCTGTCCGCAGCGTGTGCGGGGCGTGGAGTTGCTGCGCGAGATGCGGCTGCTCGACGTGCTTGTGCCTGAATTCCGCCGGTTGTGGCAGGATGCAGCTGTGGCCGCTCCTCCGTCCACCGGCGCCAGCCAGCCCCAGACGCCGTGGCAACTCACGCTGCAGATCCTCGGCGGCCTCGAGCACCCGACGTTCCGGGTCGCGCTCGCCGCCTTTCTGTGGGGCCTGTACCAGCAGGACCCGCAGCCCCCGCGGTTGGTGGACGGGATCGGCCAGCGGTGGCGGCTGACGAACGACGAGCGGCAGGGTACCGCGTGGCTGCTGGCCGCGGAGCCGCAGGTGCGCCGCGCCTCCAGGCTCCCCTGGCACACGCTCCAACGCATTCTGATCGCCGCGGCGGTCGATGAACTGCTGCTGCTGGCAGACGCGATTGCCAGCGCCGTGGACGGCGGCACGGGGGAAATCGACTACTGCCGCCGCAAACTGCAACTGCCCCCGGATATTCTCAATCCGCACATGCTCATCTCCGGTAACGACCTGCGCGCCGCGGGCTACCAGGCCGGTCCCCGGTTCCGCGCCGTGCTCACCCAGATCCGCGATGCCCAACTCGAGACGCACATTCGCAGCCGCGACGAGGCGCTGGCCTTGGCGCGGAAACTGCTGGGGCCGGTTCCCTCACCACCTGCAGGAGTTCCCATGGACAAGAAAGCCAAGAAGAAACTCGGCATCCTCAACCACCGTCTGCAGCTGGCGCGCCAGCAGTTGGCCGGCGCGCGGAAGCAAAACGACACGCCCGGCGAGGTCGAACGGCTGGAACGCGAAGTCGCGGCGCTCGAACAGGAAGTCGAGGCGTTGAAAAACGACGGATGAAGAATGACGGATGACGAATGACGGAAGCACGAAGGAATGTACAAGCATTAATGACGAAGAGTGCCGGGAGACGTTCCACGCCATTGGAGGTTTGACCGGCACATTCGTCATTCATTCGTCATTCATTCGTCACTCGTCATCCGTCATTCCTTCGTGCTTCGTCATTCGTCATCCGTCATTCCTTCGTGCTTCCGTCACTCGTCATCCGTCATTCAACCCGCGTCGCGATAGACGCCCGGGTCGTCACGGCCATCGCCGTCCCAGTCGCCGACCACGGGCAGGTCATGGGCGTCACCCAGCTGGAACACCTGGTCATGGGCATCCAGCTCGCGATTCCCGTTGCTGTCGATATACCAGGTGCCGCGGCGGTAGACGCCGATCTCGTCGATTCCGTCGCCATTGAAGTCGCCGACGACGGGCAGGTCACCGGCAGCGCCGAACTGGAAGACGGCGTCACGGTGTGTGTGCCGGCCGTCTCCATCCAGGTCGAGCATCCAGGTGCCGGCACGGAACACGCCGATGGAGCGGATGCCATCGCCGTTCCAGTCACCGGCGACCGGCAGATCGGCGCCGATGCCGAAGCGGAACACGTGGTCGATCACATCTTCGCGTGGCGCGCCGGCGGCAGTGCGTTTCAGGACGCGGCGCCCGCTGGTGGCCTCCGCCGGTTCCGGCGGCAGGTTCTTGGGCGGGTTGCCGTTGACCCGCTGCACACGGCGGAACTCGTTATGCGGGTTGGGCAGGCCCGGTTCGGCCGCAATCGCCCGGTCGTCGCCGCGCCACTCGGGGCCGAAGATACCGATGTCGTCTTTGCCGTCGCCGTCCCAGTCACCCACGATCGGCAGGTCCTCCCGTGTGCCGAGCTGCGCCCATAGGTCGTCTTCGTCCCAGCGGCCGTTGCCGTTGAGGTCAATGAACCACTGGCCTTCATAATACACGCCGATTTCGCACACGCCGTCGCCATTAAAATCACCGCTCACAGGCAGCGCGCCAGGCAGGCCGAACGCGAATACACTCGTGCCGTTCGCCATGCCGGCCGGCAGTGTCCAGTAACCCTGGTGCATGGCCACTGAAACCCATTCGGTGTAGTTCAAATGGGACACTGTGCGCCACCGGCCCTGCGCCGGATCGGTATCCGGACTGTCGCCACGGGGGCTGCCGCCGTTGATGACGCTCAGGTGCCAGGTCATCGGCAGCGCGCTGCTCGCCTGATACACGGGTACATGGTCGATGGTGCGGGGCTGGTCGACCGGTGTGGGATTCCAAGGCACTCCGGGGGGCACCAGCGGCACGTACGGGCTGTATCGGAACGGCTCGATCGGCGGTGGCGGGGGGAGCGGCGGTGGCGGCGGTGGCGTGCGCCCCACCATCAGTTCGCTGAAGTTGTTTTCCTGCGACGTCTGGCCGGAGAGAACGGAGATCTGCACGATGGCGTCGGAGGCCGGGTCTTTCACCAGCTGGGCCTTGATGGCGTCCAGCTCCGGCGAATCGCCGTTGAACGCGATGCCGGTCGTCGTGCCCGGCGTGTCCAGATAGTCGACGTAGCCACTGGGATGCAGTTCGTACACGGCGTAGCTGCCGGGAGGCAGGCTGTGGAACCGGTAGAAGCCGAGCGCGTCCGTGACCGTCGTAATGGGTCCCTCCGTGTAGGCGCCCGGCAGCGCCTGCTGTGCCAGGATCGGTGTGCCGGTCTGGCCATCGCGCAGCTCCAGGACGACTCCGGCAATCGGCTGATCGTCGGCTGTGCGTAATCCGTCCCGGAGTTCGGCGATGTTTTCGGGCAGCAGCCCGTCGTCGGTCTGCAAGGCGGCTCCGTCCCGGAACACGTAGCCGGTGAGAGCCGCCGGCGCCAGTTCGGAGAAGTTGTATTCGGTCAGGCGTTCTCCTCCGCCGATCGTCACGGCCGTGATGAAATCGGCCACCTGGTCGTTGCCGCCATGCGAGCCGGCCTGCTGACCGCTGTGGAAGTAGCCGGACGGCTGCAGTTCGTGGACGCCGTACACGCCCGGCTCGAGCTGCATGAACTGGTACCGCCCCGCCGCGTCGGTGGTGGTCGTCTTCACGACGTGGCCGGCGCTGTCGAGCAGCTGCACGGTGACGCCGGCCAGCACGGTTTCGCCGGCGTCGTAGCGGTCGTTCTGGTTCGGATCGACGTAGACAAGGCCCGAGATGCCGCCCGGCACGACCTCGCAGAAGTCGTAGTCGGTCAGCCGTTCGCCGGACCCGATCGGAATCTGCGAGATCAGATCGGCCACCGAGTCGTCGCCGCCGTGGGATCCCGCCCGCTGGCTTCCTTGGAAGTACCCTTCCGGCTGGGTCTCGCGTACCGCGTAGGTCCCCGGCACAATCAGCTCGAACAGATAGTGCCCCGCGCTGTCTGTGTAGGTGGTCGCCACGACCGCGCCACGATCGTTGAGCAGTTCGAGGCGGACCCCGGCAAGCGGATAGTCGGTCCCGTCGAAGACGCAGTTGCGGTCGATGTCGGCGAACACCATCCCCTGCAGGCTGCCCGGCAGCAATTCGCCGAAGTTGTAGTCCACGCCGGTGGAACCCCAACGCAGCTGTACGCCGCTGAACACGTCGTTGGTGGCGGCCGTGCCGCGCACGACGCCGTCGACCCGGCCCACCGTGTCTTTGCCGTCGAGCCAGGAGGCGGGTTGTGTTTCAGCCAGCTGATACGAGCCGGCCAGCAGGCCGGTGAACTGGTAGAACCCCTGCGCGTTGGTCTGTGTGGTGGCCACCTGCCGGCCGTCCTGGTCCCGCAGGGTGACCGTCACGTCGGCAATCGCCTCCTCGCCCGTCTCGCGCAACCCGTTGTTGTTGCGGTCGTGGTAGACGTAGCCGGAGACCGACGACGGTTCGTGTTCACAGAAGTCGTAGTCCTGGCCGTCGTCCCCCGCCGTCAGCTGGATATGGGTGATTGTGTTGGCGTCGAGGACCTGGCCGCGTACCTGATTGTCGACGGTGCCGGCAAACGCGCCGGCGTCGATCAGTCCGTCCGGAGTCGTCTCGATGACCGTGTACATGCCGGGTATCAGGCCGGAAAACGAGTAGTCGCCGTGAGCATCGGTCCGCGTCTGGGCCACCAGCCGGCCGTCGCTGTCGAACAGCTGGATCGTGACGTCCGCCAGCGGCTGGCAGGACTGGCAGACGTTGTAGCAGTCGCCGTCGGCGTTGGACAGGTGCACGCTGCCGGCGATCGACACCGGCAGGATCTCGCCAAAGTTGTATTCACGCCCCTGCTCGCCACCGCCGAGGAAGATGTCCTCGATGCTGTCACCCGGATTGACGGCGCGGCCCCGCGGTTCGCCATTGACCGTACCGGGCGTATCGAGCCCGTCGAGATACCCGGCCGGCTGTTGCACTTCCACCACCCGGTACGTGCCCGGCGACAGATCGGTCACGGCGTAGTAGCCGTTGGCGTCGGTCACGCACTTCACCAGCTGCTGTGGTTCGAGCGTGTCGACGGGAATGACATGGACGGTGACCCCCGCCAGACCGCGCTCGTTCGCGTCGCGGATGCCATCGTTGTTATTGTCGGCGTAGACATAGCCGCTGATCGCCGCCGGCATGACCACCTGCTGCACGCTCAGGAATGCGGCGGCCGTGCGGTCGCGCTTCCCGTCCACATTGTCCTCCGGCAGGTCCAGGCCGCTGGCCTGCAGCGCCGCGTCGTAGTGGTTCCAGAACAGGGCGCTCGCTTGAGCATCCTGGTAATGCGGCACGGAGAACGTGGCGGTCAGCAACGTGCCCTGGAACTCCACGCCAGACGTGATCGGGTCAATGCCTGCATTGATCTCCTGCAGATCTGTCGTCGCCGGATCGAAGTACTGGACTTCGTCCACGTCGATCGAGAAGACCAGTTTGTCGCCGGCACAGAAGCCGTAGAGATCCAGCACCAGCACCATATCCCCGTCGTTCACGTGCGTCTCGACCCGCGCGTTGGGATTGCGCGTGACCAGTTGCTCGACTTTGAACTCGGCCGGCAGGTCAGCGCCGAGCCCGCCCTTCCGGGTGTCGAAAATCAGGTCGTTCATGCCCAGTCCCGGTTCGCCGCGGTCGCAGTTGATGACCAGCCGCGTCAACTCGGTGCCGGCTGCCCCGCCTTTGAACTGCACTTCGAACCGGTCGCCGTGGAGGTCCGAACCGACGTCCTCCTCGATATACACGGTGCCCAAGTCGATCGGACTGGCTGCCAGCAGGCGGCGTGTTTCCATGGTTTCGAACTGACAGCGCCGCACCAGCCGCTCGAGCGCTGGTGCCGAACGCCTGTCGCGGGCGCGGTGCCGGCGCGGCCAGGGCAGAAGATGCGAGAACAATCCCACGATAAGCCTCCCTGCTCCAAACGAAATGGGTCTTGGTGGCCCCGTGCCGCTCGGCGCGGTCACGCGGCCCAGGAGCCGATGCGCGGACATCGGCAGTCGTCTTGTCTGCTACGGCAATCGTTCACGCTGGGCGGAACGTACCCCATCCTCCATCGCGTCCGGAATTTGCCAGATACGCAGAAACGTGTCGAAACCGCCCGAAACCAGCGTCCCATCCTGATAGGCGAGTGCGGATACCGACCCAACATGACCAGTCAACTGGCCCAGTTCACTGCGGGCAGTCAGGTCCCACAGGCGGATGATGTTGTCGCTGCCGGCGGTCGCTACCATCTGCCTCCCGCACTTGACCATCGCCAGGATCTTGGCCGGTTGCTCGGGCAACGTGTAAGACTGGCCGTCCGTCTGCCAGTTCCACACCCGCACCACGCGGTCTTCGCCACCCGAAATCAGCTGCGTATCCTCCTGTGCAAAAACAATTGCCCGGATGCGCAGCGCGTGCGCCTTGTTCTCCCGCACCAGCTTCCACGTCGTGAGATCCCAGATGCGGATCGTCCCGTCCCGACCGGCCACCGCCACGTGGCGATCGTCTTCGGAGATCGCAATCGCGCGCAAATCGGAGCAGCCGCAATGCAGCTCCCGCGCGGCTGACTGCTGCGTCACGTCGAGAATCGATAGCTTGTCTTTAAAGCCAGCAGTCACCAGAAAGCGACCGCTGTGGCTGAAGGCGACCGTGCCGATGGCGTGGTCATAGGCGGCCAGCTGCCCTTTGAACGTACCCGTCGCCACGTCCCACATCAGCACGCGGCGGTCATTGCCCGACGACACCAGCACCGTTCCGTCCGGAGAAAACGCCACGGCGCGTACCCAGTCGTCGTGGCCGACCAGACGGTGGACCAGCGTCCCGTCGTCCATGTTCCAGATGCGGATCACGTGGTCGTCACCCGCGGCCGCGATCAGCCGCCCGTGCGGCTGGATGTCCAGCGCCGTCACCACCGCGGGAAACTGGCGAGGACCGTCCGCCGGACTCTGGATGGCCCGCCGCATGCTCACCGCCCACAGCGTGTCGGCGCACGCACGACCCCCTCCGCTGATGGTCATCAGCACCACGATCGCTGCCCCAACCAGCCAACGTGCCTGCATTGTCATGTGCCCCACCACTGAAGATCCCGAGCATCCGGCGTCGACGGTGCCCACGGCGCGCGGGCCAGAACACGACGTACCGCATTGCTTATCGGACAGTTAATTGCCCGCTCGTAAGATGAACCGGCACGATTGTTATTGTCGTTATAACTGGGAGTGCTGCGTAAACTGCGTCTGTTACGCTGCGGTGTGTGGGCAGGCTGGGGCGTTCTTCGGAACGTGCCAGACAGCAGGCGATAGCGGACGGTCTGGACGGTAGTCCTGGATGGCCATGCCGGTGAACATCAGCACGGCGCCGATGATTTGCGGCACATTGCGGACAAGAGGAGTGGTTCGGATGGGGGGCGGAGAAGGGGCCTGGTCAGGTCTCGCCTTCCAGTTGGTCGAAGATTGTCCAGATGTAGGTATCGCGGCGGAGTTTGTCGACGTACTCGCGAATCTGCCGTTTGCGGGCTTCTTCCTGGAGGGTGGTGCGGATGTCCGCTTGGGCTTCGGTGAATTCGATGCGGTGGGCCTCCTGGCGTTCGCGTACGCGCACGATGTGAAAGCCGGTCTTGTCCTCCAGTTTGAGGCTCATCTCGTTGACCGGCAGCGTGAAGATGGCGTGGTCCAGGACTTCTGACACGAGGCTGCCCTGGGTGGTCCAGTCATAGTAGCCGCCATCGGCGGCGGTGGCCCCTTGCGAGAATTTCCGGGCGACGGCGGCGAAATCCGCGCCCCGCAGCACCTGATTGCCCATCTCCACGATGGCCTGATCGGCCGACGCACGGTCGGGGAACTTATCGAACCGGACGCTCAGTTGTTCCCAGCGTGCGCGTGCCGCGATGTCATAATCGCGGCTGTGTTCGTGGTAGTACTGGAGCAGTTGATCGTGCGTGATCACGGGTTCGCGTGTGACCTTCTGCTGGATCATCGACTTGACCAGCATCTGTTCGCGGAACTCCGCT
Source organism: Planctomycetaceae bacterium (assembly GCA_012729315.1). Classification (GTDB taxonomy): domain Bacteria; phylum Planctomycetota; class Planctomycetia; order Pirellulales; family Pirellulaceae; genus JAAYDI01. Next base: position 24,246 of record JAAYDI010000166.1, read on the forward strand.
TTTTGCGCATCAATACTGGTGCCGAACTGTTTGAGTTTTTCCTGGAGCGTGGCGAGGGAGTCGACGCCCAGCAGTTTCATGGTTTCGGGGACCTGTTCGTCGTAGTACTGCTTGTCGATCTGTTTTTCGATATTGGCCAGTACGTCTTTCTTTTTGTCGGCGGGGATGGAACGCCAGAAGTCGACCATCACGAGTTTGACTTCGATTTTGCGGGGCAGCATCTGTTTGACGAACAGCGCCCGTTGCTGCTGCATATCGTCGTCCGGCACTTTCCCAACGTACTGCTGGAGTGCCTGATCGACGGCGGGCAGCAGGTCGCCGGCCAGAATGGTCTGATCGCCCACAAACGCAAGCTGTTCTGTCGGGTTGGTCACCATGCTCACCAGGTGTGGCGGCAGCGCCCGGACCATCCTTTCCTGGCCGACACCTGCGCGCACCAGCAGGCTGATCAGCAGCCCGCAGAGCGCGACGCGTTCGACGAAGAATCGGAGTTGAATGCCAGCCATGCGAATTGCCGCTGTTCCTTTTGCAGCTGCGATACCCATCCCCTGAACAGATGCGGGGCGGGATTATAGTCGGCCTAACGCGCGGGTCGCAACACCGATTTCGCCAGGTGCAGGATTTGGTCCGCATCCGCAACTGCCTGCTCGGCCGGCAGATAGGCATGCTGTTTGTCGACGATGCGGAGCCGGCCGCCGCCGAGCCGCGCGAGTTGCTCCACGCGGGCCCGGTTCTCGTAGCGGAACACCAGGTAGATGTCCTCGACGTAGATTGCCGAAACCTGCCAGATTGCGGCGTCGATCCGCAGTTCGGCCAGTTCCAGCAGTCGTTCGACCGGCGCGGGGGGGGAGCCGAAGCGATCCACCAGCTCCTGGCGGTATTCGTGCAGTTGGTTGACGTCCGTGATCTGGGCCAGCCGCCGGTACAGGTCGATCTTGGCGCGCAAGTCGGGCACATATTCGGCCGGGAACAGCGCCTCGCCCGGAAGGTTGATATGCACGTCGAGCGAGACGCTGGGCGGTAGCTGTTTGAGACGCCGCACGGCGGCTTCGAGCAGCTGGCAGTACAGTTCGTAGCCGACGGTCGCGATGTGGCCGCTCTGCTGGGTGCCCAGCAGGTTGCCGGCCCCGCGGATTTCCAGATCGCGCATGGCGATGGCGAATCCAGCCCCCATGTCGCTGAATTCTTCGATGGCGCGCAGGCGCCGGGCGGCGTTGGGGGTGAGTTGGGTGCGCGGATCGAGCAGGAGGTAGCAGTAGGCGCGGTGTTTGTAGCGGCCGACGCGTCCTCGCAGCTGGTGCAGATCGGCCAGTCCGTAACGATTGGCCTCGTCCACGAAGATCGTATTGGCGTTGGGGATATCCAGGCCGCTTTCGACGATCGTTGTGGCAAGCAGGATATCAAACTGATGCTGGACGAAGTCGACCATCACGCGTTCGAGTTCCGTTTCGGGCATCTGGCCGTGGGCGATGCGGAGCGACGCTTCCGGGACGATGAACTGCAGGCGTTTGGCCAGTTTCTCGATATCTTCGACGCGGTTGTGGACGAAGTAGATCTGGCCGTTGCGATTCAGTTCGCGAAGCACAGCGTGGCGGATCAAGCCGGGGTCGAAGCGGGTCACTTGCGTCTCGACCGCCAGGCGGTCTTCGGGCGGCGTCTCGAGGTTCGAGATATCGCGGACGCCGACGAGCGACATGTGCAGGGTGCGGGGGATTGGCGTGGCCGTCATCGTCAGCACATCGACCGTGCTGCGCAGCCGTTTGAGCCGCTCCTTCACTTCGACGCCAAACCGCTGTTCTTCGTCGATGATGACCAGTCCGAGGTTGTAGAGGCGGATGTCTTTCGAAGCCAGCCGGTGCGTCCCGATCACGATGTCGATCCGTCCGGTGGCCAGCCCCTCGACAATCTCGCGCTGTTCCTGCGGGGTGCAGAACCGGCTGAGCCGTGCGATGTCGAACGGGAACTCCGCCATCCGCTGGCGGAACGTCTGGAAGTGCTGTTCGGCCAGGATGGTGGTTGGGACCAGGACCGCCACCTGGTAGCCGCTGTCGACCGCCTTGAACGCCGCACGCATGGCCACTTCGGTCTTGCCGAACCCCACGTCGCCGCAGAGCAGTCGATCCATGGGACGCGGCTGGTGCATATCGTGTTTGATGGCTTCGATGGACGCCAGCTGGTCGGCCGTCTCGGTGTACGGGAACGACGTGTCGAATGCCTGCTGCCATTCCGAATCGGCGGCAAAGGCGATACCTGGCCGCGCCCGACGCGCCGCCTGGATCTCCAGCATCTCGCAGGCCAGGTCGACGACGGCCGCTTCGGCAGCCGCCTTCTGGCGGACCCACGTCTTGCCGCCGATCCGCGCCAGCGCCGGGCGGCTCTTGGTGCCTCCCACGTACTTCTGGACCAGACCGATCCGCTGCGCCGGGACATAGATGCGCGCGTTGGCGTGGAACTCGATCACCAGGTGCTCTTCCACCCGCCCATGCTTCTCGATTTTTCGCAGGCCCCGGTACCGGCCGATCCCGTGTGCCAGGTGCACCACCAGATCCCCCTCGCGCAGCTCGAGGAAGCTGTCGATCGCCTTTCCCAGCCGCCGCCGCGGCACGCGGCGCAGTTCCCCGCGCTGAAACAGCTCCGCCCCGCTGATCAGCACCAGCCGTTCGGCAACGAGACGGAACCCTTCGTAGAGCGTGCCGACGACCAGGTGCAGACGCCCGGACTGCGCCAGCTGGGTGGTCGCGAAGATCTCTTCCAGCCGCTGCAGTTCCGCCTCCATGCGGGCGATCAGGTACACCTCGTGGTCGGCCGCGCTGCGATCCAGCTCTTCCCGCACCCGGGCAATGTCCCCACTGAACCGCTCGACCGATTCGATCGGCAGCCGGCAGGTGGGCCCCGGCCCGGCCGGCGCGACCGACCCGGCCAGCGCCAGCGGGAATTGCCATAACGCCCGGGTCACCGCGTCCGGACTGGCCACCCCGTCAGGCGATCCCAGATGCGCGAATTGCCGCGCTGCTTCCGCCAGCGCCTGGTCGGGCTCGATCAGCAGCACCCAGGTGCTGGGAGTCAGATAGTCGGTCAGCAGCGCGGTGCGGTGCGCGTCGGGGCGCAGCGCCGTGATTTCAATCGCCTGCAGCGTCTCAATGCTGCGCTGGGATTCCAGGTCGAAGCGGCGAATCGACTCCAGCTGGTCCCCCAGCAGTTCCAGACGTACCGGGCGGTCCCAGTCGGCGGCAAACACGTCCACGATGCCGCCCCGCGCCGCGAACTCACCCGGCAACTGCACGGCAGTGGTGGCATGGTACCGGTTGGCCACCAGCCAGGCCCGCAGTTCCTCGCCGTCCAGGGCATCCCCCGTGGCCAGCCGCCGCGTACATGCCGCCACGACCTGCCGCTGCGGCACCCGCTGCATCAGGCTCGGCATGCTGGTCACGACCACCCGTTCCAGCAGCCCGTTGTCCGTCGCGACAGGCTCCGGAGGCCGCGCGTGCCATTGCTCCAGGTGCTTGAGCGCCCGCAGCCGCAGCCCGTACGTGTCGTCCTGGAGCGACCGCTCGCCAATCGCCATGTCCCCGGCCGGCAGACGCTGCGGCGACCCGCCCGCAAACATCTTCAGATCGTCGGCAACCAGGTCCGCCACATCGTCACTGCGGCAGACGATCACGAGCGGTCCGGGGGCCTGCTGCAGCAGCCCGGCAGCCAACAGCGCGCAGGATGCCCCCACCACTCCGTCGAATACGGCCGAACGTCCCGCCTGGAGTTCCGCCACCGCCGCGGAGAAGCCTGCATACGTTTCCAGACGCCGCGCCAAGTCGGTCAACGGGCGCGACGCAGTGTCCACCTGGCATGACTCCATGGATGTGGACATCTTAGTGGACCGTGCACGGAGGTGCACAGGGGAATAAGGAATGACGGATGACGAATGACGGAAGCACGAGGGAATGACGGATGACGAATGACGGAAGCACGAAGGAATGATGGATGACGAATGACGGAAGCACGAGGGAATGACGGATGATGAATGACAGGAGCATGAAGGAATGACGGATGATGAATGACGGAAGCACGAAGGAATGATGGATGACGAATGACAGGAGCATGAAGGAATGACGAATGACGAGTGACGAATGACCGGACGCGGGGCGGGCGTGTCGGATGCGATCGGGTGTGGCAAGGCTCAATGGCCACCGGTCGCGACCAACCCTCCTCCGGCCGGCATCTTCCACAACCCATTCCCACCTCGTCATTGGTTCTTCCTTCGTGCTTCCGTCATTCGTCATCCGTCATTTGTCATTCGTTGTTTGTTTTCCTTCAGCACGTCGGCATCCGGACGTGTCTTGTAGAAGTCATCGAGCGGGTAGCAGCCGGATACGAGCCCGTGGCGCGGGGCGGTCGTGCAGTCGCTGAATGTACGGCAGATCCGCTTGCGCTGCAGGCTGCCGCGCTCCAGGCAGTCGCTGGGCAGTTCAGGGTATGCCAGCAGCATGCGTCCCATGCCGACGACATCGATCCAGTGGTCCCGCACGACGGCTTGGGCGACGTGTGGCAGGTAGTCCTGCAGGTAGGTATAGCCGGTGCCGATGCAGAGCAGTTCGGGGACCGCGGCGTGGCACTCTCGGGCCGCCTGGATCAGCCGGCAGACGCCCACCAGCGGATCCTCCGGCGGCTGATAGCCGTCGCTGGGCGGGAACAGCGCCGGCCGCTGGATGTGCGGGCAATAGTAGGGGCTGCCGCACGTGATGTTGACCGCGGCTACTCCCCAGGCGTGAAGTTCGCGGAGCAGGCGGATCGGCTCACGCAGGTCGTATTGCAGCGGATTGGAGGCATCGATGCCGAAACCGAACTCGTAGGGCAGGTGCTGGGCGTGCGGCACCGGTTCGCCGCAGTCCGCGCCAGGCCGGTAGGGGACCGTGTCGAAGGCGCTCAGCCGGACGCCGATCGTGAGGTCCGGATACGTGTGTCGGACGCGTTCGATGATGGTCTTGAGCGCCCGTGTACGGCCGGCGAAATCCCCGCCATACGGACCGGGCCGGCGCCGGGCGCCGAGCAGCTCGTGCAGCAGGTAGCCGTGACAGGCTTTGATGTCGACGAACTGGAATCCCACTTCGCGCGCCACGCCGGCGCTGGTCACATAGCGGTCGAACAGCTGTTCCAGCTCGGCGTCCGACACGACCACCGACTCGTCGTCGGGTTCGATGCCGAACTTGGCATCCAGCAGCGGATGATGGGCGGCGATGAGCGGCTGTCGCTGTGCCGGTTCGGGGCATGCGAATCGTCCGGAGTGTGTGAGTTGCAGCCCGACAACCAGATCGTCCGTAGTGCCGAACCGCGCGCGGTGGGCCTGCCGCAGCCGTGTGATGAGCTGTTCCAGTCCGGCCCGGTTGTCGGGTGTGGCCAGCGTCTGGCGCGGATTGGCTCGGCCGTCCGGCTGCACGGCCGCCGCTTCGCCACCCCAGACCAGTTTTGCGCCACTGCGACCGATGCGCTCCCAGCGCCGCAGGGTCAGATCCGAGGGGGACCCGTCGGGGTGCGCATCCCAGCCTTCCATGGGATGGATGCACCACCGGTTGCCGATCGTGTGGGGTCCCATCCGGACCGGCGCGGCGAGCGGCGAAGACTGTGCGGCTGTCAGGATCGTGTCGTCTACCGGCAGGTCCAGGCCCAACTCGGTCAGCCGCTCCCGCAGCGCGTCAGGCGACTTGAGCTGGGCGATCTTGGTGTAGGTTGGAGGCATGGTCGGGCCATCTCCACGGGGGTGTAGCGGCGTCGCACCGGTGCGGAACGTATAGGATACCCGGTTGGTCTACCGGGAGAAATGACAGTCACTTCAGCCGGCCAGCCGGCACGAGGGTCACTCGCGGGCGGGGCGCAGCGGGCTGAAAGCAAGTCGGAACCGCCGCAGCGTCCGTTCGCCGGCAAACTGGACGGTGGCCGAGCGTTTCACGCCCGTGCCGCTCAGCGCCACGATCTTTCCCACTCCGTACTGCGGGTGCGCGACGACCATGCCGGGGTGGAACGAGTCGGGTGAGCAGGCGGGGGTAGGGCCCTGGCGGCCGACCAGTTCGGCGGCCGTGACCAACGGACTGATCGCCCGTGCCGGCCGCGTCTGCCGCGTGCCGGACCTTGGTTTGCGGCGCGGTGTCGCATCGTCCTGAAAGTACTCGTCGAAATCATTCTCCGTGTCCAGCATATCGACATCATCGTAATCGTAGGCTGGCAGGTCGTCGGCTTCGGACCAGTCTCCGACGCAGGTGGCTCCGGCGCCGAGCGTGCCGACCAGTTCCAGTTCATCGGTCGGGAGTTCGAACAGGAACGGGCTGGCCGCTGCGGGATTCTGGTTGCCGCGCAGCGTGCGGAGCTGAGCGACGCTCAGATGCAGTTCCTCCTTGGCCCGGGTCATGCCGACAAAGAGCAACCGGCGTTCCTCCTCCACCTGATGCGGGTGTTCCTGGCTGCGCTCATGGGGCAGCAGGTTATCTTCCACCGCCACGATGAAGACCACGGGGAACTCCAGCCCCTTGGCGGCGTGCAAGGTCATCATGGTGACGCGGTCGGTTTCGGTGTTCCAGTCGTCAACATCGGACACCAGTGACGCCTGCTCGAGAAACGCTTCCAACCCTCCGTCTTCGACGTGCGCTTCGTCGAACTCGCGCGCGTCGGTCAGCAGTTCGTCCAGGTTCTCGACCCGCTGCTGGTCTTCTTCCGAATCAGACGCCGCTACCCACTCGCGGTACTTTGTGTGATGGAACACACGCTCGATCACTTCCTCCACTTTTTCGTCCCCGGCCAAGCGCATGGCGTCGTAGAGGGCGATGAACCGGGCGATTTCCACTGCCGTGCGTTTGGCCAGCGATTCGATCAGGCCCGCCTCGCGCGCGGCGCTGAGCAGCGGGATGCGGTGGTGCGCCGCATGGCGCTTCAGGTGTGCGACGGCCGTCTTGCCGATCCGCCGCGGCGGGGTGTTGATCACGCGCAGGAAGGCAATATCGCTGGCCGGATTGCACAGCAGGTGCAGGTAGGCCAGGATGTCCTTGATCTCTTTCCGCTGGTAGAACTCCAGGCCCCGTGCGATCTGATACGGCATCCGCACCGACTTGAGTGCGCGTTCCAGGGCCCGCGACAGGGCGTTGGTGCGGTAGAAAATCGCATAGTCGCGCGGGCGGCGCAGGCCGGCCGCCACTTCGTTGGCAATCCGCGCGGCAATCCCGTCCGCTTCGTCACGGCCGGTCGGATACACGACCACTCGCACCGGACGCCCCTCGGGGTTGTCGGTGTAGAGTGTCTTCTCCTTCCGTTCCGCGTTGTGCGCGATCAGCCGGTCGGCAGCGCGGAGGATGCACTTGGTACTGCGATAGTTCTTCTCCAGCCGGACCACCGTGACAGACGGGAAGTCCTGTTCGAACTCCAGGATGTTGCGGATCGTCGCCCCTCGCCAGCCGTAGATCGACTGGTCCGGATCACCGGTGGCTGCCAGGTTCGGGTGATCGATCGACAGCGCGCGGACGATGGCGTATTGCGCCAGGTTTGTATCCTGGTATTCGTCCACCAGGATGTACTCGAACCGCTCGTCCAGCATCGCCCGCAGCTCGGCATTGTCCCGCAGCAGCCGGGCGACGTGTGCCAGCAGGTCGTCGAAGTCGACGGCGTTGGCCGCGACCAGCCGCTGCTCGTAGACGGGATACACCTTGGCCACCACGGACCCGATTGGACTGCCGACCGCCGCCTCGTAGTCCTCGGGCCCGATCAGGTTGTTCTTCGCCCAACTGATGGCCGCTGCGACGCGCGACGGCGTCGCGTGAATCAGCTCGAGGTCCAGCTCGTCCAGGGCCTCCCGCAGCAGCTTGAGGCTGTCCTCCGCATCATAAATGGAGTAGTTCTCACGCAGGCCGACCAGGGAGGCGTACTGGCGCAGCAGCCGGGCACAGAACCGGTGAAACGTCCCCATCCAGACACGGCTGCCCGGCGCCAGACGCTCCAGCCGTGCCCGCATCTCGTCGGCTGCCTTGTTGGTGAACGTCAGCGCCACAATCCGCTCGTCTGCAATCCCCTGGGCCCGCATGTGGGCCACGCGATGCGTGACCACGCGCGTCTTGCCGGAGCCGGGGCCGGCCAGGATCAGCAGCGGCCCTGCCACGTGCTGAACCGCCTGCCGCTGTGAGTCGGTCAATGCTGCGGTTATTCCATCCATGTGTCGGCTGCCGGGATGTGGTCTACCGAGGTCCGTGCTGTTGCGCGACAATCGTCTGCCGGATCTTGGACCCGGCGGGTGCAGACGCTGACCGCCATTACGCCATTATTATGACTGCCATTATAGAAGACCGCGCGGACAGCTCGCAGGCCCCCCCAAGCGTCTACCGCGTGCTAGCAGGGACTGGCCGTTTTTTTCGGGAAAGCTATTATTTCCGGGAAAACGGTGCTGTGTGGGCGTGCCAGCGGGCCGGCGATCGCTATACTGGGGACCGCACGGTCCTGGTTTTACGCTGCCAGTCTGGCGTGCGTTGTGAGGAGCCGGCGGGCTGAACGTACCACGGGGCGCAGGCCAGGAGATGGCTGCAGGACGTACCGTCGTATCGGATTTCTATTAGGGGGAGGGAGTACCCATGGGAACCCGTATTCCGTTGAGTCGTACCGAAGAGGAGTCGCGCAGGCTTCGTCAGCGTTTGGAGATGAGTACGGCCGAGATCGGCTTGTCGGTACGGACGACCAATTGCCTGGAGGAACGCGGCATCTTCACGGTCCATGACCTGCTGCACTGCACACCGGGCGATTTGCTGAGCATTTCCAATTTCGGCGAGAAGACGCTGGAGGAGGTCTACGCATCGCTCGAGCGCATCGGTTTTCGCCGCGAAACGCAGCGTGTCTGAGCGCCGGCTGGTGGTCTGGACCGGCTGTGAAAGTCCGGTCCCCCGCTTGTAGAGACACGGGCACAGCGGCTATCAAGGAGTCGGTGTGGAAAACCAGGTGCAGCGATGGTGGGGGTCTCGATTGCGTGAGTCGGGCCTGACACCTCCCGGTCACTGACTCAGGACAACGCGATTGTGGCGCGGCTCTTTCGATTGTGGGAGAAGAAGCGAGGAGACCGGAGCACGGGCTCCAAGTTCGTCGGAGGGCTTGGAGAGGGGTTGTTTTTTGGCGTGCTGTTCCTGCTCGGCTCACTGTCGCTGGCCTATCTGGTCGCGGCGCGACTGCTGGGCGCCATGCCTCCGCTGTATCAGCCTGGATTCGGGTTCTGGCTGATGGTGCTGGTGATGATCTCCTTCATGCTCATTGGGGGGACGGGGGTCGTCTACACGGTACTCCAGGTGGGCGCGTCCGCGGAGCGCCGGTCGGCCATGGCGCGGCGGGCGGCTGACATCGAGTTGCTCAGTGACGCCATGCCGTCGCGGCGGGAGTATCCGACGGTCCCGCGCGACACGAATCTGACGAACAGTCCGGGGATCCGCCTGGCGTACCGTCTGCCGGTGACGCACGGTGGTCCCTGGGTGCTGTTCGCCGCCACGGCCTTCTTTCTGGTGTGGAATGGGATTGCCACGGTGCTGGTGCTGGTGGTGTTCCAGAGTCACCTGTCGGAGCGTCCGGACTGGTTCCTGACGGTGCTCGTACTGCCGTTCGCGGCGATTGGGATCTGGGCCACGTACTATTTCGTCCAGCAACTGCTGCTCCACACGGGCATCGGGCCGACGACGGTGGAGATTTCCGATCATCCGTTGCGTCCTGGCGAATCCTACCAGCTGTTTGTATCGCAGGCCGGTCGGCTCAACGTCAAGTCACTCGAGTTGTCGCTGGTGTGCGAGGAGGAGACCACGTACCGCCAGGGGACGGACATTCGGACCGAGCGCTGTCGGGTGTACTGCGAGAGTATCTTTATTGAGCGGGATTTCCAGATCGACCCGGGCAAGGCGTTTGAGTGCAGTTGCGACCTGCGGGTTCCGGACCACGCCATGCATTCGTTTCAGGCCAGCCAGAACGCGGTCCAGTGGATGCTGGTGGCTCGGGGGCACGCCGCGTCCTGGCCGGTGTTTCAACGCTGCTTCCCGGTCGTCGTATGTCCGGCCGAGCCGCGTGGAGAGGACGGATGATGGAACCGCTGCTGAGCATCCGCCTGCGCGATCAGCGCCATCCGTACCAGCCGGGGGACGCGTTGGAGTGCGCGTACCAGATCGACGCCGTCGATGCGGCGGACATCCAGTCGATCGAGGCATCGGTGTTGTGGCACACCGAGGGGAAGGGGGACGAGGATCTCGGCGTGCATTACTTCGAGCGGCTGGAGCAGGGGGAGGTCGACGGGCAGGACTTGCGGGCGCTGCGCGTGCTGTGCACCGTGCTGCCCAACAGCCCGCTGACTTACCCGGGAGTGACCCTGAAGATCCGCTGGTGCGTGCGGGTGCGCGCGTTTCTCCGCCGCGGGAAGGAGGTGTTTTTTGAGCAGCCTTTCGTGCTGGGCAGTATTCCTCCCGCCATTCCCGTGCTTCAGCCTGAGCCCGAGTCTGACAGCCAGGACGATGAGTCGGACGGTATGATGTGACCCGGCCGCGCGCGCCTGCAGTTTGTCGCTTCGCAATTACTCGCACTGACCGCCTGCGGCCGCTGACGCGCGAGGGTTGCCACGGGCCGCCGGGAGGTTGCCGCGGGAGCGAGCCGCAGACACAATGATGGGCAGACGTCGTCCCGTGAGATCACCGCTCAGATGTGCGCGGCGGCCTGCGTTTCAGGCGGCTGGAGGACTTGATGGCCCCCCCCAAGAGACTCGCCTCTGGGCAGTCAGAGTGATCGCATGATGCCCGAGGGCAATCCGTTTTCTACCCGGTATACCCAACCCGGGCGGCTGGAATACCAGTTTCCGGCTGACTCGAACGCCCGGCAGTTGGTGGAGCGGCTGGCGGCGTGCGGTTGGTGGGGCCAGATTGTCGGGCCACATGGTGTCGGCAAGTCGACGCTGCTGCAGACGCTGTTGCCCGAGCTGACGACAGCCGGCCGCACGGTATCGTGGTGGACGATGTCGTCTGGACAGCGGCGCTGGCCGGCCGGACTGCAGGTGGCCGCCCGCTCGTGGCGCGCGGCTGCGAACGTCCTGGTGGTGGTGGACGGCTACGAGCAGCTGGGGTACCTCGCACGCTGGCGACTCAGACGACGTTGCCGCCAGACAGGCTCCGGATTGCTGGTCACCACGCACCGCCCCGGCAACTTGCCCACGATCGCCACGCTGTCGTGTCCGCTACCGACCGTCCAGCGGCTGGTTGCCCAGCTGCTCAACACGAACCGCGGACTGATCAGTGCCGACGATGTTTCCAGTTGCTACGCGGCGCATCGCGGCAATGTCCGCGAGACTTTCTTTGCCCTGTACGATCTGTACGAACTGCGGCGCCGCAGCGCCCAGACGCGACAGCCAGATGGCGGCCGGATGCCGTGACACTCACGAGTAATCTTGGTATCGGCTGTCCGGTCCGCAAACTTAACGCAGTTTTTGGAGTTTTCCCCAGATGCCGCGTTCCCCCAGCCGGCGCGGGCTGCTGCGGTGAGGCGAAGATTTGGGAAATCGGCTCACTTTCACTTAATTTCGCTGTCCGCATAACCTAGGATTCAGCACGGATCAGACGATGGGTGGATCACACAGTGCGGAGCAGGAATATGCGTTGCCGGATCTGGTATGCAGCGGTCATGAGCCTGGTGATGGGGCTCGCGGGGGCCGTGTGGACAGCTGATGCGCAGGCCAGTGGCCTGTTCGACTGGCTGTCGCGCTGCGGCTCGGAACCCGAGCCTCAGGTTGTCTGCTATCCGATGACGACCGTCTACCAGACGAGCGTCTCGGAGTGTTGCCAACCGGCGGTGTGTTGCCCGGACCCCTGCTGTCCGCCCGCTGTGGTGGTTCAGCCGCAGCCGTCGTTTTGGCAGCGGCTTGGTTCGTGCTGGTCGTCTCCGCGTGTGACAGCACCGGCGCCGAGCTACTACCAAACGAACTGGAAGAAGGTCCCGGTGACGTCGTACCGGCCGGTCGTGTCCACGGACCCGGTAACCGGTTGTCCGGTGACGGTGATGAGGCCGTGCACGACGTACGAGTGGCAGCCGCAGCGGCGTACGACGGGTATCTTCGACTGGCTCTGTGGCCGGCGTGATCCACCCGTGGTACAGGTTCCGTATTGCGCGCCGACGATGTGTTGCGGACCGCCCGAGTGTGTGGTGAGCGGCATCGATTGTGGCTGCACGGGCACTACGGTGCCGTCGGGCACTCCGACCCCTGCTGCGCCGACGCCGGCTCCCGCGCCCTATTACGCGCCGCCCCCCCCGGCCGGCATGGTAATGCCGCCGAGCGGGCCAGCGCCCTCGCCCGCGGCTGTACCGCAGGGTGTTCCGCCGACACAGCCACCTGCGGCCGCTGACACGCGACCGACGCTCAAGCCGGCGGACATCTCCCCCGAGTTTCCGGCCGAGAATCAATTGTCGCCCACTGTTTCCCCCTGGGATACTGCCCCAGTTGAGCAAGCGGCGCCAGTCGAGCCGGCGGCGCCAGTCGAGTCGGCGGTGCCCGCAGCCCCGGTCGCTCCCACCGATGCGGCAGTGCCGGACATTCAAAATCTGCAGTCTTTGCCGGCGCTGGGGCCACCGGCTCTGAGTCCGGAGGGTTCGCGGCTACGACCCGTGCCGGATCCGGACGCGACCCCAGTAGCGCCGACGCAGGAGAGCTATCCGCCGCGGCAGCTGCAGCCGCAGCCGCAGGATCAGGTTGCGTCCTTGCGTACCGGGCAGCGCTGGGCGGTCACGACGATCACCTGGCCCGCGCCGCAGGGGCGTGTGGAGGCGGCTGGAGACCGTGTGCCGGTCGTCTCGCCGCGTGACGAGCTGCGGTCGCTCGACGAGAGCGGCTGGCGGAGTGTGGGGAAGTAGTGCGCGTGGCGGGGTTGGCCGCAATCTGTCCCACAGGCCGTGCACTGGCGCGCCGTGCGCTTTACACTCACAACCTGGGGGAACGACGTGGCGATCGTTCCCGGAGTGCGTATTGTGCCAGGTTATCGCGATCATGCCCGCCAACTTGACACCCCAGTATCACAAGGCAGAGCAAGAGTATCGTCGCGCCACGTCTCCCGAGGAGGAGCTGGAGTGGCTGCAGGTGATGCTGCGTGAGTTGCCCAAGCACAAGGGCACTGACAAGCTCAACGCCGAGCTCAAGCAGAAGATCAGCAAGGCCAAGCGGGAGCTGCAGCAGGGGCGGTCGACAGGCCGGCGGGGCGGCGGGCTGCGGCTGCCGCGCCAGGGTGCCGGGCGCGCCGTCCTGATCGGAGCGCCCAACACCGGCAAGAGCCAGTTGCTGGGGAGTCTCACGCGCGCGACGCCCGAAATCGCGCCCTATCCGTTCTGCACGCGGGAGCCGCAGCCGGGGATGATGCCGTGGGAGGACGTGATGGTCCAGCTGGTCGACACGCCGCCCATCACGCGCGACGTGCTGGATCCCGCCACGCAAGGCCTGATCCGGGGCGCCGATCTGGTCCTGTTGCTGGTGGACCTCGCCAGCGACGACGGGATCGACGACCTGCAGGGGGTCCTGGACCATCTGGGCACCACACGGACGCGGCTGGGCACGGAATCGTATGTCGACGAGCAGGACGTGGGGCTGGTCTATACGCAGACCTTCCTGGTGCCCAACAAGATCGATGCGCCGGACGCTGCCGACCGGCTGGAACTGCTGCACGAGTTCTGCCCGTTGGAGTTCCGTGAGTTCGTGATCTCGGCGCTGTCCGGGACCGGGCTGGAAACGCTGCGCGACGCCATCTACCGCGCCATGGACGTGGTGCGGGTGTACACGAAGCTGCCGACGCAGAAGGAGCCGGACTACGACCGGCCGTATACGATCCGTCAGGGGGGCACGCTGCTGGAAGTGGCGGAGCTGATCCACAAGGACTTCGTCACGCAGCTCAAGAGTGCGCGGGTCTGGGGGAGTCAAGTCCACGATGGCACGTATGTCAAAGGGGACTATGTCGTGCATGACAAGGACGTGATCGAACTGCACATCTAACACGCGACACTATAGCGAACTACACATCTAGCGAACGACACATCGCGACACACGGCGGACTGGAATCCGGTCATGAGCGAGACGACGTTGAGCAACGCGCAGATTGCCGCGACGTTGGAGGAGTTGGCGGACCTGCTGGAGTTCCAGGGGGTGAACGCCTTCCGCGTGCGGGCCTATCGCAACGCGGCGCGGGCGATCCGCAATCTGTCCGAGTCAGTGGCCCGGCTGGTGGCCGCGGACCCGCACCGGCTGACCGAGCTGGAAGGGATCGGCGCGTCGATGGCCGAGAAATGCGTGGCGCTCGTCCGCACCGGGGAGCTCCCGCAGCTGGAGACGCTCCGCGCGGAGGTCCCCGAGAGTGTGCTGACGCTGATGCGCATACCGGGTCTGGGGCCGAAGAAGGTGGCGGTGCTGCACAAGGAGCTGGGTGTGGCGACGCTCGACGAGCTGCGCGAGGCGTGCGTGCGGCACGACGTGCGTGCGCTCAAGGGATTCGGTGCCAAGACCGAGCAGGCGATCCTGGACGGCATACACCTGGCGGCGGCAGCCGGCACGCGTATGTACTGGGCGGAGGCCGATGAGATCGTGGCGGCGCTGCGGGCCCACCTGCAGACCTGCCCGGCCGTGGAGCGGCTGGAGTTTGCCGGGAGCTATCGCCGGGGGAAGGAGACGGTGGGTGATCTGGATGCCCTGGTCGTCTCGTCCGACGCGCCGCGCGTGATGGAGTGCCTGGCCGCGTTTAGGGAGGTGGCGGAGACGCTGGCGCGGGGCAACACCAAGATGTCGGTGCGGCTGCACGGCACGCTGCAGCTGGACCTGCGCGTGGTGCCGCCCGAATCGTTCGGCGCGGCGCTGCAGTACTTCACCGGCTCGAAGGAACACAACGTGGTGCTGCGCGGGCGCGCCAGGCAGCGCGGATTGAAGATCAACGAGTACGGCGTCTACCGGGTGGAGGGGACGCGCGAGGAGCGGGTGGCGGGGGCGACCGAAGACGGCGTCTACCGGACGCTGGGGCTGCCGGTGTTTCCGCCGGAACTGCGCGAGGCGCGCCAGGAGTTCCACTGGGCCGAGACGGGCACGCTCCCGGTGCTGGTGACCGAGCGGGACATCCGCGGCGACTTGCACATGCACACGACCGAGACGGACGGGGTGGCGACGCTGGAGGAGATGGTGGCGGGCGCGCGGCAGCGCGGCCTGCAGTACATCGCCATCACCGACCACTCGAAACGTGTGACGATGGCCCGCGGACTCGATGCCACACGGCTGCGGCGGCAGTGGGCCGCAATCGATGCGCTCAACGAGACGTTCGATGACTCCTTTCGTGTCCTCAAAGGGATAGAGGTGGACATCCTTGAACGCGGCGGACTCGATCTGCCGGACGAGGTGCTGGCCGAGGCGGACTGGGTGGTGGCCAGCGTGCATTACGGTCAGAGGCAGCCGCGCGCCCAGATCACGGCGCGCATTGTACAGGCACTGGCTCACCCGCACGTCCATGCGATCGCCCATCCCACCGGGCGACTCATCAACCGCCGCGATCCGTACGACGTGGACATCGAGGCGGTGCTCGACGCCGCGCAGCAGTACCACAAAGTGCTGGAACTCAATGCGAATCCCATGCGCCTGGATCTGAACGATGTGCACTGTGCGGCCGCCAAGGCGCGGGGCGTGCGGATCGCCATCTCTACGGACGCGCACAGCGTCGACGGCCTCGACTGCCTGCGCTACGGCCTGCTGCAGGCACGCCGCGCCGGACTCACCAAGGACGACGTGCTCAACACCCGTTCCTGGCCGCGGCTGCGGGAACTGCTCCACCGCTAACGCGCCACCGCGCCACCGCGCCCGGACGGCCGCGCTCCGGCGCCGGCGCGGCCGTCCGGGTCGCTTTGCGGCTCCCCGGGGGGGGAGTACAATACCGGCTGTATCCCAATCGAGATGAGGAGCACGCCCTTGGGTGATGAGGCAATTGCGGGACTCCGCGCGGCGCTGAAAGTGTCCCCCGACAACGTGCCCTTGCGTGTGCACCTGGCCCGGACGCTCGCCAGCCTGGGCCGGCACGAGGAGGCGGAGCAGGAGCTGCGTGAGGCGCTGGCGCTGGCCCCCGACGACGCGGAGGTGAAGTTGGCTCTGGCTCGCAGCTACCGGCAGCAGGGCAAGCTGAGCCAGGCCGTGGTCATCGTGGAAGATCTGTGCCAGCGGCGCGATACCCCGCCGGCTGCCCACGTGCTGTATGCCGCACTGCTCCTGGCCGAAGGAGACGTGCGCGGAGCGGTGACGCAGTACAAGCTGGGAGTGGAGGCGGACCCGCAGGTGGCGGACGAGCAGCTCGGCCGGACGCTCGGTATCGGCGAAGGATACGACGCCGGCGAGGTCGTCGACGGACGCGTGCGGGAGGCCTGGCAGGAACCGGCGGCGGAGCCGTGCTCGGATGTCGAGCGGCCGCAGATCACGTTCCAGGACGTGGGCGGCATGGAGGCGGTGAAGGAGGAGATCCGCATCAAGATCCTCTACCCGCTGCAGCATCCGGAAATGTATCAGGCCTATGGCAAGCAGATGGGCGGCGGGATCCTGATGTACGGGCCGCCCGGCTGCGGCAAGACGTTCGTCGCGCGCGCCACGGCCGGCGAGATCGGCGCCGGATTCCTGTCGGTCGGCATCAACGACGTGCTGGACATGTGGACGGGGCAGAGTGAGCGAAATCTGCACAGCCTGTTCGAGCAGGCGCGTCTGAACCGCCCGTGTGTGCTGTTCTTCGACGAAGTCGACGCGCTGGGAGGGCGGCGCAGCGACATGAGAAGCGGCAGCGCCCGGCAGTTGATTAACCAGTTCCTGGCCGAGATGGACGGGGTGGATTACTCGAACGATGGGGTGCTGGTGCTGGCGGCGACCAACGCCCCCTGGCACATCGATCCGGCGTTCCGCCGCCCGGGCCGGTTCGACCGCGTGCTGTTCGTACCACCCCCGGACGCGGCGGCGCGGGAGGACATCCTGCGGATCCATCTGCGCGGCAAACCCCAGGAGGTGATCGACTACGCATCGCTCGCGAAGCACACGGTCGACTTCTCGGGGGCCGACATCAAGGCGGTGGTTGAGCAGGCTGTGGAGGTCAAGCTGCGCGAGGCGATTCAGGCCGGCGTGCCCCGGCCGCTGACAAGCAAGGACCTGCTGGCCGCCGCCCGGGCACTCAAGCCGACTACCCGCGAATGGTTCTCCACTGCCCGCAACTACGCCGTGTACTCCAATCAGGGTGGGATCTACGACGACGTATTGAAGTACCTCAAACTGTGAGCAGCTAATCCCTGTGACACCCCATCTGCAGCGCGCGATGCTGTTGTTCGATCAGGCACGCTACGATACGGCCGAAGCGGAATTGCGCCAGGCGCTGGCGAAGGATCCGGAAAACGCCCGTGCGCACGCGATGCTGGCGCTGTGTCTGATCCAGAGCCGGCAGTACGAGCGGGCGGCCGCCGCCGTGGACCTGGCGCGGACCCTGTCGCCGGACGACCCGTTCGTGTTCTATGTGGAGTCCCGCATGCTGACGGAGCGCAACTGCTTTCCGGAAGCGGAGGCGGCGATCCTGGAGGCGATCGGCCTGGACCCGTACGAGGTGGAGTACTTCGCGCAGCTGGCTTGTGTACGCATGGAGCAGCGGCGGTGGGATGCGGCCCTGGTGGCCGCTGAACAGGGGCTGGAGCTGGACGCCGAGAACGTCACCTGCACCAACCTGCGGGCCATGGCCCTGGTCAAACTCGGCCGCCGCCTGGAGGCGGGCGAGGCGATCGCGTCGGCCCTCCGCCGGCAACCGGAAGATGCCGACACGCATGCCAACATGGGCTGGTCGCTGCTGGAAAACGGTCAGCCGCAACAGGCGTTGGAACATTTCCGCGAGGCGCTGCGGCTGAACCCGAACAGCCAGTGGGCGCGGCAGGGGATCGTGGAGGCCATGAAGGCGCGATACTTCGTGTACCGCCTCATCCTGGGTTGGTTCCTCTGGATGCTCCGGCTCTCGAGCGGCGCGCAGTGGGGCATCCTGATCGGCGCGTTTGTCGGCTACCAGGTGCTGGGGTCCATCGCGCGGGGCAATCCAACACTGGCCCCGTGGATCACGCCGTTGCTGATCGCCTATGTGGTCTTCGCCATCATGACCTGGGTGGCCAGCCCGCTGTTCGACCTGGTGCTGCGCCTGAATCGCTTCGGACGGCTCGCCCTGTCCCGCGAACAGATCATCACGTCGAATTGGGTCGGGTTGTGCGTGCTCGCCGCCCTCCTCTCGCTCACCGCGTACTTTCTCCAGGCCGGCAGCCTGTGGCTGCTGTGTGCCCTTGCCTGCGGGTTCATGATCCCCCTCGTGTCCCGGATCTACGCTTGCCAGCCCGGCTGGCCACGCAAAACCCTCATCGCGATGACCAGCGTCATGGCGAGCCTGGGGATCCTGGTCGTCGGACTGGTGCTGTGCGGGCGGTGGATCCCCACCGAGCTGCGACCCTACGCACTGGTCGTCGCGCGACTCGCCCTGGTGCTCTTCATGGTCGGTGCCGTCGCCGGACAATTCGCCGTCAACGCGCTGGTTCAGGTCCGGCCACGCCGTGGATAGGGGCGCGTCCCCCCACAACACGCGGCCCGCCGGCCGCCTGCCCGACACCACACTGCATGCTGCACTGCTGGCAGATGAGCTGCGCTCGACGCAATAGGAAAGACCGGGAATCCTTAGGACACCCGGTCTTCTGTTTACGATTGCCGGCAAGACGTGGCCAACAGGGAAACGGCAGTCTCGCCAGCTAAAATGACCCCTAGCTCGATCGCCGGTCCGTTGTGGGACCGCACGCCGAACTACCAGCCCGCGGCGGGAACTCAGCGGGCTCCACAGCCGGTGCAGTCCAGAACAGCCTCGGCTTCACCACCACACGTGACGGACACACAACCAGCGTTGGCACCGTCACAGGCTGTCATGCCACAGCAACTCTCGCTGCCGTGACCAGCCATAGCTTGTCGCTGACCGCCCAGAAAGGCGGTTTTCGTGATCGCGACCAACATCGCGACCCTAAAAACAGTTACTCATCATGCGAGCCCTCCATAAAGTAAGTACAGCAGTCGAAACCGACGTTGCCACATCGCAGACCAGGGCCGGTGCACGTGCTGTGCGGCCGAAGCCAACATGCCCGCGACTGTCTAGCCCGACTCGTGCCTTTCCCACCGACCAGACTCGTTTTCCCCCCAAAGAAAAACAGCTGACTTTGTGGCCTGCGGGGACTGCGCGAATCGTAAAGGCTAGGTCGCTAGGGTAACATTACCCGGTTGGTTGTCAAGCGTACGGGCGGTCCAAACGGACGGATCCGGGCTTCCCGGTCCGGCCGTTCATCTGCGGCGTGCCGAGCGTTCTGGCAGGGCGTTTTTGCCGTTTTGCCGGTTCTGACTACCTTGGTGTCCAGGACGGGCGGGCGGCCGCCGTGCCGACTCGGGAGTCAGAAAGACCTGGGAAAAGCCGCAAGCTTCTGTTAGGCCACGTGTTTGGGATTGTGTAGATGCAAGATAGGGTTTTGCGATCTATGAGCGTGGCTCCAGGGTGGGCGGGCCCGGAAGATGGGGAGCGGGGTTGGCGTACCGTGGATTGCCGGGTATCGCCAGTAGCTACAGTTTCCACAGCAGCAGCAGGGTGTAGTCGAGTGCGTTGGCGTTCTGGCCGCTGTCACGCGTATCGTAGCGGTCGATTACACCCAATTTGAGGCTCATGTTGGTGCGTTCGTCGAGCAGTACTTCCCAGCCCATATCGGAGCGGATGCGGTAGAGGGTGAAATCTTCCCATTCCGGGTAGTACTCGACCGTGGCGCGGAACTTCTGCCGGTCCGAGATCTTGTGCTCGAAATCGACGCCGAACATGGCTTCCGGGTCCCAGTCGTTGTCGGACCCGTGGAATTTCCGACTGGTACCGGAGCCGAAGCGTCCGATGAGTTTGGTGGCGTCGGTTTTGATGAAACGGTAGCCCATTCCGGCGTTGAGTGTCAGTTCCGACGAGTAAGGCCGGAATTCGTCGTATACGAAGATCGCTTTGGCGAAAGGGGTCCAGCGCGACTCGCCCAGGAGCCAGTCGTGGTGCACTTCGAGCTGGCCATTGTGTTTGGTCATGATGTAGTCGGCCGAGGCTTTGACGTAGTTGATCGCGACTTTCAGGTCGCTCCAGTCCTTGGTGCGCCGCAAGTTGGCCCCGGTGCGCATGGACAGGGTGGTGGAGTTGCCTTCGGAGCCATCGATGCCGATCTCGAAGCTGTTGTCCCATTCATCGGGGATATCCCAGTACCAGGGCAGGAACCAGTTCTGCCACGTGAACTCCTTCATGATCAGGCCGCTGTCGATCTCTTGAGCGATCGCCTGATCGGCGGGAGCTGTCTGCGGGGCGTCAGCGGCAGTTTCCGGGGGCGGTTGGGGAGCAGCCGTGTCCTGAGTTACCTCTTCGACCGGCGGCAGGGGGTACAGCACGGGGTACGGGGTGTCGAATGCCAACGATGGCCGCAGCAGGGAGGTCGGGGATATCAGGGATATAGCACTCAGCAAGACGAACGCGGGCAATCTCATGCGGGACATAGTCAGACGAGCCTCGGGGTCGATGAGGCGGGTCTTATAACAGGAGTGGCTGGTGGACCACAAGCCCGCTTGGGAGTGCGCGCCGACTCTGCGGCTGGCCGCTATCGAACCGCCAGGGTCGGCGGGGCCTGTTCAGCGGCCAGCGGCCGTTCGCCTCCGGCGCGGCGCGGATGCGCAGCAGTACCTGTCAGAGGTAGCCGGGCATTGCGCGCGGATAGGGGGGAACCTCGGCTGGCGGCGGTATCTCGCCGGTCTCAGCCGCCCAAGCTTCGCGCTCTTCCTGGGAGGCGTAGTATCGGAGCCACGTTTCCGGTTCAACGTCGGCATCGAGGCAGTGCCATTGCAGGACGTTTTTCGGCACGTCCACCTTCTTCTCGGCGGAGGGCAGGATGTCGCGGATCAGCAGGCAGTAGAGTTCGCGGTCTGACAGGTGGTCGGTGAATTCCAGCACGATCTGCTTGGCGTACAGCTGTTCGATTGTCTGCCACAGCAGGTCATGCAGTTGCTGGTCTTTGAGCGTATCGGGGTGTGGCAGTCGCAGTTCGGGTTCGAACCACTGGCTGATCGGCAGTACCGGGGCGCGTTCCCAGGCCAGGATCGACGCCAGGTATTCGTTCTCGGACGGTGTACTGAGCACCCGCGAATTGATGATATCCAGGGACTCGTCGAGGAACGGCTCCAGTTCGTCGCGCAGTCGGGCGTTGAGCATCAACTGATCGACGTCATCTGAGGCCGTGCGCGGGTCTTTCGACATCTTTGCACACCTGTACTGGGCACGAGAATATCGACGACGATCGGGCCGGGCAGATCCGTGTCGTTCAAACCTCGACTGTACCAGCAATTGCTTGGCCCGCAATAGCTGAGCGGGCCAAACCGGTGTGTTCTCCTGAAGATCCGCAAAGTGGTCCCGACACGACCGTTACGACCGCCAAACTGGAAATCGTCACGAGCCGTTACGTTCGATTTCGGCGATTTTTTCCAGCCGCCGTGCGTGCCGCCCGCCCTCGAATTTCGTGTCGATCCAGACCTCGATCAGGCGGTCGATATTCCGCTGGCCGAGCAGGTCGCCGGACAGGCACAGCACGTTGGCGTCGTTGTGTCGGCGGCAGATCTCCGCCGTCACGGCGTCGTTGCAGGTCGCCGCCCGCACGCCGTGGAACTTGTTGGCCGCGATCGACATGCCGATGCCTGTACCGCAGATCAGGATTCCCCGTTCCGCCTCCCCCTGGGCCACTTTGCGCGCCACGGCGCTCGCGATGTCCGGATAGTCGATGCTCTCGCCGCTGTGCGTACCTTCGTCCGACACCTCATGTCCGAGCCGCGTGAGCAGTTCCGTCAGCCGATTCTTGACTTCCAGACCGCGATGGTCACTCCCCACCGATATCCGCATTGAGCATTAACCTCCCGAACCACCCGTAGCCACGATCCGCTCCAGGTCGAGCTGAGCGAGCCACGGTTTCAAAAACTCGTCAATTTGGCTGGCACACTGTCGATACGTGTCTGTCGTACCGCCCACCGGGTCGGCCACATCGCCTGCCGAGCCGCCCAGCAAGTGGGTGCGTGCTGCCGCACTGGACCACTCCGCCAGGATCGCCTCCCGGTGTCCTCGCGTCATTGTAAGGATTAGGTCGGCAAACCGCACTAGGCGGTCACTCAAAGGCTGACTTTCGTGCCGGCTCAGGTCCAGGCCGCACTCCGCCATGACCTCGATGGCTTCGGCGCTGGCACGCCCGCCACTCATGGCCGCGATCCCGGCTGACAGCACCAGCAGACCACGGTCCTCCAGCTGCGCTTCCTCCACCCCCAACCGGCGCGCCAGATGCCGCTGCATCAACGCACCCGCCATCGGGCTCCGGCATGTGTTGCCTGTACAAACGAACAGAAGCATGAAACTGGCCAGCCGCCTGAGGGTCGATTCGTTGAAGACGCCAGGACGCAGCAGTTGCCAGCAGTTGTCGCGAATCTGCACCACCGTCGAAGGCTGGCCGAACTTGCACTGGCCGTCATTGAGAATCAACTCCACCCGGTCCCGCAGCGATTCGATCGCCTCGTCCGCCGTCACCGCGGCCGGCTCCCCCGTCCGATTGGCACTGCTCAACGCCAACGGTCCGGCACACAGCCGGAGCACGGACAGCAGAATCGGGTGCGCGGGCACGCGCAGCCCGATCTGCCCGGCCGGACAGACCACCTTCTGCACCGCGACCGGCAGCTGCCTGACAACGCTCTCCGGATGGTCATCTTCCAGCACCAGAGTCAGCGGTCCGGGCCAGCAGCGGCGGGCCAGACGCTGGCCCAGCGTCGAGATCCGCGGCACGTAATCCCACGCATCCTCCGCGCTCTTGATTGCCAGCGTCATGGGGTGCCGAGCATCTCGCCCCTTCGCCTCCAGCAGCCGCTGGATCGCCCCCTCATGCAACGCGCTGGCCGCCACTCCGTACACCGTCTCGGTGGGAAACACGACCAGTTGACCATCCACCAACGCCTCCACGGCGCGATGCACCACATCGCGCTGGTCCTCGACGTTCTTCAGGTCAATCACGGCAGCAGACATCGGCAGGTAACCTTTCGATTCCCTGAAACGCCGGCGCCAGGTCCGACGCGGGCGGCCATTTGCGAGCTGGGATACTTGACGTAATTCATTACTATACAAATTGTTGCGCAATATGGTCAAGAGTTGTTGCGCAATAAGGTTAAGAGCAGGCCACCCTCAAAACGTGGCGGATCCAAATGCCACGCTCGAGCGGAGCACCGGGCCGTGCTCCGTAGCTGCGCTTGCTGCGGCAGCCGGTCCGACATGCGCGTGATGGCAAGTGCTGTGTAGGACTGTTGCACGCTGCGGCTCGCCGGGCGGTTGGCTGTCTGTTTCCTGTCTGTTTCCTATCGTGCGGACTCCGTAGAATCAACCGGCGGTGACGATACGCATTTCCTGTCAGAGCCGGCCGCCGATCTGGTGCGGTCGGGTGCGAACCATGTCTGCACTTCCCACGCCGCGCGACGTGCTGCCCACGCTTCGCAGGCCGATTATCTTGAGCCTGCTGATCAGTGGGTGTCTGGTCAGTGGGTGCATTTCCAATGTTTCGGCGCCGGGGGAACCGGAGCAAGTCTGGGGCCGGCGCGGAATCTCGGCGGGGCGGCTGCAGAAGCCGCGCGCCATGGCCATCGATGCAGAGGATCGGCTGTATATTGTGGACATGACGGGGCGCATCCAGGTGTTTTCCACGGAGGGGGAGTATCTTCACGGTTGGCGCACGCCGGAGATCGAACTGGGCAAGCCGTGCGGGTTGGGTTTTGCCCAGGATGGGAATCTGCTGGTCGCCGACACGCATTATTTCCGCATGCTGGTCTACACGCCTGCGGGCGAGCTGCTGCCACAGCGCACGATTGGCGGTCAGGCGGGGAGCGGTCCCGGCCAGCTGAACTTCGTGACCGACGCCGTGCAGGACTCGCGCGGCTGTTATTACATTGCCGAATACGGCGACTGTGACCGGATCCAGAAGTTCGCGGCGGACGGCGCGTACCTGCTGCAGTGGGGCGGGCGCGGGCGGGAGCCCGGGCAGTTTGCGCGGCCGCAGGGCCTGGCGCTCGATGCGCACGATCGGGTCTGGGTGGCCGACGCCTGCAATCACCGGATCCAGGTGTTTGACGCGACGGGTGGAGAGGCCCGCCTGGAGGCGTTGTGGGGGAGCGAAGGGTCGGAGCCGGGCCAGCTGAGCTATCCGTACGGTCTGGCGTTGGACGGTCGCGGGCACGTGTACGTGTGCGAGTTCGGGAACCATCGCGTGCAGAAGTTCACGCTCGACGGGCAATCGCTGGGCTGTTGGGGGATCGGTGGTCGTCAGAACGGCGCGTTGTCGAATCCCTGGGCGCTGGCGTTGGACTCACGGCAGCGCGTGTTCATCCTGGATACGTACAATCATC
Source organism: Planctomycetaceae bacterium (assembly GCA_012729315.1). Taxonomy (GTDB): domain Bacteria; phylum Planctomycetota; class Planctomycetia; order Pirellulales; family Pirellulaceae; genus JAAYDI01. Next base: position 48,745 of record JAAYDI010000166.1, read on the forward strand.
GTGTACAGCAGATCCGTCTCTGAAGAGGGCTTGGTTCATGTGGAATCGCGAACTCGCATTCGACCGGCCCGAGTATCTGTTGCTGCTGTTGCTGCTCCCTGCGCTCTGGAAACTCAGCCAGCGCACGCTTGCGCCGCTGGGCGGTTTCCGGCGATGGCTGGCGATCGGGCTGCGCACGCTGGTGGTGTTGATGCTGGTCGGCGCGCTGGCCGAGCTGCAGTGGCGGCGGGTGAGTGACAAGGTGACGGTGATCTACGTGCTGGACCAGTCGGAGAGCATCCCGCAGGCGAAGCGCGAGTTGATGCGCGAGTATGTGGTTGAGCATGTGCGGCAGCACCGCGACACGCGGCGCGAAGACCGTGCGGGGGTCATCGTGTTCGGCCAGGAGGCGGCGATCGAAGTGCCGCCCTATGACGACGATGTGCCGGACACCGGCGCGTGGGAGACGCTGCTGGAACGCCGGGATGCGACCAATCTGGAGGCCGCCTTGAAGCTGGCGGCGGCGTCGTTTCCCGAGGACAGTGCGAAACGGGTGCTCCTGGTGACCGACGGGAACGAGAATCTGGGGGACGCCCGGGCGGCGGCCGCCATCCTGGCTGCCAACGGGATCGGCATCGACGTCGTGCCGGTGCGGCTCTCCGCGCGTGCGGAAGTGGCCGTGGAGAAGATCACGGTGCCTGCGGACATCCGCCAGGGCAGCCCGTTTGAAGTGCGCACGGTGCTGCACAACTTCCTGGAAGGGGACCGCCGTGACACCACCCGGACGGTGCGCGGCACGCTGCGGGTCACGCGCACCTCCGGTGCGCGCGAGGAGCTGGTGGGTGAAGATGCTGTCGAACTGCCGCCCGGCAAGACCGTTATCGGTTTCCGCCACACCATCGACCGGCCGGCGATGTATACGTATCACGCGCTGTTCGTGCCGGACGAACCGGCCGACGACCGGCTGTGGCAGAACAATCAGGCGTCCACCTTCACCCACGTGCGCGGCCGCGGCCGCGTGTTGCTGATCGAGGACAGCGATCATCCGGGGGAATTCACGCACCTGATCGATCGGCTGCAGATCATGAACCTGGAGGTCGACGTGCAGCCGAACAACCAGCTGTTCACGAGTCTGCAGGAGCTGCAGAGTTACGATTGCGTGGTGCTGGCCAACGTGCCGCGCAGCAGTGGTGGCGAGTCGGTGGACGTGGCGGGTTTTCGTGACGAACAGATCGAGATGCTGGTCCGCAACACGCAGCAGATGGGGGCCGGACTGATCATGCTGGGCGGTCCCAACAGTTTCGGTGCGGGGGGCTGGGCCAACACGCCGCTGGAAGAAGCGATGCCGGTCGATTTTCAGATCAAGAATGCGAAGATCGAAGCCGTCGGCGCGCTGGTGCTGGTCATGCACGCCTCCGAGATGGCGGCGGGAAACCACTGGCAGAAGGTCGTGGCGCGCGAGGCCATCCAGGCGCTGGGGCCGCTGGACTACTGCGGGCTGCTGCACTGGGACAACTTCGCCAACGAGTCCTGGCTGTGGGGCGGCGCGCAGGGGCTGGTCCGCGTGGGCACGCAGCGCAAGCAGATGCTGGCGCTGCTCAACCGCATGGCACCCGGAGATATGCCCGCCTTCGAACCGTCGCTGAAGATGGCGTTGGCCGCGTTCAACCGCGTTCCCGCCTCGATCAAGCACATGATTGTGGTGAGCGACGGGGATCCCCAGCCCCCCTTCAGCTCAACTTTGAATCGCTACAAGCAGGCAGGGATCCAGATCACCACGGTGGCTGTGGGGACGCACGGGCCGCCCGGCAGCACGCCGCTGCGGGACATCGCCGCTGTTACCGGAGGGCAGTACTACGTCGTGACCAATCCGCAGTCGTTGCCGAAAATCTACCAGCGGGAGGCGCGGCGCGTGTCCCGGCCGGTCGTGAAGGACCTGCCCGATGTCTCGCCGGTCATCGTCTATCCGCACGAAATCCTGGCGGGGATCGATGGTCCGCTGCCGCCGCTCAAGGGCATGGTGCTCACCTCAGTCAAACAGAATCCGCTGGTGGAAGTCGCCGTCCGGTCCCCCGAACCGGCTGACGCGCAGCACGCGACGATCCTGGCCGCCTGGACTTACGGACTCGGCCGCACGGCCGTCGTCACGACCGACGCCGGGCATCGCTGGGCGACCGCCTGGACCCAGTGGCCGGGCTACGACAAGTTCTACGGTCAGCTGGTGCGGTGGGCGATGCGTCCGGCGAGTGACGGCGGCAAGTACAAAGTCGCCGGCGACGTGCGGGACGGCACCGTCCGCGTCGTCATCACGGCACTCGACGCGCACGACGAGTTTCGCAATGCGTTGACCATGAGCGGCGCGGCGGTGGGCCCCGACCTGGAGCCGTTCGAGTTTCCGATCCGCCAGCTCGCGCCGGGACGTTATGTGGGCGAGTTCGACGCCGGCAAGGCTGGCAGCTACCATGTGACGGTGCTGCCGGCGCCGGACGAAGCGCCGGTGGTGACCGGCGTGAATGTGTCCTATTCTGCCGAGTACCGGGACTGGGACACCAATGTCGGCCTGCTGCAGCACTTGGCCGCCCTGCAGCCGCGTGGCGGCGCGGCGGGGGTCCTGTCGGCGGCCGACCTGGACGAGCCGCAGCTGGACCAGCTGCTCGCGCTCGAGGCCTTCCGCGCTGATCTGCCGAAGGCGGTGAGCAGCCGGGACGTGTGGCCGGTGCTGCTGCTGGTCTGTAGCGTGCTGTTTCTGGCCGACGTGTTTGTCCGCCGGGTCGCGGTCTCGCTCGAGTGGGTCGTGCCCGCCGTGCGCTGGGTCCGCAGCCGCGTGCTGCGCCGGCGCAGCGCGGCCGAGGTCGAACAGCGGTTGGCACATCTGCGCACCAGGAAACAGGAGCTGGCGCAGAGCATCGAGCAGCGGCGGGCCGCCACGCGGCTGGCGCCGGCCGACGAACTGGAGTCGGCCCCGCCGTCCCCGGGCGCCACCGCGCCGGAGGATCGGCCGGCTGTCGGGGGCGGGCTGGCACCACCGGCGGCGCCGCGCGGGCCCGCGGCGCCGGAGTCGGACGAGGACAGCTACACGGCCCGGCTGCTGGAGGCCAAGAAACAGGCCCGCGCGGAGCAGGACCGGAAGCACAGAAGGTAAGACGCACGAACCAGATGTCCCGCAGCGGCTCTGGCCAGGCCCGCGGCTTGGGCGGCGCCGGTGGCTTACAGTACAGATCGTGACCTTTCAGCACCAGACTCTACCAGAGGGAGCATCGATGAGCGTTGCCGAAACCCTCCAGCAGCAGGCGGAAGCATTCCGCGTCCGGTATCAGGCCGTACACCAGCAGATTGCCCGGGTGATCGTCGGGCATGACGACATCATCCACGGCGTGCTCACCTGCCTGTTTGTCGGCGGGCACTGCCTGCTGGAAGGTGTCCCCGGCCTGGGCAAAACGCTGCTCATCCGGACTTTGGCCCAGACGCTGAACCTCCAGTTCAACCGCATCCAGTTCACACCCGACCTGATGCCGGCTGACATTCTGGGCACGAACATGGTCATGGAGACCCCCGAGGGGAAGCGGGTGTTCGAATTCCAGCCGGGCCCGGTGTTCACGCAGATCTGTCTGGCTGACGAAATCAACCGGGCCACGCCCAAGACGCAGTCGGCGCTGCTGGAGACGATGCAGGAGTCCACAGTCACCTTGGGCGGCAAACGCTATGATCTCGCGCAGCCGTTCTTCGTGATGGCCACACAGAATCCGATCGAGCAGGAGGGGACGTATCCACTCCCCGAGGCGCAGGTGGATCGCTTCTTCTTCAAGTTGCTGGTGGGGTATTCCAGTCGCGAGGAGCTGTCCGAGATTGTCCACCGCACGACGCGCGGCGTGAACGTCTGTCCCGAGCGGGTGATGGACGGCCCGGAGATTCTCAGGTGGCAGCAGCTGGTCCGCGAGGTCGTGCTGGCGCAGCACGTGCAAGACTACATCGTGCGTCTCACGCTGGCCACGCATCCGGGCGGCGACTATGCGCAGCCGGTGACGAACCAGTATCTGCGCTGGGGTGCCAGCCCGCGCGGCGCCCAGACCCTGGCGCTGGCCGCCAAGGTCCGCGCGCTGCTGGAAGGCCGTTACAACGTCAGTTTTGAGGATGTGCGGCGTGTCTTCCTGCCGGCCCTGCGGCATCGCGTCATTCTGAACTTCGAAGCGGAGGCCGAGTCGATGGACACCGACCAGGTGCTGCTCGAGATCCTGGCGGCTGTCACGGAAAAGGGGGACGCTGCCCCAGCGCCCCGGACCGGCGCAGAGGCCGAAAGTGCTGCGCGCCATGCCTGACTCTCGCAACCAGCCGGAACTGTTGAGCCCGGAACTGCTGGCCCGCCTGGAGCGGCTGGAGCTGGTCACGCGCAAGATCTTCCGGGGCCGACTCAAAGGGGAGCGCCGCAGTCGGCGCCAGGGGCAGAGTGTCGAGTTCGCGGACTTCCGCAATTACGTGCCCGGCGATGACCTGCGGTTCATGGACTGGAACCTCTATGCGCGGCTCGACAAGCTGTTCCTGAAGCTGTTCCGCGAGGAAGAGGATCTCCACTTCTTCGTGCTGCTGGACGCCAGCACGTCGATGGATTTCGGGGACCCCACCAAGTTGCACTATGCCAAGCAGCTGGCCGCGGCGCTGGGATTCATCGGCCTGGTGCGCGCGGATCGCGTCCAACTGGAGACGCTGGGCGGCTCCCGCCGCGCCCGGGCGCCGGTGCTGCGCGGACGCCGCAGCCTCAGGCAGATGCTCGAATGCCTGGCGGACATGCAACCTGGCGCGAACGTGCCGCTGGCCGAGAGCCTCCGGCATTTCGCGCTGCGCAACAGCGGGAAAGGGATCCTGGTCCTGCTGACCGATCTGCTGGATAAGCGTGGCTATGAGCAGGCGCTGCGCGTCCTGCTGGCGCAGCGCATGGATGTGTACGTGATCCACATCCTGTCGCCGGAGGAACTGGAGCCGGATCTCAAGGGTGATCTGCGTCTGGTGGATTGCGAGGACGGCGAGGTGACCGACATCACCGTCAGCCGTCCCCTGTTGGATCGCTACCAGAAGACGCTGGCTGCGTTCGTGGCCGGCGCCCGCGACTTCTGCACCCGTCGCGGCATGGTATACATGCTGGTCAGCACCGCGGTTCCGGTAGAAGACGTCGTGACCCGCTACCTGCGTCAGCGAGGGCTGGTGCGATGAGCTTCCTCAACACGCTGGCGTGGTGGCAGTGGGTGTTGTTGAGCGCGGTGCCGGTGGCGATCGTGCTGCTGTACTTCCTGAAGCTCAAACGGCAACCGCTGACGGTCCCCAGCACGTATCTGTGGAGCCGGACGATCGAGGATCTGCACGTCAACAGCATCTGGCAGCGGCTGCGCCGCAATCTGCTGCTGTTCCTGCAACTGCTGCTGGTCCTCCTGTTACTCCTGGCGCTCCTGCGGCCGGGCTGCCGCGGCACGCAGCTGACCGGGCAGCGCCTGATCATCCTGATTGACAACTCGGCCAGTATGTCGGCCACCGACGAGCAGCCGAGCCGTTTAGAGCAGGCGAAGCGCCGGGCCCTGGCGCTGGTCGACCAGATGCGTTCGGGGGACGCCGCCATGATCATCGCGTTCGCCGACACCGCCCAGACGCAGAGCTTTACGGAGAACCGGCGCATGCTGCGGCGCCAGATCGAAGCCATCGCGCCGACCAGCCGGTCCACCGACATCGGCGAAGCGCTGCGCGCCGCCGCCGGACTGGCGAACCCGGGTCTGACCCGACTGGAGGCGGACCAGGCGGTCGACGAGTCGCTGCCCGCCACGCTGTACATCCTGAGCGACGGTGGCTTTCCGGCCGTGCCCGATTTCGCGCTGGAGAACCTCACCCCGGTGTTCCTGCCCGTCGGCCAGGCGGCGACCGGCAACCTGGCGATCGTGGCGTTTGCAACCGATCGGAACCCGGCCCAGCCGGATCGGCTGCAGGCGTTCGTCAGTGTGGCCAATTTCGGCTCGGAACCGGCCACCGTGATCGTGGAACTGCGGCTCGACGGCCAGTCGCTGGATCTGGTCGAGTTATCGGTGGCGGCAGGAGGGGAGAGTGGCTGGCACTTTGACCTGCCCGACCTGGACGCGGGAGTGCTGCAGGTGGTGCTGGAGCGCGACGATGCACTCGCGCTGGACAACATGGCGTACGCGGTGATCAATCGCCCGCGGCGGGCCCGGGTGCTGGTTGTGACAGCGGGCAACGAAGCGCTGCGCATGGCCCTGAACACGCCGCAGGTACAGCAGGTCGCCGAGGTCACGTGTGTCGAGCCACCGATCCTTACGGACGCGATGCACCTCCGCCAGGCCGCCGCCGGCGCGTTCGACCTGATCGTGTACGACCGCTGCCAGCCGGCGGAGTTGCCCGTGGCCAACACGCTGTTCCTCGGATCGCTGCCGCCGGGGGGCGCCTGGCAGGCGGGGCCCGTGGGGGACGTGCGGGCGATCATTGACATGGATCGGGTCCATCCACTCACGCAACTGGTGGACATGACCCATGTCAAGATCGCGGAGGGGCGGCCCCTGCAGCCGCCGGCCGGGAGCACCGTTCTGTGCGACTCGGTGCTCGGGCCGGCACTGGCCATCGCGCCGCGTGACGGGCTGGAAGACGCAGTGCTCGGTTTCCCGCTGGTGGTCGCGGAGAATGGCGAGACGGTGCCCAACACCACGTGGCATCTGCGCCCCAGTTTTCCCGTGTTTCTGTACAACGCCGTCCGCTACCTGGGAGGCAGCCACAGCGCGCTGGTCACGGCCAGCGCCGCACCGGGCAGCTCCGTCACGCTGCGTTTCCCGGCGCAGATCGAGTCGGTCACAGTGCGGGACCCGCACGGCGCCGTGAAGCCGCTGCAACGCACTGGCCAGAGTCCGTTCACCTACGCGGACACGCACGTGCTGGGCGTGTACGAAGTCGACGCGGGGGCGCCGCAGACGGTGGTCCAGCGATTTGCCGTGAATCTGTTCGATCCGCGGGAGAGCAACCTGCAGCTCCGCTCCAGCCTCGAAATCGGGCATGAGACGGTGCCGGCCCAACCGGCGCTCCAGCCTGCGCGGCGCGAGTTGTGGAGATGGTTCGTCCTGGCCGCGCTGATCGTGCTGCTCCTGGAATGGTACATCTACAACCGCCGCGTGTACCTGTAGCGGCTCGTGCCCGCCTGCGCCGGCGCAGCAGCCGCCGGTTGCCATCGGTCCTGGTTTTCTCGTTACACCGTCGTGCGCCCGTGCTGCTGCAACTACGTTGGGGCGAAATGGGCGTGTGGCACGGCCGAGTCTCTGAGTACGCCGAAGGCGTTACACTCCACAGCCCAGGGTCGCCGCGTTTCGCGGCGCACCCTGGGCGGGGAACCGTCCACGATGGGGCGGCCGAGCCGTAAAGTAGCCAGCTGACCGGCTACGCAGACGTTCATCGTCCAGATGGCGGGGTTCGGCAGCTACCTGCCGACCGAGCGGGCCCTGGCGGGCGGGCACTATTCGGCCATTCCGCAGAGCAACATCATCGGCCCGGAAGGGGGCCAGATGCTGGTCGACAGGACCGTCGCGATCATCCAGGAACTGTTTGCGACTCCGTGGTACAACACGAATTCTTTCTGTGAGACGCGTCACGACGCCCGGGCGCGCGATCGGCTGCCGGTCACTGTGCGGAGTCGGCCGGCAGCCAGTGGCGGGCCAGCGTGGTCCAGAGCAGGGGGAGGGCGATGGAGATCCCCAGCGCCAGCGGCAGCCACTCGTGCTGGCGGGCGACGGTGCCGAAGGCCGAATAGGCCAGGGCAATGCCCAGGTTGCTGGCCATGACCACGGGCAGGAATCGCCGCCAGGCCAACTGCTGGAGGCCCAGCAGCAATACGCTGGCTTCGGCAAACACCGGCACGCCGCGCGCCAGCACCAGCAACAGCGGGCCATATCGATCGCTGACCCGCTGCAGTCGCCCGACGTCCTCGGGGCGGCTGAGCCAGCGTGCCGCGGCCGACCCGCACCAGCGGGCCAGTGCGAACCCGGCGATGGCCGCGATGGTCATGCCCAGCCAGGAGGCCAGCGTGCCGCCGAGCACTCCCAGCTGCGCGCCGGCGAACGTGCTGACCATGCTGGAGGGCACCGGCAACAGAATATCAGTGGCCAGCAGTCCCACCACCGCTGCCGCCACGATGTGCCGCGCCACCTGCTGCTCGGACCATACGTCAAACCACGCTTCCAGCTGCGCACCGAAGAGGACGAAGGGGACGATCGGCACGAGCAGCACGGCGCTCACGAGCAACAAGGGACGCAGCAGCGTGGGCATTTCCGGGGTCTGTCTGGCGGGCCTGGCGACGGCGAATTCGCACGTGTGCAACTGGATGGGGACCGGCAGCCTGCCCGCGGCCCGACCGTGCAGGGCGCCGATCCCTGCACAGTGTGGCACACCGTGCCTGGCCCGGCCAGAGGAGTCGGGGTGGACAGGCGCGGGGCGGCCGCGCCGCGCGCGGCAGACCGGATGCCGCGCCGGCTAGGACAGGACGTCAATGCTCTTTACGGTGCCGCCACCTGACGAGCGGGCGGCGAACAGGCAGCGATCGGCAGCGTTGACCAGGTCCTTGGGATGGAAACTGCGCGTGGCCATGGTCAGTGTCGCCACCCCCGCGCTGGCGGTCATCGGCACGCTCAGATGCATCTGCTCCAGGATCCAGTCGGGCAGGTGATTGACCAGGTTCCGCGCGACAGCCACGGCCTGCAGCCGATCGCAGCCTGGCAGCAGGATCGCGTAGCGGGCTTCGCCCACCAGCAGGCAGTCGCAGGGATGGTCACTCAACATCTCGATCCCTTGCTGAGCCGCCGCGATTACCTGAGTAGCGCGCGGCGCACCTTCCCGCCCCACCAACTGCACGTAGTCATCGATCTCGAGCAACACCAGGCTGCATTCGCACTGCCGTCCCCGGCAGGCCCCGAGGATGGCCTGGATGCGGCCGTTCAGGCCCGGGTCATGGCTGGTCGCCACCTGGGTTTCCGGGGGTGGGGGTGGGGGCGGGGGTGGGGCGGTGGCGTGGCGGCGATTGGGGACCGGCTGTGGGGCCAGCCCGCGCGCGAATCGGCCGATGGCCTGATTCAATTCCCGCGATTCATCCGCGCCCACCTGCTGTCGGCCGCCCTCGATCAGCTCGGGCAGCGCCTCTTCAGCCACCTGCGACATCTGGGCGTACGCGCGCGCCATGATCTCGCGGTACGATTCCTGCAGGTCAACTTCGACGGCGAAGACGTTGGCCATCAACTCGACCCGCTCCTGCATCTGACCAACCAATTGGTCGATCTGATCCACGGTTAAGGCGCGGAACCGGTAAGCCGCTTTCAGCAGTTCGGGCATCCGCTGATGCTGACGGTCCACGATGATGGAGGCGATGAGCGTTGCGAGGTGCAGGATCTGCGGAAGCGGCGATTCCTGGGCTTCCCGCTGCGCCAGTTGCGCGGGATCATGCGGCGCTATCACGGCATCGACAATCGACGTCGGCAGGTTCCAGTGATCCAGCAACTGGCCGCTCAGCTCGACATGATCGAAGCCCAACGCCGCCCGTTCCATCGCCAGCAGGTCGGCTCCCTGTTCGTGAACGCTGTGCAGGAAGTTCAGGTACGAGTCCCCCAGCTCCTGGACCAGCACCAGCGCGCCGATGTCCTGGAGCAGGCCAGCGACGAAAGCCTCGTCGCCGGCGTCCTTCCAGTAGCTCTGGCACAGTTCGCGGGCCGCCACCGCCTTCAGGAGAGTGTACTGCCAGTAGCGCCGGAGTGCCTGTGCTTCGATGCCTGAGAACAGGCCCACGGGCAGACTGAATCCCAGGGCCATCAGTTTGAGCGGTTTCACTCCCAGGCGTGTGAGTGCCTGCTGCAGGTCGGATACCTCCCGGGTCATGCCGAACAGGGAGCTATTCACGACGCGGAGCAGCTTGCCCGTCAAGGCCGGATCGCGTTCCACGCAGGCCTTCAAGGCCTGCGTGTCGACGCGCGGTTCGGCCGTCAAATCCAGCACCTCCACCGCCACGGCTGGCAGCGAATACAGCGTGCCAGCGCGCACGACGAATTGCTGGAGCAGGTCAGTCGGCACGGCCTGTTCGATCATCAGTCGGGATTCCTTCCACCGGAGCAGGAGCGCAGAGTATCACCGAAGCGATGGATCCACTCAAACGTAGCTCACGATCCGGACTGATGAGCGGTTACGGCCGACGTGGTCCGAATCTGCCGGTTGGCGCGACCGATAGCGATAGTCCAGGGAGACCAGTTCGACCCGACAGGCGCACAACACCACGCAGGCTGCCCGGCAACCCGCCAGAAAGCGCCGACGCACGCAGGCGTGCGACTACTTGCGGTGCCGGATTTTCGCGCGCATACGACGCTTCTTACGTCCGATCTTGCGCCGACCTTTTCCTGTCTTCTTCGTACCCACTCAAAGTCTCCACAAACTGAAGGATTGCCTGCTGTTCGTCTATCGCCCCCCAAGGTGAGAACGGCTAGTTTAGCAGGCACCTGCGCTGGACGACAAGTCCCGTGGCAAAGTCGGGCGTAACTGAGCGGGAGTGGGCGGCCCATCGGTGGAGACTGCTACTGGAGCCGGCCGCGGGTACGGGGCACCTGTTTCACCAGGTCAGCCAATCGTCAATGTCGCGCCGTAACGCGTGCTGGATGAGCGTCAGGAGCACGTTGGGATCGTACGGCTTGCCGATGAAGTACTCACATCCAGCGGCCCGCGCCAAACGTACCACGTCCGGCGCGTCCGACCCGCTGAGGATGATGATCGGTATGTGGCAGGTCTCCGGCGCATCGACCAGTTCGCCACAGACGGTAAAACCGTCCAGATCGGGGAGTCGCAGATCGAGCAGGACGAGGTCGGGCTGGTGGTCACGCGCCAGGTCCAGGCCGTGCCGCCCCTCGTGGGCCAGCATCGTCGTGAAGCCCTGCCGTTGCAGATGCAGCGAGAGCGCCTCGACCTGCGCGGGATCGTCGTCCACGATCAGGATCGATTGTCGGCGGTCGGTTGCAGCCTCACAGGCCTGCAGTTGTGCGACAGCATCGTGGACCATGGCCAGACAAATGGAATACTTAGTACATGGGGCTGGCGGCGTCCGGCGGCGGGGTGGGGAAATCGGACACCAAGCGTTATGGTACAAAGCTAGATCAGCGGTACGCACGTGTCAAACAAAAAAGTGCGAACAATCACCCCAGAGCTGCCCGCTGGGGCCAGTCGATGCCCGCGCTGGCGGCCAATGCCAGCTGCAATGCATGCGTGCCCGCGCGCCCGTGCCCCTGCGCGATCACGCTGGTGTAGAGCTGCTGGGCCAGAGCCAGCCCTGGCAGGTCCAGGCCCATCCGCTGAGATTCGTGCAGGGCAATGCCCATGTCCTTGACGAAATGCTCGACGAAGAAGCCGGGGGCGAAATCGTTCGCGATGATGCGCGGGCCAAGGTGGGTCAGCGACCAGCTGCCGGCGGCTCCCGAGGCCACCGACTGGAGCACCGTGTTCAGGTCCAGTCCGGCCCGGTACGCGTAGAGCAGCGCCTCGCAGACGCCAATCATGTTCGTGGCGATCAGGATCTGATTGACCATCTTGGTATGCTGGCCAGCACCCGGTCCACCCTGATAGACAATGGTGGTGCCCATCGCTTCCCAGCAGGGCTCGAGCGCTGTGCAGACGTCGCGGTCTCCGCCCAGCATGATTGACAGCCGGGCCTCGCGCGCGCCAACATCGCCTCCCGACACGGGGGCGTCCACGCTGTAGACGCCTTGCGCGCGGGCCGCGCCGGCGATCTCACGCGCCAGCGCCGGCTCGCTGGTCGTCATGTCCACCAGGATGTTGCCCGGCTGGCACCCGGCCAGGGCGCCACGGGGGCCGAGCAGCACCTCGCGCACGTCGTGGGGAAAACCCACCATCGAGAAGACGACATCGCTCTGCTCCGCCACCGCCTGGGGACTGTCCGCCCACCGCGCCCCCGCTGCGAGCAACTGGGCCGCCTTGGACGCCGTCCGCGAGTAGACGGTCAGGGAGAACCCGCGCCGGATCAGGTGGCCGCACATGCTCGCGCCCATCACGCCGGTGCCAATCCAGCCGAGGCGGGTGGTGCCCGCCGCAATCTTCAACAAGGTCATGGGCAAGACTCACCAGCGGTCGCGCAGAGGGTTGAGGATCTCGCTCAGCAGCACCGCGTGCCGCACCGTGCGCGGATTGTGGAGCAGCGCCATCAGCTCGGTGGCATCGAACGGCACCGCGCCCGGCACCGCGCTGGAGAGCTCGGCGTCGCCTGTTTCCAACGAGCCGACCTGGTGATCGAATTGCGCCGCAATGTGGGCCTCCATGTGCTCATCCGCCAACCCGACTTCTTCCCCCAGGTGTTCTGCCCGCTGGGCGAATTCCGCCGTGTCGACCCGAGTCCCCACCCGCGACGACTCGATCGTCGGAGTGAGCCGGGGGGGCGCAGATTGCGGTGGCCGCACCGGTGGGGGGGGCTCGGTAGAGCGCGGCGGGATCGGTGGAGCAGTGGCGGCGGGACGCGGTGGCGGGGCCACGACCGGAGGTCGGGAGGACGCCAGCGGGGCGGGGGACAGCGGCCGTGCCGCCATCGCCTGCCGCTGAGCGCGGCGCTGAGCAGCCTGCCGCAGGAAGGCTTCCAGATCGTCAGCCATACATGAGTCCTCCACAGGAACGCCTGCCAGGCGGCCGACAAGGTGACCGGCCAAGTGGCTGGCCACGCCACGCCGGCTGGTGGTGGGCCCCGCTTACACCGGTTTGGGACGTGTTGCGCCGGTACCCGCGATGGCCCGCCGCATCTCGGTGTCAGCCTGCACGTTCCGCAGCTTGTAGTAGTCCATGATCCCCAGCTTGCCGCTGCGGAAGGCGTCGGCCATGGCTCGCGGCACTTCGGCTTCGGCTTCGACCAGCCGCGCGCGGCTCTCTTCGATCAGCGCGACTTTTTCCTGTTCTTCGGCCGCAGCCATCGCGCGGCGCCCTTCGGCCCGGGCACGGGCCACACGCGTGTCGGCTTCGGCCTGGTCCGCCTGTAGCCGCGCGCCGATGTTCTCCCCCACGTCGATGTCGGCAATGTCGATCGACACGATTTCGAAGGCCGTCTGCGAGTCGAGCCGCTTGGCCAGCACCGCCTTGGAGATCAGGTCAGGGTTCTCCAGCACCTGGGCGTGTGTTTCCGCGGAACCAATGGCGCTGACGATGCCTTCGCCCACCCGCGCGATGATCGTCTCCTCGGTCGCTCCGCCAATCAGCTGCTGGAGATTGGCCCGCACCGTCACCCTCGCTTTGACCTGCAACTGGATCCCGTTCTTGGCCACGGCATCCAGCGACTCCTTGGCCGACCCTTTGGCCGGACAGTCGATCACCTTGGGATACACGCTGGTCTGCACCGACTCCAGCACATTGCGCCCCGCCAGATCGATCGCCGTCGCTTCGCGGAACGTCAGCTGGATAGTCTTCGCTTTCTTGGCGGCGATCAGCGCGCGGATCACCAGCGGCACATTGCCACCGGCCAGATAGTGCGCCTCGAGCGCCTTGCTTGTGATTCCCTCGTCGTCGTCCAGTCCGGCCTGCACCGCCATGATCTTGCTGCGGACAATCACCTTCGGGCTGACCTTGCGAAACGACATCCCCAGCAGATCGGCGAACCCGATGCCGGCGCGCGTCAGGAACGACTGGATCCAGAGGCGGAAGTAGGTCACGACCACACCGAAGACGATCAGGATCACCACTGCCGCCACCATGCCGACCAGAACCAGCAGTGTTGTCCAGGGGCTTTCAGCCAGCAGCATCATAATCCTCGTTCCTCAGCAGAAGGTGCTGCAGCGCACCGGGCCGCCCCGACGCGCGACAGCCGTTCCTGTACCCCACCCGCGTGGCACTGTCAAGCCAAGGGGTCGTCAAATGGTTCGATTCCCAGGGAGTCGATCGGTGTGGAGAGCACGTTGTCGGGCGCGGCCTGCTCAGCCGCGAGCTCCGCCTCGCTCAGCGGCCGGACCACCAGACGCTGTGTGTTGACGTCGACGACGCGGATCGCCTGCCCCGCGGCGATCACCACCCCATTGCTCACCGCGTCGTAGACCTGTCCGTCCACCAGCACGTCGCCGCTGGGCAGCAACTCCGTCTTGGCCACGCCCCGTTTGCCCACCATCCGGTCCCGCCGGTGGTACTCCTCGGTGTCCGGCAGCACCTCCCGTGCGCTGGCCGGCCGTTGGATGAGAATCAGCTTGCCGATCGGCGTATGGCGCCAGGACTTGATGGCCAGCGCGACAACCAGCGGCACGACTATGGTGGTCACCAGCAGGAACAGCGTGCCGACCACCAGGCTGTGGGAAAAGGCCAGCACGATCGACGTGATGACGGCGATGGCGGCCAGCACCCCCAGCAGGCCCGCCGATGGCACGAAGACCTCAAGGCAGACCAATCCGATGCCTGCCAGCAACAGCATCACTGGCCACAGGAGTGATTCCATGTTCAGCTCAACCTCCGTCTATCAGCCTCCGTCTAGGGGCTCGACCAGTACCCGATTGCCCAGCACCTGCAGCACCCGGACCGGCGTGCCTGTCGACACCAGGACTCCATCGCTCAGCACGTTGACGACGTCGTCTCCAAACCGGGCCTTGCCGGACGGGGTGAGCGGCGTGGTGGTTACCCCGCGTTTTCCCTCCAGGTAGTTCCAATCGACCAGCGCCTCGGCACGGTCCAGATCCAGATCCTCGGCGGGGGACGGCAGCATGATGCGGCTGATCAGCCACGACTCGGCCAGATAGCGGCGCATGATCCACAAGGCGGTCACAATACCGCCGCAGGCGGCCAGCATCGTGAACAGCGAACTGGAGAGCTTCTCGAGCTGGTACGTGGTGCGCGGGAAGACGAACGTCTGGCTGGCCAGAATGATCGACACCAGGACCATCACTCCGCCCCCGATGCCGAAGATGCCCAGGCCGGGCAACACGAAGATCTCGATCGCGATGCAGGTCAGCCCGCCGACGAACAGGATGACTTCCAGCCAGCCGGCGGTGCCGTTGAGGAACTGGGACCAGAAGTACAGCAGGAAGCTGATGCCGGAGATGAAGCCGGCAATCCCGATACCGGGCGTCGACGCTTCACTGATGAGTGCGAAGAAGGCGATGAACAGCAGCATGCTGGCCAGCCACGGCTGGCTGCCCAGCCGCTCGATCGCCACCACCACCGCATTGCGCTGCGCCACCGCGATCGGTTCCTGCAGATGGAAGTGCCGCACCGCCTCCTCAAAACTGTCCGCCGTGTCCATCAGCCAGCCGTACTGTCTGGCCTGGGCGCCGGTGACGCCGCTGCGCGTCTCGATCCGTTCGACCTGCTTCCACACCGCCGCGTCTGCCAGCTGCCGGTACTCCTCTTCGCACAGAAACCGCTCGGCACCGGTCCCCTCATGCCGGTAGCGGAACAGTACCAGTTCCGGGTCGACCATGGCGACCAGCGGCGACCAGTCGCGCTGGGCGGCGTGGGCCAGCTCCTGCAGCGACGCGCGCATGTCGGCCAGCTCCGCGGGAGATATATAAGCATCGCCCGAACCGCCCAGGATGGCGTCGTCGGTGGCGTAGGATTCGTGGCACACCAGCGCCAGGACGCCGGCCGCCGCCCGGGCTTCCCCCGCCGCATAAGCCATCGTCCGCAGCTGGCGCGCATCGAGTTCCGCGAGCAGGTGGATCAGGCGCAGGGCCGGTGCCGCCGCGCCGCCGGCGCTGTCGATCCACACGCACAGGAGATTGGCCGACTGGTCGGTCTGTACACTGCGCACCGTGTGTGCCACATCGTCGGTGGTGCGCGTGGTGATCGTCCCGTGAATGTCAACCCGCAGCGCGCGCCAGCTGTCCTGCGCCACGACCTCCTCGCGAATCGCATCCGGCGCAAGCTGCAACGCATCGGCCAGCTCCCGGCGATTGGCGGCCAGGTGGCTGGCGAAACCGTACGTCAATCGCAGCTGCTGGCCGGTGATGCGCAGCAGGTCCCCCGTGCGGTCCACCTGCTTCTCGCTTCCCACCTTGCCCGCCGCGCGCAGAGCATCCAGTTCGTCCTGCAGGACGTATTGCCGGCCGCCGTCGACCAGCTGCACTTCAAAGACGGTCCGCCGCGGGTCGAGCATGGCGAGGACCAGTGGCACGGGAATCGTGCGCCGCCGCGCGGCCATCTCGCGATAAGCGGCTTCCATCGTCGGCCCGATCGTCGATTCACCGCGCCCGGCAGCGCCAAGCTGCGATTGGGGGGCGATGATGATCTCTTCGCACGCCAGCACCGGGAGCACGGCGTGCCCCTCGACCGAAGCCGGGAGATAGGCGATCGTTCGCACGCGGTTGAACCGCTCGCCGGCCAGATACCGGGCCAGCGCCAGCGCGGGTTCGAACTCGCCCGAGTAACCGTCGGCCTGCTCCCCCGGCTGAAACTCGAGCACGACAATCGGCCGCGCGACGTCGACCGGCCGGTCCTTGAGCACTCTCTCGAGCGTCCCTTTGAGCTGCGCTTCAGTATGCGCCGTGAGGGGAAGTGGCACCGGAACCAGCACTGCGGTGGGAGTTGCCTGGGCGGCCGGCTGGTGTACCAGCGGCTCGTCAGCACGCGCCGCCAGGATCGCCATGCCGATCACCAGAGCAGTAATTTGCGTTTCGTACATGAATCGCCCCCCCAGCCTTACACGCGTCGTCACGCCTGTGACTGTGTTACGACGCCCGGATGTTGGAGCGGGTGGCGATTTTCGTTCCTGGCCACACCCAAACGCCGGTGAAGTGACGACTTCCGTCAATTATAGGACGGGCCGACTGAGGGGGAAAGCAGCCACCGCAGTCCGGCGGGGACCGTACGGGGGCCAGAGCGTCGCGGCCGTCATAAAGTGCCGACGCAATTCAGCGCTGCACCGGAGTTGCCTCCGGCCCAGACGCGCGGCCGACCGCCGCGTCTTGCGGCGGCAGAGGAGCCCGCTGTACGGGGTTCACCTCGCGTTTCCATCCCACCGGCAACTTCGGCTGGTAGAACTCGCGATGGAACAGGTTGAGTTGCTCCGCCAGCACGCTGAAGTTGACTTCCCGGTTGTTGAACTGGAAAGTCGTGCGCGATAGCGCTGCGCCGGTTGTGGAGTTCGGGTCGTACAACACCATGGCTTTGGGCAGGTAGTCGGCCTCGTCGATGATGATCGTGATCATTTTGAAGTTGGCCGCGTCTTCCCGCGTCTTCGGGACGGCTTCGAGCCAGTACTCGCCTTTGGTGTCCCGCGGAGTCACCACGCGCAGCCAGAACCGTTGCTTGATGTCGTCGGCTTTGGCATTGAACAGAAACGGCAGGGGGCCCCGGCCGATGGCTTGCCCCTGCACCTCCGGCGGAAGCTGGTTCTGCACCAGCTTCTTGTTCTGCTGGTCCATCTGGTATACGAACTCGCCATCGCAAATCCAGTGATCAAAGTCGCTCGTCGCCTCCCGAGGCGGCTCCCAAGTCGGCTGATCGCCCGGGTTCTTGGGCGCCTGGTACTCCAGGACCTTGTCGACACGGAACAGGCCCTTGTCGGGCGCGGCGTACTTGATGACCCCCTCGCTGTATGTCTTGGCCACGTCCTTGGGACCGAACGTCGCATCGTACTCCCACCGCTTGAACGTGCAGCGGTACCGCTTCGTCAGGCTGCTCTTGTGCTCCCAGTAACCCAATAGCTGATCGAGATACTGCTGGTGATCGGCAGCCAGCGGGATCCACTGGGGTGCCATCGGGACAGCGGCAGCGGTCGGCACCGCCGGCGTGGCGCCCGAAGTCAGCTGGTTGCCGCTGCGCGCCACCTGAGGCACCTGCACCTGCGGATTCGCTGCGCCTCCACCAGGCGACTGCTGCGCCTGCGCCGGCAGCATCCAGGTACCAGTCCCTACGACCAGGCTCACTACAGTTACAGACAACAGCGGTTGGTATTTCATGGCGTCGCAATGTCTCGTTGGAAAGACAGGCTTGTCACGGTGCCCCCGGCTTCATGCCCGAGCAGGAAGGGCGGGATTCTAGCAAGAAGACGCTCCTGTCCCTAGGCCGGATTTTCCAGCCCCGTCGCACAGGTGCAGGAACGCACTTTCTCAGGAGAGGGACCAGGGGAATTCAGGAATTCAGGAATTTAGGAATTCAGGAATGTGGGTGTGTGGCTTACTTGTTAGCCGTGCTGACAGAGCGGGTCGGCGAGCCCAACGGTTGCGCCGACTCGGAAACGGAACCGACCGGACGCTTGCCACGTCGCACGGCCAACAAGTAGGCCGTGCCACACGCTCACTGGATAGGCAAATTGGCTTGCTTGGGGAGTGCGGGAGAGATGGTGGCCCGTGTGCTGGACGAGAAGCTGGCGCGTCAGCACGCGACTCATTTCCAAGGTACGGCGATCAGAAACCGGCGATCAGAAACAGATCAGTTGTGGTTCACCGCTCGCGACACGATTTCGCGGAAGCGTGCTTCGGGCATGCCGATGGCTGCGGGCAGGTGGGCCAGCAGGGTCTGGCGGGTGGGGCTCAGATCGCCGGCTGCCGTGGCGGCGAGAAACGCGTGATAGACGAGTGTCTCCTGTTCGAGTTTGGTCAGCTGCGATGCGACGTGGCGGAGATAACCCAGCGCGTCGAGCTCCGCGTACCGGATCGCGGTGGTCTCGTGCAGCAGTTGTTCGCGCGTGATGTGGGGCTGCTCATTGCGGTGCGCGAAGTCGCACACCACTTCCAGCTCCTCGTCGGTCACGACGTTGTCCGCGGCGACGACGGCGACCAGGGCGCGGCGGATGAGTTCGCCGGCCACCTGGCGCTTCCGGGCGTGGAGCTGATCGGCGGTCAGCGTTGCCGACTCGACAGGGAATGTGCCGCGGCAGGTCGTGCATTCGATGAAATCGCCCAGCGTCTGCAGCGGGATGAGCGGGATGAAGTAGACGGTCAGGAACAGGCGGCGGGTGCGCTGCCGATAGGTGCGTTCCTGTTCGCACTGCGGGCAGCAGAACGTGCCTTTCCCGTTCGTGAACTTGAGTTCGATAGTACCGATCACAATCATCAGAACTCGCTGGTCAGGGCGGCTTACATCTCTTCCTTTTCCAGATAGGTGTAGCCGTTCAGGGCTTCTTCGTAGAATTTCAGGCAGCGGCCGGCCGCCGTGTTGTCAAGCTTGCCCTGCTGGACCGCCCGCTCGACCGCCGCCTGCAGGCGCTCGATCAACTCAGCGCGGCGGAACCCGACGTAGTCCAGCACATCGGTCACGGTATCGCCCTTGATGAACGACTCGATCACCACATCGCCTTCCTCGGTGAGGTTGACGTGCGCGGCGTTGGTGTCGCCGAACAGGTTGTGCAGGTCCCCCAGAATCTCCTGATACGCGCCGACCAGGAACGCGCCGAGCACGTAGGGGGCGTCGTCGACCGGGTGCAGGAGCAGCGAGCGTTTGATGTCGCGGCGGTCGATGAAGTGATCGATCTTGCCGTCGGAGTCGCACGTGATATCGGCCAGCACGGCCGCCCGTGTGGGACGCTGATCGAGCCGGTGGATGGGCATGATCGGGAACAGCTGGTTGATGGCCCAGCTGTCGGGCAGCGACTGGAACACGGAGAAGTTACAGAAGTACGTATCACACAGCAGGCGATCGAGCTGGGTCAGTTCCTCCGGGACATAATCCATCGCGTTGACCATCCGGCGGATCTGCCGCGTGATGGTCCAGAACAGGTTCTCGGCCAGGGCGCGCTGTTCGAGCGACAGGTGACCGGTTCCGAACAGATTGATGGCGGTATCCAGCCACTGCTGGGCATCGTGGAACGACTCCAGCACATTGCGCGGGTTGAGTTCATTGAGTGTGTGGTAGAGGTCCTGAATGGGCTGTGGTGCCGACTTGGGCGCCTGTTCGGGAATCGCGATCCGGCTCTCCTGCCGCGTGACGCCCAGCACGTTGAACAGCAGGGCGCTGTGATAGGCGACGACCGCGCGGCCGCTCTCCGTAATGATGTGCGGGTGCGGGACTCCGGCGTCGTCACAGATGGTCTGGATGTGGTAGACGACGTCGTTGCCGTATTCCTGCATGGTGTAGTTCACGCTGGAGGTGAAATCGGTCTGCGAGCCGTCGTAGTCGACCCCCAGCCCGCCGCCGACGTCCAGGTACTCCAGCCCGGCGCCGCACTGGACCAGGTTCGTGTACACGCGCGTGGACTCCATCAGCGCGTTCTTGACATGCCGGATGCTGGTGATCTGGCTGCCCAGGTGGAAGTGGAGCAGTTTCAGGCAGTCGGCCATGTTCCGCTGCTTGAGCGTTTCGAGCACGGCCAGGATTTCGGCCACGGTCAGTCCGAACTTGGAGCGGTAGCCGCCGGACGTTTGCCAGCGTCCGGACCCGCGGGCCGCGAGTTTGGCACGCACGCCGATGCGTGGCCGCACCCCCATACGCTGGGCGTGATGCAGGACGAGCTCGAGGTCGGTGTATTTTTCCAGCACGGGGATGACCAGCCGCCCCATTTTCTGGGCCAGCATCGCCATCTCCAGGAACTCGCTGTCCTTGAAGCCGTTGCAGATGATCGGCGCGTCGGCATCGGTCATGGCGACGACCGCCAGCAGCTCCGGCTTGCTGCCCGCTTCGAGGCCGAATCCGTACGGCTTGCCGAACTGGATGATCTCCTCCACCACCTGCCGCTGCTGGTTCACCTTGATCGGGTAGACGCACGAGTAGCCGCCCTGATAGTCGTATTCCTTCATGGCGTTGGCAAATACCTGGTGGATCTCGTGGATGCGATCCTTCAGGATGCCGCTGAAGCGGACGAGAATCGGCAGGCTCAGCCCGCGCAGCTCCAGGCGATCGACCAGCTCCTTGAGATCAATCGCACGCGCCGGATCCCGTTCCGGATGCACCAGCAGATGCCCGTTGGCGTGGACGCTGAAGTAACCGTTGCCCCACCGGCCGACATCGTACAGTTCGCTGGTGTCGACGGTCGTCCAGCGGTTTACTACATCTTTGAGCATCGTGGCCGTCTCTCCCCGTACAATGGACTCGCAATGGACTCGTCCTGGCATCGCCGCGCGGGCCGCACGGGTTGTGCGTCAGCCACTGCCACGTCCCCGTGATGCCCGATCATGATACCCGACACCGCGGAAATGCCATACAGATGTTGGGCGCAATTGCCTGCCGGGGCCCCCGGGCATTCCCGCGCCGAATCGTATACAGTAGTGTCGAGAGGGAGTATTGACCAGCCGCAGATTGATCGTACGAGGCGTATGCTCGTGAACTCACCGCTCGCGTCCACCATGCAGCTGCACTGGACGGTCAGTCTGCGCGCCAGTTGCCTGCATGCGGCCGAAGCACTGGCGCACGGTCAGCTGATCGTCGATCCGATCCTGGCCGAGGCGATCACGCCGGCGGCCCAGGAGCTGCGCAAGGCAATCACGGCCGCCGGCCTCCCGCGGATCCAGTTCTGGCGCAACCTGGTCGGGCTGTCCGTGCTGGTCGACGGGCTGGGCGAACTGGCCGAACGGGCGGTGGCCGAGACGGTCGGCGCGACCCGTGCCGCGCCGCTGGCGCGGAATCTGCTAGCGTCCCTGGCCGGGCTGGAGTCGTCCGTGCGGCGCGTCTTCCCGGACCTGCGCGACGAACTGGCGCTGCGCCAGCTGTCGCTGCGCGAACAGTGGGAGACGCAAGGGCCGGCGCTGCTGCAGCACATCGCCAGCTGGAGCGACCCG
Source organism: Planctomycetaceae bacterium (assembly GCA_012729315.1). GTDB lineage: Bacteria > Planctomycetota > Planctomycetia > Pirellulales > Pirellulaceae > JAAYDI01. The sequence goes on from JAAYDI010000166.1 coordinate 70,404, forward strand.
CGGGTGGTGGCGCCGGCAGCGCAGGTGGTGCTTGTGTATCCCGCGCTGGGCGGCGGCGGGGCGGCTCACCTCCCGTTCAATCTAGTCCACTTGGAGGCTGTGCTGACCAGTCCCCTGCCGGAGCTGCCCGAGAACCTGCGGCTGGCCTGGTTGCTCGCCCAACTGGGTCTGCCGGCGCTGAGCGATCCGATCCCGGGGGACCGCCTGCCCGATATCGCCGCGCTGGCCATGCTGCCCGTTACCTTGCAGGCGGCCCAGGACCTGCAGCTGGTGGAAGCCAGCCCGGAGATGCTCGACCGGGCGCTCAGCGCATGGCAGATCCTGACACCCACCAGCGCCGACCCGGTGGATGTGCTGTGGCGCTGGTGGAGCACCTGTCTGGAGACGCGGCCGCGGTGGGACGTCGCACTGACGGCGCTCGACCGGATGCTGGGTGGCAGCCCGCCCCCGGCTTCTTGACGCCTCCGACCGAAACTCGACAATAGAGCAGCCCCGTACCAGAGCATCGGGGCGCAAGCGAAGGAGCAGATTGTGGCCACCTACAGCGTCATCCTGGCCGCCGCCGGCCAGAGCAGTCGCTTTCGCGACAAGAACTACAAGAAGCCGTTCGCCCCGCTGGCCGATCGCGCGGTCTGGCTCCATTCGGCCGAGAAGTTCATCAACCGCGAGGACGTGAAGCAGCTGCTGCTGATCATCAGTCCGGAAGACCGCGATACGTTCGACGCCAAGTTCGCCGCCAACGTGGCGATCCTCGGCATCCAGGTGGTGCCCGGAGGCAAGGAACGTACCGACTCGATCGCCAACGCGCTGGAACAGGTGCGGGCGGACGTCGATTGCGTGGCCGTGCATGACGCGGCCCGCCCCTGTCTGGCCACCGAGTGGATCGACAAGGTCTTTGCCGCTGCCGAGCGGACCGGCGCGGCCATTCTGGCGATCCCGGTTGCCGGGACCCTCAAACGCGTCGGCCGAGACCAGCAGGTGGTCGAGACCGTGGCGCGGACCGGTCTGTGGGAGGCCCAGACGCCGCAGGTTTTCCACCGCCAGCTGCTCCTGGACGCCTACGCCCGCCGCGGCCGGCAGTCGGCGACCGACGACGCGCAGCTGGTCGAGCGGCTCGGACACCCGGTCACCATCGTGCCCGGCTCGCCCGTGAATCTGAAGATCACCACCCGCGACGACCTGGCCTTCGCCGCCCAGGCGCTCAAAGCCCTGCCCAAGCCGAAGATCCTCGGTCCCGCTCACCCCTTTGCCGACGACGATCTGTGGCGCTGACCACTTGCACAGGAACCACTGCCGCGATGACCACCAGCCGGTTGCCGATCTACGACGAACTCAAATGGCGCGGCCTCCTCCACCAGGTGACGGACGAGGAGCACCTCGCGCGGTGGCTCCACGAGGGGTCGCGCACGCTCTATCTGGGCGTGGACCCGACGGCCGACAGCCTGCACATCGGCCATTTCCTGCCCGTGATGACGCTGCGCCGCTTCCAGCGCGCCGGCCACCGCCCCATTCTGCTGGTCGGCGGTGCCACCGGCATGGTGGGCGACCCGAGCGGCAAGAGCGAAGAGCGGAACCTGCTGTCGGTCGACACGCTGCGCGCGAACGTGGCGGGGATGGAGCGGCAGATGCGTCGCCTGCTGGATTTCGACGCCGCGTCCGGCTCGGCCCGGCTGGTGAACAACTACGACTGGATGTCCCAGTTTGGTTACCTGGAGTTTCTGCGGGATGTCGGCAAGAACTTCCCCGTCAACGTGATGCTGGCCAAGGACTCCGTCAAGAGCCGGCTGGAGCGGGTCGATGGCGGATTGAGCTACACCGAATTCAGCTACATGCTGCTGCAGGCCTACGATTTTCTGCACCTCTACGAACGCTACGGCTGCGAACTGCAGGTGGGGGGCAGCGACCAGTGGGGTAACATCACCGCCGGGATCGATCTGGCGCGGCGCGTGCACGGTGTGCAGCTCTACGGGCTGACCCTGCCCCTGCTGACAAAGTCCGACGGGACCAAGATGGGCAAGACGGAGACGGGCGCCATCTGGTTGTCGGCCGACCGCACGAGCCCCTACGCTTTCTACCAGTACTGGATCAATGTGTCCGACGAAGATGCCGGGAAGTGCCTGCGGCTGCTCACCGAACTGGACCGCGCGGAGATCGAGTCGCTGGACGCCGCCCGGCAGGCGGAACCGCATCTGCGCCAGAGCCAGCGGCGATTGGCCGAGACGCTCACCCAGCTGATCCACGGCGATGCGGGGCTGGCCAAGGCTCAGCAGGCAACGCAGGTCTTTTTCGGCGCGGAATGCGGTGACCTCACCGATCGCGAGTTGCTGGAGATCTTCGCGGATGTGCCGAGCCAGGAGGTGCCGCGCGCACGCCTGGAAGGCGAAGGGCTCAGCTTGATCGAAGCGCTCGTGCTGGCCGGCCTTGCCAAGTCCAACGGGGACGCGCGCCGCGCGATCGAACAGGGTGGGGCCTACGTGAACAACCGGCGGCGCACAGACCTGGCCACCCGGCTGACCGGCGCCGATCTGGCCGGCGGCAGCGTGGTCGTGCTGCGGTCGGGCAAAAAACGCTACGCGCTGTTGCGGTTTGCCGCATGAGGCTGGAGTGCGGAACTGATGCGCGGCCCACGTGAACGATGGCGACAGGTGGCCGTGGCTGCCCTGGTCGTGGCCGCTTTGGCCAGCCTAGCAGTCGTGGTCCTGCGCGCGGCGCTGAACCGCGTGCCTGGTTTCTACGCGGCCGCCCTGGCGCTGCCGGCGGTGGAGCAAACGGCCGCCGGGGAAGAGCTGGAACGGAACATCGTGGCGATTCACAACGAAGTACGGGACCGCCACCGTTGGAACGCCGTGTTCACCGAGGCGCAGGTCAACGGCTGGCTGGCCACCGACCTGCCCGAGAAGTTCCCCCGCATCCTGCCGCCCGACCTGCACGACCCGCGCGTGGCCTTCACACCGAATCAGCTCCAGATCGCCTGCCAGTACGACCTTCCCAGCGGCACCCGGGTGGTGAGCCTCGCGCTCGAAGTGCAACTGGGCGAAGAACCCAACACGCTGGCTGTCCGTATTCGCGGAGCGCGGGCCGGCTGGGTCCCGCTGCCGCTCCGGCCGCTCCTCGACCGCATCACCGAAGCTGTCCAACTCAACGAACTGCCGATCCGCTGGGTCCAGTCGGCCGGTGATCCGGTCGCCTTGATTACGATCGCGGACGGAGACTCTCGGGAAGGGGCATCCCAGTTCGTGTTGGAGCATATCGAGATCCGGGCCGGCCAACTGCACCTGGCTGGCCGCGCCGGCGGACCCGATGTTGCACAACCGGCATGTGCGTCCACCGGGCCCGAGCGCTGAAGCGCGATCCGCAGGCGAGGATCAGACGAGCGCGGCCCGGAGCAGGCAGGCACAGGGGGCTCTATCCGGGCGCGGCGGGAACGTAACAGAACGTCCAGTACCGCGGCTGATCCCCGGCGATCTCGAGCGCGATCTGTCCGTCGAGCCGGTTGCCGCGGACCCGCACGCGCCAAGCCGCGGACGATTGGGACTCCGTGCGATACGCCCCCGCATCCCAGCGTGTCACGTGGCCGCGGTCACCCGACACCGGTCCTTCCAATTCGAGGTAGTCCAGGCGGTGGTCCGCCAGACGCTCGGCGGCGATCCGCCGGCCTGGTACGGGCTCTTCGGCCACCGCCCACGTTGCCAGCACGCCGTTTGTTTCCAGCATCAGGTCCCAGTGACCGGGGCGGGATGCGTGCGGAGGCAGGTCGTGCCGGAGTATCACGTAACGTCGGAGCATGGCGTCCGCCGATTCTACTGCGCCGTGACGGATGTGGCTTCCTCGGCGACAACGCCCTGCGGTGACAGCTGGCTGGTGACGACCACGCGGACCTTGTGTTCACCCACCTGGACGCCGGTCGCTTCCACGTGGAACGACGGAATTGTCTCGCCGGCCCGGACTTCCAGGATCGGGCTGACCTGGACCAGACGTCCGTCGGCGCTGACGTTGCGGCGCGCGACGGGGCCGCTGAGCCGGTCGAACCGCAGTCCGGCCGGAAACTCGATCCGGAGCACGACGTTCTGGTCGGCCACCGAACGTGCGTTGCGGATGCGGATCTCGTAGTCGGTGGCCTCGCCAATGCGGATCGGATCGCCCAACTCCGAAATCTCGACGGTCAGTTGGCCGGTCGGAGTGGGGACCTGCGGTGGCGGGCGGTCCGCGGCGGGGCCCGGAGTACCCGGCAGGATCCGGATCGATGCCTCGGCCGACTGTGCCAGCCCGCCGTCCGCGGCGACCGTGACGCGCGTCACCACGTTGTCACCCGGCTGGGTACAGACGCACAAAACGTCGCGCCGTGCTGTCTCGCTGGGCATCAGTTGCGGAATCACCCACACCAGGTGGCCGGACGCGGCCAGTTCTGTCGGGTCCACCCCCTCGGTCGACTCCTTCGGCTCGAGTTCCCCGGAATCGTAGGTATCGGTGATGCGGACGTTGGTCAGCGGAACGTTGCCCGTGTTGGTGACCCGGGTGGAGAACTGCACACGCTGGCCCACGGAGGCTTCCTGGGGCCCGGTCTTCACCACGGCCAGCTGCGGCTGGGGCACCACCGCCGGCGCGGCGACCGTCAGGCAGACCTGTTGCTGCGCGTATTGGCCGCCCGGCGCAGCCGCGTCCAGGAGGTGGCAAATCCGCCCTTGACCGCGCACGACGAAACCGACGGCGAACTGTTCGGTCTGGAGCGGCTCGAGCCGGCCAATCACTTTCTGGATCGGGCTGGTCAGTCCTTCCGCATGTTCCAGGTTGCTGTCGAACCGATCCGTGATCGTGACGTTGTCCAACGGCTGGCTGCCGGTGTTGGTCACCTCGATGCGGAACTGGATGCGTTCGCCGACAGTGGCTGTCGACGGGCCGCTGACGTTGAGTCGCAGCGAGGGCTGAGTGATCTCGGTGTCCACGGACGCGTTCGCTTCCAGCCCGTCGGCGCTGGCGGCCTGGAAAGCGTACCGCAGCGATCCGCCCGCCGCCGCCCGCACGGTGATCTCGATCACCTGGGTGTTCTTGGGTTGCAGATCGCCCAACCGCCACTGGGACCGATTGCCAAACAACTCGGCCGCCGGACTGCTGCTGATCAGTTGCAGATTCGGGGGCAGCACGTCCTGGACGACAACGCCCCGCGTCGGAATATCGCCCGGATTGTACACCTCCAGGCGGTACACCAGCGTGGAATCGACCGCACCGGTCTGCGGCCCGGTGGCGCGCAGCGCGAGCCCCGGCGCACTCCATGTGACAGACGTGTAACCCTCTCCCAGCTTTGTGCGGGGCGCATCGCTGTTCGGGTCCGGCGGCCGGATGACTTCAATGTGCACCTGCGTGACACCGGCCAGGCCGCTCGTTGGCTGCAGCAGAGCGTTGCCCAGTCCGTTTTCGTCGGTGCGGACCTCGATCGACGTGGAGTTGTCGGGGCCGAAGGTAGCCGCCGTTCCGTCCACGATGTCGTACCGCACGATCCAGTTGGCGATCGGTGCGTTGGTGGCGGTGCGGGTCAGACGCGTGGAGAGCGTGTAGCTTTGCCCGGCCGGCACCGACACGGGGTTGGGGAACGCCCACTGGCAGTCCACCCAGTAGATCGTCGCCACCTGACGCCGCTGCGGCCAGGTCGCGGCGGCGGGCGCTATGGCGGTCACATAGCTGGTGCCTTCGCTGGCCGAGGTGAGGCTTACCCAGCACTGACCTTTCTGCTGGATGATGTCGTCGGTCACGCTGGGCGTCCCCCGCGTCACAATCTCGCTGCGATTCGATGTGCTGGTGATCACGTAGTCGGCGCTGAGCTTCTTGGAAGCATTCCATATCCGCCCGCGGTCACTGTAATCGACGATCTGCCCGACACTGTCCCGCGACAGGCTCCACTCGATCTTCTGACAAGTGACCAGATACCCATCGTCGCCGCACAGTCCCCCTACCAGGACCACTTCACTTCCCACCGGCGCGATGAGTCGGGTGGGATTCACCATGATCTTGCCGGGAATCCCGCGTTGCACAGGACGCGGCTGGATCGGACTCTGGGGCGTGGTGCACACATTGGCACCAGGAGGGGCCGCCGGCGGAGGCTCCGGACACGGCGGGGGCGTGGGGGCCGGACTCCAGGCCGGCTTGGGAAACGGGCCACCGGTCGTAACGCACCGCGAATCGCCCGGGGTCGCCAGTCGCATCCGGTCGGAAGTGGAGAAGATCCGCTCGCCAGTCGGGTCAATCGCCGGGAGCTGGAAATGCTGGCAGCCGGTTACCAGCAGCGCGCCGGTCACCAGCCACCATGGCACAATCCATGCTCTGCGGGTGAATTCCTTCATGACCGACCGTCCATATTTCCGTAGTTCGACTATTCTCCCCCGAAAACATAGCACGCGGTCGGGCAAGATGTGGCGTTTCTTCGACGTGTGGCGTCGCCGAAACGCAACAATCTGCGCGCCACTTGACCGGTCATGAGGACTGTAGGGCCTGCACGCGCGCACGTGACCGGACGCGTGCCCCCAGTTTGCCTAGATGCCCGCCGCCCCGTGGACTCGTCGACACCTGCACGGCGAGCCCCGCGTCGTTACCACTCAACGTCCGGCAGACGGGTTATCAGCGGGAGCCGAATATGCCGGTTGCGTACCAGATGCCATTGCTGCCACGCTTCATGTCGTAGCCATAGTAAGGGTGCCGGTTCCGCACGGCACTCCAGTGCCCGGAGGATTGCCGCCAGCTGTGGACGCAGTCGAGCGCTGCGGCAATCAGCCCCATGCCCGGCCAGCTTTCGGCACAAACTTCCTTGGCCGCATGTCCCCCCGGCAGACGCGCGGAAATGCGTTGAAACCGTGAATCCCAGTTGTGATGGCCCTGCTGATTGATGCGGGCCTGATGCTGCGAGTGGCTCTCAGACTCTTGGGCCAGTGTGGTGAGGAACACGCCATCCGTGCTGGCTGGATCTTCAGGGTGGATCCGCACCGCCAGAATCAACGAGCGCTGGGTCAATGAACCGTGCGGCAGCGTGAGCAGGGCCTGAAGGTTATGTCTAGAGAACGCGTCCGGCAGACTCAGTGGATAGATGCTGATCACATGCCCGTACAACTCGCTCTTGGGATCGGTGAAGTCGATGATCGCCAGACCCGGCTGACCCTGCAACTCCGCAAACGATGCGTGTCCGACCAGCTGGATCTCCTGGCCACCCACGCGCGCCCGACTGCTCATCGGCACTCGTACCAGTACATTCTGGTCTGCCAGCGGGCGTAGAACCTCGTCATGCATGAGCTTCTGCGCCAGTTTGTCTTCTGCCAGCTCTAACTCATCCTGGTGAAAGTACACAATCATCTGGCGGCTGGACTGCCTGGCTTGCGCCATGGCCGCACTGTAACTGTCGAGCCACGAGGATGTCGCTTCTTGTGCTCCAGCCCAGCTGGCCCATGCCACCGTCACGATCCAAGCTGCCGTCATAACACGCACTGTCATACATCCCTCCTTCTGATCTGTTCGGGCAAAACGACTGCCGTCGCTACGCAATGCACGACAGACACAGAAGCTGCAGGGAAACGCACTTCCCGGCAGTCACTTTGCACTCATGCCTTCCAGGCCTACAATCTCCAAGCTAAACAGCCTGTCCGCAGGCAGTATCTGTTGTCAAGGTGGGGGATTCACGCGGACGCCAGAAATTGCATAATGTTTACTGCCAAGTACCCTGTGCGGCTCACCCAGTTAGTATAATCTGGGGAAGTGGCGGTGGCCGAGGGGGCTATAACGCCGGGCGTCAGGATAGATACATAGGTAGATAAAGGTCTTGTTGGAGGACCGACATGCGGTGCAACACACGGATTGCGGTAGCGTTCATCTTCTGCCTGGGATATGGATTTCTGGACGGCGCAGTGGGGGCGGCACCGCCGGTTGCGCCCGGGCAAAAGGATGCGTCGGAGCTGTCGACTGCCAGTCTGGTGGAGTTGGCTCAGGCGGCCAAGGCTGAGTTTCGACCGCTGGCGGCTGACCACGCGTCGCGGGCCAAAACGCAGCTGCAGCGGAAGATTGAGCGTCTGGATCGGGCCTTGCAGCGCAGTGGTGCGGAAAATGCCAGGCGATGGAAAGAGTACTTGCAGTGGGACGATATGCGGGCCGAACTGGCCAAGGACGAAGGGCCTGACACACGGCAGTTGGGAGCGATCGCCTCGAAGTACTACCAGGAATACGGAAGCCTCGAGTTGCCGGTGTTCACTCAAGTGCGGGATGAGCTGCACGCTTATCTGACGGCTCTGGCCGTGACCGGCGACGCGCAGCTGGCCGAGAACTACCAGCGACATCTGGATACGCTGATCGAGAAACTCCCGCAGTACGATGCCAGTCCGACGACGAGCCTGCGGCAGCAGATCGGGCAGCTGCTCGGCTGGCTGGAAGGTGCTCAACAATCTCCGGGGCTGGTGTCAGCAGTGCGCCAGAGACACTGGAAACCGAACCTGTATGCGGAGGTTTCGGAACGGCTGGTGTCGCAGGGGATGGGGGAGGCCATCTGCCGGGAATCGGACGTGGAGGACTGTATCCTGGGCACCGCCATGTTCGGGCGGGCTCTGTTGACCGGTCAGACGCACGTGCGGTTTCTGGACGACTCGAATGCGGCTCATCTTCAGATCGTACTGACAGGCACGGTGAATTCCACCAACGTGGGATACAACCGTGGGGTGCAGATTTTCAGTCGTGGTGTGACCGATGTGGAGGCGATTCTACCAGTGTCACTCACGCCGACCAGGTTCACGGCGGACAAGGCGACCGCCTGCTGTACGACCAACAGCACGATTGACGACATCGCGGCCAAGCGGCGGATCATTGAACGCATTGCCTGGAAGAAGGCGAGACGCAGCAAGTGGCAAGCGGAGCAGATCGGGTCGGCGCATGCAGAGGAGCGGATTGCGACCACGATGGACGGGCAGGCCGTGCAGGTGCTGGCCGAAGCCCGCGAGAACTATGAAAACAAGTTCTGCCGACCGCTGCTGCGACGTGGCGAGTTCCCGCAAGACATGCGGTTCGAGACCGACAAGGGGTTCCTCCGGGTGGTATGGCGGCAGGCCGGTGCCATGCAGTTGGCTGCGCCGACCGTCCCGCCGGCAGTGGCCGGCAAGCATGATGTGGCGGTCCGCGTGCACGAATCGATGGTCGGCAATTTCTCGCGCGCCATGATCGGCGGTCTGACGTTGACCGACAAGAAACTCGTCGAGATGCTCGAAAAGAACAAAATCGAAGTCCCGGATGCCCTGAAGCTCTCGGATGACAAGGAGCCGTGGGCCATCACCTTCACCGCCAACGACCCGGTCAACGCCGTGTTTACGGACAATACGCTGCGCTTCGCAATCCGTGGGCGGCGGTTCAAACTCGGGGACCGTGTCGTTTCCAAGACCCTCGAAATGTCGGCCGTCTATTCGCTGCAAAAGACCCCCGACGGTGCCCGACTGGTCCGGCAGGGCGATGTGTCCGTCGACTATGTTGATCAGCGCGGACAGCTCAGTTCGGAACAGGTCGTCGTACGAACCGTCATGCGTGAGAAGTTCGACGCACTGTTCAGGCCCGAATTCGATACCAAGGGAATTGCCTTGCCCGGTCGCTGGAAGAAGGCAGGCAAGCTACACCTGGAACACTTGGCGACGCAAGACGGTTGGCTCAGCCTCGCCTGGCTGCAAGCCGCCCTCGCACCGGCCGACACAGGGCTGGCCCGCGCCGATTGACAAGCTCGAGGATGCCCGTCCCACATCGAAAGGGGGGGCTGTGGGATCGAGTGCCTGCAGGCTGAAAGCGATCGGATGGAGGGCTTTCTGGGCGTGTATCCGTGACGGCAATCTGGGGTGCGTGCGTGGATTGGGGTGCGGGCAGGCGTCCAGGTGGAGTCCAGTATTGGCAAACTTTTCCGATTGCAGGGAATCGCCAAAGTTTAACGCTTGGGTCGACGATAAGGAGGGTACCGATTGCGCCACAACGAGGTTGGTGCTGAGCTTGCCTTGGTGACGTTCGGTCAGGGGGGGAATATGTTGCGGGCAACGTGCCACACGTCGAGGGTGGCGCGCTGTCTGGTACTCTCATGACCGTTTGCGTTTGCCGCGGCAGACCGAACCTTGTTAGGGAACGTCAACCGATGAACCGGCCTTTGCATCGCCTGATTGCCCTGCTGCTGATCATGGTGTTGACTGCAACCGGGTGTTCTCCGATCCATCCATTCTATCTGCATGAGGACGGTGACCTGTCACATTATGTGGCCACGGTCACGGAACTGGAGAACCCGGACGTTGAGCAGGTCTCGCTGGCGGAAGTCACGCAGGCGCAGTCACCGTTGACGCTCAGCGACGCCGAATTCAACAATTTCCGCGACATCACGCTGGAAGAGTGCGTATCGATCACGTTGCAGAACAGCAAGGTGATCCGCAATCTGGGTTCGTTGACGCAGTTCACGATCGCGGATGGGCTGGTGGCGCGGACGGCCGGTTCGATGACGGTGTACGATCCGGCCATATTTGAGAGCGATCCGGAGTATGGTGTCGAAGCGGCGTTGTCGGAGTTTGACGCGCAGTTCTCGACCAGCGTGTTCTGGGAGCGGACCGACCGTCCGCAGAACTCGGGCGTTTCGTCTCTGTATGCGTTCCTGTTTCGCCGCGACACGGGGCAGTTCGAGGCGGCTCTGTCCAAGCGGACGGCGACGGGCACCACCTTTGCCGTGAAAAACGAGACGGTATACGACGCCAACAACAACCCTTCCCGTCTGCTGTACAGCGACTGGCTGTCGGTCATGTCGGTACAGGCGACGCAGCCGATCTTGCGGGGCAACGGCGCGCAGGTCAACCGGGCGCCGTTGATCCTGTCGCGGATCCGCACGGACATCGCCGTGACGGAATTCGAGGCGGCGGTCCGGAACATGCTGCTGGATCTGGAGAACTCCTACTGGGACCTGCAGTTCTGTTACCGGTTCCTGGAGACATCGAAGATTGGTCGGGACAGCGCTTTGGGGACGTGGCGCCAGGAGTACGAGCTGACCAAGGGGGGGAAAGGCACATCGCAAGGAGAGGCGCAGTCGCGCGAGCAGTACTTCTATTTCCGTTCGCAGACCGAAACGGCGCTGCGTGATCTGTTTGTGGCCGAGAACCGGCTGCGGTGGCTCATGGGCATCGCGGCCACGGACGGCGAGCTGTTGCGCCCGGCCGACCGCCCGACGCTGGCCCGCATTGAATACGACTGGCAGGCGGCGCATGCGGAATCGCTGGTCCGCAGCTCCGAGCTGCGCCGGCAGCGCTGGCAGGTGAAGCAGCGTGAGACGGAGCTGATCCTGGCCCGCAACCAGCTGCTGCCGCAGCTGGATCTGGTGGGCAAGTACAGCTGGCTGGGCGTGGGGGACGATCTGATCACTGCCGGGCGGCGTGGGACTTCATTTGCCGCCGAAGGTTCGACGGCGTGGGAAGGGCTGACGGATGGCAACTTCCAGGAGTTCAGCTTTGGGCTGCAGTTCACGCCGCCGCGCATCGGTGCCCGCAAGGAGATGGCGGGGGTGCGCAACGGCGAGCTGGCGCTGGCCCGCGAGAGGGCCCGGCTGGAAGACATGGAGCTGAATGTCTCCCACCTGCTGACGACCGCCATTCAGAACCTGGACTACAACTACCAGGTGGCGCAGACGCACTTCAACCGCTGGGTAGCCACCGAGCAGGAGGTGGAATCGCTGTTGGCCATCGTGGAAGGCGGCAAAGGGGAGTCGGACAAAGGTGGCACGGCGGTGGATCTGCTGTTGAACAGCCAGCGTCGGCGGGCCAACTCGCAGGCGGATTTCTACCGCGCGGTGGCGGAGTACAACAAGTCAATTGCCAACGTGCAGTTCCGTAAAGGGTCGCTGCTGGAATACAACAACGTGCAGCTGGCTGAAGGCCCCTGGCCGAAGAAGGCCTACTGGGACGCCTTGGGCAAAGCGCGGGAGCGGGACGCCAGCTGCTATCTGGACTACGGCGTCACGCGTCCCCGCGTGATCAGCCGCGGTCCGGCTCCGCAGCGGACTGAGGGGATGATTGAAGAGCTGGTGCCGGGTGCGGCGGGCATCGAGCAGGTGCCGACCCCCGCGCCGGATCCTGCCGACGAGCTTCCCGATATGTCGGAGTCGATCTTTGAGGAGCTGGGGGTCTAAGCGCCGGCACCCGCGCTGGCGCCGGCCGGCCCATCCCGACTCGGTGGACCGGCGTTTTCTTCCACGGGCACCGCGCGGTGGTCACTTCTGTAGTGACTCCAACGACCGCGTGGCGGCAGCCCGCACGTCTGCATTTTCGTCCTGCTGTGCGGCCTGCAGCGCCGCGGTGGCTGACTGGGCGGCGTCGCCCAGTTCGCCCAGCAGGCAGGCGCATTCGAGCCGCAGGTGGACGCGCACGTCCTGGAGCCCCTGGATCAAGTGCGGCACAGCGGCCTGACGCAGCGCGGCGTCGTCCGGGGCGATCTTCAGCGCGGCCCACACCGCGGCCAGCTGCAGAAACTCGTCGTCGCTCTGAGTTGCCTTCCGCAGCGCCGGCAGAGCGGCCCGCGCGTCGGGGCCGAACTTGCCCAGCGCGTAGCAGGCCGCGTGGCGCACGTCCGGTGCCTGGTCCTGCAACAGCGCCATGACCGGTGGGGTCGCCTGAGCGGCGGCCGGGCCGATTGCGCCGAGTGCAAACAGCGCTTCCTGCCGCACAGCCGCATCCGCATCGGCGAGGGTCGCGATGAGGGCCGGCACCGCTGGCGCCGCGTCAGCGCCGACCTTGGCCAGCAGCTCGAGCGATGCCATGCGCAGCGGACCCTTGGTTTCCAGCGAACGGATGCAGGGCGGTATCACCTCGGCGCCGAGTGATGCCAGTGCGGCAATGATCTCCGACATCTGGGCCGGGTCGTCGATCCCGCGCAGCACCCGGACAAACGCCGGCTGCAGTTGTTCGCGGGGCAGATCCGGATCGGCAAACGCGCGGGTCGCCACGTTGCGCACCCGATGGTCGGCCGACGAGATACCATCCAGAATGATCTTCACGGCCCGGTCGAGCGCCGGGGAGTCGTCGTTTTCCACCAGGTCCACGTACGCCCAGGCGGCGATGATGCGGAGGAACTCGTCCTGGTCGTCCAGCGCCGCGGTCAACGCGGGCAGGGCGGCGCTGCGATCACCCAACGCGCCCAACGCATAGGCGGCCGCATAGCGGACCCCCGCTGCTTCATCGTGCCCCAACAGCTCGACAATCTTCCCGGCCAGCGGCTGGGAGGCGGGGCCGATGGCGGCCAGCGCCAGCAGCGCCTGCAAACGCACCTCCGGCTGCGGGCTGTCGAGCTGTGCGCCCAGCTGCGGCACGGCCGGCGCCGCGGCCGCCCCGATCTCGGTGAGCGTCAGGCAGGCCCAGTAGGCGGCGTCCGGATTGTCCAGCGCGGCAGTCAAGGCGGGGATGGCGGCGGCTCCCGCTTCGGCCAGCACCCCCACGGCCGCCGCCGCGTCGGCCGGGTCGGAGGTCGTCAGCATCCGGGCGAACAACGGCAACGCCACCTCCTTGCCCGGCCGGATGTCGCGCAGCGCATCGCGTGCTTCGCGGCGAACCGTCGCGTCCCGATCGGCCAGGGCGTCGATGAGCGCCTCGGTGGCTTCCCGCGCGGCTGGTCCCAGCTCGCCCAGCGCGTGGGCCGCGTAGCTGCGCACGAGGGCATCCGAGGACTTCAGGTTGGCGGTCAGCGCTGGCACCGCCGCTGCCGCCCCCTCACCCATCTCGGCCAGCGCGAGCGCGGCTGCCCGCTGCAGTTCCACACTGTCCGCCTGCAGAGCCCTGACCAGCTGCGGCACGGCCGCCTCGGCCTTGACCCCCAGCCGCGCCAGAGCCTGGCAGGCTTCAATTCGCGCGCTGACGTCCGGCGCGTCCAGCTCTCTTGCCAGCGCCGCCACGTCGTCTTGCCCGCCAGCTCGACTCACCCACAGAACCAGGCATCCCAACACCACCAGGAATTGTATCGTTCGCATCGCGTTATCCTCAGGAAGATTCAGTCGACTCACCAGTCACCCGCAGGCGCTACCGTCCCGTATCCGGAACCAGGGCGCTCAGCCGCGCAGTTTCGCCGTGTACTCCAGCCGTTTGATGAAGGCGTTAGCGCCGGTGAACACCTGCGGTGGCAGGTCGTTGAGCTTCGCCTTGAGCAGGTTCTGCATCTCGCGCGTGGACTGCCGGATCGCGTTGTACTGGTCCAGCGTGATCTGGCCCGACGCCTGGGCACGCTCCGCGTAAAGTGTTTCGAGCGCCTCGCGAGAGGCCTGGAAGTCGCTGACCAACAGCACTTCAGGCCACGTGATCTTGCCGGTGACGGGATCCAGTTGATCGGGTGCCAGCGGTTTGGGCGTCGCATCCTTGGCCAACCGGAAGAGCTGCTCGGAGGTGGGACGCGCGGGCCGGTTGGCGTCCCGGTACTCCTTGTTGTACCGCTTCATCTCGAAGTAGGTCTGCGTGTACTTCAGATGATTGTCGATATTCTGCGACCGCGCGGCCTCGTAGTACCCGGCGGCCCGAGCGTTCATCAGGTTGGCCGCCCCGGCGGACCGCACGATGTCAGCCACGCCCCGCGCCGCGCTCTCGGCTGCCGTCGCTGCGTGATAATCACCCCAGTAGTAGTGCTCCTGAGCGGCGGTCGGCGGCGCGACCCCGACCAACGCCAGGCCTGCGGCGCATCCAACGAGCAGTATTCTCATCAATTAATCTCCCGTGCGAGTGGCGTATTACAAGGGGCACCCCCGGTGCCCTAGAATGGCCCAGGGTCGATGTGACAACCATACCTCACAAGGAAACCGCAGGTTGTGCCTGTATGTTCATAAGCTTTGACGGTGTCGATGGAGTCGGCAAATCGACCCAGCTCGCCCTGCTCGTGGATTGGCTGCGGGAACGGCCGGTTCCGGTGGAATCCTGCCGGGACCCGGGGAGTACCGAACTGGGAGAAGCGATTCGACAGATTGTGCTGCACGGTGGTGCCATTCCTATCGATCGTACCAGTGAAATGCTGCTATACATGGCGGCTCGGGCACAACTGGTGCGGCAGGTTATTCGGCCGGCGCTGGCGGCTGGCAAGGTCGTCGTCTGCGATCGGTACCTGCTGGCCAACGTGGTCTACCAGGGGTATGCAGGGGGGCTGGACGTCGAGCAGCTGTGGGCGGTGGGCGAAGTGGCCACCGGCGGACTGCACCCCGACCTGACCATCGTGCTCGACATGGACGTGCAGGCGGCCGGCGCCCGCCTGGAACGCTCACGGGATCGCATGGAGTCGCAGGGGGACGGGTTTCTCCAGCGCGTGCGGCAGGGGTTTCTGATCGAGTCCAGGTTGCGGCACGAGCACATCGTGGTGGTCGACGCAGCACGGGATCGGGAACAGGTGCAGCAGGACATTCGAGCGGCTGTCGCCCGGCTGCTGAAAGAGTAGGTGTCGGCATGGAGCTGTCCAAGGTCGTGGGGCATGAGCATGTCTTTGAGACGTTCCGCCGAGCGCTCGCTCAGGGGCGTCTGGCCAGCACGTTTCTGTTTGTCGGTCCGCCCGGCATTGGCAAGTGGACGACCGCCTTGCGTCTGGCTCAGGCCTTGCTGTGTGAGACGACGCCTCCGGATCGTCTACAGGCCTGTCAGACCTGTCCCGGCTGCCAGCAGGTGGCCGCCATGACCCACCCGGATCTGCTGCTGGTCCAGAAGCCCGACGACAAGAACTTCATTCCGGTCGAGTCCTTCATTGGCGATCGGGAGCATCGCATGCAGGAGGGACTCTGTCACGACATCTCGCTCAAACCGTTCCGAGGTGGACGCCGCATCGCCATCATCGATGACGCGGATTATCTCAACCAGGAAGGCGCCAACTGCCTGCTCAAGACCCTGGAGGAACCGCCGGCCGCCGCACTGATCGTGCTGATCGGGACCAGTCAGCAGCGGCAACTGCCGACGATACGTTCGCGTTGCCAGGTCATCCGATTCCAGCCTCTGAGCGACGCGCAGGTGATCGAACTGCTGGCCGGCATGCACGTGGTGGAGGACACGTCCCGCGTTGCCGCGCTGGCCCCCCGCGCCGAGGGCAGCCTGCGGCGCGCGCTGGAACTGCTGGATCCGGAGCTGGACGCGGCCCGCGAACCGCTGCTGGAACATCTCAGCGGGGCCGACGTCGATTCCGTGGCGCTTGGCCGGTTCGTCCATGAATTGGTGGAAGCGGCTGGTAAGGAAGCCCCGCCCCGCCGCGCCCGGCTGCGCCTAGTAGTTCTGGAGACGGCCGGGTTCTACCGGCACCTCATGCGTCAGGTGGCCGGCTGCGCCGCCAGCGGTGACCACACGCTCGATCCGTTTGTCCGCCGCGCCGCCTCACACTGGGAAGGCCGGGCCGTCATCGCATCGCGCTGCCTCGACCGCTGCCTGACCGCCCTCAACCAGATCGAAGCCAACGCCAATGTGGCGACTCTGACGGCCAGCTGGATCGATGAGCTGGGTCAGTTGACACTGCAACAATTCTGATTTTTTTCCAGATTTTTCTCGTTGGCGAAGTGTCCAGGCGTAAAGTGCCAAGTGGCGGACCGGCTTTCCAGGGAGACGCATCGGAACCCCGCTTCGCCGCTAATTCGTCGTCGTCGGCCGCCACCACGCGATCACCCAGCGACCAGATCTTGTCACCGGCCGTCCCGCGCGCGCCGCGCAAGGCGGCCTGGACTGCCCTTATCGCCGATCAAGGGTGATGGTTTTTGCGGGTGCGTCCTGGAGCCGCTGTGGAGGGGTGGAGATCTCGAAAGTGGGAGGGGCCCGCGCGATCTGGCTGATCGGGAAGTCTGCCCCTGCAGGCACGGCTTTCCGTACCGGGCGAGCCGGAAGTGACAGGCCAGAGAATAGCCCGCGCTGGCCCTGTCGCGGCCGGAAAATGTCTTGACATCCGTCTGTACTGGTGAATAATCACATGTTTTGAAGATGGTGCGAGTCTTGATTGTCGCCCATGCGACTGGTCCTGCCGTGTACTGGTCCCACCGTGTGTTGTGGGCGACATCCAGCGCCTTTCAGGGTCGGCCTTATATGGTCTAGCCCGACCTCTGCTTGGTGGTTGTCCGTGGGGTGTCAAACCACCTGATGTACGTGACGACTGCTCCCGCAGCAGAACACTTGAGGGTGGCACTCTACTGTATTTTGGAGGGGTTGATTTCATGCAAAAAGTCAGCAACGTGTTTGAGGCGATTCTCAAGTATGGCCACGATGAGGACTTCGCTCCGGCAGCGGAGTCCGCCGACTTCCGACCTACCGATGCTCCGGCCGGGTCGCAGGCGAAGATCGATGTGCTTCGCCGGCGCGTGGAGCTGGGATTGCCTTTGTGGCACGAAGAAGATCGACATGACTACAGTGGGCTTACCGGTGCCGTGCGCCCCCGCGACTGATGCGCCGTAATTCGCTGTGCGCCTGCGGACGTTGATGCAGAAGCCCGAGCAATTGCCGGGCTTTTTCTTTGGGCGGGCTTTTTCTCCGGCGGGTAGTCTGCCCGCCTGATGGCCGGCCGGATGCGGGGTGCGGATTTTTGGTAGCAGCCGGCCGACTTGTTGCGCGTCCTGCGTATTCCACATCCATCCTACGAGACTGCGACTGGCAGCGGCTCCTGCGGCACGCGCGGCTCGAGCTCTTCACGCAGGACCAGCACATCTGGTGGCGCCTCAATGCCCAGACGCACTTTGTCTCCTGAAACTCGTACCACTGTAACGACAATGGATTTTCCCAGCCTGATGCGTTCGCTTTCCCTCCGCGATAGTACGAGCATATCCCAAACCTCCCTGGTGGTGATCAATTGAATACTAGTGGAATTATGTACACACCTTTATCGTGTGTCAAGGCCTGCTTGCCGACGAGTTGCGGAACCGGGAATTCAGACCGATTGCGCGCACTCTCAGGTCGTGGTGGCACCTGCTTCAGGGGTGCCAGCCTGGCAGCACCTGTCTGGTAGCAGACCGTTTCCGTTACATTGGAGCCTGGTTCAGTCAGGCTCCCCAAACTCGCCTCCCGTCAGAACACGTTTTCGTGATCTGGCCCTGCGAAAGAAGGGTGCCGCGCAGTCGCCATCCCGCGCCGCGTCCCGCTTTGGATTGATCTGGCACATCTGCCCCGGTGCGCCTGCCGCCCAGCCTGTTCACGCAGCCTGCGGAACCAGGTTGGGGGCCTGCGTCAATTGCGCGCGTTCAATGCGTTCTCCCGTGGGGCCGTAAAACAAGACCGAGTTCCGATCCGTTTCCCAAATCGCTGTGAACTTCACCGCCCGCGGGCCGTGCAGACAGAAGTACAGCCCGCACGGCCGTCCAGCGCGAATCAGAATCCGCTCGGTCATTGTGTAAGCGTTGGTTTCCAGTTCATTTCGCTCGCATATTGTCTCTTGAACATAGCTGCGCAAGTCATCAAGGTCGTTGATTCGTGGGGAATCATCCATCATGGTGAGTAATGGCTCCCTGCAGAATGAATTGGTATGGAGGAATCGGCAGTACGGAGTATCCAGATAACATAGAGAAGGTGCTTGCAGAAGATACTATCGGCAAGATGGGAAGAGTAACTTCTTGCGATGTTGCTGAAGTCCATCGAATCTCGGCGCCGTGGCCGGGCGGCGAGCGTCAAACGAAGGCAGCTAACCAGGTCCTTCGCGTGGGTGCGTGTGGGGGAATGCGGTGGCGAGTTGGCGGGTGGCGGACCACCTAGTGATGCTTACTCGGCAACGGACTCGCGCGCGTAGCGTTCATACGCGTCGGCAATGCGTGCCGCCTGGTGATCGCCGGCGTGCAGGATCACGCGGTAGTACAGCGAGAATGACTCGCCCGCTTTGAGTGTGAGCGCCCCATCGGCCTCGGCCTGGCCAGTGAAGTCGCGTACTCCGAACGGATTGGCGGCGAACAGTCCGTAGGTGCGCACGTGCCAGTAGGTCGGATATCGGAAGCTGGCCGGGTGGTTCAAGATGGCGATGCCCACGGTTTGCCCGTCGACGGGGCCCGCATAGTCAACCCATGCCGCTCGTTTTCCCCAGGCGTCGGCATCGGTAAGTCCGTCGCTGTTGACGATTCGGCCTCCCGCCTTTTCATCCACCGGCATGGCGGATGCGACGCGGACGCCGAAGCTGCCCTCTTTGGTGTCGCCGAAGACGACCTGTGGCTGGACGGCCTTGACGGTGATGCGGAAGTCGATCCAGCGCGTGGTGGCATCGGCTCCGAAGATCATCTGGCGGACATCTTCGCAGGTGACGGTGGCGTCTGGAGCGCGCCAGGCGTTGCGTGTGGTGATGGTCGCCTGATCTCCGGCGTCGAGCGTCAGGTACTCCAGGTGTTCGATGGTGCCGCTGCCGTCCGATTCAGCCCAGAAGCTGACGCCGTTCACGTCCCCGTGGTCGAACCACAGGGAGCGTTGGTGGATGTGATCATCTCGCTCGGAGCCCTGTGCATCGCGCATCGGGTAGCCGCGCGTCATTTCCTGGCCGGTCGGTCCGATAACCGGCCAGAGAACCGGCTTGGTCCCCGACTTGATAATGTAGCGAGTGAACAGCTGTCCGTCGCAGCGGACGTTGACGCCCTCGGCGTCTTGTTCCAGTGCGAATTGAGCGCCTGGGGCCAGTGATGCGGAAAGACAGATCAGGAGCGCGGCAGCAATCATGGGGCGTGTCATCGTGGAACTCCTCGGGGGCCGTATGCCGGAATACGGGACGCCGCGGCATGGCGGCAACCGTCCCATCATCGTAACTTGGGAGGAAATGCGGACCAAGAGCCAGTGGGCACCCGGGTGCTCGAGATGGGAGGCGGTGCGAGCCAGGCAAGCCGGGTGCCGTTAACGCCGGGCAGCGTCCGGATCCGTGGCCACTTCCGGCAGCTGCACGTATTCGCGGAACGGCACGTCCACGAAGTCGGCCAGGAACCCGCCCGCACGGTCAATCAGCTTGCGATCGGACTGGGACAGCCGCCAGTTGGCCAGATGCTCGCTGCGCAGGACCTGCTTTTTCTCCTGCAGACCGCGCTTCTGGACGATCGTGCGTTCGACCGTCTTGGGGACCAGGCCGCGCGCCGCCAGTTCCGAATTGAGCTGGATCCGCGCAAACGGCGGGGAGTTGCCGCGGCGCATGGCGTTGAGCCGTGCGTACCAGTCCGCGAACTGCTGGTACTCGACCGCCGCTTCCTTCGACTTCGGGGCGATTCCTGTCGCGCGGTAGGTGACGCGGCCGTTGCTCAGCGCCAGCCATCCGTCCGGGCCGTCGGTCGCCTGCATCTCCTCGCCGGTCAGGTATTCCTGGTCGTTTTCGGTCAGCTGGGTCTTCATCTGGGCGACGTACGCGAGAATGCTGTCCAGCGCCAGCTCGGTCTTCACCTTGCGCTGCGTATCCATCAGCACCAGCCGGTTGCGGTCCCGGTCAAACATCGTAATCTCCTCGACCCCCGTCCGCAGAAAATCGTACACCACCCCAGCCGCGAAGATCGTCACCGTCTCCACGGCCGGCTCCTTGCCGTTATCCACAAACACTTCCGTCTCGATACGGAATTCCTCGAACGCACTACATACCGGGACACAACATACCGAGACACAACATACCGAGACACAGCTGAGGGCCGACAGCAGCACGCTGCAGCCGAAGATCTGGGCAGATCGCATAGCAGACATCCTTGCCAGGTTGGAGGACACATCTCGTGTGGCAGAGCAGGCAGGATACCGCATCCGACCACCACGTGTCCACGGCAATCGATCTGAAACAGACACTCTGACTCCAGCCCCGCTGACTCCAGCCCCGAGGTCTCCGGAATGACTAGCATGGGGGAATGGCTAGAATGGGTGGTGAGTGATTAACCGGTATGGGGCGTTGAGCGATATACTAGAGATTAACAGTCTACAATCGCGGCTGTCGGCCAGAGCGGCCCTGGAGCGGTGTCTGTTGGGCCCGTTTCGATTGTTTGCTCGGGGCCGCGTACCGACGTACTCTTGTCACGTTGCGTGCCGGTGGGCACCGGTGGAACTGCAAGCAGAAAGGGAGTGTCAGACGTGAAACTCAAGCGGATTCTCGTCACGGGGGGTGCGGGTTTTCTGGGATCGCACTTGTGCGAGCGGATGGTCGACGCGGGGCACGACGTGATCTGCCTCGACAACTTCTTCACCAGCCAGAAGAACAACGTGGCGCATCTGCTGAACCGCCCCAACTTCGAGTTGATCCGGCACGACATCACGACCCCGGTGTGGCTGGAAGTGGACCAGATCTACAACCTGGCCTGTCCGGCGGCGCCCGGCCACTACCAGTTCAACCCCATCAAAACGATCAAAACTTCGGTGATGGGGGTGATCAATGTGCTGGGGATGGCCAAACGCTGTCGCGCCCGCGTGCTGCAGGCTTCCACCAGCGAAGTGTACGGCGATCCAGAAGTGCACCCGCAGAGCGAATCGTATCGAGGCAACGTCAATCCAATCGGCCCGCGCGCCTGCTACGACGAGGGGAAACGGGCGGCCGAGACGCTCTTCATGGACTACTACCGGATGAATCGCGTCGACATCCGGATCGTGCGGATTTTCAACACGTATGGGCCCCGCATGCATCCGTTTGACGGCCGCGTGGTATCCAATTTCATCCGGCAGGCGTTATTGGGCGAGGACCTGACCGTCTTTGGCGACGGCCAGCAGACCCGCTCGTTCTGTTACCGCGATGATCTGGTGGAGGGTCTGATCCGCATGATGGACGCCACCGACCTGATTGGACCGTTGAACCTGGGGAACCCGGACGAGTTCACGATCGAACAGCTGGCGGAGCTGATCATTGAGCTCACCGGCAGCCGCTCGCAGGTGGTGACGCAACCTCTGCCGGTCGACGATCCGGTGCGGCGGCGCCCGGATATCTCGTTAGCCCGCAAGCACCTGGACTGGCAGCCACGCGTCGCGCTCCGCGATGGCCTGGAGAAGACCATCAAATGGTTCCGGTCGATCGATTTCGAAAACTACCGACCCCCGACACCTAACTTCTGATTGCGGGCGGCACGCAGCACCGGCCGGGTGCAGGCGTACACGAGCAGGAACAGGGCGACGCCGATCACGGCGCCGGCCGCATCGTAAAGCCAATCGACCACGTCGCCGTACCGGCCGGGAACCAGTAGCTGGGTCAGTTCGTCCACCACTCCGTATCCGGCCGCGGCGGCGATCGCAAACAGCGGTCCGCCCCACAGGAGCGGGCGCCGCGCAGCCCAGGCCCAGGCGATCAGGAATCCAAAGCCGGTGTAGGCCAGGAGGTGCAGACTCTTGTCGCTATAGGGCGTCGCCGGCAGGGACTGGCCCGGCAGGTGGGTGCCGAGCGTCATGGCGGCCCAGTAGATGATCACGGCCCAGGTTGACACACGCGACCAGCGGATGGCAGCCAGTTGTTGCAGTTTGAGCATGTTGCAGCGCGTCCGATTCAGTGGGGTGCCGCGTCCACGGTTGCGGTATGATTCTCCCGCGCAGGGCCCACGGCGGTGCGAGAAATCCAGTAGAATACTTTACCACGTGGCCCGGGGACAGCACTGCCCGTGGACGGCGCTGCCCGGCCCGCGCCACGCGAGTGGGCCAGGACCCGCGCTGCGGTTCGAACCATCACCCGGTGACTGCACGCTCACGACCAGACCAGGTGCTCCGTGCACGTGGCCGCCTTTGGAGGACGTACGATGTTCGCCTCAGTATGGACCCGATTTGAACCATCCCTCGCTGCTGCGCAGCCTCTTCCTTCCGCACGTGACACACGCCAGGAACAGATGGTGCGCATGCTGGCCCGACTGGGGCTGGCCGGTCTGCTGGCGTTGGGGATCGGCAGCACCAACTCCCCAGCGTATGGGCAGGAACAGTCGACGGCGAAACCGGCCGAGCAGAACGAGAACCAGGAGGTGGTGAAAGACGACGAGCAGGCGCAGTGGAAGCCGCTGTTCGACGGCCAGACGCTCGACGGCTGGAAGGTGACCGGTTTCGGCGGCCAGGGAGTGGTGGAAGTGCAGGACGGCAGCATCGTGCTGGGCATGGGCAGCGCGCTGACCGGCATCACCTATCAGAATGAATTTCCCAAGTGCGATTACGAGATCCAGTGGGAAGCACGGCGGTTGGAGGGGGTGGACTTCTTCAGCACCCTGACGTTCCCTGTCCAGGACGCGTTCTGCAGTCTGGTGGTGGGTGGTTGGGCCGGCGCCGTCGTGGGGCTCTCCAATCTCGACTACGCGGACGCTTCCGAGAACGCCACCACCCGGTACATGAAGTTCAACAAAGAACAATGGTATCGGTTCCGCCTGGTCGTGCGCCGCGATCGCATCCGCGCCTGGATCGACGATGAAAGTGTGGTGGATGTCGATATCACCAAACGCAAACTCGGTACACGCATCGAGGTGCGCCTCTCCCAACCGCTGGGCTTCACCACCTGGGAAACGCGCGGCGCGCTGCGCAAGATCCAGTACCGGCCACTCCCGCCCGTCGGCGACGCACCGCCGCAGACGCCACCCGCGCCGGATGCGCCATCCCCCAAAAAAGACAACGGCTGAGCGAGACGCCGGTGATACACGAGCAGTACATGGAGCAGGCTTTGCGCGAGGCGAAACAAGCCCTGGCCGAAGATGAGGTGCCCATCGGGTGCGTCATCGTCCAGGGCGAACGCGTGATCGCCGCTGCGCACAATCAACGCGAACAATTGCACGATCCGACGGCGCACGCCGAGATGATCGCCATCACCCAGGCCGCCGCCGCGATCGGCGACTGGCGGCTCGAACAGTGCCGGCTATACGTGACCTTGGAACCCTGCCCCATGTGCGCCGGGGCAATCCTCCAGGCCCGCGTCCCGCTGGTGATCTACGGCGCCACAGATCCGAAAGCCGGCGCTGTGACCTCACTCTACCACCTGCTGGACGACTCGCGTCTCAACCATCGCTGCGAGGTCATTGCCGGAGTGCTGGCAGACCGCTGCGGCCGCATGCTCACCCACTTCTTCCAGGCCCAGCGACGACAGGGAAAGAAATAGACCTGGCGTGATGGGCGGCATGGGAGGTTTGGGGCGTCCCGGGCCCGGGCCTGAGACAGGCTGGCGCGGTGCCTGTAGTCGCTCTGCGACCTGCCGTCCGCGTGCGAATCTGGCGCCAGGGTTTGCTTGATCGTTAAAGTCGCCTGAAGCGGCAAAGTTTATTCAATCGTTACCGGCCCTACAACCGACAAAGAGATTAGGTTCATCGTCTGCCGCGCCCAGAGTGGAGGCTGCGCACAAGCAGCTCTGCCTGGCAGAGTCACAGCGCGTCAATCACACCGTGGTGGCTGACTCGTCTGATACCTGGCGTTCGAAGTCGATTGGGGTCCGATGGTCATGGCGACACGCACGATTCTGGTGGTGATGATTGGTGTTGTGGGTCTGGCGGTGGGAAGTGTGGCAGGGCCGGCCCAGAGTGCGGAGTTCCGCACATCCGTGCGTGGGAAGTCGCTGGTCCGGCAGGCCACATATCAGGCGTCGGATTCTGATGCCGCGACTCGGTCGGATCCGGCGGACGCCGTGGTGCAGCCGGCAGAGCCGTTGCCGGAACCCCGGAGGTCCGTGGTCAGGGACCTGCCCGAAACCGTGCTGGATTCAACGTGGTTAGAGCCGCAGGCGGAAGTTGCCGGGAGTGGCTGGGCGGGAAGCTGTGGAGCGGGCTGCTGCGAGCCGGGTGGCTGTGGATCTGGCGACTGCGGTCCGTGTGTTGCTCCCTGTTATGGCTGGACCACCTGGGGTTCGTTTGAGTTTCTGTTGTGGTGGCGCAAGCACCAGGAGCTGCCACCGTTGGTGACCACCAGTCCCTTGGACACGCCGTCCGGTATGGCGGGGGTGTTGGGCGAGAGCGGCACGCAGATCCTGTATCCCACCGATCAGCAGGGTGGGGGCGTGCGCCCCGGCGCTCGATTGACGCTGGGCGTGTGGCTGGATCCGTGCGAGCTGTCCGGCGTGGGGGGGCGGTTCTACTCGCTGGGCGAGATGACGGCTAACTATGACGTTGACAGCAACGAGTTGGCGATACTGGGACGCCCGTTCTACAACCTGACGCTGGGCCAGGAAGACGCGGATCTGGTTGCGTTTCCCGATTACTCGGTGGGTGCCCTATCCGTGCGCAGCGACTCGGATGTCAGCGGTGGGGACGTGTTCTTCCGCCGGTTTCTGTGCGGCGACGGCTGTCGCCGGATCGACTTGCTGGCCGGCTATCAGTTCGCGGCGCTCGACAGCGACCTGTTGATCTCCTCGCACCGGACATCGATTCGGCAGCAGGGTGGTTCGATCCCGTATGGAACGGTGATCGATATGTACGATTCGTTCGAGGTCACGAACCGCTACCATGCGGGGGAGATCGGGTTACTGGGTCAGTACGACCGGGGCGACATCACGTGGAGTCTGTTGGCCAAGGTCGGGTTGGGCAACATGAAGCAGCGGGCGGAGGTGCGCGGATTCACCGCGACTCACGTGCCTGGTATGCCGGTGACCACGAGCGAGCAGGGTCTGCTCGCGCTACGCACGAACAGCGGCGTGTACGAGGAGAACGTCTTCACGGTGTCGCCGGAGTTGCAGTTGAACGCCGCATATCGCCTCACCGACTGCATCGCGCTGACATGCGGGTATTCGTTTATCTACTGGAATCACGTCGCGCAGTCCGGTCTGGCGATCGACCGTGTGCTCAACACCACGCAGATTTCGGGCGAGCTGGACGGTGCAGCGCGCCCGGCGCTTCTCCACGAAGATGCCGGTTTCTTCGTGCACGGGTTGAACTTCGGCGTCCAGTTCGTCTGGTAACGGGACGTTCTTACGGCAGCAGCAGGTCCGCGGGCAGACTGGCCAGCACTTCGTCGACCCGTGCGGGATGGCTTTCGTCGTCGTCCCGCAGGTCGTCCAGGAGCGGGACGATGCCCCACTGGTCAGCGGGCGGTGCCTGGGCCAGGAGCAGATCGGTGGCCCGGTAGCCGTCGGCTGGCGTGGCCGCTGCGAGTCGTTTGGGGGTGGTGTCCCCTGCGCTCTCCCCTTCTGCGCCGTCGTCGCGGGGGGCCTCCCCTTCGGCACAGGCGCAGTCCGCGGTCGGGAACAGCGTAGCTGGCGAAGCCACGATGCGCACCAGCTGTGCCGTGCCGTTGTTGCCCAGGTGCTGCACCACTTGCGGAGACTGGAGATCCAACAGCGTCGAGCAGTGGGCGGCGTCGGTGGTGGTGACGTTCAACCTGGCAGCGGTCTGGTTGCTCTGCAGTTCCACCTGCAGGGTCTGGGCGTGGGACCAGCCGCCTTCAATCGCGTACCATTGAGCGGAATTGGTGGAGGCGGCGGTGGCCAGAACCGTGTTCCGCGGGGTCGACGCGAAGAAGTCGAACACGCTGATATACTGCGGCTTCCGTCCGCGTTCTCCGAAGTTGAGATTCTGGCCGTCCACGTTCTCGGCCAGGTTGATGGTCAGCTCGTCGGCCCCGGTGGAGGTCGCCAGCGTGCCGCCCGAGTCGATGCCATCGATCAGGAAAGCGGGTTGGGCCTGGGTCAACTTGTACATGCCCGGCGCGAGATTGGTGAACTGGTACAGTCCGGTGGCGTCGGTGGTCGCCTGCACATTGACGCTGGCCCCGGTGACGCTGGTGCCGCTGAGCGTGATGACGACGCCGCCGAGCGGCAGTTCAGCCGCCTCCTTCACGCCGTTGTTGTTCACGTCGATGTAGACGTAGCCCGACAGTTTGCTCGGAATGTACTCGGTGACCGTCACGGTCACGGTGGCCGAAGCCGTCGCGCCGTCCGGGTCCTGGATTGTATAGGTAAAGGTCTCGATACCCACGTAGCCGGCGGCCGGCGTATAGGTAAGCGATGTGCCGCCGTTGGCAATCGACACGGTACCGCCGGCTGACGTCGTGCCGACGGCGGTGATGGTCAGCGTCTCCGGGCCGTCCGGATCCGAGCTGTCATTGGCCAGCACGTCCAGGGTGTTGGCGGTCGAGTTCTTGGAGACGGTGACCGCGTCATTGCCGGCCGTCGGCGGGTCGTTGACGGCCGTCACGGTGATCACTGCAGTCGCCTGTGCTGTCCCGCCATTCCCGTCACTGATCGTGTACTGCAACCGTTCGATGCCGAAGAAGTCAGCCGCCGGCGTGTAGATGAGACTCTTGCCATCGGGCGCAATCGTGACGGTGCCCCCCCGGTCCGGAGTGGTCGTGGCGATGATGGTGAGTGTTTCGGTCGTATCCCCCTGCGCGCTGTCGTTGTTCAGCACGTCGAGCGTATTGTCGGTACTGTCTTCCATGACCTCGAAGAGGTCGTCTTGCGCCAGTGGCGGGTCATAGGCTTCCGTCACGGTGACAGAGACGGTCGCCGTAGCGGTGCCGCCATGGCCGTCGCTGATCGTGTAGGTGAACGTCTCAACGCCGGAGAAGTTGGCGGCCGGGGTGTAGAGCAGGCAGTCTTTGGCGGCCGGGATCGAGAGTGTGCCTCCCGCCGACACATTGCTGAAGCTGACGACGATCAGGGTCTCGTCGATGTCCGGTGCGATCAGGTCGTTGGCCAGCACGTCCAGGGTGACGCCGACGGCGTTTTCGGTGACGGTGAACGTGTCGTCGACAGCCGTCGGATCGTCATTGACGGCTGCTACCTGGACAACCACCTGGGCCGTCCGGTCGCCCGTTCCGTCGCTGACCGTGTACGAGAACGTCTCGTCGCCGAAGAAATCGGGTGCTGGAGTGTACGTCACCGACTTGCCGTCCTGGGCGATCGTCACGCTGCCGCCGTGACTGGTCGTGCCGACGGCCGTGATGGTGAGATTGCCGGGTGAACCGGACACGACCTGGTCGTTGGCCAGCACGTCGAGCACCGTGCCGGGGCTGTCTTCGTCCACCGAGAATGTATCGTCGTTGGCGACGAAGCCCGGCTGGACGGTCAGCAGTGTCGATCCGTAGCTTATGTGTTCACTGGCCAGGCCGGCTTCGTCGCGGAACAACAGCACCTCGTTGGACGGCAGAATGTCGCTCGGGTCGGCCGTGAACAAGGCGGTGCCGGCGTGGGTGGCCGTCATCGGCAGGCTCCACAGCAGGTACTCGCCGCCGTTGAGTTCAGTGAGTCCGGCCACGGCGCCGGCCTCGTCAATCAAGCCGGGCGTGGCCACGCTTCCCAGCGGCTGAGTCGAGTACTCCGAACCGTAGGTGAGTGAGCCGTTGACCGCCACATACTGACTGCTGTAGACCACGTCGAGGAACGCCGCAAACACGCCGTACGGCACGGCACGCAGGTCCTGCACGTAGACGTTGAGCTGGAAGTCCTCGCCGACGTTGATCGACGAGATCGGAGTGCCACTGGTGTCGGTCACTTCCAGCCGGAACTGCATCAGCGCATCGGCCGCCACCGTCAGGCTCAGATCCTGTGTCTGGGTATTGCCGGCCACGTCGCTGATGACGATCGCGAACGTCTGGACGCCCGCCTGGGCGGCGGTAGGGGTCCAGGTCAGCACACCGGTGGCCGGGTCGATGGAGATGCCGGCCGGCGCTGCGCTGAGCGAGTAGACCGTGCCCACGCTGCCCTCTTCCGGATGCTGGGCGTCGTAGATCATCGGCACGCCGACGGTGGCTGTCGTGGGGGGTGTGGAGGTGAAGGCGGCGGGGGCGGTCCGGTCGAGCGTGATGCTGAGCGGCGCGGACGCATCGCTCTCCAGGTCGCTGACCGTCTGCGTGGCATACAGCGTGTAGGTGCCGTCGGCCAGGTCGGACAGGCTGGATGTTGTGATCGTCACGCTGGTGCCGCTGGCCGTCGCTTCCCCGATCGACGTCATGCCGTGATACAGACGCACCTGGGCACCGCTTGTGACCCCAGTTACCTCAAAGGCGAGGCTGGTCTGGTTGGTGATGTTGTCGGTGCTGGAAAAGCCCGAATCGCTGGCGGCCACCAGGTCCACCGCCGCGGGAGCTGCCGGGGCCACGGTGATCGACACCAGTTGCGAATCGTAGGGATCGGTCGTGTCGGAACCGTTGGCCGCCGCCACCCGCAGCAGGATCTGCATGGTGCCCACATAGTCGGTCGGCGGCGTGACGGTCACTTGCCCGGTCTGGCTGTCGACCGAAAACGTGTAGTTCACGTTGCCCGCCTTGACACCGCTGAAGAGGACTGGGTCCCCTTCGACATCGATCGCCGAGATCGTGAACGTCGCCGGAGTGTTGACGGTCGTCGCGATCGCCGGGATGTCCTCCAGATACGGGCCGCTATTGTACGGGTCGGGGCTGACCGTGACATGGAACGTCTCGACATACTGGTTCCCGTCCGCGTCGGTGACCGTGACCGTGATGTCGGCGTCGCCCGAGGCGTCTTCGGCCGCCTTGAGGACCAGCATGCCGTTCTCATGATCCTCGAAGATCGTCACCGATTCGATGTTGATCGGCACGATCGGCTTGTCGCTGCTGTTTGTGGCCGTGGCCGTGATGCCGTTGCGTACCGACTCCCCCTCGGTGAGCTGGCCGAAGTACGAGTGATTGAAGTCCAGGTACCGGATCGGGACATCGGTCACAAATACCTGTGAATTATTCGTGTCGTCGCCCGCCTTGGCCCAGGACAGGGCCCCGGCAGTGTTGTGCTGCAGGTCCGGGTGGAAATCATCGTCAAAGGGGCCGAGCGACGAGCCTCCGCCGCCCGTGCCCGTCGGATCGCCGAATTGCAGCACGAAGTTGTCGACGACCCGGTGCACGGTAATCGGAGGATCGTTGTTGGCCGCATCGTAGAACCCGGACTCGGCCAAGGTAATGAACCGCCCGGTGGCGTTCGGCACCTGACTCTCAAAGAGCTGGAACACCATGTCCCCCCAACCACTCACCGTGATCCGGGCACTCCGGTTGCCGGTCAGTATCGTGCCGCTGACCAGCGTCGGATTGCTGCTCGTTACCGTGTATGTCAATGGACCACCATTCGGGTCGTAGCCGTTGAGGCCGATGTGCAGCGGTGAGCCTCCATATACTGTCCGATCCGCAATCGGTGCGATGAATGGATCGGCCGACGTGGGAATGGCCACGCCCGCACGGTCCGCAATCGTCGCGAGCGACAAGACGCCGGTCTCGCGCGACCCATCGGGGAACTCCCACGTGGGAAAAGACGTGATGTTGGCCGCGATCCCGATCGCGTTGAGCGTCCGGTCGGGATTGGTCACCTCGATATAGGGCAGGAAGTCGCCCCCATCCTCGAACAGTGCCTTCTGTGTGTTGCAGCCGGGACACCAGACGGCGCTGTAGAACTTCACGCCGCTTGCCGTCAACGCCTGGGCAAATGCCACCAGGTCCGGAGCCTCCGTGCCCTCCCCCTCAGCTCCCGACTCCGGCAACCCGCTCGACGGCTGCCCCCAGGTTCCCGTGCCGTCGTCCCAGGCTTCCCCCGGCAGATGGCTGTCAATGCCCAGGTCGCCAGCCAGCATCAGACGGCCCTCGAGTGGTTCCAGGCAGACGGGCGCCAAACAGCGCGGGCGTCCCACCGGGCGGGTGGTTCCAAACAAGAGGTCCCGCAGTTGGCCAAGGGTACGACGGCGCGAGCGGCGGTTCGACTGTTTCATCACGGTGATGCTGTCCCACAGAGAGAGAAGTGAAGCGAAGTGGAGACTAGAAAGTATTCAGAATACCCTGAACGTATTGTTCTGTCAGCTAAAACGTGGCTTTTCGTCGTCACGAAGGTGTCTTTCCGCATCGTGCACCTCGGTGGTGGGCTGCCGTGCCAAGGCCCCGATGCGATCAGCCTCGATGATTGTTTCTGGAGCAATCCCCATGCCAGAACCCCCATGCCGGTGCGGAGGCGCGGAGTGTTGGGGGGCTCGCGAGATGAACTCGGGCCGCGTCCCGTCGTAGAATAGGACTGAAGGGGGCAGCCGGGGCACATAGGATAGTGGGCCTGGGGTATAGTGGGTTTGAGGCATAATGGGTTTGAGTCATAGTGGGCTGAGGAACGTAGCGAGTCGAGTGCGTGCGTGCGTGGGTGGGTCGGAAGCGCGATGGTGCGGTGGTCCATGGGAATTCCGGTGAGCCAGAGTCTGGGGGGCAAGCGTCATGCGTGACCCCTTTCAATGGAGCATTCGTCTGGGGCAGTTGGGTGGCGTGGCTGTACGGCTGCACGTCTTTTTTCTGGTGTTTGCGGCGGCGACGTTTTACTTTGCCATTCCTGATGTATTGAGTGTGACGGCCTGGTGGATGGCGGGTGGCAAGTTGCTGGGGATTACGGCGGCGACGGTGGCCATCTTGTTTGCCAGTGTCGTGCTGCACGAGTTGGGGCACTACCTGGCAGCGCGTCGCGTGGGGATTCGGCCGACGGCCATTACGATTGGTCCGCTTGGCGGGCTGCCGCCGTGGCGTCTGCGTGTTGCTGCGCACAAGGAACTGGCGATTCTCGCCGTGGGTCCGCTGGTCAACCTGGTTCTGGCGCTGTTGTGTCTGGCGGTCATCCTGGTGTGGCCCGCCGCGGACATCGACCTGCCATCGCTGTGGAACCCTTTTCAGCCGGCCGGCACGCTGGCGTTGACGCTACAGTTGCTGGCCATCGGCCTGTGGATCAACTGGCTGTTGTTCGTGCTCAACGTCCTGCCCGCGCATCCGTTTGATGGTCGGCGGATGTTGCACGCCGCGTTGCGTTGGGCCCGGCCGCAGTGGGACGAGCGGCGGGTGGCCGAGTGGGTCTGCCGCGTCGCGGTTGTGTTGGCGATCGCGGTGGGGCTGGTGGCCGTCGTGCTGGCCAAGTATTACGCCGCGCCGAGCCAATCCGACACGCCGTTTCCTGTCTGGGCGGCGCTGGTGTTGCTGGCGATCCTGCTGCTGGTCAGCGCGCGGCGCGAGCTGGACGACATCGCCATCTGTGCCTGGGAGGAGGAGTTGGGCGTGCGCGGTACGGAGCCACCTGCGGTGGAGTCCGGTCCGGTTGTGGCGGCCGAGGTTCCGTTGTGCGCGCCGTCAGCTCCGGATGCCGACTGGGACGCAGACCTGGAGAACAGGCCAGATCCCGTACACCGGGAAGAAATCGAGGCGGAGGAAGAGCGGCAGGTTGACGCCATTCTCACGAGACTTCATGCTCACGGCATGGACAGCCTGACGGCCGACGAACGGGCGCTGCTCAATCGGGTCAGCGCCCGGTATCGGATCCGTTTGGGCCGACGGACGTGACGGCCGCGCGTGTGAGCGATCCGAATCATGCCAGATCTAATCGCCCAGGGGGCGGACCCCCGACATCGTTGGAGACGGACGTTGATTCCCCACCTGCCTGTCGTGCTGGGGCGGGCCGGCAGTGGCTGGGAAGTCCCCTGGGATTCGCAGATCTCGCGGCGGCACGCGCAGCTGGTGTGGAACAGCGACTACCTGCAGGTCGTGCGGCTGGAATCGGCCCGCAACCCGGTGTTCTTCCGCGGCCGCCAGCAGCACGCGTTCGCGGTGCGGACCGGCGAGCACTTTGTGATCGGTGGAACCACCTTCTCGATTTCTGACGAGCGGGTCAACATTAGTGTCGATTCGCCGCCGGCGACGAACGAGCAGGCGTTCAGTCCGGCGTATCTGCAGAGTGTCAGCTATCGCAATGCGGACCAGCGGATCGAGGTCCTGAGCCGTCTGCCGGAAGTGATCTCCGGAGCCACCAACGACGAGGAACTCTTCGTGCGCCTGATCAGCCTGCTGCTGACCGGCACTCCGCGCGCCACGGCGGCAGCGATTGTGGCCGTGCGGGAAGGAGACGCGCCGGAAGACGCGATCGAGGTCCTGCACTGGGACCGGCGGAGCGACTATGCCGGTTCGTTCTCACCCAGCGGCCGCCTGATTCGCAGTGCGGTGGAGAGTGGCAAGAGCGTCGTGAGCATCTGGAACCGGGCGCGGGCCCAAACGACGGCCACGTTCGCGGACCAGGAGGACCTGGACTGGGCGTTCTGTACGCCCGTCCTGGGAGAAGCCTGCCCGGGCTGGGCGATCTACATGACCGGCCGCCTGGACCCGCAGGCCCGACTGGCGGCGCAGAGTCGTGGGCCGGAAGAGCTGCAGGACGAGCTGAAATTCGCCGAGCTCGCCGCGACCACTCTCCACAATCTGCGCGAGGTGCGTCTGCTCGAGCACCGCCAATCATCGTTGCGCCCGTTCTTCTCGCCGGTGGTGCTCGAGGCACTGGCCGGCCAGGATCCCAACCAGGTGTTGGCGCCGCGCGAGGCGGAGGTGTCCGTGCTGTTCTGTGACCTGCGCGGATTCTCCCGCCGCTCGGAACAAGGAGCCGGGGACCTGCTGGGGCTGCTCAACCGGGTCAGCCGGGCGCTGGGCGTGATGACCCACTGTATTCTCGAGCAGGGGGGGGTGGTGGGCGATTTTCACGGCGATGCGGCGATGGGGTTCTGGGGGTGGCCTATCGAACAACCCGACGCCGTGGAACGCGCCTGCCGTGCGGCGCTGAGCATCCGAGCCGCGTTCGGCGAAGTGGCGCTGCGCGATGAGCATCCGTTGACCGACTTCCGCGTGGGGATCGGTGTGGCGACCGGACCGGCTGTGGCCGGCAAGATCGGCACGGTCGACCAGGTGAAAGTCACCGTGTTCGGCCCGGTGGTCAACCTCGCGTCACGGCTGGAAGCCATGACCAAGGTGCTCCGCGCACCACTGCTGATCGACGAGCAGACCGCCCGTCGGGTGCGCACCGAGGTCTCGCCCGACGTGGCTCGCGTGCGGCGCGTTGCCAAGGTGCGCCCTTACGGCTTGGAAGCGGCTGTCGAAGTGAGCGAGCTGCTGCCACCGGTCGGCGATTTCCCTCAGATGAGTGATCAGCATATCGCCGCGTACGAACACGCTCTCGATGCGCTTCAGGCTCGCGACTGGGACGATGCCTTCCACTGGCTGCACCAGGTGCCCGCCGATGATCGCGTCAAGGATTATCTCACGGTGTTCATCGCGCAGCACAATCGCATGCCGCCCCCCGACTGGGACGGCGTGATTCCCATTGCCACGAAGTGAGTGGCGGTTACGGCGCGGGACGGTCCTGCCGCCCCTGCATCTTTCAGGAAGATGGGGTCATCGTAGAGCAGCGTCATGGAAGTCGCCCTGCACAATCCGCATGACCATTCCTGTCCACAGAGCCCGCACCGCCACTTTGCCCACGCCGCGAGCGAACTGCCCAGTACCGCCGGCGCGGGTTCCTGCCGGACGCCGATCGGGAACCCAACACGGGGCTCCGAGCATACGGGTGGCCGGAGGCGCGTCAAATCGGGCCGCGGCGGGCGTGCCGGCACAGCCGCCCTGCCAGATCGCCAAGTGTCACCAAGTTGACAATTGCAGCATTCGACGAGTAGTCTAGATGAGGGACGTAGGCGGGTCGCTCTGCGAAATTCGTGTCATCTCGATCGCAATCCCGTCAGCAGCCCCGCAATGAGGTCTGATTGACGCGATCCGAGGGAGGCGTGGTTCATGTCGAAGATTTGTCGTTGGCTCCGTGTGACTGGGATCGTACTGTCGACCGCCGGGCTGGCAGTGGCCGGGCTGGCGCGGCCGGCCTGGGCTCAGGCTGCAGCGGAGGACGCCCCGTCGTACACCTGGGATACCATCGGTCCGGAGTTCGCCGATGCGCGGACCGTGGTCACACAGAAAAATCTGAAGGATCAAGTTGTTTTCGGGCGGATGAGCTTTGACGAGAACCGGCCGCAGCTGGAAAACTGGTACCGGAATTACCTGTTCCCTTCCATGGCCACCGAGGAGCTGCTCGGCGACGTGTTCGAGAAACGCGAGATGCTCGCCAAAGACATGGAACAGGCGGCCGATCCCCGGTTACGCCAGTATCTGTTGATGGAAGTCGCCTATCCTGAAGCGACGCGCCGGGCCAGCGATCCAAACTATCATCCCACCGTGCGTTTCAATGCCATGCTGGTCGTGGGGCAACTTAATCAGACCGATGCACGCCTGGTGGGCGGCGTGCGCTATCCGGCTGTCCGCCTGCCCCAGGCGTTTGACTTCATGGTGGACGAGTTCAAGAAACCGGACCAGATCGACGCCGTCCGGTTGGCCGCGATCGTGGGTATCGAGCGGCACTTGTTCCTCGTGCGGCAGCGGCCTGGTGATCAGCCGATTCCGGATGGGCGCAGAGCGGAAGTGGCTGCGCTCATGCAGACGCTGCTCGATGAAAAGACGCCGCCCGCCGGCCGCACTCCGGACGGCCACACCTGGTTGCGGCGTCGCGCCGCCGATGTGCTGGGTACGCTGGGCGCCGTCGGGGATAACCGCACCATCTTCGAGAGTCTGATACGCATCGCCAACGATGCAGATGAACCACTGTCGCTGCGCTGCACCGCCGCGCAGGCACTCGGGAGCCTCGTCTATACGGACGTGACCGGCATCGACGCCGTGCGCACGGCCCAGCAGCTGGCGGCGCTCGCCGCGTTCGCCTGCCGCGCTGAGGATACACGCGCCAAAGAAGAACAGAAAACGCTCGAGGAGGAAATGTCGGGCGGCACGCGCACCGGAGGGGGCGGTGGCATGCCTGGGATGCCAGGAATGCCTGGGATGCCCAGCATGCCAGGAATGCCCGGGATGCCAGGAATGCCCGGGATGCCAGGAATGCCCGGTAGCGACTCCAGTGCGCCTGCGATGACCGGGATGCCTGGCATGCCGGGAATGCCGGGAATGCCGGGGGGCGCAGTGGGTTCCGATCCCCGCAGCACGGATGGGCTCGGTGGCTATCCCGGTACCATGTCCACCGGCCGGTCGACCAGCGCCGACATGGACGCGCTCATTAAACGCGTTCGCCGGCGTCTGAAGCAACCGCTGGACTGTGTGCTGCAGGGGGTGCGCGGTCGGGATGAGAAGGTTCTGGGCGCGGTTGGATCGCTGGCGGCAGACGATCAGCAGAAGGGGGAGATCACCAAGATCGTACAGGCCCTCGATGCCATCGTGGTGGCGACCGACAAGCACAAGCAGGGGCTACCCGATCTGCTCAAGGAAGTGCGCGACAAGACCCGCGCTCTCGAAGCCCTGCTGCCGAAAGAGGCCGTTGCCGCCGACAAGCCGGCGGCCGACGAAGCGCTGCCTGGAGGTGCTGTACCGGCCGACGCCGCGCCGGGAGCACCGGCCGACACCAGCCAACCGGCCAAGACGAACTGAGTGCCGTCCTTGGCGGGCCGCTGACGACCAAATCTGACGACCAAATCACGGATCGCCGGATCGCTGGCCACCGAATCGCAATCGGGCTACCGAATCACAACCGACAGAAAAGGGCCGCCACCGCGTGACGGCCCTTTCGCAATTGTCTTGTCAAAATGTACCGATTGGCTTCGCCCCAATTGGCATCCGTGGCCGACGGCTGCCTAGTTGGCTTCGGTCGCCGGTTGTTGCGCCGGGGCCAACGCAAGCGCCAGAGCATAGCTGCCGAACAGGACGACCGCGAAGAACAGGTCGCCGGCCAGCGTGTAGCGGAAGAACGGAATCGCTGCCGCGTAGCATTCAGCCAATCCCGACCAACTGGTCTCGTATGTCGGGAAACCCAGCCACACGCCGAAATTCGTGACGAGGAAGAACAGAACTGACGACAGCAGTGAACAGGAGAGCAGGCCGATCAGGGAAGCGAAACGGCCGGCGAAGCGGCCGGTTCCCAGCACGAAGGTCCGCCGCAGCCAACCGCGCAGCAGGATCGGGAACATCAGCATGCCGTAGACCAGGACCATTATTCCCCAGTCGTATCCGCCCAGGAACAGGTCGCTGATCGCCATCACGCTCAGCGGCACGCAAATCGCCACCAGAGCCGAACGGAAGAAGTACCCGGCGAACAACGCCAGCGCGGCGACGGGTGCGAAGTTGGGCAGCTCATGGCCGGCCAATCGCACCGCCACACCGCCAATGACCAGCAGGGCGAACATGATCGCTTGACAGGCCCACCCCCCGCCCTGAGCGCCCGAGCGCCGGTCAGGCATCCACTGGCCACTGTGTCGTGTTGTTCCGTCGATATTGCTCTTGCCTGTCATTGCTACATCCCGTCAGTCGGTCGTGGAATCAGGAAAAGGAGCCGAACACTGCAATTTTATCGGTATTCGCCAAAGGTCCACAAGATGGTATCAGCGGCTTTCACCTCCAAGGCACCGCAGCTCTTGCGAGCCAGTTCGCCATTGACGCGAAACACCCAATTCTGACCGCGCCCTTCGTTCTCCACGTCGTCAATCTGCGTCACGAAGGAGGTCGCCCCCTTACCGCGCAGCCCGATTTTGATCCCGCGCGGATGCCTGCCCGCCGCCTGCAGCGCGTCGAGCACCGTCATGCCGGCTTTCCAGGGCAGCGCGGTAAAATGCTTCTGGACGCCGTCTCTGTAATCGATGATCAACTTCACAGTCGGCGGTGGAGGGGCATCCTCGGCCACGGCGCCGCGGAGAGTGACACCCGCCGCTATACCACACGCGAGCAGGATCGCCAATAACATCGCAGCCAGGCGGTTCATGGGACAAGACTCCTGATCCGTAATGCACAACGACAATGCACAACGACACACCGCTCCGTTCCGGGGGCCAAGCCCAACCAGCTCCGCCGAAAAGTATACCGAGTTCTGCCCGGCCTGAGGATCCCGTGGGGTTTCCGAACCGCAGCATGGCGGTAGCATGCGCGGATCTGAAACAGACACTCTGACTCCAGCCTGCGCTGTCCGAGCCCGCCGCGAGTTGCACATTGCCGGCCGGGCCGACTGGGCCCCTGATGCCCGGCCGCGGCTGCTTTTCACACACATGTCGCGCGGATTACGCAACTGGAGAGTTAAAGCAACTCCCCATACTTCTGTGTGTTTCGGTGTTTCGGCTCGGCCTCCGGGGTGTCTTGTCGCGGGAGTACCATGGGGCTGTTATAATCGGCGGGGGTGGTGGGGATGCGCGAGAGGATGCAGCGGCCCCGCGAAGTGCTTTGGGGGCCGTAGCTCAGCGGTTAAAGCAGGGGACTGATAGTCCCCTCCGGTGCAGACTGCGGGGGCGTTCGCTGCACCTGCGGGCAAGGGACGTATGCCAGACGCTGATTCATCACTCTGTAACGCGTTTTCCACGCCGACGGGCGAGGCGGTGACTGCGGCCGAGTCGCACGTGATTCGGTTGACTGAGCGGGCCAGGAACCACAGGCCGGCCGGGCGGGTGGAAGGTGTCCCCCAGTCGGTCAGCGCCGTGGGGATCTGCGGTGCCGGGATAATGGGAACAGGCATCGCGCTGGTTCATCTGCGGCAGGGGGTGCGCGTCAAACTCTACGACGCCTCGGCCACCGCCCTGGAGCGCGCGCACGCGGTGCTGTCGCGCGAGGCGGCTCGGATGGTCGCCGACCGCTCCGCAGACGCCGAGTTCCAGGTCGGCCGGAACCCGGAACTCCTGGACGACTGCGACCTGTTGATCGAATCGGTCGCCGAGAACCGGGAGCTGAAGCAGCGCGTCTTCCAGCAGTTGGCCGGCCGCCTCGGCCCGCATGCGTTGATCGCCACCAACACCTCCACCATCCGGCTGGCCGATCTGGTGCCGGCTGTGCCCGACGCGCGCCGCTTCTGCGGGCTGCACTTCTGCAATCCGCCGACCGAGCGGTCGTTGGTGGAAATCGTGCGCGCCGACGGGACCAGCACCGCCACGCTCACCGCGCTGGTGGCCTATGCGCTCCGCCTCGACAAGCTGCCGATCGTGGTCTGCGACCGCCCTGGATTCCTGGTCAATCGCGTGCTGCTGCCCTACTTGAACGAAGCGCTCGAGATGTTCTGTCAGGGCATCGGATTGGCGGAGATCGACCGGGCGGGGCGGGCGTTTGGCATGCAGCTTGGGCCGTTCGAGTTGCTCGACCTGATCGGTATCGACACGGCCATGTGGGCCGGGCGCACGCTGTGGGAGGCGTTTCCGAGCCGCATCACGCTCACACCGGTCCTGCCCAGGCTGGTCAAGGTCGGGCGTCTGGGGCGCAAGACCGGCTGCGGGTTTTATCAGTACCCGACCGCCGACGGCCCGGCCCAGCCCGATCCGGAACTCCCGGCCCTCCTGGCGCCCTACGTGCGTCCGCAGGGCGCGCTGTGCGACACACAGATCATCGCGCGGTTGATCCTGCCCATGCTGCTGGAAGCCACGCGCGCGATCGAAGAGAATGTGGTGGCGCACCCGGCGGATGTCGACCTGGGGCTGCTGTTCGGACTGGCGTTTCCACCGTCGCGCGGTGGGCTGCTGTACTGGGCCGACGGCGTGGGGGCTGCGAACATCCTGCGGTTGCTCCAGCCGCTTGCGCCGTTAGGCAGCCGGATGGAGCCGCCGCCGCTGTTACGCACACTGGCAGCCACCGGCGGCCGGTACTACCCGGCGTGGGAAGAGGAATCCTCGGACGGGTGATGACATTAGTCCCTGCTTTCTGCCAACGGGCGCTGTACGACATGACTCATTCCCAACATCTGTGCTGGAAACGTCTCCTCGCGCGCAGCTTGTTCCTGCCCACGCTGGGCTGGAACGCGCTGCTCGGCCGGGTCCTGCGCGTGCGCCGCTGGTGGGACGAGATCGACGAGGCGGTGTTGATGGGGGCCCTCCCCCTGGCGCGCGACGTGCCCGCCCTGCAGCAGGCCGGTGTCGGAGCTGTGGTCAACACCTGCGAGGAATACGCCGGGCCGCGCGCCGCGTATGCGCGCGCGGGGATCGTACAGCTTCGCATTCCGACCGTGGACTTCACGTCGCCGACTCTGGAGAGTGTCGAAAGGGGTGTGGCCTTCATGCAGGACCAGATCCGGCAGGGGCGGCGCGTCTACGTGCACTGCAAAGCCGGGCGGGCCCGCAGCGGCACCGTCGTCCTCTGCTGGCTCATCGCCGCCCG
Source organism: Planctomycetaceae bacterium (assembly GCA_012729315.1). GTDB lineage: Bacteria > Planctomycetota > Planctomycetia > Pirellulales > Pirellulaceae > JAAYDI01. Next base: position 110,138 of record JAAYDI010000166.1, read on the forward strand.
CGGCATGGACCCCGCCACCGCCCAGGAGCGGATCCTCCAGCGCCGCCCGCACGCCAATCCGCACATCGCCCGCCGCCCAGTCGTGCAGAAGTTCTGGTCGCGACACGGAGGGAAAAAGAATTACGAATGACGAGATACCCAGGCACGAAGGGATGACGAATGACGAGATACCCAAGCACGAAGGAAGGATGAATGACAGATGCACGAAGAGGACTTGGATCGTGGCGTGGTGAAAGGCCCGAAGAAACGGCCCTGGTGCCGGTTTTACATTTGTTTCACCGGTGAGCCACTTCGCATTAACGGTTTACTTCTCACTGCAAACCCTGTGTCAGGTTGGCGACCCTGCACCAGGGGTGCGGTACCGGAATAGCTGTCGTCTGGCCGAAGGTCAGTTCTCACCGTAGCCTGGGGCAACGCCCTTGTCTTTACCCAATACGTGATCCGCAGAGGCTTTGTTTTGCACTGGATCGAAAGGGCTGGCAGCAGCCTCATA
>JAAYDI010000167.1 GCA_012729315.1 Planctomycetaceae bacterium
GGCCAATTGCGGGATGTAACCGCTGCACGGTGAGGAGGTAGGCAGTCCATGCGAATGGGCCCATCCATGGCATGGATTTGTCCACTACAACCGGCTCGGAATGACCGAGCCTTTCACCGTCCCAGGCTCACCGGTCCGCTCCTTCAGCACGGCTAACAAGTAAGCCACACGGCCCAGTTGCCAATTCCCGAATTCCCGAATTCCTGAATTTCTGAATTCCCCCCCGGCCCCTCTCCCGAGGAGGTGCGTTCCTGCACCCTGATGGGTTCATGGGCTCATCTGCACCGCATTCGCCTTGCTCCTTTTCCGGCCTGCCGGTATGATCCGGCCCCGTGATGTTCCAGTACCCTGCCGCATGATGATGGCCGTGGGCCGTTTCAGCGTCAGGCGGCGAGAGATGCGAACAGGCGGTCAAGTCGCATGCTGTCCGGTCGAAATGGTCACTATCCGTACCACCTGGCGAAGCTGGTTACCGAGCGGCTGCACGCCAGTCACCCGCGGAGTGCGCCGTCGGACAAGATCCTGCTGAAACTCTTTGAGACCCTGTATTTCGCCAGTCTCAAGACCGACGAAGGGCGCCTCTGCCGCTGTACGGTCAACTACGTCGATCCGCAGGATCCGATGCGCGACGAATCGTATCACGTCCGGGAAGGTGGCTGGGTGATTGTGCCATTCGAGCAGCCGCTGGTGTTGGACGTGCGGACGGTCACCAAACTGGCGGAGGCGACCGACCCGACCTCCTCGTCGCTGGCCGTGTTCGCTGACGGTGATGACCTGGTGATCTGGGGAATGGTGGACCAGGAGTTGCGGCATGCGGACTACGTCGCGCTCGACTCGATCTCCACGCCGCGCCGGCCCGGGTTGTTCCAGACCACAATCGTCGGCGTGGGCAACCTCTGTGTCTACAAAGACTTCACGCTGCTGGGCAGTCTGGAGCAGAACAATCTGGTCCGCGAGTTCCACGATGTGATGTGGTCGGGCCCCGTACACGACGTATTGAAGTCGAACATGCAGGCGACGTTGGCCGAGGAGGCGTCGATTCCCGTGGAGCGGCTGCCCGGGGCGGACCTGGCGCTGGTCGAGGACGAGTTGCTGGTGCGCTGGCAGAACGCGATCTGCCGGATCCTGGGCTGTATCCAGCAGTATCGACACGGCGGCGGCCTGCTGATCGCTCCAAGCTACCTGTCAAGCGATCTGAACGTGAAGTACAACCTCACGTACGACCGTCTGCCGAAGGCGGTCGTCGGGCTCACCAAGTACCAGTTGATCAAACGGGACACGGCGGAGATCGTGGCCCAGCACTGCCGCATGGCCAGTGATGTGCTGCCGGTCGAAACGCATGTCGATGCGATGGCCTGCGAGGACCGGCTGGACGAACACAAGTCGGAAACGCTCGGTTGCGTCCGTTTCATCGCCGCGCTGTCGCGCGTGGACGGGTTCGTCCTGCTGGACAAGAGTCTGGTGGTGCACGGTTTCGGCGTGGAGCTGCGCACCGACTCCGACCTGACGGACATCTTCATTGCCGGGGACACGCATGCGACGCCCCGCCTGCTGCGCAAGGCTTCGCTGAGCCAGTTCGGCACGCGGCATCGCGCCATGATGCGCTACTGCAACGCGCACAAAGCAGCGCTCGGGCTCATTATCTCCCAGGATGGCGACGTGCGCGCCACGATGAAAGTCGGTGGCCGCCTGGTGTTGTGGGAGAACATCAACGTGCAACTGGCGTTCAAGGAAGAAAACCGCGGCGCCCCGATCCATAACCTCATGCCGATGCTCGGCATCTTCCAACAGTGGGCTGACTCCGTCGCCAGCTGGCGCTCCGCATAGCCGCCCCGTCCCGGCCGCCGGCCGCGGCTGCTTTCGATCTCGGTCTCGGAGGCCGCCGGCGTAGCGCGGCGTCTGTGGCTTGACCGACATGTTCGCGCGCACGTGTACCCATGGGTGGCGCCGCGAGGCGCGGCTTACCCCGGGCTGTGTAAGGATCGCCACGTTGCGGCTCAAGACGACAGTTCGCGTGGCGCGGATAGGTCACGAAACGTGACTTCTGTCGACACACGAACGAAACGTGATTGCTGCCACGATACCAGTTGCTTTTCACGTTCATGTGGCGCAAATAATGCAACTGCTGGTTGCCCCAGCCGGCCGCGGTCAGCGCGACGTTGATCGAGGTCAACTGTTCCCTCTCGATCCACGCGAAGTCGGCGGCCGAGCCAGTTGGCGGCAGCCAGGCCGGCGGGGGCAACCAGGCAGTCAGCAGGGTCAGCGTGCACGCGCCAGTGAGGAACGGCAGAGCGACTCATGCGGATCATCGCCTCTACACGGATCTCCGGCGTGGCCGGTTCCGGTGGCCCTGCTACTGGTTCTTCTTGTCGAACGCGCCGTCAAAGGCGATCTGGCTGATATTGAAGTCCAGCCGTTTGACGAACTCACACGACTCCCGGGCGCCGTGCAACCGTTCCATGCCGGCGTCTTCCCATTCGACCGACAGCGGACCCTGGTAGCCGATATCGTTCAGCGCGCGGATGATGGCTTCGAAATCGACGCCGCCGCGGCCGAGGGACCGGAATTCCCAGCCGCGCCGATAGTCGCCGAAATTCAGATGGCTGGCCAGGATGCCGGTACGGCCGTTGAGCATCGTGATGGCATCTTTCATGTGCACGTGGTAGATCCGGTCCTGGAAGGATCGGATGAACTCCACGGGATTGACGAACTGCCAGTGCAGGTGGCTCGGGTCGAAGTTGAAGCCGAATTCCGGGCGCCCCCCCAGCGACTCGATGGCCCGCTCCGTCGTGTAGATGTCAAAGGCGATTTCTGTCGGGTGCACCTCGAGCGCGAACTTCACACCGCACTCGGCAAACACATCCAGAATCGGATTCCACCGTTCGGCCAGCAGGTCAAAGCCCCGATCGATCCAGTCCTGCGGCACAGGGGGGAAGGAATACAGCAGGTGCCAGATGCTCGAGCCGGTGAAGCCGTTGACGACGTCCACTCCCAGCCGCTGCGCCGCGCGAGCCGTGTCCTTCATCGCCTCGGCCGCACGCATGTTCACACCCTCCGGCTTGCCGTCGCCCCAGACCGCGGCCGGCAGCACGTTGCGGTGCCGGTCGTCAATCACGTCCAGAACCGCCTGGCCGACCAGATGGTTGCTGATGGCAAACACCTGCAGGTTGTACTTTTGCAGCAGCGCGCGTTTGCGATCGCAGTAGCTGTTGTCCGCTAACGCTTTGTCGACTTCGAAATGGTCGCCCCAGCAGCAGAGTTCCAGCCCGTCATAGCCGAAATCCTGGGCGAGACGTGCCACTTCTTCCAACGGCAAGTCGGCCCACTGACTAGTGCAGAGTGTAACGGGTCGTGACATAGTCATCGGTCTCCTTGGAAATGACATCTGTGACAATCTAAGGTGGTACGAGCCTGTATTGTGTCCGAATGTGCCACCGGTGTGTACTGGTGGTGCCGCAGGAACCGCGGAATATCCCGCTCGCGCGTGTGGCCGATGACGAGGCGGTGCACCCCGGGCGGCTGCCTGGCAGCCCGGACGTGCAGGCCACGTGACTGGCGGAGCCCGCGGCATCCGCGGTAAGATGCACACCGGCGCGCAATACATAGGAGTCTGCCATGGCCTCGCGCAAGTCGTTGGTCGACCGGGCAATTCGTTTCGAGTGCCCGGAACGGACACCGATCGTGTTCTGGAACTGTGACCAGACCGAAGGTGATCTGCTGCTGTATCACCTGTCGCGGGGAGTGCCCGGCGATGGCCAGGCCCGGGCCAATGTGTGGGACTGGTCGACCAACGAATGGGGCTATCGGCTCGAGTCCATGGATGACGGCACGATGGGGCACCCGACGCAGGCCGTCTGGCCCGAGTTGCCACGCGCCGACCAGGTGCGCGTGCCGGCCCTGCGCGCGGAGGAGCGTATGGCGGCGGTGGAGGAATTCATCCAACTGTGCGAGGATCGGTATCGTCTGGCGAGCCTCGATCTGAGCGGGTTCACCATCTACACGTTCCTGCGCGGATTCGAGAATGCGATGCAGGATTTTCTGATCGCCCCCGAACTGTTCGGTCCCCTCATGGACCTGATCATGGACTTCGAGTGCCAGCTCATGACGCTGGCCGCGCAGCACGGTTTTCACGGCATCCACTTCGCCGATGACTGGGCCACCCAATCCGGTCTGATCATCTCCCCCGCCATGTGGCGGTCGCTGTTCAAGCCGCGTTACCAGCGGCAGTTCGATCACGCGCACCGGCTGGGTCTGGACGTGTGGTACCACTGCTGTGGCAACCTGACGGATATCGCCGAAGACTTCCACGAGATCGGCGTCGACGTGCTGAACATATCGCAGCCGAACGTGGTGGACTTGCAGGCTGTGAGCGGCCGGTTGCGCGGCCGCCAGTGTTTCATGATGCCCATCAGTTATCAGACGGTCTCCATTGCCGGAACGCCCGCCGACATCCTGGCCGAGGCGCAGCGGATGTACCAGCTGCTGGCGACGCCGCGCGGCGGCTTCATCGGATATGTGGAAGAGTATGGCTGCATGGGGATGTCGGCCGAGAACTATCGTGCCTGCGGCGAAGCATTCCGGCGTTTGAACGTGAATATGCTGCAGGATGAAAGGTGATGGCTTCCGCAACTCGAGTAGCGGGCATCTGCCAGGCCTGGCTCTCCCCCCGCCCTCCTCTGCTCCAGCTCGACGTCATTCCCCTTGGCCAGCGCTCCGATTCTCTGTGACTTCGTTGCCGGCCGTGCCGTGGTCCCGTACAATCGCAGACGCCCGCCACCCGAGTTGCTCACCGAGGGAAAGGTACTCACCGAGGGAAAGACCACCACCATGTCTCTATCGACCACCGCCGCCGCCATGCCGTGCCGCCGTCGGCGCCGCCTCGCCCGAGGTGCTGCCCTGTTTCTGATCTGTGGGTCTCTGGCAGCTTGGCCGATGGCGGCCGCCCGCGCGGATCGGCTGATCCTCTCGCTTGACGGCCAGTGGGAAATCGCCGACAGCGTGGCAGCCGACGCGATGCCCGCGACGTTCGCGGCCACCGTGCCGGTGCCCGGCCTGGCCAATCTCGCCGTGCCGGCGTTCGAACAGGTCGATGCGTTTTTCAGCCGCGAGCAGCTGGCCAATCGGATCTGCGCCGGGCTGTCTCCGCCCGAATGGCTGACGGAGTTCCCCAACGGCAAGGTGGACCAGGACCGCAACTACTTCTGGTACCGGACGGTGTTTCGCGCGCCGGAACAGCGGCAGGTGGCGATCCTGAAGATCAACAAGGCCCAGTTTGGTACCGCCGTCTGGCTCAACGGCCAGAAGCTGGGCGAGTACGCTGGTTGCTTCTCGGCCGGTTACTTTCACCTGGAAGAGGCGATCCGCTGGAAAGCTGACAACACTCTGGTCGTGCGTATCGGCGCCCACCCCGCCGTGCTGCCCGATACGTATCCCGTCGGATCCGATTTCGAGAAGATCAAGTGGACACCGGGCATCTACGACAGCGTCTCGCTGATCTGCTGTGACAACCCGTTGATCCAGACGATCCAGATTGCACCGCACATCGAGCGGGGCGAAATCACCGTGCAGACCACCGTCAAGAACTGCCGCGACCGGGCGATGAAGAGTACCCTCCTGCACGCAGTGAGAACCTGGAAGACGCGCGAGCGGGTGGCGGTCTCCACTCCCCAGCCCATTACGCTCGGCGCAGGTGAAGAACAGGTGATCACCCAGACCATCGCGGTCCCGCACGCGCGGCTGTGGTCCCCCGAAGATCCGTTCCTGTACGAGGTGCGATCCAGCACGGGCGGGGACTCGGTGACGACACGCTTCGGCATGCGCGAGTTCCGGTTCGACGCTGCCACCAGGCAGGCCTATCTGAACGGGCAGGTCTACTACCTGCGCGGGTCGAACATCACGCTGCACCGGTTCCTGGAAGACCCGTTGTGCAAGGACCTGCCCTGGAAAGAGACCTGGGTCCGCAAACTGCTCGGCGAACTTCCCAAGAAGATGCACTGGAACTACTTCCGCTTCTGCATCGGCCCCGTGCCCGATCGCTGGCTGGACATCTGCGATGAGGTGGGCCTGCTGATTCAAAACGAGTTCTTCGTCTGGACCGGCAGCCCGGGCTGGTACGAAGGGTATTCCCGCACGTACGACACGCTGGAGATGATTCGGCAGTACAAGGACTGGATGCGCGACAACTGGAATCATCCGAGCGTGGCCGTGTGGGACGCGAACAACGAGACGGAGAACGCAACATTCCTGGAGAAGATCATCCCCGCGGTGCGGCCGTTGGATCTGTCCCACCGGCCGTGGGAAAACAGCTATAACCCGCCGGCCGATCCAAATGATCCGGTGGAGGTCCATCCCTACCTCATGATCGAGGGGCATCTCGGCACGTTGAAGTTCCAGATGAGCGACCTGGAGACCCGGGATGGAGCGCCCGATCCGGCCGTTCTGCCGTCTGACACCAACCCGCCGCTGATCAATGAGTATGGCTGGCTGTGGCTCAATCGTGACGGGTCGCCGACGCGATTGACCGAGCGGGTCTATGCTCAGCTGATGGGTGACGACACCACAGCGCGCCAGCGGCTGGATATGTGGGCCTATCTGCTGGCGGGCAAGACCGAGTACTGGCGCGCACACCGCAAGTTCGCCGGCATCATCCATTTCGTGTATCTCACCTGCAGCTACCCCGGTGTGTATACCTCCGATCACTTCCAGGATGTGACCCGGCTGGAACTTGATCCCGCGTTCGCCGACTACGTCGCCGAAGCCTTCCGGCCGCTGGGCGTCTATATCAACTTCTTCCAGCCGGCACTCACGGCGGGCGCGGAACGCACCTTCAACGTCATGCTGGTCAACGACTACCCGCAGGCTCTTACTGGCACTGTCGTGCTGACGCTCGAGGACGCACAAGGGACACCCCTGGTGAAGACTCAGCAACGTTTTGAGATGCCGGCGGCCGGCAACACCAGCGTCGAACTGACCTTGGCCATTCCGGCTGCCGCCGGCCGGTGTACACTCAAGGCCGTCGCGTCACCCGATGGTGAACCACGGATCGAGCCGACCACCTGCCGGCGCTGGGTTACGATCCAGTGAGTTGCCCGCCGGTGTGGAGCCGACGGAATTCCGGAATTCCGGAATTCCAGAATGACGGAATGACGGAAGATTCAAAGACCTGGAGCTGTCCGACCCGGACAGACGCGGATGGCCGGAGGCGATGACCCGGCGTTCATGGTGGTCAAGACGCCCCAGGTGGAATTCACGATCAACGGCCATCAGGGCCGAGTATCGGTCACCGATCCGGAAATCATCCACCTGGTGCCGGCTTCGTAATGCAGCCATCTGGGGCGGTCGTGCGCGGCGACGCGCGCGGACCGGCGTTCCTCGAAGTGCGTGAACAACGAACCTTGCGATCAACACTGTTTGGCACGTCGCACGGCTAACAAGGGCTAACAAGTAAGCCACACGCAGCAGTCCGGACGGCGCTTATCGCATTGGATTGGTCCAGGCGTACTTGTCATCCTGATCGACCACTTCCACCCGAATCCAACGGCACTTGGGTTGCCTGTTGCCGAAGTTCCATTGCGCCGTGGTCAGCGTCTGGCCGGCGCCTGCTCGGACGACATGCCCTCCCGCCGCGCCGTCAAAGAAGAAACTGATCTGGCGCACAGGGCTGGTCACGACGCGAATCGTCCCCTCTTCGATGCGGCAGTCTTCGATGATTGGCCCGCAGGAACTGTAGAAGCAGCCGCTTTCGATGGCGTTGAGGACCGCGTTCGTGTCCAGCGACGGGGCTTTGATCATGGTCCAGCCCAGGTTGATTTGGCCGGTCGCGTGCACATCGTCGGTGGCGACCCCCGCCACGATCCTGCCTTTGTTGAGCAACTGATCCCAGTGCACCGAGTTGTGGCCTTTGTTGCACGCCAACTGACATACGGCATTGAAGACTTCAATGCCGACATAGCCGCTCACCTCGGTCATCTCTTCAAGCGAGTGCGCTGTCCAGTAGGGATGCGCGTAGATCACCTTGCCGCCGGCGTTGATTACCTGGTCGATCAGTGCCTGGGCAGGCAAGTCGCGGGCCAGTTCGAAGGGATGCGGCAGATTGAGGCAGACGAAATGGTGTGTCGGAGCGCCTGTGCCCGTTCGAGGATGCGCCTCCATGCCGCTGATACAGAGGAACTGATCGTCGGAACAGCCGCTCAGGTCGTTCGTCTTCCAGTGGTCGGTGACGGCGACAACCTGATATCCGGCCGCACGGTACTGGGCCAGCCGAGTGGGCACGTCCACATCGCCGTCGGAGGTCGTCGTGTGAACGTGCAGGGCGGCCTTGAACCACTGTCCTTGCTGAGTGAATGGATTGATCAAGGATTGTGCCGGTTCAGCCGGCGGCGATTGAGCTGCCGCCTCCCAGACGGACAACACGGCCGATTGAGCTGCCACGGCGCCGGAGATTTTGACGAATGTTCTGCGGTCCATAGTGATTACCTCCGCACCCAGTATAGCCGTGCACGAATGGCAAACAACCAGTGACTTGATACCGGCCACGGGGTGTCTGCATGACATTACACATGACGTTCATGGATGGTGCTTCTTCGACGCGCCACTGCAGCAGTAGAATCGGCCCACTGCCGCCACCTGCCCCCCTGGTGCCCGGGACGTCCGGCGCCGGGTGGGATCTGCGGAACGGGGCGGCAGGTGCTGGACAGAGCTGATCCGACGGGCCACGATGTTAAGGTGCAGGGACCCAGTCGCGGTACCCTGCCGCACTCGACCACCAGGAGCTGACCCCAGGAGCTGACCCGATTGTGAGAACATCGTTGAGCATAGTTGCAGCGCTGTGCGCGCTGGCCCATAACGCCGGCAGCGCCCGCTGCGCGGATACCGGTATCCCGCGGGAGCGGATGCAGCAGGTCTATGAAGCGGCGCAGACGCCGTACAAGTACGGTATCGTCGTGCGAGGTGAGGGCAATCAGGCGGTGGATAGTCCCAGCGTGTTCCGCCACGGTGCCCACTGGTACATGGTGTACATCTGCATGAACGATGTGGGATACGAAACCCATCTGGCCCGCAGCGACGATCTGTTGCAGTGGCAGCCGCTGGGCAAGATTCTGCCGTTTCGTGCAGGTGGGTGGGATCAGTGGCAGGCAGCCGGCGGCATTGCCCTGTGCGATCCAGCATGGGAAGGTTCCCACCAGCTGCAGCCGTATGACGGCAAGTACTGGCTCTCCTATGTCGGTGGAGCGCTCCAGGGGTATGAGACTGATCCTCTGTCGATCGGCCTGGCGTGGACGCTCGACCCCACCGTTCCCGAACCGTGGACGCGTCTGGACGACAACCCGGTGCTGGCCCGCGACCAGCCCGACGTGCGGCCGTTCGAGAAGGAGACCTTATACCGGAGCCAGATCATCCACGACCCGGACCAGCTGCTGGGGTACCCGTTCGTGATGTACTACAACGGCAAGATCAAGAGCGGGTATGAGAAGATCGGCATGGCTGTCTCGCGCGACATGGTCCACTGGACTCGCTATGGCGACGACGCGGTGGTTGCCAACGGTGAGGGCAAGCAGTACGGCATCAGTGGCGATCCGCAGATCGTGCGGATGGGCGACCTGTGGGTGATGTTCTATTTCGGCGCGTTCTGGAAGCCGAACGCCTTTGACACATTCGCCTGTTCGCGCGATCTGGTGCACTGGACGAAGTGGGAGGGGCCGCACCTGATCGAGCCGTCGGAACCGTGGGACGAAACCTACGCCCACAAACCCTGGCTGCTGAAGCACAACGGGATCGTGTACCACTATTACTGTGCCGTCGGCTCGCAGGGCCGCGTCATTGCTCTGGCGACGTCGCAGGATCTGCGCGCGCCCAACACCGGGAATTGAGGCCGCAGTTCGGCACACTGCCAGAACAGGCGTCCGATCTGTCCACTGTCCAAAGTTTCGGAGCGAGCCGCGACAGCTACTGACCAATTACCACTTCGCAGGAAAGGGAGCAACAGTATGGCAGGCGACCAGCAGGAAAAGGCGGGCTGTGTGAGCCGGTGTGGGTATCGTAGCCGTCTTCATCGGCGCGACCTGTTGCGGCTGACCGGTGCCGGGGCCATGGCGCTGGGATTCTCGACAGGATTCTCGACCTGGCGCGCCATGGCGGGGCCGTTCCAGGCCAGCGACTTTGAGCGGCTGGTGCCGGCCGACAAACGGCTCAGCGCGGAGTGGATCGAGTCGCTCTTTGAGCGTGGCGAGCCGGCGTGGTACACCGGGCGGGAACTGGCGTGGATCGGCATGCCGGTCGGCGGCGCGTGTGCCGGCCAGTTGTATCTGGGGGGGGACGGCCGACTCTGGCACTGGGACATCTTCAATCAGCATATCGGCACAGGCGACGCCCACTATGCGGAGCCGATGGCCGCTGTCGCGCCGCTGGATCAAGGCTTTGCGATCCGCGTCAATGACGAGTTGCGCGTGCTCGATGCGCGCGGCTTCCACGACATCCGATTCCGCGGTGAGTACCCGATTGCCAGGGTCGAGTACTGCGATGCGGCGCTGCCGGTGCGTGTCGAACTGGAGGCGTTCTCCCCCTTCATCCCGCTCAACGAATCCGATTCGAGCCTGCCGGTGACGGTCATGCGGTTCACGGTCAAGAACACGAGCGATACGGCGCTGGACGTGGAACTGGCTGGCTGGCTCGAGAACGCCGTATGTCTGCACACGGGGAAGGCCGGCCTCGGAAGCCGGCAGAACAAGATTGTGCGGACAGCCGACGCGTTGCGTCTGGAATGCTTCGCCACCGCGCCGCCGCCGGCCGAGCGCGGCGCGGCGCGCGAGGAAGTGGTTTTCGAAGACTGGGATCGGGATACCTACGACAGCTGGACGGCCACCGGCACGTCGTTTGGGACCGGACCGATCCGCAAGGCGGAGATGCTGGCCTATCAGGGAGATGTCGGCGGGCCGGGCGACCGCGTTGTCAACTCGCACACCACGGCGCCGGGGAGCAGCGTCGAGGAGAGGGACAACCAGGTGGGCACCCTCACAAGCGGTGAGTTCGTGATCGAGCGCGATTACATCACGTTCTGGATTGGAGGGGGGCGCTACACTGGTACGACCTGCTTGAATCTGCTGGTGGACGACGCCGTCGTGCTCAGCGCCACCGGACGCAACGACAATCGCATGCGGCTCGACCAGTTCGATGTCCGGCATCTGCAGGGCAAGTCAGCCCGGCTGCAGATCGTGGACAATCAGCAGGGGAGCTGGGGCAACATCGGGATCGGCCAGATCGTGCTGACCGACAAGCCGATCGAGGCGCCGGTGTCGTTCGAGCAACGCCACGATTACGGCACGCTGGCTCTGGCACTGCTCGACCCGCGCCCCGGCGACCGGGGAGTGGCGGCACTGCCGCCCCGCGAGATTCCAGCGGAGTTGTTCGGTCGGGGTGCGGACACGGACGAGTGCACGAAACCATTCGGGCAGCTGCTTCGGGGTGGGTTAGCCCGCAGCGAGCAGTTGGCGGCCGGCGCGGAGACGACCGCTACGTTCGTGGTGGCGTGGCATTTCCCCAATGATCGCATTGAAGGGGTGCGCGATACGGGCCGGTACTATGCCACCCGCTTCCCGCACGCTGCCGCCGTGGTCGACTATGTGGCGGCGAACTTCCCCTCACTGCACCGCCAGACACGCTTGTGGCGCGATACCTGGTACGACTCGACGCTGCCCTACTGGTTCCTGGACCGCACGTTCCTCAATATCTCCACGCTCGCCACGTCGACCTGCCACCGGTTCGCCAGTGGCCGCTTCTACGGCTGGGAAGGAGTCGGCTGCTGTCCGGGCACGTGCACGCATGTGTGGCAGTACGCGCAGGCGGTGGCGCGGTTGTTTCCCGCCCTCGAACGGGACCTGCGCGAACGCACGGACTTCGGGATCGCCTTCGACCCGGACACCGGCCTCATCCGGTTCCGCGCCGAAGAAGCCGGATTGGCGATTGACGGCCAGTCGGGCTGCATCCTGCGCAGCTACCGCGAGCATCAGATGTCGGCCGACGACACGTTCCTGAAACGCAACTGGCCGCGGATTAAACGGGCCGTCCAGTGCCTGATCGACAAGGATGCCGATGCCAACGGCATCATGGAGAGCAACCAGCACAACACGCTGGATACAGACTGGTACGGCCCCGTCGCCTGGCTGAGTGGCATGTACATTGCAGCGCTGTGCGCGGCCGCCGCGATGGCGGACGAGATGGGCGACAGTGCCTTCGCCGCGACTTGTCGCGAGATCTTCCAGCGTGGCCAGGAGTTCATTGTCGGACAGTTGTTCGATGGGGAGTACTTCGTCAACCGGGTGGATCCCCGCCACCTGGATGCCGTCAACTCGGGCACCGGCTGTGAGATCGATCAGGTGCTGGGGCAATCGTGGGCCTGGCAGGTGCAGCTGGGCCGCGTGTTGCCGGAACAGGAAACACTGGCGGCGCTGAAGTCGCTGTGGCGCTACAATTTCACCCCCGACGTCGGTCCGTACCGCGAGGTGCACAAGCCCGGGCGCTGGTATGCGATGCCGGGTGAAGCGGGACTGTTGATGTGCACGTTTCCGCGCAGCGACTGGAGCTACGAACAGGCTTCCGGCCAGGGATCGAACTGGGCCGCCGGGTATTTCAACGAGTGCATGAATGGCTTCGAGTATCAGGTGGCGGGCCACATGATCTGGGAAGGCCTGGTGCAGGAAGGGCTGGCGGTCACCCGTGCCGTGCACGACCGCTACCACCCCCGCCATCGCAATCCGTGGAATGAGGTCGAGTGTGGCGATCACTACGCGCGGTCGATGGCCAGCTACGGTGTGTTCCTGGCCGCTTGCGGATTCGAGTACCACGGGCCACGCCGGCATATCGGCTTCGCACCACGCCTGTCCCCCGAACACTTCAAGGCGGCTTTCACGTCGGCAGCCGGCTGGGGCACCTTTGAGCAGCAGTCGGCCGGCGGAACCACGACCGCTGAACTCACCGTGCACTGGGGCACCCTCGCCCTGCGGACCATGGCGCTGACCGTGCCGGCCCAAACCCGACGGGTCCAGGTCACGGTCGACGCCCACTCCATCGATGCGACCTGTCGCTGGGACCAGCAGCGCCTGGTGATCGAATTCGCGACCGACCTGCAGCTTGCGGTGAACCAACAGCTCCGGGTGGAAATCGGCTAGCGCTCTATCTGAGATGGCGCGAGGCGAGGAGACTCGCGAACAGGCGGCAAGTACACTCCAGCGTTGGAATGGGTAACTCGGACAGTCACCTCTCGCACGGCTCACTTGGCGGTGACGTTCGTCGGCCGGTTGTCGTCTCGTGCGCGGTTCTTTACCGCGAAGCGGTTACACTCCGCAGCCCAGGGTCGCTTGCGCAGCAGCACACCCTGGGTTCCCTATCGATTTTCGCACGATACGCCGAAGGCGTTTCACACCCTACGAACACCTCCGCGCGGTGATCCGGCATCCGGTAGGGTGTGACCAGCTCGCCACAAGAATGCCCGCACAATCACAACAGTCGTCGGCGAGCGCTGTCACACCACGCATCGGCAATCGGCGTTTTGTTCGTGTGTCGA
>JAAYDI010000168.1 GCA_012729315.1 Planctomycetaceae bacterium
CATCGCCATCATGCCGAGATCCTTTTTCTTGATCGGCTTTCCGCCGGCGGCAAACTGTGCGATCGCACCGGTCGGGGTGGACTTGGAAGCCTGACCGCCGGTGTTGGAGTACACCTCGGTGTCGAGCACCAGCACGTTGACATTCTCGCCGGTGGCGAGGACGTGATCCAGTCCGCCGTATCCGATGTCGTACGCCCAGCCGTCGCCGCCGATGATCCAGGTCGAACGTTTCACCAGGTAGTCGGCGTCCTTGACGAGCGTTGCGACCAGATCTTTCTGCGCTTCGCCCTTATAGGCTTTGAGGGCGGCCTCGTAGGCGTCGCTGGCTGCGCGCGTGGTCTCGCTGTTCTCGAGATTGTCCAGCCAGGCCTGTGCCGCGGACGTCAGATCGGCGTCGGGAGCGGCCTCGATCAGAGCCTTGGTGTTGGCAATAGCGCGGGCCCGGATCTGCTTGACGCCCAGGTGCATGCCAAGTCCGTGTTCTGCGTTGTCCTCAAACAGGGAGTTGCCCCAGCTCGGACCGTGTCCCTTGTCGTTGGGGGTGTAGGGCATCGACGGAGCGGAGCCGCCGTAGATCGACGAGCATCCGGTCGCGTTGGAAATCTGCATGCGGTCTCCGAACAACTGGGTGACCAGACGGACATAGGGGGTTTCTCCGCAGCCCGCGCAGGCACCCGAGAACTCAAACAGGGAGCGCTCGAACTGACTGCCTTTGACGGTCGCCTTGGTCATCGGGTTGGGCTTCTCGGGCAGCGCCATGACATAGTTCCAGTTGTCGGACTGCTCCATGTTGTCGGCCAGAGGCTGCATCGTGATCGCCTTTTCTTTGGCAGGGCAGGTCTGGACGCAGGAGCCGCAGCCCGTGCAGTCCAGTGCGGAGACCTGGATGCGATACTGGAAGGAATCGTAGGGGCGCATGCCCTTGCGGGTGACCATGCCCTCGGGGGCGTTGGCGGCCTCTTCCTCGGTCAGGAGGAAGGGACGGATGACCGCATGCGGGCAGACAAACGAGCACTGGTTGCACTGGATGCAGTTTTCGGGCTTCCACACCGGAATTTCCAGCGCGATGCCGCGTTTCTCATACTGCGAGGTTCCCTGCGGGAAGGTGCCGTCTTCGCGCCCGACAAATGCGCTGACCGGCAGGTCATCGCCTTTCTGGGCGTTGATCGGCTCGACCACATCCCGGATGAAGGCAGGGACGTTCGAACGCTCGGCGGCCGCGTCTTTGGCGTCTGCCCATGCGGCAGGAACCTTGACTTCGGTCACGGCGTCGATGCCGGCGTCGACCGCGGCGTTGTTCATCTTGACGATTTCTTCGCCCTTGGATCCATAGGACTTCTTGATCGCCTGCTTCATGTAATCGACCGCAGCCTCTACGGGGATGACATTCGCGAGCTTAAAGAAAGCTGCCTGGCAGACCGTGTTGATGCGGCCGCCCAGCCCGATCTCACGCGCCAGGGTGACCGCGTCGATCGTGTAGAACTTGATGTTTTTCTTCGCGAGCGTCCTCTTCATCCCGGCAGGCAGATGGACATCCAGTTCTTCCGGCGTCCATTGTGTGTTCAGGAGGAAAATGCCGCCCTGCTTGAGGTCGGAAAGCATATCGTACTTGTCGACATAGGACTGGTTGTGGCAGGCAACAAAATCGGCCTTGTGAACCAGGTAGGTCGAACGGATCGGTTTGTGACCGAAACGGATGTCGGAAATGGTGATACCGCCCGACTTCTTGGAGTCGTAGGAGAAGTAAGCCTGGGCGTACATATCGGTGTGGTCGCCGATGATTTTGATGGAGTTCTTGTTGGCACCGACGGTGCCGTCGGACCCCAGTCCCCAGAAACGCGCGGCGATCGTGCCCTTGTCCGCAACATCCGCGGACTCGTCGAGCGGGAGCGACAGGTTGGTGACGTCGTCGACGATACCGATCGTGAAGCCGTTGCGGGGCGCGTCGGCCTTGAGGTTTTTGTAGACGGCGAGCATCTGGTCGGGGGTGGTGTCCTTGGAGCCGAGGCCGTAGCGGCCGCCGACGATGACAGGGGCGTTCGCGACACCGGCATACGCGGCGACGACATCCAGATACATCGGCTCGCCGTGCGCGCCCGGTTCTTTGGTGCGGTCGAGGACCGCGATTTTTTTCACGGACGCCGGGATGGCGGCCAGCAGATGCTTCACAGAGAACGGACGGTACAGATGAACGTTGACCATGCCGACTTTCTCTCCGCGGGCGTTGAGGAAGTCGATCGTCTCCGCGATGGCCTCGCAGGCGGAACCCATGCAGAGAATGACGCGGTCCGCGTCGGGAGCGCCGTAATAATTGAAGAGCTTGTAGTCACGGCCGGTCAGCTTGCTGATCTCTTCCATGTAATACTCCACGGTCTCGGGGAGCACATTGTAGAAGGGGTTGCTGGCCTCGCGTGCCTGGAAGAAGATGTCCGGGTTTTGCGCGGTGCCGCGCAGGGTCGGATGGTTGGGCGAAAGAGAACGCGCGCGGAAGGCGTCCACCGCATCCATGTCAACCAGTGCTTTGAGGTCTTCGTAATCCTGGACTTCGACCTTCTGGATCTCATGTGAGGTGCGGAATCCGTCGAAGAAATGCAGGAACGGCACCCGTCCGCGGATGGCGGCCAGATGGGCTACCGCGGCCATGTCCACCACTTCCTGGACGCTGGAGGCGGAGAGCATCGCGAATCCGGTCTGGCGGCAGGCCATCACGTCGGAGTGGTCGCCGAAAATGGAAAGAGCATGACTGGCCAGCGCGCGGGCGGAAACGTGAAACACGCCCGGGAGCAGCTCGCCGGAGATCTTATACATGTTGGGGATCATCAGCAGAAGGCCCTGCGACGCGGTGTATGTGGTCGTCAGAACGCCTGCGGCCAGCGAGCCGTGCACGACGGCGGCTGCGCCGCCTTCCGACTGCATCTCGACGACGTTGACGGTCTGCCCAAAGATGTTCTTGCGGCCTTGCTGTGCCCACTGATCGGTGTAGTCCGCCATCGGCGAAGACGGCGTGATCGGATAGATGCCGGCGACCTCCGTAAACGCGTACGAGGTGTACGCGGCGGCCGTGTTGCCGTCCATTGTCATGTACTTTTTCTGTTTGCCCATGTGACATCTCCTTTATGATGGTGGTAGAACCGATGCGGGTCTTTTACAAGTCCCGTTAGAGCCGGAAGTATTATACCATAGCAGATCGTTATGTGATATGATCGGAACGTTTCAAAACCACCCGAAAAGCCGTGCGCACATCAAAGGAGTACAGCCATGTCAATCCAATACAAAGGTCCCGTCGTCCTGGTGGTCATGGACGGTGTCGGCTTAAACGAAAACACCATCGGAAACGCGGTCGCGGCGGCCAACAAGCCCACACTCGACCGCCTTCTGTCTACGTATCCCGTCCAGAAGCTCAAAGCCCACGGCACCGCGGTCGGCCTCCCTTCCGACGACGATATGGGCAACTCCGAGGTCGGGCACAACGCACTGGGCGCCGGTCAGGTTTACAGTCAGGGCGCCAAGCTGGTCAACGAATCGATCGCGACCGGACGCATCTTTGAAAGCGACGCCTGGCACGAACTGGTCGACGGTGTGAAAGCCTCGAACGGGACCTTCCATTTCCTCGGACTGCTTTCCGACGGCAATGTCCATTCCCATATCGATCACCTCCTTGTCCTGCTGGGGCAGGTTAAGGCTGAGGGGGTCGCACGCGCCCGCGTCCACATTCTGCTGGACGGCCGGGACGTCGGGGAAACGTCCGCGCTCGAATATGTCGACCGGCTGGAAGCCAGGCTTGCGGAACTCAACGACGGCACGTTTGACGCCGCGGTCGCGAGCGGCGGCGGACGCATGCAAATCACCATGGACCGCTATGAAGCCAACTGGAGCATGGTCGAGCGCGGCTGGCACACCCACGTGCTGGGCGAAGGACAGGCGTTCTCCACTGCCACAGATGCCATCCGCGGCCTCCGGGAAGCCCATCCGGGTGTCATCGACCAGGACCTCCCCCCGTTTGTCATTCACCGGGACGGCCGTCCCGCAGGCACCATCGAAGACGGCGACAGTGTGCTGCTGTTCAATTTCCGCGGCGACCGTGCCCTTGAGATCACCCGCGCGTTCGAGCAGGCGGACTTTGACGTGTTCGATCGCATCCGGCATCCGCAGGTTCGTTACGCGGGCATGCTCGAGTACGACGGCGATCTGCATATTCCCGCCCGCTACCTGGTCTCCCCGCCGGAGATTCAGAACACCCTGGGCGAGCGTCTGGCACAGCTCGGCATCTCCCAGCTTGCCATCTCTGAAACCCAGAAATATGGTCATGTCACCTATTTCTTCAACGGCAACCGCACCAATAAGTTCAGCGAAGAAAACGAAGATTATGTCGAGATCCTGTCGGATGTCGTTCCCTTCGAGCAACGTCCCTGGATGAGATCCGCGGAGATCACCGACGAGCTGATCGCGCGCATCCGCTCCGGCAAATACCGCTTTGTCCGTGTGAACTATCCCAACGGGGATATGGTCGGGCACACCGGCATCTTTCAGTCCACCCAGGTCGGGGTCGAATCTCTCGACATCGCGCTGTCCCGTTTGCTGCCGGTGATCGACGCGGCGGGCGGCATGGCGATCATCACCGCGGACCACGGGAACGCGGAAGAGATGTACGAACTCGACAAAAAGACCGGCGGACCTTCCAAGGACCCGACCGGACGTATCCGCGCCAAGACCAGCCATACGCTCAACAAAGTGCCCTGTATCTTCTACGACAACACGGAGAACAAAGACCGGTACAGCGTCAAATCCGCGGACGGATTCGGGCTGGCCAATGTCGCGGCCACCGTCGCGGATCTGCTGGGCGTGGATAAACTCCCGATGTGGAACGAAAGCATGATCGAAGAGAAGTAAGCAAGACCCGGACCTATCGCATTTTGTTACAGTATGAATGAGCGGCCCGATTGCCTGTTATCCTGCAGTCGGGCCGTTTTTTCGTTGTTCGGTTGATCCTGGAAGTGCTCGATCTATGTCAATACCTATCGGTTCAGAGCCATCTTGCATCGTTGCCGCGCAAACAAACCGACTGTTTTTGTGATGATGGCTATTTTTTGTGAATCCCTTGCTATTCGCTGTTTTCCATGATAAGATTACCCAGTCGATCAGATCGACGGAGGAACCCCTCATTCCATACAATCTCTCTTTGTTTCACACGTGGAGAATTGAGCTGGTTTTTTGAGAATTCTCCACTTTTGAGACAAGG
>JAAYDI010000169.1 GCA_012729315.1 Planctomycetaceae bacterium
GAAGGACGCCATTTTCACCAAGATCACTTTCTGAACGGGATTCCCTCGCAGGACCACTTATCCATAAACCACCGTCACGAACGAGAAAAATCGCCCACGTTGGCGCGCACCAGAGAGATCGCACCCGCGGGAGGTGGTTGTGCAGCGGCCACCTCCCGCTCCTTTATTTCTTGCCGGCATTCTTACTGGCATTCTTACTGGCATTCTTGCCGGCACGTTGCGCGCTCCGGCTCATGCGCACGCCGGACCGGGGGGGTTAGAGCTGCGAGACGGCCTGGAGCACGGCGAGTGTCGACTGGGACTTGTTGAGCACGTAGAAGTGGATGCCCGGCACGCCGCACTGGACCAGCTCGCGGACCTGCCGCGCTGCGAACTCGACCCCCACCTGATATTGCCACTGTGGATCATCCCGGGCCGACAACTTCTCGACAAACGCCGGCGGCAGCGTGGCGCCGCACATCGAGGATATGCGCTGGATCTGCGACAGGTTGTTCACGGGCAGGATGCCCGGCACCAGAGGGACGCGGATGCCTGCGGCCTGGTACCGGTCGCGGAAACGCAGGAAGTCGTCATTGTGATAGAACAGCTGCGTGATCACCACGTCGGCGCCCATATGCACCTTGTGCTTCAGGTGCTGCAGATCCTCCTCGCGGCTGAGCGCCTCGCGGTGTACCTCCGGATAACCGGCCACGGCAATGCCAAAACCGGGAAACTCGGCTTTGATCAGCGACACGAGTTCGCTCGCGTGCCGCAAACCGTTGGCCGGCGACCGAAACACCGTCTCGCCCGATGGCGGATCGCCCCGCAGTGCCACGATGTAGTCGACCCCGGCCTGCTGAGCGGTTGCCAGGTAGCTGCGCAGCTGGTCGACCGTCGAATCCACACAGGTCAGGTGCGATGCCATGGGCACGTGGAACCGTTCCTTTACCTGCTTGATGACCTCCAGTGTCTGGGTGCGCGTCGAGCCGCCCGCGCCGTACGTGCAGCTGATGAAACTTGGCTGGCAGGTGACCAGTTCACGCACGTGCCGCAGCAGCGCCGCTTCGCCCTGCCGCGTCTTGGGGGGGAAGAGTTCAAAAGACAGGCCGAACCTGCCGGCACCATAGGTCGCAGCTAGTGACATGGCGTTCTTGTTGCGTAAATACGAGTGGAACCGTGGATAATAACGAATGACGAGATACCCATGAATAATAGCGAATGACGAGATACCCAAGCACGAAGGAAGGATGAATGATGAATGATGAGATACCCAAGGGCGAAGGATCCCGTTCAGACGTCGCCGCCAACGTTATTACACCCAGATTGTGCCCCACATTCGTGTTTCGTCCTTCCTTCGTGCTTGGGTATCTCGTCATTCGTCCTTCCTTCGTGCTTGGGTATCTCGTCATTCGTTATTATCCATGGGTATCTCGTCATTCGTAATTAACAATAGCGCTTGGTTGTCTAGAGCAACAGGGGGTCGCCCCCCAGCTGTCGTTCATCGCGTGTGACGACGAACATGTCGCGTATCAGCTGCTGGTCGAGCGGGCGTTGCGTGACCTTGCGCCGGGCGAACATCCGCCGCTGCGACGCGATCATCACGTCGGGAGGCAGTTCCGTGACCTGGCCGAACAGCCGTGCGTAGTTGACGAAGCTCGGGACGTTGGAGGTCACAAACCCATACAGCATGCTGCACGCGCCGATGGTCTTACCGGTGAAGATCCCCGTGTTGATGGCGGTTTTGGCGTAGTCGCCCATGATACAGCCGACGAACTGCATGCCGGTGGGCACCTTGTGACCGGCATACTCCATCTTCACTTCGCCGTAGGTATTCTTCAGGTCGCTGTTGCAGGTGCCGGCTCCCAGGTTGATCCAGCTGCCCAGGTAACTGTGTCCGAGGAACCCGTGATGCTGCTTGTTCGTGTACGACTCGATGATCGACGTCTCGACTTCGCCCCCGATCTTCGCGGTATGGCCGATTGAGACGTAGTCCTTGATCGCAGCGTGCTCGGTCACACGCGTGTGGGCACCGATGTGGGCGGGGCCGGCCAGGTAGGTGAACGGGCCGATGCACGAGTGAGCTTCCAGCACGATCGGGCCGGTGCGTGTGTCGGTTACCATATGCGCCCCAAGCCGTGTGCTGGGCGTGCCAAACACCCCATCCGCCAGCTCCTCGTAGCTGCCCGTGCGCAGGCGATAGAGGAGGTTGTCGTTGAGGGTGTCCTGGTTATATTGGATGAGTTGATGGGGGAAGTCGATCAGCTGCAGTTGAGCATCCAGTGGCTGGAGTTTGGCCAATCCGAGGTGTTCGAAGTACTCGCGGAGCGTCGCGGCCCGTAAGGCGACTGGCGGGGAGGGGGTGTTGGCCGGGAGGATCGCCACGGCCACGGCGGAACCGCAGTGCACGATGCCGGTTTCGGCGCGCTCCCGCAGCGTCCGGAGTGTCTCATACGTCTGCCACGAGGGGACGAGCCGCGCGTTGATCCACATCGTGTGCGTTTGCGGCGTCTGGACGTCCCGTTTGCGGAAACAGGGATAGTCAGCCTCCTGAAGTTCGACCAGGTAATCCCGCACGACCGCCTGTGGCGCGTCATCGAGCAACTCGATCCAGTCGACCAGTCGGAAGCTGCCGCACAGCATCGCATACGCGGGGCGCGCGAGGGTGATCGGAAACAGTTGTTGTACGTATTCGTCTTCGAAAGTGATTGTTTGCACTCGGTGTGGTCCTTCCGCTGTACGGTCGCACGGCAAGGGCTCCGTGCCCGGGTCGATTGCTGCGGCCGGCATGCCGCGCGTCTGACAGGGACACGGGGGGGCCGGCACTTCGCCACGCGAGTTGGGCTTGCGCAGGGTATCGTCCCGCGAGGCCTGTAATTTATCGTAGGTTTTAGCAGCGCTGCGCGGCCGATCGAAAAGGCTGCCGGTGCGAGATAGAGACAGAAAGTGGAGTGTGGCAGGCCGCCCGCCCCCCGTAGACCCGATACGATCGTCATACGCGGCAGCACAGGATCAATGACCATGGCCGACCTCTGGCTGGCAGGCTTCTCGATAACGTTCCGCGAAGGCACCCTGGCTGTTGCCCTGCTCGGTGTCGGTCTGGCTGCCGGCCTGCTGATCGGCCGCCGGCAGACCCATCACTGCGGTACCGCACTCCCGCCCGCCGAGATGCAGCGGCTGGTGAACCTCCTGGTCCCGCTGGTGAAGTGGACGCGCAGCCTGGCCGACGACATGTCGCAATACCGTGCGGTCGTCGGCAGCCTCTCCCGGCTGTTTCGTGATGGCCCGGAGCAGCTGGGGGAACGCCAGCGGCAGGCGACGGCAGGCGTGCTCTCTCAGGCGATCGAAGCGAACGAGCAGCTGCAGACACGACTCAACGAAGCCGAACGGATGCTGCAGGAGCAGGCCGGTGAGCTGTCGATCTACATGTCCGAGGCCCGCACGGACGCCCTGACATGCCTTCCCAATCGCCGCGCCTTCGATGAAGACCTGGCCCACCGCCTGACCGAGTGGCGCCGATACCGGCGGCCGCTGTCCGTCGTGATGGCCGACATCGATCACTTCAAACAATTCAACGACAAGTACGGCCACCAGACGGGTGACGAAGTGCTGTGCCGCGTGGCCCAGCTGCTGCGCGACACGATGCGGGAATCCGATCTCGTAGTGCGGTATGGCGGCGAAGAGATGGCCGTCATCCTACCCGCCACCGATATTCGCGAGGCCTGCCGTGCTGCCGAGCGGGCGCGGCGCGCGATCGCGGCGGCGCCCTTCTACAGCCAGCGGGATGCGTGGTGCGTGACGCTCAGCCTGGGTGTGGCGGAGTGCATCGGTACGGATACCGCCAGTGTCCTGGTCAAACGGGCCGACGATGCACTTTACGCTGCCAAACAGGCGGGACGCAACTGCACTTTCTGGCACGACGGATACCGCTGCCTCCCTGTGACGGACGAACTGGTTCCTGGCTCCCTGCCCGCATCACAACCGCCCCGCGAACTCGCTCACGACAAGGCCGGTGCAACATTCGCCGAGGTCTGCCATCAGCTACGGCAGCGCATGGAGCAGGTGATCTCGGCGGCATCAGGTCGGGAGTGACGATCTGAGGTCAGTTGATCGCGTCGATGATGGCGCTGGCCGAGCGGTTGTAGCTGGCCGCGGTTTCCTGAGTCAGCGCTTGCACGCCAGCCAAGCACACGACCACAATTAACGCCAGCATTACGGCGTACTCCACCGTCGTCGGGCCGTCCTCGCTGCGGAGGAATCGAAGGAGTTGTCTCATGGTGTTTCGGGCTCGCTCTATCGCTGCGACGACCGCTCGCTGACGGCTGCTCGCATGCAACACCGGGGCTTGGCTGATGACCATTGCAATGATGTGACGCGCAATAAACAAAGCCATGCCCGCGATGGGGCCGAGCCGCCGGCTCACCACGCAACCATCGCAGCTGTTTTGAATGCTTATGCACCACCCGGAAGTGATTGGCGGCGCGGTAACATCTCTCCTACCCAAAACGTAGCTTGCAATCCCCCAGTGGGCAAGTGCCAGTTGGCGGGGAGGGCAGGTCGCGAACCTCACGCGACCTGCCCCGTCCGCTCGCTCCTGTCCCCTGCGGCTACTTCCCCTTGTACTCCGCCCCGAAGAACTCCTTGCTGGCGCTGGGGCTCGGCTTGATCGTCGCCTTCCCCTCCTGCCAGTTGGCCGGGCATACCTCACCATGCGTCTCGACGAACTGAAGCGCCTTGACCATCCGCAGCGCTTCGTCCACGCTGCGGCCCAACGAGAGATCGTTGACCACCTGGTGCCGGACAATCCCGCTCTTGTCGATCAGGAACAGGCCGCGCAGCGCCACGCCGTCCGGCACGAGCACGTCAAAGGCCTGGCTGATCGATTTGTTCAGGTCGGCAATCAGCGGGTACTCGATCTTGCCAATTCCCCCCTCGGAGCGCGGCGTGTTGCGCCAGGCCAGATGCGTGTACTGGCTGTCAATCGACACGCCCAGCACCTGCACGTTGGCTGCGGCGAAATCCTTCACACGATCCGAGAACGCGATGATCTCCGTCGGGCAGACGAAGGTGAAATCAAGCGGATAGAAGAACAGCAGGACGTACTGGCCACGGTAGTCCGTGAGCGAGACTTCCTTGAACGAACCATCCGGCATGACTGCTTGGGCCTGGAAATTCGGCGCTTCTTTTGTAACCAGCACACTCATTGTCAGTTTCCTTGTACCATGAAGAACAGAGTCGACTTACCTCACATGCGCTGTATCAGCGCAAACCGTTGCAGATGATAGAACAGACACCCGGCCACTCGACCCGGTCGCCACATTGTCCAGACGCGTGCTTCAGGCTAACTGGACGCGCAGGGCTGCCCAAGTTCGAGCAGCCTCTGGATCTCATCCGGGCAGATCGTGGCAGCCATTTCGAAACCGGCAGGCGTCAGCGTGAACTCGTGGAACAGATGATGCATCACCAGGCCACGCGCACACAGCTGCCGAAATCCATCCAGGAACCGCACGTTCTGCCGCACGTCCCGGCTGTCCCGAAACCGGATCCGCGTATCGTCCGCGGTTTCGACGAACACGGTGAGCAACCGCGAGGGGGACTCGTAGGCCGCATTGGTCCCTTTTACCTCGAGCATCCCGCGTTGTCCGGCAGTGAACAGTATCGCTTTCGCCTCGGGCGACAACTCCTCCGTTGCAACCTGGCCAGTGACCCATGCGCGACTGCACAGTTGAGCAAACGCAACGAGTGTGGGAGCACCTACCCCCAGCTCGGTCCAGGTGGCCGTCAGCAATTCGTCAATTCCCAGCGAACGTTCTAACATGACACCGTTCACGCCCCGCGTCGCATCGGTCGGGCTCGCCTATCTCTTTGTATCGGACCCCTGCAAAATGACAAGGCCGCCCGCCGGAAATCGCGGTTCCGGCGAGCGTCATGAGGTGGCCTCAGGAGGGGGTGCTGCGCGGGCCGTCCGGTGGCGTCGACAATGGACCCGTACACCCCAGCACGCAGAATAGTGGGAAAGGTCATACGCCGGCCCCACCGATTGTTTCTGCGCGGGTCACTGCATTGCCACGGCAGTCGTGATCGCTGTCTTTGTGGAACGGTTCTTTCTTCGTAAGGAGCCGTCAGATGCAGAGCTGCATAGTTGTCGAAGATGAATAGACTGGCCTACTCCAGTGTCACCACCACCAGTCCATTGGTGTTCCCGGGCACGTCGAACGGGTGGCCAGCCAGGATGATGATACGTTCGCCCGGCTGCGCGAGTTTCAGTTGGGCGCAGACGCGGGTGGCCAGCTGCACGGCGCCGACGGTGTCCCGCGGAGTCTCGACGGGGTGCGGCATCACGCCGTGGTACAGGCAGCAACGGCGGAGAGTAGAGACGCTGGCCGACAAGGCCACGATGGGGCAGGGGGGGCGGTTCTTGGCGATCAGGCGGGCCGTGGTTCCGCTGACGGTGAACACCGCCACTGCCGCCACTGGCTGCAGATGCATGATCTCGCCCAGTGCACCGGCCAGCGCGGCGGTCGTGCTGGCCTGATGCAGTTCCAGGTGCACGGGGGTGTCGCACGTGTCCTGGAACTTGTCGGCGGCGATCACCGTCTCACGCATGGCGGTGACGGCGGCGACCGGAAAACTGCCGATCGCCGACTCGGCGGACAGCATCACGGCGTCGGCGCGGTCGAAGACAGCGTTGGCCACATCCGAGACTTCGGCCCGGGTGGGACGCGGCGACGTGATCATGCTTTCGAGCATCTCGGTGGCGATGATGCACGGTTTGCCGGCCCGTTCGCACTTGTGGGCGATCATCTTCTGAGTGATCGGGACGGACGGGAAATCCATCTCGACCCCCAGGTCACCGCGCGCGACCATGATGGCATCCGCTGCGTCGATGATTTCATCGATCCGGCTCAGCGCCTGCGGTTTCTCGATCTTGGCCACGATCTGGGCATCGCAGTGGCGCTCTGCCAGCAGGCTGCGCAGCTGCCGCACATCGCTCGCCTGCTGGACGAACGACAGCGCCACGTAGTCGAAATCGTGCCGCGTGATGAACTCCACGTCCTGCAAGTCTTTTTCTGTGAGCGACGAAATCGTCAGCTGCGAATGAGGCAGATTCACTCCCTTGCCGCTCGACAGCACGCCTCCCACCTGGATCCGACAGGTGATCTGGTCTGGCGGTTGGGTGGTTACCACTTCCAGCCGTAGCCGGCCGTCCGCCAGCAGGATCGCGTCGCCCGGCCGGGCCATGTCCACTAACTCGGGCAGGGTCGTCGAGATCCGGTCAGCCGTGCCGATGACAGGCGCACGCTGGATCGTGAGGGAATGGCCCGTGAGCAGTTGCACTTCGCCATTGCCGATCAGCCCGACGCGGATCTTGGGCCCGCACAGATCCCCGCAGACAGCGACGGGGCGGCCGACCCGCGCTTCGGCTGCGCGGACCGCTTGCAACGCCGCCGCATGTTGCGACTGCGTCCCGTGCGAGAAGTTGACACGAAACAGATCGACACCCGCGTGAATCAACTCCTCCATCCGGTCCTGAGTCGCACTGGCCGGACCCAACGTGGCGATGATCTTCGTCCGCTTCCACATGCTGCGGTTCCCTCCTATTTCTGACCGGACGCCCCTTCCACTCGATCGATACCTGTCGCGGCAAGGGATTCAACCACTTGAGTAGCCCGCGAGAGTGCCCGTATGTCCGCTTGACGGTCGAACCCTGCACGAGTTCCCAGTCCAGGATTTCGTAACGCTTCATGGTCGCTTCGTCATCCCTCGGCCACCCAACTCCAGCATTCCCAGGTGGCAGAACGCAGTTCGCACACGGCAATACCCGACAGCCACGATTCTAATTCCCCGGACACCACGGTGAAAGCCAACAGTGGAGCCCAGGGTGGGGGCCCCACGCGGCCCGGCATGGGACGGCACCGAGCGGTGGCCGCACCATGCATGCCTCCATACCCGCGCACAGCACGTGCCGCCGTCGCCTATTGCCCGGCCACCGGGCTCTGTGTCCAGAACCGGTGCAGGGTGATTTCGTGGAATGCCTCACCAGGACGCAGCAGAGTCGTGGGGAAGTGCGGGTGGTTGGGCGAGTCGGGGAAATGCTGAGTCTCGAGGCACAGGCCGTGGTAGGGTCCATAGGTCGCGCCGCCTCCGCCCGCCTGACCGCCGAGTCCCTTGGCCGTGTAGAACTGGACGCCCGGCTGCGTGGTGTAAACCTCCATCCCACGGCCGCTCTGCGGATCGACGACGCGCGCTGCCAGTGCCAATGCGTGCTGCTCCTGTTTGTGAAGCACATAGCAGTCGTCGTAGTTCTGATCTTCAACCTGATCGATGCGGTCGCCTACGCGGCGCGGCACGCGGAAATCGAGAGCGGTGCCGGCCACGTCCCGCAGCTCGCCGGTCGGAAACCGCTGTGCGTTGGCTACAACCACCTCGTTGGCGTTGATCTGCACGACGTGATCCAGCACGTTGCCGGAACCGGCACCGGCGAGATTCCAGTAGGCATGATTGGTCACGTTCAGGTGCGTGGTCCTGTCGGTCCGCGCCCAGTACTCCATCACCAGTTCGTTGCCGTTGGTCAGCAGGTACCGTACCCGGACCTCGAGTGTTCCGGGGTACCCTTCGTGGCCGTCCGGACTGGCGTGAGTCAGCTCAACTCCCGCACGATCGTCCAGGCGAACGGGCTGTGCCCGCCAGTTGATCCGGTGGAAACCGTCCGTGCCGCCGTGGATCTGATGCGGGCCCATGTTCTTCGTCAGCTCAAAACGCTGGCCATCAATCTCAAAGGCTCCGCCGGCAATACGATTCGCGTAGCGCCCCACAACCGATCCAAACAGCGGATGCCCGCGGAGATAGTCGGCACACGTGTCGAGGTGCAACGTGACGTTCTCTATGTGCCCGTCACGGTCGGGCAGCAGTACGCCGGTGAGCGTTGCACCGTAGGTCAGCACGCGGACCTCGGTCTGCAGGGCATTGGTCACCGTATACTGCTCGATGACCGCACCGTCCGGCATTGTCCCCACCGCAGCGACCACGACGTCGACGTCAGCGGCGACATCTGGCGAGGTCGCGCTGTCGGTGCCTGGCAGCCCGATGAGGTAGAACAGCAGGAGAATATGTGGCGTCATGTGGTCCGTTCCTCGGGTCGAGTGAATGCAGGCCGGTCTGCGCATGAAGCGTGGTCCCATGAAACTGGACCGGCCAGCGCTGACCATCCATCCTACACGACTCGCGAGGAAAAATGGGCTGCTGGCCAGCATTCTCGCCCAGCCCGCGGTGCGGTGTTGCTGCCACCGTCCGGCAAAAAGATCCCGGGTCGGCTGGAGGCGGCAGGTATGTCTGGACGATCAACACGAAGAGCGATACCATTGCCGTATGTCCGGAGACTGCGGCTGTGGGATGCTGTACGTCGTCCAGGGCGGTTGGTGATCGAGAGTTCCTTGCCGGGGGGGTAGTCATGATCTCATTGTCGTCGCGCGGACTTGCCGTGTTGATGGCCATGCTCTGGCTGAGTGCTGCATCGGTGTGGGCTGGGAGCGACGCGGGCACTGCCTTTTCCGAGGGGGAGAAGTTGCTGGCCGGTGGCGACCTGCGGGCTGCGCTCAAGCAGTACGTAGCTGCGGTGAAGCTGGACCGCACGAATCAGGAGTATCTGCAGCAGTACATGCTGGTGCGCCGCGCGGTGGCTCTGCAGGATACCTTGGCCAGGGAGCCGAACTCGCCGCAATGGGAGCAGACGGCTGTTGCATTACGGTCGTTTTACAGTGCCGCGGGTCTGCACGCCCAGGCGTTGCCGTTGGACCGCAAGCTATTCGAGCGGTCGAAGACACCCGACAATGCGATACAGCTGGCAGAGACACACTTGTCGCTGGACCAGTCCGATGAAGCGGTAGCGGTGCTCAGCAGCCTGAATGCGGCGCAGGGCACGAGCGCGAGCCAGGCGTTGCGGGCCGTGGCCCTGGCACGGCAGGGGCAGGTGGACGCAGCCCGGCAGATTGCCAGCCAGGTGCGGGTCTCCGGCCCGAGCGATCCGGGCACGTTGTACATGGTCGCACGGATGTACGCCGCAGTCGGCGACGTCGAGCCGGCTATGGCGACGTTGACGCGGTGCTTCGAAGCGGTTCCTCCAAGCCGGCTTGACCTGCTCAAGAGCCATGCCAGGCAATGTCCGGACTTCTCGTCGGTTGCATCGCGTGCCTCGTTCACCGCGGCGTTGCGGACCGAGTCCAAGGTATCGGAATCGAAGTGCAGTGGCGGCAGCAGTTGCAGCAGCTGTCCCATGCGCGGCAACTGTGCGCGCAGCGCGAGCAAGTAGAGGGCTGACGTGAGGCGGAATCGGCGCGTCGTCCAGGGGTGTTTTCTGGCGCTGGTGCTCGTGGGCGTGTTCGGGCTGCACGCGAACTGTGAACGCTGGTGCCCGTTTGGCGGCGTCGAGTCGCTCTATACGTACTGGACCGAAGGGAACATGCTGTGTTCGCTCGGCGTGTCCAACTTCTTCATCCTGGGGGGCGTTCTGGCTGCCACGCTGCTGGTGCGCCGCGCGTTCTGCGGCTACATGTGCCCGCTTGGCACGATCTCTGAGTGGCTGTTTCGTGTGGGCCAGCGCTGGCAGGTCCCGCAGGTGCGTGTTCCGGTTCTCTGGGATCGGGCGCTGAGCATGTTGAAATACGGCGTGCTGGTGGTGGTGCTGGTGCTCACCTGGCGCGCAGGCGAACTGATCTTCCGGGGCTTTGACCCGTGCTATGCCCTGATCAGCCGGCATGGCGAGGACATTACCTGGTGGGCGTACGTTGTGAGCGCGCTGCTGATCGTGGCGTCGCTGGTGCTGCTCCTGCCGTTCTGCCGCTGGCTCTGCCCGCTGGCAGCCGTGTTGAATCTATTCTCCAGATTCGGGTTGAGCGGGGTGCAGCGCGATGCGGAGCACTGCAGTGAGTGTGGCAAATGTGCCCGCCGGTGCCCGATGCGGATCCCCGTCGATCGGGTGCAACAGGTGACCGCGGCACGATGTATTGCCTGTCTGGAGTGTGTTGCCGCCTGTCCGGTTCCCGTCGCGCGTCAGAGCCCGCCCGCAGCAGATCCGGTGGATGGGTGCCTGGCCAGCGCGCCGAGGCTGGCCGTGGCGGGGGTCGCGCCAGCCCTGCACTGGGGACCTGTCGTGGCGCGCCGACAACGCTGGCCGCAGTGGCTGGTGATCGCCATCCTGCTGTGCTGCACCATGGGGGCCGTCACCACTTCGTACCTGGTGCCCGTGCCATCGTTCGTAAAACGCAGGGGGGAAGCGCCTCCGCACACCGAGACGGTGACGCTGCAGATCGGCGATCTCACCTGCCGCGGCCGCGCTAATCTGTTCGGCTACTTTCTGGACCGCGACGATCTGTTCGCGATCCCCGGCTATCTGCACGTCGCGGCCTGGCCCGGGCCAGGCTGGGCAGACGTGCAGATTACCTTCGACCCCACCCAGACCGATCGGGAGGCGCTCAAGCACGCGATCACCGAGCCCTATTTCGAGACGGAGGACAACTACTGGCGGCCCTCCCCCTTCCAGATCCAGGGCTATGACCCGCTCGAGATCCCGGACCTTGATTAGCCCAGCTGATTAGCCCGGCTGATTAGCCCGGCGCAGTCCGTCCACGACGACTTTCCACGTTCACAACCCGAACGCCTGCTGCATTTGCTGCCGTACGGTCGTGAGCCGTTGCACGTCGCCGCCGCCGACTTCAGCGGTGGCCCAGCCGGCGAAGCCGATCTCGTCCAGCGCCGCGCGGACCTGATCCCACGGGAGATCCCCCTCGGTGATTTCCGTCCACTTGTTTTCCGATCGGCTGAAGCCCTTCACATCCAGCTTGACGCATCGCCTGCCAAACTGGCGGATCCATTCGGCCGGCTGACCGTACTTCCAGTGGTTGCCGATGTCATAGTACATCCCGACCCACGGGCTGTTGATGCTGTCGATGAATGCGATGAACTGATCGGCGTCTTGTTCCGGACCTGCATCGTGGTCATAGAACATGTGGTTCCAGACGTTCTCGATCAGGATCATCTGGCCCAGAGAAGCGGCTAGTGGGAGCAGTTGCTGGATCTCTTCGCGGCAGCGTTCGGCGATGGCATCGGCCGGTCCATCGTTGGCGTGACCGACGACGATCAGTACACCGCTGCCGCCGGCCGCGTGCGACACGCGCATGCAGTGTTCGATGTTGGCGCGTCCAGCCGCTCGCACGGCGGCGTCGGCGTTGGTGAGCGTTTTGGACCAGTGTTCGTGGTTGATCGCGTTATGCACGAAGACGCCCGATTCCTGGACCGCTGCGCGGGCCTGTTCCGGCGTGAACTTGCCGGCCTCATCCAGGTCCACGCCGTCAAAGCCGGCTTCGGCAGCACGGCGCAATCGAGCGGCCAGCGGCTCGTCGTCCGACTGCGGCTCGATCATGGTCAGTTTGCAAGAGAGCAGAATACGTTTGCCTGCCGGCGGGACGACGATTTGTTCCGGTTCGGCGGCGCGAGCCTGGGCGTGTCCGGCGCTGCCAAACACATGGGCTCCGGCGACCGACGCGGCTCCGGTGGCGAGGAAGGTTCTGCGATCGAACGACACACGGCGATTAGCGGCAGGGCGCAGCTTGGTCATGGCGATACTCCTCCTGCAACAGATTGTCAGTACCCAGCTACTGAGTCTCGATTATCACGCACGCCGCAGGGTCTGGAAAGGGCCCGGTGGGCGGATCCTGCACCAGTCTGGCAGACATTTTGCGGACCTGGCTTCGCGGCCGGCCGACACTAATTCAATGCGCCATGCACGCAGGATGTTCCGTGCTGCGCGAAACTGCAGCGGTTGAGCAGAGTGAAAGGAGCATGGAGTGAGTTCCTTCATCAGATTGCGAGCATGCCTGGTGCTGATGGCATCAGCCCTGGTGGGGTTGGGAACCCGGACCGGATGGAGCCAGGATGGCGGCCCGGTGAGTGGCACCGTGGCATTTCTGACAGGCCGGGACGCGGACCGGGGCGACTATTCGTGGGCCACTGTAAACTGTGGGGCGGGGCGTTCCTCGAAGGCACCGCAGGTCCCAACCAGGCGGCGGACGCCGACATGATGTATTTCCTGTACCAGGTCCGGTGGTAGGTCGGCGGCGGCCGGCGTGTGCCGGCCACGTGACTGTGGCCGCTCCATCCACTATGATGCGGCCGGTTGGAATCAAACGCATGCCTGGCGGGAAGTGAGTGGTTATGAGGCGTTACGACGTATGTGGATTGGGCAATGCCCTGGTCGACATTGAGTATCATGTTGATGAGGACGATCTGCAGGCGCTAGCGATCCAGAAGGGTGTCATGACGCTTGTGGATGAATCGCAGCAGCAGTCGATTGTAGCGCGGCTCGGCGCGCGGACGTGCAATCGAGCGAGCGGTGGATCGGCCGCCAATACGATCATCGCCGTGAGCCAGCTGGGCGGCCGCGCGTACTACGCCTGCCGCGTCGCGGACGACGACCTGGGGCACTTCTATATCGACGACCTGATGCGCGCCGGCGTGGCGACCAGGACGGCGGCCGGCCGCTATGTCCAGGGGGTGACCGGCAAGTGCCTGGTCCTTGTCACTCCGGACGCCGACCGTACCATGAATACTTTCCTGGGCGTATCGGCGGACGTCTCGCCGGACGATGTGGATGCCGACGCCATCCGGAACTCGCGGTATCTGTATCTCGAGGGCTACCTGGTGACGAGCGACAGCAGCAAGTCAGCGGCGTTGTTCGCCAAGTCGCAGGCGCGGTCGGCCCAGACCTCCATTGCACTATCGCTCTCGGACCCCAATATCGTCAATTACTTCCGCTCGTCGGTCGAGGAATTGCTGGACGGCGGCGTCGACCTGCTGTTTGCCAACGAGGACGAGGCGAAGTGCCTGGCGCAGACGGACGACCTGGAGCGGGCGGTGGAGCATCTGCAGCGTGTTGCGCGCGAGTTCGTGGTTACGCGCGGAGCGCGGGGCGCCGTCGTGCATGACGGCCACGCGCTCCATCAGATCCCGCCGATGCCTACCGAGGCCATCGATACCTTGGGGGCGGGCGACATGTTCGCCGGCGCGTTTCTCTACGGAATCTCGCACGGGATGGCCCATCCGCGGGCCGGCATGCTCGCGGCCGCGGCCGCGTCGCGCATCGTGGCCAACCTGGGCCCGCGTCTGAAAGCCGAAGATACGCGGGCCGTGCTGGACCGCTTCCGGGCCAGTTGCTGACGTCGGACCGGCGATTCTCTGGATCGGAGGCTGCCGCCGGGAACTCCGGGGCTGGGTGCCGGGTCCCGGATCGGACTGGCTCCGCCCTGTCGCCACACGGCACGTACGAGAGCGACCCGAGCGGTGAGAACGCCGTGAACACGATGTGTTCCTGGTGGCGGAATCGCAGCAGTTTCTGCTGGGTCAGCAGCGGGTGGGTGAGAGAGCGGGTGGAGCTGGTATAATGATGGCCTGGTAATGGTGGCCTGGGCACGGGCCGGGCGGTTTTTACTCTGCAATACACCGGAGTTACACGGAGAACAATCGATGAAGATGTCTAAAGTGATGTCGGGGTGTGCATGCTGCCGGTTCGACCGGCGACGGTTCCTGGCAGCCGGGTGTGCGGCCTGTGTCGGTGCCGCATCGCTCGCACTCCCTGCACGGCCTGCTCGTGCTGCACGGGCATCGGACAAGCTGCGGCTGCGCATCATCTATGCCAAGCACGCGGATACGAACGCTCAGCCGGACTGGCCCAATATCGGTTTTGACTTCGATCCGGTGATGAAACGCATCGAGGCGCAGTTCAGGCAGCAGTGCCCCGATTTCGAGTTCGTGACATCGACGGCGACCGGGGCCGAAGAGGCCAAGGCCATTATCGATGCAGATCAGGCCGGGAATAATATTGACGGCTATATTGTCTACCAGCTCAACTGCTGGAATCAGGTCGCGCAGACCGCTGTCGCGTCAGGTAAACCGGTGCTCTACGCGGACTTCCAGTACGGCGGAAGTGGTGGATTCCTGGTATATACGGCCGGCTTCCTGCGCGCTGGCGCCCCCAACGTCGGCTTTGTCGCCTCCTCGCGGATGGAAGATCAAGTCGCAGCAGTCAAATGCTTTGCCGCGCTGCGGGACGGTGGTTCCATCCAGGATTTCGTTGACGCCACGAAGCAGGCACGCCTGCAGCGCACGGGCGAGCCGGATGCGACCGCCTGCAAGCCGGACAACCTGGTGACGCTCACGCCTGAAGAGTGCCTGCGGCGGATGAAGGAATCCCGCATTGTGGAGGTGGAGAAAGGCTGGGGCGATCTCGGCCCGATGATCAAGCAGGAAATGGGCATTGACGTCGTGAGCGTGAAGTTCGCGGAACTCAACGCAGCCTGGGAAGCGGCCGACAAGGACCAGTGCCGGGAAATCGCCGACAGGTGGGAGAAGACCGCCGAGAAGATCGAAGCGGTGTCGCGCGCGACGCTCGAAACCAGCGCCGCCATGTACCTGGCTGAACGCGCGATACTCAAAAAGTACGATGCCAACGCCATCACCATCAACTGCCTGGGAGGCTTCTACGGCAATCACATTCACGCCTATCCCTGCCTCGGATTCCACGAACTGTGCAATGAAGGTCTGGTGGGGGGGTGCGAATGTGACGTGCGATCGGCGGCCACGATGGTCATGCTCACGGCGCTGACCCAGGGCCGGCCAGGGTTCATATCCGACCCGGTGATCGACACTGCCAAGCGGCAGGTTATCTATGCACATTGCGTGGCCTCCAACCGGGCGTTCGGACCGGAGGGGGAGGTAAACCCGTTCCAGATCCTGACCCACTCAGAAGATCGCATGGGAGCTGCAGTGCGGTCACTGTTCCCGCTCGGCTACATGACCACCACGATCGAAGTCGCCCCGGAACGGAAAGAGATCCTCTTCCACCAGGGTAAGGCGGTGGAAAATGTCATTGATGACCGGGCCTGCCGCACGAAACTGGCCGTGGATCCAGTCGGCGATCTGGAAAAACTGTTCACCGAATGGGATCGCTGGGGGTGGCATCGCGTCACCTGCTTCGGCGATCTGAAGGAACCGATCTTTGCCCTGGCCGACGCTCTGGGATGGAAGGTGACGCTCGAAGCGTAGGTTGAATCTGCTGCCTGCTCACCCAGCGATCGGCCGCTGGACAGTCCTGCACGCGGGACGCCGGCGGCCGGTCGCGTGCAGGGCCGCGCGGCGCGAACCGTGTGCCGCGAGTTCATTGCCGGATCGCGCGCCAGATCGCGCCCGAGCGCGCTGGAACTGGCAGCTGCACATGCTGGCCAGCTACCGTGGCGTGTGTCTCGGATCCGAACACGGCTGCCAGCGGTTGTCCGTCCACCAGATGCGGACTCACCGGCACCCGCAGCTCTGCCGGGCTTTCGGCGGCGTTCACAGCGACCAGCAGCGTGTCGGAGTCATCGCGCCGCAGGCACACATACTGCTGTCCCTTGGCGTGTAGTTGGTGAAACGCGCCGCTGCGCAGTGCCGGGCAGGCGTGCCGCAATGCAATGAGCTCGCGGAAATATCCGAGCATGGCGCGGTCCCAACTGGAAGTGTCATGCCAGGGGAACGGCCAGCGCGCATCCGGATCCCGGTGCGGGCGGTCATAACGTTTCGCGCCACGCAGGGCGATCTCGTCCCCGTAATAGATGCACGGGGCGCCAGGGTAGGTCATCTGCAGCAACGTCGCCAATCGCAATGTAGCCTTATCCCCACGCGCAATGCTTACAACACGCGGCGCATCATGACTGGCCAGCAAGTTGAATTGCACCAGTGTCGTCTCCCAGCCGTAGGCCGACTGGAGCTGCTCAATGCGCTGCGCATATCCGGCCGCGTCCGTACCGGGAAACGGCCGGTACGAGCGGTTGCTCACCAGCGCCTTGCTGACCCGATCCCCCCCCGCAAACGCGATCGCCGCCGCGGCGAACTCGTAATTCATGGTGGCATCAAAACGATCGCCGCGCAGCCAGTCCGCAGCCTCCCGCCAGATCTCGCCTACGAGGTAGAGGTCGGGTTTGAGCGCCCGGGTGCGACTGCGGAATTCCTCCCAGAAGCCAGGGGTCCGAATATCCACCGGTACGTCCAGCCGCCAGCCATCAATGTCGTACTCGCGAATCCAGTACTCGCCCACCTGCATCAGATACTCACGCACCGCCGGATTGTCCGTGTTGAACTTGGGCAGCGCCCGGTTGTTCACCCAACTCGTGTAGTTGGCCGGCCGACCGCCATCGTACGGAACCAGCGGCCAGGCGTGAATGTGGAACCAATCCAGCCACGCTGAATCCGGCCCGTTCTCCAGAATGTCGTGAAACTGAAAAAAGCCGCGACTGGCATGGTTGAATACGCCGTCGAGTACGATGCGGATGCGCCGGGCATGCGCCGCCGTGATCAGACTGCGCAACGCCTCGTTGCCCCCCAACATCGGATCGACCTGATAGTAGTCGTGCGTGTGATAGCGGTGATTGCAGGCCGACTGGAAAATGGGCGTCAAGTAGACGGCGTTGATCCCCAGGTCCACCAGGTGATCGAGATGCTCGATGATGCCCCACAAGTCGCCACCGTGATAGCCCTGCGGTGTGGGTGGGGAACTCCAGGTGCGCACGTTGGACGGCTTCGCCACACGCTCGCTGCGCGCGAACCGATCAGGAAAAATCTGGTAGAACACGGCATCGCGCGCCCAGGCAGGTCGGCAGCCGAGCGTAGGCGTCATGGGGGCAGTCATCGGGGATCCTGTCAGAAGCCTCCGGCATGGAGCGGGCCGCCAGTGCGTTCACGACGTCCCGGGATGTGGATCGCTGCTGCGTCCGGTCAGGACCGGCAGGTCATCCTCCGCAGCGTCTGATGACACAGCGTAAAGATTCGCGCCGATTGTCGCCAGCCGACGGCAATGCGCCGCGCCGTGCCCATGCCACCGCCTGATTCCAGGGCCGGTACGACCACGAGCGTGACCAACCCGCCGATGAACAGCAAGCTGAGCGACCACCCGATCGTCGAAAGTGTCAACTTCCGATGAAATGAGGGTGTGGTTTTTGCCGATAGCAGCAGATGGGCGAGTTGTGTATAGCCGCTGGCGGGGTCTGCCATGTCTGCTATGGAGGGAGGCAGATGCCGCTGGACGGTACAGTGTGGTCGACGGCACCCACCCCAGCCGCCTGGAGGCTGCCATTCCTGGTGGCTGTGCTGTCTGCTGGACCGTTCATACACTTCCTGACATTGTGCTCGCGAAGGGGCTGGTGATGATAGACTTCCGCCGCTGGGTTATTGGGGTGATCGTGGCGACGATTCCCACCACGGTCTGGGCTCAGGGTGCGCTGTTGTCCAGCTTTGGGCCGGTCAATGCGTCGATGGGCGGCGCTTCGACGGCTGCGCCCATCGAGGCGATGAGTGCGATGGGGTGGAACCCGGCCACGATCAGCGGTCTGCCGAATTCCGAACTCGGTGTCGGGCTGGGCCTGCTCTTGTCGGACCTGGTGCTGGACTCATCGGCGCCTGACCAGGGTGCGGGCAGTACGGGTGCGGAATCGGGCACCACTCCGATCCCCGGCTTTGCGTGGGTCCACAAGCTCAACGAATACACGACGGTCGGGCTGGGGGCCTTGTCGGTGGCAGGGTTCAGAGCCAACTATCCGGCCGACGTCACCAATCCGGTGTTGGCACCCGTCTCCAACACGCCGGGAGTGCCGGGCGGGCTGGGCAGCCTGTACTCGGAAGTGCAATTCATGGAGGTGTTGCCGGTGGTGTCCTTCGCCGTGACCGAGCGTCTGGCGATCGGGTTTGGCCCCACGATTACGACAGGCCAGGTGGTGGTCGACCCGCTGCTGTTGGCACCGCCGACGGACACGGACGGAAGTGGTGTCCCACGCTACCCGGCCGGACGCGGGACGCGTTACTCGTGGGGAGGCGGAGCCCAGTTGGGTGTGTACTACATCACCGAGTGTGCCTGGCACTTCGGCGCGTCGATCAAATCGCCGCAGTGGATGGAAGCGCATCGAGTGCATACGGAATGCGAGGAGGGGATGCCGTATGTGGCAACCTTCAAACTGGACCTGCCGATGATCGTGTCGGTTGGCACGGCCTATTCCGGATTCGAAGATCTGGTGCTGGCGCTCGACCTGCGGTTCATCGACTATGCCAACACGGACGGATTGGGCGACAGTGGTTACAGTCCGTACGGAGCGTTGAATGGACTCAACTGGTCCAGTCAGTTCGTGGTGGCCACCGGCGCGCAGTACCGGCTGACTGACCGTCTGCTCGCGCGAGTCGGCTACACGTTCAACACCAGTCCGTATGGGAGTGCTGACACGTTCTACAACGTGGCGTCAGCGCTGGGGTACCAGCACCAGTTGTGTCTGGGTGGTTCGTGGGAGGTCACGCCGTGCGTGGCGTTCCACGTGAGCTACCAGCACTATTTCCAGTGGGACAACACGGGGCCCATCGTGTTGCCGAGCGGCGTCATGCCCGGTTCATCGGTGACCACGACCGCCTCCGCGCATCTTGCGCAACTCGGCGTCACCGTCAAGTACTGACGACTCTGAGTCGAGGTGTGCCTGTGTCGCAATCCAGTCAACAGGGCGTCGGGTATCACGACCACTCGTTTGGCGAGCATCAGCGGAAACCGGGCGAGCTGCGCACGTTGCTGGTGGTCCTGTTGACTGCCGCCACCATGATCCTGGAGATTGCGGCGGGCCTCGCATTCGGCTCGATGGCGCTGTTGGCTGACGGCCTGCACATGGCCTCGCATACGACGGCGCTGGCCATCGCCATGTTCGCCTATGTCTATGCGCGCCGCCATGCGCACGATGAGCGGTTCACTTTTGGCACCGGTAAGGTGAACTCACTGGCCGGGTTCACGGGCGCCGTGCTGCTGGTGATCTTCGCCCTGTTCATGGTCTTCGAGAGCGTCAAACGTCTGTTCGCGCCGATCTCGATTGCATTCAATCAGGCGCTGGTTGTGGCCTGCGTCGGACTGATTGTCAACGGGCTGTCGGTGGTTATTCTGGGGCATCGGGACGAGGGGCATCCTGCTGGGGATCACGGTGAGGTCGATGCGCCGGGATATGGCCCGGCCGGACCGCTGCGGGAGACGGTACATGCACAGGGCGACCACCACGCGCACGATCACAATCTGCGTTCGGCGTACCTGCACGTGCTGGCCGATGCGTTGACATCGGTGCTGGCCATCCTCGCACTCCTGGCCGGAAAGTTTGGCGGGCTGTTCTGGCTGGATCCGGTCACGGGGTTGGTCGGGGCGCTGCTGGTCGCACACTGGTCCATCGGGCTGCTGCACACCACCAGCCGCGTGCTGCTGGATCGTCAGGGACCGGAGCACGTATGTGCGGAGATCCGCGCAGCGGTCGAGGCACTGGAGGGCTCGGTGGTGACGGACCTGCACCTGTGGGCCATTGCGCCCAGGATGTACAACCTCATGCTGGTCGTCACTACTAGCGGGTCGGACACGCCCGAACGCGTCCGCCAGCGGCTCCCCGGCGGCACCGGCATCGTTCACACAGTCATCGAAGTCAACCGTCAGTAACGACCGGCCGGGACCTACAGGCGGCCGGCATCGAGCTACTTCGCCGGCGTCAGGGCGACGACGATGCTGCCGTCATTGTCGCTCAGCTGGCCCCAGTGATCGTGGCACCGCAGATAGAGATGGCCGTCGCCAGGTGCCGAAAAGGTGCCTTGGCAACCGAGCAGAATCGGGTCACTCAGCTGATAGTCCCGCATGACGACCGCCTCCAGCCGGCCGCGATCCTGACTCCGGCCATCGGCCGAAGTCGCTCCGTCCCGCGCGTCCGCGGTCCAGCTTCCGGTCGCTTTGTAGTCATACGATTCTCCCGCCGTAACCACCAGTCCGGACGCCTGATACCCGCGGGCCGCGTCGACCCGGACACGATATGGCCGGTTACCGGTCAGGCGGCGGATCCGCTTGCCCCAGTCCCACGCGCACAGGTCGACGCGATAGCCGGGCGTCATGTGAGCGACTGTGAACTCATACTCAAACAGCAGCTCGCGGGCGACCGGGCTGAAATGCTTGCTGAACGTTTCCTTGCGCCCGACCAGATAGTCCCGGCCGAGCGTCTGGAAGCGGTTGCGGTAATTCGGGTTGTGTTCCAGCAACTGGCAGGTGAGCCAGCTCCATGCGTAAGTGTGTTTGATGTCTTCAAGTGATTGAATGTCGGCCTCATTCCAGGCGCTGTCGGGCACCAGGCCGACCAGTCCGTCGTGCGCGGTAGTTTTATCGTCAAAGGAATCGCACAGCTGCTGCACGTTCTGGCCGCTCTGCACCACGGTGGCAAGCGACTGTTTCTTGTCGGCCGTCAGGCATTCCTGGATCTCGGCTGGAAAGACCAGGCCGTGGGTCACGTCGTGCCCGCTCGTCAGCATCTGTGCCATGCCCTCGCGATACCAGAGCGGTCCGGTGGTACCGAACGTCTGACCGCAATATGCGTGGACGACCTCATGCTCCGCCACACCGGGGCGAGCGGCGGCCAGCACCACAATCTTGTGACTCTCCTTTTCCGCGTCAACGACGCGCACGGCGATTGCCGCACCGCCCACTCGCCCAATCAGGATCCTGGCCATCGGATGCGGCAACTCACGATCGTGCCAGTTGTCCAGATGCTCGGCCACGTAGCACTGGATGGTCCCGCGCAGGGGGCGTTTCCAGTACGCGCTGACGAGGTCCAGCGTCGCCTCGAGCCGTTCGAGCAGCGCATTGGCCTCCAGTGTGGACAGGTCCGTGTAGAGTGACACGTTGGTCGAGCGGAGATACTGCCGTGCGCCGACTTTCGCCGCTGACGTTTCCGCCGCGAGCCGCGGTCCACTGCCAGCCAGGACGGCACAGAGTGTTCCCAGCACTACGCAGCGCGAGAGATACAGTCCCGCCAGGGAATCCTTCATAGGGCGACCCGATCATCCGTTAATAGTACGACGAGAAATGTACGACGAGAGTCATCAAGACGGGTGAGTTGAATGAAACTCCGCTTCACTTCGCCTTCCGTTAGCGCGGCACGTGCTGACCATCAGAACTCCCTCGAACGATGCGAGATCAGCACACCTGCGCCACGGCACGAATGCCCGACGCCGCTTCCTGCATCTCACCCAGACGAGTGTAGATGGAACCGCTTTACGTTTCGACGCGCTGAGTTTCGACGCGCTGACTGCGCTCAACACTCAACGGTTCCCAGTCTAACTGTCTGGAAAGTGGCCGCAATCACCCCTTTAGGAAAAACACCGATTCGCAGGGAGTGGCAGGCTATTGGGGAGTAGTAGTGATGTGCAGGTCGTCCAAGGCGCATTCACCCGTCGCGCCGAACATGGCCACGGTGATGACGGCGAACCGGGATCGGCCGGGGACGGCGATTTCCTGGGTCTCGCGCGACCACGGGCTGTTGCCGGTCCAGGGCCCCAGGATCAGGGTCCGGATCAGTGCCCGGTCTTCGTCGTAGAACGCCAGCTCGACGCGCGGCTGCCGAGCCTTGTCCGAGCGCCCGTGAAATCCGCGGGTACGGCGGTAGACCGACAGGGTCACACTCTTGATCTGACGCCCGTCCAGACCCACCGCCTGCAGCGCATGGGCGTTCTGGCCGGGGATGTCATTGGCCAGCACCAGGCAGCGGCGGCCGTCCGGCGCCGTGCTGTCTTCCACCACCTCGGCCTGCCGGACATAGAACCAGCCAGGCACATCCCGACCGTCGCCCGACTCCTCAAAGCTGGCGTTGACCGGCCGCGGAATCCCCGAATCGTCCGGCGCCATTCGCGCTGCTTCGGCCATGCCGGTCATGGGGACGAAGAACGTGGACTCCAGTTTCTCCTTCTCCAACTGTCCCTGGACCTTGCGGAAGAGGTACAGGTTCTGCTGGAAACGTTCCCCTAGAGGCACCACCAGGCGACCACCCTCCCGGAGCTGATCGACCAGCGCGCGGGGAATGTCCTGAGGCGAGCAGGTGACGATGATCTTGTCGAAGGGGGCGTGCTCC
This sequence comes from Planctomycetaceae bacterium, assembly GCA_012729315.1. GTDB lineage: Bacteria > Planctomycetota > Planctomycetia > Pirellulales > Pirellulaceae > JAAYDI01. The sequence goes on from JAAYDI010000169.1 coordinate 22,950, forward strand.
GGCCAGCCCTGGTAGCCGTCGCCGATCTTGACGTGGATGTTACGGTACCCCAGTCGCTGCACGGTCCGGGTCGCCCGCTGCCCGAGCGGCTCGACGATCTCGATCGTATACACCTCGGCGACCAGACGACTCAGGACCGCCGCCTGGTAACCGCTGCCGGTGCCGATCTCCAGGACGCGGTCGGCAGGCTGCGGCTCCAGCTTCTCGGTCATGAACGCGACCACGTACGGTGACGTAATAGTCTGGCCGTTGCCGATCGGCAGCGCTCCATCGATGTAGGCGTTTTTGCGCTGGTCGGCCGGCACGAACAGATGCCGGGGCACCTCGCGCATGGCCGCACGGACCCGCTCGTCGCGCACGCCGCGGCCGCTCACTTCACGCTGTACCATCGCGGCCCGCGCGGCGGCATAGTCGTCGGGCCGCTGCGCGCAGGCTCGCCCTGTCAGCCGGCACGACCACCAGCCGGCGCCGGCCAGCGCCACCAGGCAATAAATCACTTGCCGCGTACACACCGATCCGCTCCTTGTGCCAGTTCCGTCCCGCCCGCCAAGTCTAATCCCGGGCTGCGGCCCCGGCAACAAGTATTCCGCCGCCGCAAGCCCGGCCACCGAGGCTGGTTAGCGGTGCCGCGGCGCCGTACGATGAGTAGATCCCCGGACGAACCCCTGGGTATCGAAGGCCTACCTGTAAGAGAGGAGTATTCCCGTGGCATTTGAAATCAACCGTCGCAAGTTCGTGCGATCCACCGTGGCTGCTGGTCTGTTCTCGGTCGTCCCGCGGCACGTGTTGGGTGGACCCGGCTATGTGGCGCCGAGCGAGAAGATCACGCTGGCGCACATTGGCATGGGGACCCAGGGATTCAGCGAACTGGGGGCGCTGCTGGAGGATCCGCAGGTCCAGATCGTTGCCGTCTGCGATCCGAACACGGACAGCAGTGACTACGTGGAGTGGGGCAAGCACAGCATCCGCGCGTGCATTCGCAAGTACCTGGACAATCCATCCTGGCGCGAAGGGGATGACGGCTGTCCGGGCGGGCGGGAAGTCGGCCGCGAAGTGGTGGACACATACTACGCCAGGCAGCGCGGCGCGGACAACTACCGGGCGTGCACCGCATACGCTGATTTCCGCGAACTGCTGGCGCAGGAAGCGGACCTGGACGCCGTCAAGATCATGACTCCCGACCACCTGCACGCGACCATCGCCGTTGCCGCCATGAAGCAGGGCAAGCATGTGATGGTGCACAAACCGCTCGCCAATCGCCTGTACGAGGGCCGGCTGGTTGTCGAGACGGCCCGCCAGACCCAGGTGGCCACGCACCTGCTGGCCTACGGCAGCGGCACCGGCAACGGAAAGATCGCCCAGTGCATCAAGGACGGGATGATCGGGCGACTGCGGGAAATCCACAATTGGACGAACCGGCCGGTGTGGCCGCAGTACACGGAGCTGCCGACTGAGACGCCGCCGATCCCGCAGGGATTCGACTGGGACCTGTGGCTGGGTCCCGCAGTGGCACGCCCCTATCACCCGCACTACACCCATACCGTCTTCCGCGGCTGGTTCGACTTCGGCGGCGGATCGATGGCGGACATGGGTATCTACAGCCTGTGGCCGATTTTCACCGCGCTGGAGGTGGGCGTGCCGGCCAGCGCCGAGGCCTGGGCGACCCACACGTGCGCGATCCACGACAACGTGAGCCGTCCGACGGCCAACGACTTCTCGTATCCCACCGCGTGCACGCTGCGGTTCGGGTTTGCAGCGACCGAAAGCATGCCGGCATGGGAGCTGTTCTGGTACGACGGCGGCATGAAACCGCGTCTGCCGGACGAACTGGAAGCGCAGGACATCCAGCTGGAACGCGAAGGCATTCTGTACCTTGGCGACGCCGGCGCGATCCTCGCCGGTTTCCTGGGTCAGGAACCGCAGTTGCTGGCACAGGGCAAACGCCAGCTGCTGGAGATCGGCGAAGTGGCAGAACGGGCGCCGCGCCGCTACGGCAGCTGGCAGCAGGCGGTCCGAGGAGGGGACCCGTCGCCCGGCAACTTCCTCAACGCCGCCGCCATCACCGATACCGTCAACCTCGGAACGGTGGCCCTCCGTGCTGGCCGCAAGGTGCTGTTCGACAGCCAGCAGATGAAGATCACCAACGCCGACGACGCGAACCGGTACCTGTACCGCGAGTATCGGCCGGGCTGGGAACTGTAACCGGTCGGCTGGGACGCAATTACCGTGTTGTGGGGCTCTCTCGCTGCCGTCTGCAACGGGCAGACGGTGGCGATGGCTGGCCAGGATCCACGCGCAGCGGATGTGGCGCTCCGCCGGCAGGTGGGCCAGGAAGTGACGGTGGCCGGACGGGTGTCGCGCACGGGCGAGTCGCAGAACGGCATGCAGTTTCTGTATTTCACCGACAGCGAGTTCACGGTTGTCTGTCACATGGCGGATGCCGCCCGGTTTCCGGGCGGCACCCCCGCCGACACGTACAGATCGGCGACTGGACTATGAAGCACCCGGATCAACTTCCGCACATCGCACTCTGCGGATCCTGCGAACAAGGTTTACTGCGGTTCATGCGGTGTAACAGCTGCACTACCGTGTTGGCCGTGTGCGAGGAATGTGAACTCGTCTGGCTCGATATCGCGGCGGTGAAGGACGATCCGCACATGCCGTCTTCGTCTGCGCTCCCCAAGTGCCCGGCCTGCCACTCCAAGCATGCCTGCTGGTCGTGGCTCACACGCGAGGAAACTGAAGGCTCCAGCCTCGTGCGATACATGGCCCAGCCCCTCGACCCGGCACCCGGCACTCAGGTCCCCGACAACGGGACCCCGGACCCGGAACCCGGCAGCCAGCAACCGAAGCACCGAAGCACCGGACGCTAGCTCCCCGTCCCGACCTCGGCCGTGAATCGCACCGCCGTCGTCGCATGGATCCCGCTGGCCAGCTCAATAATGTCGCGGAAAGACGCATAGCGGCTTTGAGCTGCGGGCAGTTCCTGCTGATAGGCCGTCAACTGCTGGGCGAGGAGCTTTTGGCGCAGGCGGACCGCTTTGTGCAGATATAGCGGCTTGTTCCCGGGCGTGGCGAGCCAGGTATCGATCTGGTGATACTCCCGTTGCGCCGCACGGATCTGCCGCTGCAGATCCTTGACCCGCCGCTGAAATGACCAGAGCGTCCGCTTGATGCGATCATGTGTGAACTCGACCGGATTCGCCCGCCCGATGTCGATCAGCGGTGAGACGCGCGCTGCCAGCTCCTGACCCCGGTGGACGATCGACAGTCGAATGCGGACGCCGGGCGACTTGACCAGCACGATGTCGACCGGCTGTCCGATACGCACGACGCCTGCAGCGGGAATCAGCTGGTACGATGACGGCAGCGGATCCGCCTCCACATCGCACAAGAACGTGCGCGCAGCCGAACCCGGGATCGTCACGTACGTGTCCTGCTTGGACAGGTCGATCAGCACCGTGTAGGTGCGGCGCACCGGCGATTCCGGATCACTGCTCCAGACACTGCACCACACGCCACCACCGCCCCACACGGTCACACCCGCCAGCAGCAGGAGGCACCAGGTGCCCCGCCTCAGCCGGCGCGGTCGTTCGACATGCCACCCACGGCGGACGTCCGCGCACGTATGCATGCCGCACCTCCCTTGCGATCACCGCTCTGCAAGTCAATCAACAAACGGGTCGATGACCCCTCACCGAATCGGCTTTTTTTCTGACCAGCCAAGGTGCGGCGCGTTGCGACCCACAACTTCCACGCAGCGGGAATGGCTGCTAGCGTGGCCCGGCGCCACATCACGCTCATCACGCTGCAGGTACGGAGTGTGGACCGAGTGGGTAAACGGCTGTTGCTGTGGCTGGACAGTGATGAGGCGATCCGCCATGAAGGGTCGACGCTGTCCGATGGCACCTATCGGACGGTGCTGAACAACTCCGATGGTTACCAGAATTGCCATCGTGTCTACGACCGTGCGGACGAGTTGTGCCCAACCTGTGAACGCGCGGTGATTCGCCGCATCGTCCAGGCGCAGCGGAGCACGTTTTTCTGCCCGACGTGCCAGCGGAGATGACGCGGCGCGTGGCTGGAACCAACGTCCGTCCTGTTTTCTTGTTTCTTCAGGTGGCCGTTGAGCCGTGGCCAGGAGCGGTCAGTTTCTGTACGTTCTCGACGAAGCCGGACCAGGGGCCTTCGAATACCAGCGTGTCTCGACAACCGCCGAACGCGGGATCGTCAGTAATCGTCCGAACAAGCTTCAGGCCCAGCCGCGTCAGTGTTCGGGAGGACGTACGATTCTCGCGCCAGGTCTTGGCCCAGATGCGCGTGGCCCGGCCGTGCCCTTCCTGCTCGACCTGCCGCACCATGGCCTGATACAGCCGTATCAGGACGGTGCCCATCTGCGACTCGCTCACGCACATGTTGCTCAGATAGATCGATTCTTGACCCGGCACGGTTCCGCTCGGTTCGTAGCGGAACGCCAGGTACCCGATGATGCGTTGGTCTCGTGCGTGGAGCAGGACGCGCCCTTGCCCATCAGCCAGGCTGTAATCGAGGTAGGCCTCGAGGCTTCCATACCGCAGACTGCTGGACAGGGGGGGCACGAACTGGTGGTCGACCTGCCGCAGAAACTCCAGCGTCGGCTGGCGATCAGCGGGCGTATACAACCGGACCGACGTGCGCGCCTCGTGTTCGTTCAACACCCTCGTCCTCCGCGATCTACCCTGTCACCCCCGACACACTACCGCTGCGCCCGGATCTTGTCGACCGACCCTGTGGCTGGTTCTGTGTCTGGCGATGGCTGGTATCCGACGACGGCTGGTGTCCGGCAGTGGCGGGCGACTGAACGGCCGAAAAGCTCGCGGTGAACCGTTTGCACGGCGCTGCCGGGTCGGCCAAGATAGCTCGTGATGCGCCTGCCTGTTTTCCTTTGCCATGGGGGAGAAGCGATGAGCCAACCTGGCGATGTCCGGTGTGGATCCAGATTCGAGTCGATACCGCGCGCCGCGCGCACCTGCGGTGCACTGCTGCTGCTGGTGTTGCTTGCCGCCTGGCCGGGGTGGCAGCTCCAGGCCGCCGAGATCATGGATCGCTACTACGCGTATCCGGCCGTGCACGATGCGGAGGGGGTGATCGCGCCGTGGTACACGGCTCAGAACGGGCAGCTCGATTTTCGCATCCGTGTGGCGGCAGAGACCTTGAAGCGCTACCCCTGGACGACCCGCGACGAGGCGATCGATTGCCTGCCGCACTTTTTGTTCAGCGGCCACTGGAGCATTGCCGCGGATGGCGCCATCACGCCGCTGGTGACCAGCGACTGGGACAACGCGGACCTCGGACAGCGGTCTGCCTACGTGCTGTCCGGAATGGTGGACTACTATCGTTACACCGGCGATCCGGCCGCCCTGGCGCTCGTGACACTGCAGGCCAACTTTCTCCTGGACCACTGCCTGACGCCGGACGATCATCCGTGGCCTCGGTTCCTCATCAGCGTCCCTCATCGCGGCAAGTCGTACGGCAAGTGTGATCCGCAAGGCATGATCCAGCTGGACATCGCGGCAGAAGTCGGCTTGGCCATGCTGCGCGCGTACCAGCTGACGGGCCAGCAGCGCTGGCTGGAGGCCTGCCAGCACTGGGGCGACCTGCTGGCGGCCAAACGCGACCGCGACGTTGGCGCACGGCCGTGGTCCCGGTACGCCAATCCGGAAGCGGCGCCCTGGAGCGACGACACTCAAACGGGCGGCGTCTCGTTCCTGCTGTATTTCCTCGACGAGCTGGTGCGGCTCGGTTACACCGGTGAGCACAACGAGATTGTGGAAGCGCGCGACGCAGGGCGCGCTTACCTGCGCGACGTGCTGCTCGAGAAGTGGACGGTCGACGATACGTGGGGACGCAATTACTGGGACTGGGTGGACAATGTACAGGCCGAGAACGTTACTGAGTTCACCGCCCGCTATTTCATGGACCATCCGGACGTGTTCCCCAACTGGCGACAAGACGCGCGGAATATCCTGACGCTGTTCCTGAACCACACGGGTGTCTGTCCGATGTCCGCCGGCGACGTTTACAGCGGTGCGTGGGCCTTCCCGGAGTCGTCCAGCTGTTGTGGCCGCTCGCTCTGGTACGGCCCGATGGAGTTGGCGGTTCCCATCGCCCAGTACGCGGTGCAGGCGAACAGTGCCTGGGCCCGGGAACTGGCGCGGCGGATCCAGATTCTGGCCACCTACGATGGTCGCGAAACAGGCGTGTCGGAGGACAATATTGATGGTGGCTTTGTCGTTAACAACAACTGGTTCAAGATCGCGCATCCGATGGCGCTGACACACCTGCTCGGTACGCTGGCGTGGCTGCCGGCTGAGTTCGGGGCGGCGCGGGAGAACCACATCATGCGGTCCACCTCCGTCGTGAACTCCGTCTTCTACCGCCAGGGGGCCGTGCACTACAGCACGTTCGACGCGCCACCGGGAACTACTGATCTGCTGCGTCTGGCATTTGTGCCGCAGCGCGTCACGGCCGATGGCCAGCCTCTGCCGCAGCGCGACGATCTGACGCACAACGGTTTCAGCGTGACGATGCTCTCCAACGGCGACGCTCTGGTCACGGTCCGGCACGATGGTGCCCGCCGCATGGTGGTTGAAGGAGAGGATGACCCGCAGCAGCAGGTGGATGATGCGACGCTTGCCTTTACGGGCGCGTGGGAGAGCGTGAAGGATCCGGACGACGCAGCCGGCGGCTGCCATGTGAGTGATGCGGCGGGCGCGGCGGTGACGGTCCCGTTCGTCGGCAACCAGGTACGTCTGATCGGACGCGCCGCTCCGGACGGAGGTCTGGCCGACGTGTATGTTGACGACCAGAAGCAGTTGGTCGGCATCGATTGCTGGTGCCCCACTGTGCACCACGAACAGGTGCTCTATTACCGGAACGGATTGCCAGACGGTCCACATACGCTGCGGGTGGTGGTGCGCGGTGCGCACAATGCGAAGTCGAGCGGCGGACGCGTCTATGTGGACGCGGCGCAGTGGTCGGCAGCCACGGGAACGAGTGGTGATGGCACGGGGGGCGGCCCGACCGAGACACAGTGCCTGTTGATGGGCTACCCCGGTCGGCAGGATGTTCGCGACGCGCGCGGCAACCTGTGGCGGCCAGGCACGGAGTTCATCATTCGTACGGGCGCGATGACCGACAGCGTGGTGGAGAGTTGGTGGACCACGCCGGCGCCACTGCCGGTCCTGGCGACGGATGAGCAGGAATTGTATCGCTACGGCGTGCACGGCAAGGAGTTCTGGGTAAATGCGACGGTCGCCCCAGGTACATACCATGTCCGACTCAAGTTCGCCGCCAATCGCCGCCTGGACACGTGCACGCACTGTGTGTCTGTGACGATCAACGGTCAGCCGGTAGTGTCGCAGATGGACGTTGCGGCGACAGCCGGCGGCGCGATGCGCGCCGTCGATCTGGTGTTCAATGGCATACGGCCGCGTAATGGTGTGATCGACATCCGATTCATCGGTGGCAACGCCGCCATGTCGCTCCCTGGCGAGGCGTTTGTGCAGGGCATCGAAATCGGGCAGGGCACAGGCGGCACAGGGGCGACGCCCGTGGTCGTTCTGGGGCGGAACCTGTTGCGGAACGCCGGGTTTGAACAGTGGGCCGCCGACGAGCAGGGGGCGAACCGTCCCGCCGGCTGGCGATTCGACGTGGCCGCTCGGGCGGCGGCAAGCCTGGAATGCTGCGCTCCATTGCAGGATGACAGCGGCCCGTGGATACCGATCGCGGAAGGGACCGCTGCCGCACGCGTGCAGGGGGCGGGGGCAAGCCGCCTGGTACAGGAGGTGGCTGCGTGTCCGAACAGCGCCTACCGTGCATCGGTGCTTGTGTCCCCATCCGTGCCGGCCGGCCAGGAGACGGCCGCGCCGTCGCGCTGCTCCGCCGCGCTGCTGTTGGAAGAACTCGATGCCGACGGACGCGTGATCGCCCGGCATCACCAGCCGGTGCCGGACAACGCCGACTGCTTCCAGTACGTGTCGACGCAGCTGACCACATCAGCGTCGGCCGCGCGACTCCGCTTCGTGCTCGAAACGTCAGCGCCTGCGGAGGCCGACGGCGGCACCATGACGTACGATCTGTGTGTCCTCGATGGGCCGCCGGCCCTGGCGCAACTCACCGGGATGGTTACCGACGACGCCCAGAAACCGCTGGCTGATGCGGTGGTGGTGGTCGGCGCACAAGCCGTCAGGACCGGCGCCGATGGCCGGTTCACGATCCACGGACTGGCCGATCTGCAGCAGATCGCGGTCGAAGTAAACAAGCAAGGCTACTTCGGCCAGGCACACGTACTCCAATTGCAGGCCGGCGACAACCACACCGACCTGACGCTCGTGCGACTGCCGGGCAACAACCTGCTGAACAACGGCGGGTTCGAGGACGGGTTTCCCGCGGCACGCAGCATCGAGCATGGCGTGGAAGGGGTCCGCGATGCGTGGCGTTTTCGCTTCTCTCCCGGGATCAACTGCTATATCTATCAGGAATCCATCTACGAATGGCGCCAGCCGCACATGCGATACGGCAAGGAAGCGATCAGCCAGGTGACGGACGGTGGCGGTACCAGCGAGCTGTTCCAGGATGTGGTGGTCAATACGAATCAACCGCTGGTGGCTTCCGCCTGGGTCCTCGGCCTCGACGTGCGTAACGATGGCCAGGGGTTTGGAGCCGGACCGGACGACTTCGCGGGGCTGGTGGTGCAGGAACTGGATCTGCAGGGTCAGGTCCTGGTCACGCACGAGCGGGTCGGCATCACGCAGGCCACTGAGGGCTTCCAGCACATCCGGCTGCCGTTCACGACCGGGCCCGATACGGCCAAGGTACGTGTGACACTGACGAGCCACATCCAGTGCATCTGGCGGAACGGGGCCGCCATCTTCGATGAATGTGCCCTGGAGCCGGTGACCACCGAGCCGGACCGTGCCCCGTAGCTGTCTGGCCGCGCTGGTTCAAGTCACAGAGGCCTGCCCCTCCGCGGCATGATCCCGTTGAGGTCGGGTTTCGTTCGCCCCGCTCGATTCCACCGATGTAAGTGCGGTGTATCTTGGTCCTGTCGGCCAAGTCCTCTTGCGACACGCCCATCCCGATGCGAAGCTCTCGCACCGCTTTGCCGAAGGCAACATGGCTCATCGACACCTATCTTGCCATACGGGAAGACTGGCGGCGGGTTGCAGAGATCCTGGACACTCTGAAAAACACGAAGAGGGAATACCTGAAGATCCGTGCGATTCAGCCAACCGGTTTGGATCTGTTCCGTCGCGCTGCGCACTTGATCTACCTGAACAAGACTTGCTTTCGGGGATTGTTCAGGGTCAATCAGAAAAATGAATTCAATGCTGCGCCGCGTCGCCCAGACCGCCGTCTATTACATGTTCGTCATGGTGATAGAGGTTGCAGATCAGCCGTCGCGCCCTCGCAAGCTGACATTGCCGCGCTCAACTGCTTCACCTGGTCCACGATGCGATCTTCCAGGCCTGGCAGGAAAGGCCCGTGGAATCCGAAGTACACCATGGAATCGCCTGCTTCGTAACCGCCTTCCTTCAGCACGCGTTCGGACGGGACGTAGGCGAATACCTCGTTACAGTAGCCGGCCACCCACAGCCGCTCTGTGGGAAACTCCTTTCGCAATCGCAGGGCGTAGTCTACGACAGTTTCGCCCGACAGCCCGACGAGCGACAGATCGCGGCCAAAGCGCATTACCTGCACAGGACAGGGGTAGCTCCGCGCCAGTCCGCCATCTTCGTCAAAGCGATCCAGCAGCAATTGCGTCAGCCGTTGCTGATAGACATCTCCTTTTTCGCGGCGCGCGACGAGTTCCTCGCGACTGGGTGGGTCCACGAACGGCAATTCCACGCGCGCCAATGCGGTGGTCAGTGGCCCGCGGATCGGCTGCATCGCCTGGGCCAGTGCACTGTCGACTGCCTCGCTCAAGGCCTTTCCGTATTCCTGCGCGTGCGTCACCTGACCGCGGGGATTCGGGTTTGCATCGGCGCCGCAGCCGATCATGAACAGGGCTGTCGTCCCCGGATGGCTTTGCTCCAGTGCGAGCTGCGCGAAGCCGGCATAGTCGCCGTTCAACTCGTAAATTGCTGTCGTCGTATTGTGGCACGCGTAGCCGAACAACACCGCCAGCAGCTGGCCGTCTTCCGCCCGCGCCGCGAGCACGGGGACAACGTGGTCGACCGGCCCTTTCGGGTTCGCGCCGAATCCGTAGCCGCCATCGCGTCGCACGCGGCGATTGATCGCGAAGGTCGCTGTACCTTCGCCGTAGGCGAGCGTGGCCGGCTGCATCGCGCGGCAAGCCGCTTCGATCACCGCCACCAGCCGGTCCTCCAGGTGTCGCCCATACTCCGCGATGATCTCGGACTGCCTGGCATCCAGTCCATACGCGACTTCCGCGCACTTGCGCACCACCGGCCCGCAATGCGTGTGCGAGCAGCTCAGAAGCACACTTTGCCGCGAGATGCCCGTGCTCTTCTCCACCCGCGCGCAAACTGGCTCCGAGACCTCGCGGACCAGACCGATCAGGTCAGTCGTGACGATCACTGCTCGATGCCCCTGCGAATCCTCCACGGCCAATGCCTTGGCCCACAGCGGGTGCAGGACGCCTTCGCATGGATGGTCCCGTGACGCGTAGCCCGCCATCCAGATCGGCCCGACCGGTGTGATATCCTGCCGTGCCACGCCGACACGCCACTCGGCAGACGTCGCCCACGAGCACGAAATCAACAGAAGTCCACATGTCCACCACCAACGCAGTCCGGTCATGGTTGATCTCCACCTGTCTGCTCGCTTGTGTCAGGAACGATCCACTGTACCCCGTCCTCCGTGATCCGAAACCGTTTGGCGCGGATGCTCGATCCGGCCCCTTCCTCGTAGTAGACGATCAGCACGCTGCCGTCCTGCAGGTTGACCATCGACGGATACGCGCCGATCACATCGTCCACCGGCACGTTCTCGCTCCAGGTCTGGCACTCATCGCGGCTGTAGTGCAGGCTGGTCGCCGGCACGCGGTGGGCCAGCAGTATGACATCGTCCACCGTCCGCAGGAAATACGGGCAGTGTCCTTCGAAACCCATGAGTTTCGAGACGCTCCAGGTGCGGCCTCGATCGGTCGATACCGACGAGCACATGGCCGGCCGCTGAGCGGCGTAGAGCGTGCCATCTTTAAGTTCGATGATGTCGGTCTCGGCGTCGAGCCGGTGGCCGCCATTGTCGATCTCTATCACGTCGCTCCAGGTTTCACCTCCGTCGTCGCTGTAGGTGACTGCTCCGACTGCTGTATCGGACTTCTCGCGATACAGTCCCAGGATCAGGCGGCCGTCGGACAGTTCGCGGATGGGGGAGCTGCAGTACGCATCCGCCGCAATCTGCCGTGCGGGGGACCAGGTGCGCCCCAGGTCGTCAGAGGTAACCATCCACGTTCCCTGTCCGTCCCAGTGCCGCCCCGGCGTCTGGCTCTTGGCAAGTGAGAAGAAGTTACAGATCAGGCGGCCGTTCTTGAGCTGGCAGATGGACGGGTCGCGGTCGTCGTGCGGGCTGTCGTAGAGCATCGACGGCGGGCTCCACGTCAGGCCTTCGTCGTCTGACGTGCAGCAGGCGATCTGCCCGCCGCGGGGCAGACGCTCTGAGGGCATCGACACGTGATCGTACCCGGCGTAGAAGACGGCCATCAGGCGGCCATCCTGCAGGCGGCAGACATCCGGGAACGCCTCGTAACCGCCTGCGCCTGCGTCCTGGCATACGTAGACGAACGAACGCGGCGGGGTCTGCGCCGCCAACGCGGCGCTGGACACGGCTCCCGGCACTGCAGTTGTTTGAATAGCAGTTGCAGCGATAACTACAGCAAGCGTAATCGATAACATGGCAGATTCCTCATGGCACGAGCGAGAGTAACACCGGAGTTATTGTATCCTATCGAACGACGCACTACCGTTCTGTGACCACCAGGCACATGGACCACGGCTCGACCGCCGGGATCTGGAAGTGCCGGTATGGGCCGTCGGAAGGTCCCCCCGCGACGGTTGCCGCGCGACCCTGCATGTCGAACACCGTGACCGTGCTGTGATCCGTGTGCAGGACCAGTTCGAGTTGCTCAGCCGCATCGAAACTCGAATTGACCAGAGCGACGGCCAGGGGTCCATCGGCCGCCGGGCGTGCCCACAAGTTGACCTTGTGGAACGAACCGACGTAGGCCGGCAGCTGATCGCGCGACAGCCAGCGCATGACCGACTTCATCTGGCTGGACTTGCTCAGGTTGTGGAGGAAGCTCCACGGATAGTAGCCGCACACCACGACGCGGCCCCCCAGCTCGTTTTCGAACAGCGCCATGCTGGTGGCTGCCTGCTCCTGGCCGCCGTAATCGACCAGGCGGGCGAGCGTCTGCATCTGCGGATGGGCCGGTTTCAGCACGTGGCCGGGCTGATGATAAAACGACTGCCGGCAATCGCGCTGACGCCCGGCAAAGGGGCCGTTGAGCGGATGGTCGGTGAGTTCTTCGATGCAGTCTTCATGCAGTGCCTGCTCCACGGTCACGCCGGTGAGGTGACCGAACCCTCGGCCGTTGACCGCTGCGAGGGTCTCGGCGTCCATGTACACACCGGCCGACAGGGTACGGCGCAGCGCCTCGTCGGACATGGCCGCCACGCTCTGAGTGAACAGCAGCGTCACGGCGGCGCCCTGGGGACTGTAAGCCGCCGGCAGGCCGATCTCCCACAGCTGCGGGGCCAGGCCGAGCATCCCCAGGTCGGCGACCGCCCACGCATCCTTGTTCCATGCGGCATGCAATCCGACAGGATGCGCACGGCCAAGATGCTTCGCTGCCAGGTCGTACAGCGGCCGCGCGGCATGGATCCGGGCCACCAGCGGCTCGAATTCATCGAGCGGCTCGTCGTTACCGGACAGCACGTTGAAAGCGGCACCGGTGCAGCCGGCACCCATGTGCGAAGCGGCCTCGAGCACCGTGATGTGCGCCGCCTTCTTCAGCCGGTGGTAGGGAAAATTCTCGATCTCCGACTGGATCGTGGCGACGTCAGAGGGGAGCAGTGAAATCTGGCGGCCAATTTCATGCGACTTGCCCGTCAGGCCGCTGGTCACCGTGTCTTCATAGTACCCGCCGCCAGGACGCCAGCCCACCGGCGCGCCGGCGGGACCAGCCAGCGCGCGGGCCCAGTTGTCGAAGTCGTACCCTTCGTAATACCGCTCGCCTGTCATGAACCCCAACGGCAGACCGGGACGCACCTGGTGGACCGTGCGTTCCACCAGCGACAGCAACCCGGCAATCTTGGCCCGGTTGTTCGCCAGCCACGCCTTGCGCACCGCGAGACGCGCTTCCGGGGGACCTGCATGCAACGCCTCTTTCAGACTGGCACGCGTGTACGACGTGCCCGTAATCTGCGAGAACTGTGCCACACAACGGTCACAGAAACAGGTCTCAAACACCGGCATGTGACCTGCCAGACGCACGTCGTCGTCGACCCAGATGTAATCGGGATTGGCTTCCGCCACGACCCGGTAGATCTGCTCTACGTACTCCTGAAACTGCGGGTCGAGCGGGCAGAACGAGCCCCGGGACACATTGCCGTCGGCATCGGTCACACGCGTGAAGTCGGCCGCCAGCGAGTTCGGCAGGTTTTCTTCGTGATGCCCCATGGTGCCGAGCACGTTGATGCCGGCTCGATAGCCCAGCGCCTGTGCCTGCGGGATCCGCTGTGCCAGTATCGCACAGCGCCGCTGCATTTCCTCCAGAGGGAGTGGCGGGTGCGTGAACGACGTGAAGAATGTGATCTCGTCGGTCACTCCCTTGTAACGTTCAAACAGCGCCAGCAACTCACGATAACGATTCTCCGGCATCCACTGCGCCACCGAGATGCGGAATGAAATCGACGCTCGATCGAGCACCGACCCGGAAGCGGGTGGTGCCGGATCCGACGGCACAGCGCCGGCAACTGCGCCGGCCTGCTGGGCGGCCGCGCCGCTCACCGCCAGCGACTCGGCGGCCATGGCGTGGCCAGCCAGCAAAAAGACGAGCGCGATGCGGGAAACGGTGGCGACAATCCGACGGGTGACTGGATGATGCGGCATGGTGATACCTCGTGAGAGAATCCTGCATATTCCGGGGGCGCTGGCCTGTTCTATCCCCCCCCGGCACTTGACCTGATGATATCGCAGACCACTGCGAAGTGGTATCATCCTGCCAGTTTGTCAGTGACAGTCTGTCAGTACGTCCGAGAACGGCATTCCCATGCACTTCCACTCTTCGGGCCCGGAGACGTGCTGGGTGGCGGTCGTCTCAGCAGTGTCCACCCGATGGTGCGGACGTGGTACAATAGCGCGTTATGGTTCCAGGTCGCCGGTCGGAATGTGGTGTGTCATTCCTTTGGAGGACGGATCAATGGCTCGCGGAAGTGATGCTCGTGAAGTACAGCGGCGCGCGTTCCTGGCCCATGTTGGAGGTTGGGTGGCGGCCGCAGGACTGGCCGGGGTCGGTCGAGCGGTGGCAGGCGAATCGGGGCCGGCGGCGGCCGCCGCCACGTTGCCCACCATCACACTCGGCACACATTCCATCTCACGATTGGTCGCCGGCTGGAATCCGATCGGAGGATACTCCTACCTCGGGCCGCATGCCGACCGGCACATGAAAGAGTACTTCACAGCGGACCAGACCGTGAAGTTCCTGCTCGATTGCGAGGCGGCGGGCATCAATGTGCATCAGTTCTCCGTCGGAGAGACGACGGTGGAGGTGTTGCGGCGAGTGCGTGAGCATGGGTCCCAGATGCAGTTCTTCGGACTGCATGCCGGTCGGGACAGCATCGACAAGACGATTCAGGACACGCAGCCGTTCGCACTATCCCATCACGGTGGCGTGACGGACTCGCTGTTCCGCGAAGGGAAGGGGCAGGAGGTGCACGATTACGTGAAGGCCGTGCACGATCGCGGACTCCTGGCCGGCGTCTCGGCGCACAATCCGGACTGCATTCGCACGATTGCCGACCAGGGATGGGAAGTGGATTTCTTTATGTGCTGCTTCTACTTCCTGACCCGCAGGACGGCGCCGGGAGGGAATGGCCCCCTGGCCCCAGAGACGCTGCAGATCGCGTACCCGTTCTATCGCACGGACCCGCAGGCCATGACCCGCGTGATCCGCGAGGTGGAGCAGCCCTGCCTGGGCTTCAAGATCCTCGGTGCCGGACGATTGTGCGACAGCCAGGACATCGTCCGTAACGCGTTCAAGTTCGCGTTCGAGAATATCAAGCCTACCGATGGTGTAATCGTCGGTATGTACCCACGGTTCTTCGACGAGATCACGGCCAACGCCCAGTATACTCGCGAGCTGGCAGCCGGGTGAGGACGATCGCGTGCAGCGCGATGCAGCGAGTCTGTCGAGCGGTGGCGCGGGCCGCGTGGTCAGAGCAGCTGGGACACGCGGCGGAAGTGATAGCCGATGATGGCCAGTTCCAGCGCGTGATGGAACTGGCGCGGCCGCCGGACCAGAATCGTGAGGCAGAGTCGCCAGTAGGCGAGCCGGCCACGGTGCCAGACGCCCAGCAGCCAGAGCGATTTCAGGAATGCCTGGATGTCGGACCAGGACAGTCTGCCGCGTGAGACGCCGGGCCGTTTGTGCTGCAGGAATGTGCAGATGCGCTGGTAGTAGTTGCGAGGCTCGTACAGCTTCTTCATCAGGTCGCGGTAGCCGTTGAGGAGGAACTCGCGCCCCAGAACCGGCCGGAAATTGAGCTCGGCCTGTGTGTTGTTCCCGGTGCTTTCCGTCTCGAGGCGCCCTTCCTGCTGGAGCCGCCGGTATAGCCGCGTCTCGGGCAGGGCGGTCAGAAGTCCCACCATCGCGGTCACCACCCCCGACCGCTGGATGAAGTCGAACTGGCGCTTGAAGATGTCGACGGGATCGTTGTCGAACCCCACGATGAATCCGCCCATGACGTCCAGCCCGGCGCGCTGCAGAATCACGACCGATTCCGCCAGGTCGCGGCGGCAGTTCTGCAGTTTGCCGCACTCCTGCAGGCTCTCTGTCGACGGTGTCTCCAGACCCACGAATACCTTCTTGAAGCCGGCCTGCACCATGAGTTCACACAGCTCCGGGTCGTCGGCCAGGTTGGTCGACGCTTCCGTCAGGAACCCCATCCGTGTGCCTGTACGCTGCCGCCACCGGATCAGCTCCTGCAGCAGCAAAATGGCTTGCTTCTTATTGCCGATGAAATTGTCGTCGACAATGAACACCATGTCCCGCCAGCCGCGCACCCGCAGTTGCTCCAGTTCGGCCACCAGCTGTGCCGGCGTTTTCGTGCGCGGGACATGCCCGTTCATGACCACGATGTCGCAGAACTCGCAGTCAAACGGGCAGCCCCGCGAGTACTGCACGGACATCGTCACGTAGTGCCGCAGATTGATCAGGTCCCAGCGCGGTATGGGGACCTGTGTGATTTCAGGACGACGTGTTGCCGCATACATGCGACGCAGTGTCCCGCAACGCATGTCTTCTACCAGCTGCGGCATGAGCTCTTCAGCTTCCCCCAACACCAGGTGATCAATGTCCGGGAATGCCTCGTGGCCCGTGGTGAAGAGCGGCCCGCCGGCAATGACCGGCTTGCCAAAGCTGTGGCACCGGTCCACGATGCCCGCGATCGATTCCTTGTGCACGATCATGGCGCTCAGCATGACGTAGTCTGCCCACTGCAGATCACGGTCGGTCAGCCGGCGCACGTTCATATCTACCAGCTTGAGGTGCCAATCGTCCGGCAGTGTCGCAGCCACCGTCAACAGCCCCAGCGGCGGAAAGGCGGCCCGCTTCGAGACGAATCGGAGCACATGCTTAAAACTCCAGAACGTGGCGGGCGTCGGCGGGCTGATCAGCAGAATGTTCATGGGATGCACCTGTGTCTTGATGCAGGCAGTATATCGGTCTGCATTCACCCGTCAATTCAGAACGCTGCCAGCTTCCTGCCGCGCGACGGAGCGCGACAGCGATCCGCAGGCGGTGGTGTATCAGCCGTGTTTGCGCGATGTAAGCAATGTGTAATTGCAGTGTTCAGAGCAACGTTCCGCGGACGTGGCGCGGGCGATTGCAGCGAGTTTCGCGGCCTTCACGGCGCGATTGGCGGCCCAGACGCGGACGGCCGGGCATCGTGTAATTCTTGGGTAATTGTTGAGCGTGCCCGGCGGCTGCGCATCGGCGTCGGTCTTCGCGGCCGTCGCGCGAAGCGGCGTCACGGTTCGGGCGACGTCAGGCCGGCTCCCCGTCGCACCTCGTCAGCGCTCAGGCCGTGGTGGATCACCGACTTCAACGCCTCGAACCCAGCACGCACACCCGGAATACCCCAGATATTGTGCCTATTTCGAACGTTGCCAGCACGCTCTACTGCCGGCTGCAGGTACAGGAACGCACTTTCTCGAGAGAGGGACCAGGGGAATTCAGGAATGTGGGAATTCGGGAATTCGGAATTGGCAATTGCTGGTATCCTTTCCCCACTGGAGAGGCGAATTGGCTTGCTTGGGGAGTGCGGGAGAGAAGGTGGCCCGTGCTCTGGACAAGAAGCTGACGCATCAGCACGCGGCTCATTTCCAAAGTACGGCGTCTTGCCCCGGCTGTCCGCTTGTCCGCAGTTCTTTACCGCGAAGCGGTTACACTCCGCAGCCCAGGGTCGCTGCGCAGCAGCGCACCCTGGGTTCGGTTTCAGCTCATTGCACGCGGAAGACGTACTCGCCCGACCCGACTTCGAACAGTGCATAGCCGTCTTCAGCGCGCAGGAATGTCACCCCCTTGGCCGCCGTCGCGGCAACGTCGCCCTCGCGCACGCTGGCCGCGTCGCGAGCTGGAACGTAGACGGTGGCCGTCGTGTTGGCCGGTACCGTCACCTTCAGCCGGAACCCGGCCGCGTCGCGAGTCCAGTCGCTGACGATTCTCCCGCGAATCGAATCGTAAGCTCCCCGTGCGGCAGAGAGCCCTTGTCCCGGCGAGGCGAGCTTGGGCCGGATGGTGATCCGGGCAAACCCGGGTCCGTCGGTATCGATGCCCGCCACCGAACACTGCAGCCACTCGCCCACGCATCCCAGCCAGTAGTGATTGAACGAGTTCATGCCGGGGTCCTGGAATCCCTTGTCGGGCAGCCAGCCATCCCACCGCTCCCACATCGTAGTCGCACCCAGTTCAACCTGCAGCAGCCATGACGGATAGGTCTTGTTGAGCACGAGGCGGTAAGCCAGATCGGTCTGGCCGGCCTTCTCCAGCGCGAACAGCACGAACGGTGTACCGAGGAATCCGGTGGCCAGATGCCAGTCCTGCTTCTCGATTTCCTGGACGAAATGTCTTGCCACCGACTCGCGTTGGGCCTCGGGGACCAGATCCAGACCGAAGGCCAGGGCATAGAACGTCTGGCCGGTTTCGCCCTGGGCGTCCACGATGCGGCCATCCTGCTTCACAAACTCCTTGACAAACGTCGCTTTGATCCGCTCGGCCAACTGATTGTACTTCCGCGCGTCGTCGGTCTGGCCCACGATTTCCGCCAGTTTGGCCATGAGCGTGGCGGAGTAGTAGTAATATGCCGTGCCGATGGCTTCGGAGTGCTGGGGGCCAGCCAGACGCAGCCAGTCTCCGTACGCGCCGGTGCCACGCGTGTAGTCCTTGCTGGTATTGGCCAGGTAGTCCATATAGCGCACCAGCGCCGGATAGTGCTGAGCGACAACCCGCGTATCACCGTACATCTCGAACATGCGCCAGTTGCAGACCGGACCTGCGTCTGCCCAGCCGGTGTTGCCGAAGCTGACTGCATTCACGTGCGGCGCGACGTCGCCCAGAGCGCCGTCGTCGCGCTGCGAGTCCTGGCACAGGTCGATCAGCCACTTGGTGAAGAATGCCGGCGCGTCGAGATTCAGGCAGGCGGTCTTCATGAACACCTGGGCGTCGCCGGTCCAGCCGGCCCGTTCATCCCGCTGCGGGCAATCGGTCGGGACATCCAGGAAGTTGCCCTTCTGTCCCCAGACCGTGTTCTCGACCAGCTTGTTGACCAGCGGTTCGGAACATTGGAAGGTGCCGGTGCGCGCGAGGTCCGACGACACGACGATCCCCGTGACATCGGACGGCTCGAGCGGGTAGTCCAATCCAGTGACTTCCACGTACCGGAACCCGTGGAATGTAAACACTGGCTCGTACGTGCGCGGCGTCTCACCGGCCAGGTAGTACGTGTCCGTAGCCTTGGCCGCGCGCAGATTAGTGGTGTACAGGGTGCCGTCCGGATTGAGCATCTCGGCATGCCGTACCACCACTTTCTGGCCGGGCTTGCCGTGCGCCTTCAAGCGGGCCCACCCTACCATGTTCTGGCCCAGATCGACCACGTATACGCCCGGCTGCGGCTGAGTGACCGCGAGCCCCGGCAGCTCCTCCAGACGCCGGATCGGCGTGCCGGGGTGCGCCTCGAGCTGAGCATCCACATCGGAGTCCACGAGGGCGGCATGCCAGCCGCTCTCGTCGGCGCCCACCTGACTCCAGCCAGTCAGTTCACGCCGGGCGTCGTAGACGCATCCCATCATCAAGTCGGACTGGCGGATCGGACCGTCGGTGGCCTTCCACGTGCCATCGGTGCCGATCACCGTGTGCGTGCCATCCTGGAAATCCAATCGCAGGTGGGCAATGAAACGGGTCTGTTCGCCGTAATAGTGGCGGCGCCCCGTAAACGCGAGGTACCCGGCGTACCAGCCATCACCCAACATGGCGCCCAACGCGTTCTTGCCCGGCACCAGCTGCCGCGTCACGTCGTACCCGAAATAGTGCACACGCTTGTGATAGTCGGACCAGCCTGGCGACAGCACATCGGTGTCAATCGGCTGGCCGTTGAGCTGCAGTTCGTAGACGCCGAGGGCGGACGCGAAGAGCGTCGCACGCTCGAGCGGCTTGTCGATGGTAAACTCCTTCCGCAGAAACGGCGCCGGCAGTATCTGCACGATCTGCACTTGCAGCTCGCCCCACGGCCCATCGCCGTGTCGCGCCACAACGCTCGACGCGGTCCACTGCGCGGTATCGTAGTCTGCCATCGCCCACTGCTCCCCCGCCTCGCGCGTGCTGAGCCAGCTGGTGTCGATCGGAATGATCAGCGGTTCGCCGGAATCAAACAGCACGATCACCTTGCCCAGCACACCGGCAGGGTTCGGCGCCTCGCCGCCATTGGTCACCTGGATGCCGATGACGTTGGTGCCGGCGGTGAGCTGGTCGGTGATGTCGTGTCCGCCCGGCGTCTTCCAGTTGCTGCCAGCGCCCGCTGCGTGCCCGTTGACAAACAGCGCAAATGAGTCATCCCCCGCAATGATCGCAGTCGCCTGTGACACTGTGCGGTCCGCTGGCAACTGGATCACCTTGCGGAAGTAAGCGGGACCCGTCGGCTGATTGCCACTCTGGGAGCCGCCGACCCAGATCCACGAGTGCCCGGCGAGTGATGCCTGCTGCTGCAGGACGCTGGTCTGAGCATCATCGGACGCCGCGTTGTCCTGGCCGATCCACTCGGCCTGCCAATCTCCCCGCTGCAGCAGTCCCATGGTCCAGCGCGCCGGAGCGCTCCAGGCGGAGGGCTGGTGGTCCTGGTCCCACACACGCACCTTCCAGAAACAATGCTGTGCGGAAGTCAGGTTCTGCCCACCGTATTCGATGTGCGTGGACTGGTCCGACTTCGTCCGGCCGCTGTCCCACAGATCGCCGTCGTCCGCCTGCAACTTCTCCAGCGAACTGGCCACCACGACCTGCCAGGCCGTCTGCTTGAGACCGCGCAGCGCCGGGTCGACTGCCGCCAGCTGCCAGCTCAGCCGCGGTTGCATCACGTCGATGCCGACCGGGTCTGTCTTATACTCGCACCGCAAGCGTTCGACCTTGACAGTGGCAGCCGCTGCGAGCGGCGCGCACAGGGGCAGAACCAACAGGAATGCCGTGGCGGTGCGGAGCGTCAATGTGAGCATGGCAATGTCTCGCGTCAAGTGTCGATGGAAAGCAGTCTGCGCCGGCCTGCCGTCACCCCCGTCGCAGGATCATGGCAGGCGCGCACCGAACCTCCATATCGTAGCGGAATCCGAGCCATGTCACCACTCGCCACTCGCCTCCCGGCGCACCCGGCGACCGAAGTCCGCACCCATACGATCGAGACGCCCGGCTGGCGAGCCCAGCAGCGCGGCGGCGGCGAGGTGGTGTCGATAAGTTCTGAACCGTTCCCGACTACGGCGTTACCTGGTATCCGTCACGTTCGCTGTGCCATCGTCGTAGACTTTTTCCCCTTGGCGGATCGCATCGCGATTGCGCAGCTCGATGTCGCGGCGCTGCGCATACTTGATCTCTCGGCGCTGGTCGGGCTCGGAGGGGACGAAGCCCGGCATGTCAGCGCGTGGGCGGCGGCGCAGCTGTTCCTGCCCCGCCTGGATGATGGCCAGCGCTTCGCGGTAACGCGGATCGCTTGTATCGGAGAATTGAGCCAGCAGCGGGCTGAGCTCCGGCCGGTCGAAACTCACTTCCGGACCCTGGTTGGAGTAGTAGTTGCGCTGCGCGCCGAAGTCCAGTCCTGTCAGCTCTGCCAGTCGGGTCAGCTGTGCCGCGTCGAGCGGGCAGCGGCCGGTCAAGCTGTCGGGATAGGCGCAGGCGTAGGTCGAGTAGTAGACGCCGTTCAGGTCCACCCAGGTCACGATTCGATCGAGCTCCTCGGCCGTCAGCTGCAGGTGTTCATGCCCGGGCGTTCCCGGCGAGCGCAGGACCTGGACCAGCTTGCTGGCATGCGCACCCCAGGAGTATGCAGGCTGGATTTCGGCCGGTCCGCCCCCCACGCACCGCAGGTACCCTTTGCGCCACAGTTCGGTATAGGCGGTGTTAAATGTCAGCGTGCGATCGGGTGCCAGGTTCAGCTTCCGGCCGGCCTCCTGGCCGTAGTCATGGCAGCCGACGCAGCGCCGCGTGAATACGCTCTGCACTTCCGCCATAAAACCGAACTCGCGCGGCGGCCCATACCAGGGGCTCAGGCGGCTGGGCGGCCGCTGCCAGGCGCGCGGCAGTTGGGCGGACGGGGAGAGATCGGACAGGGCAGGGGGGGCGGTGCGGCGGTCTTCGTGGCAACCCACGCACGTCATCCGCTCACCCGATTGCACATGCGCACCGCTCCGCATCGACTGGATCATCATGCCGTCGGCGTCGAGCAACTGGAAGTAGACGAACCGGTCGGAGGGTACGTAGAACGCTGCCGAGCCATCCTCTTCCACCGGTACGGTGCCGAGGATGCGTTTGTTTTCCAGGCTGTGCCAGTTCATCGCGGGTGCCGTGTAACCCTGGCCGTTCCAGGAGCCGGGGGACCAGTGCCGCTTCTCCGGCGATTCGATGACCCGCAGGCTCTTGACCGCGCCGCGCTGGACGCCTGCCATGTGCGTGCCGCGATAGACGTCCGCCACGTAGAACAGCCCTTCGCCGCTGTTGAAGTCGCGCCGCGGCGGAATCACAGGCGGGCGCGGCTGCCGGCGCACCGGCTGCGGGTCGTAACAACCGGGCTCCTCCACGTGCAGCAGCAGTTCGTTGCCGAACACGTCGACCAGATAGATGCCCATCTCTTCACCGAACTGCGCATCGCCCGGGCCCGGCGGCTGGCCGGCCCGCATCGTCATGCGTGCGCAGAGGAAATACTTGTCGCTCAGCGGCCACGGGCACTCGTACTTGGGATAGATCGACACGAAACCGTCGCAGTCGAAATCGCCGCCGGTCCGCACCCGCTCCACCGCGTCTGCCGGCCAGGTGCGGATGACCGGGTCGCGCCCGTCCAGTCCGCGCTGGCGGTCGACGATGGCCAGGGCACCCCACAGGCGGAAATGATGCATGCCGAACACGCACAGCATCTGCTGCGTCCCGGGGATCGGCCGCGGATAGTAGACCGCGCCGGGAGAGGCCGTGTTGTTGCCCCAGTAGATGGCCTGATTCGTCCCGTCCGGATTCACGGTCCAGATGCCGTGCGCATCGCCGAAGTTGCGGTCCACGTATTCCCAGCGGGCGTACAGGATGCGGCCATCCGCCATCACGACCCCCTGGTTGTCGAACAGGTTGTTCTTGCTGATCTGGTGGATGTTCGCGCCGTCCGGGTCCATGCAGAACAGATTCGCCCCATGGTCGCGGCTGCACTGGTTGTACTTCGGTTCACGCGTGGACGAGAACACGATCCGCTCGTCGGGCAGATAGAACGGATCGAAGTCCGACACCCCCGCGGCCGAGGTCAGCTGGCGCAGCCCGGTGCCGTCCGTGTGGATCTCCCAGATGTTATAGTCCTCATCCCGGTGGCGGCGCACCGCACAGAGAAGTCGCTGGCCGTCAAAGTGCACGCGCGGGTCGCGCACCACGCCGTCAGGGAGATCCATCAATGTCTGCACGTGGCCGGTACCCAGGTCGATGAGCTTGAGTGCCGCGCCACCCTGGAACAGATCGGCGTGCGGGGTCATGCCGCGTTCCGCGTTGAGCTCGAGCGTATGGAACAGCGTGTCGATGGCATGATAGTGGCTGCGGTACTGGTGCCGGACCACGAACACGATAGGCTGGCCGCTGACCAGCGGGTTGGCGATCAGCGCCTCGCGCTGCACGGCAGCCAAGTCGGCAAGCACCGCGGGGGCCTGGTCGGGCGGCGCGTCTGCCAGGCGCGCCTCCAGGGAATCGAGCTGGTGGAGGAACTCCGCACCGCGCGGGTAGCGCTCCGGATAGGTGTGCATGAGATCGGCGATCGCTTGCCGCAGCGCCGGCAGATTGATCGCGCGGATCGCCGCCTCCCGCTGCTGCTCGGCTCGCTGGGCGGCCAGCGCTGCCCAGCGCTGCTGAGTCTGGTCCACGTCGATCCGGCCGCAGGCGTGGAAGTCGTCGAATGTGACGTGCCCCCAGTCCCTGATCTCGCGGTCCACGATTCGCAAAAACAGCGGCTGCCCTATCCACGCCGATGCGTCCCAATCGACGCGCTGCATCACCTCCGTCTGGGCATGACCTCGCGCGACGAGCACCTCCTGGCCATCGAGCGTGCACAGGGCAACGTAGGTGCCGGGCTGGGTGCCCGAGCCCACCAGCATCGAGACATCTGGCGCGCTCAATATGAAGACGGGTGACTCGAGTACTCCAGTCAGGCGATCGTTCGACGGCTGCCCCGGCTGCTGCTCGACCGTCGACACGTAATACTGCCCCTGTTTGTTGTACTGGTTGCCAGGCTGATCCGGGTAGTGATTGTGGTACACCGCCCGGTCCGACACGATGTAGTCGAACTGGCCGTCCACCACCTGCCAGCCCTGCAGATCGCCGGTTTCGAAGTCGAATCTGATCTCCGCCTCCTCCGCCACAGCGGCCCCCGCGGCGCAGGCCATCAGCAACAGCGGAACCAGTCCAGTACGCAACAACGTGGTGAAGAAGCTCCGGTCAGTCATCAATACTCCTCGTGCGTTCGCTTGGAACCCTCTCCTCGGCAGTCACGATTCCGAGTGCCGCCGCAGAATGAATCCGTATTGTAGTAAACCCATATTGTAGTCAAAAAACAGGTCGCCGTTTCAACCTCCCTCAGTCGGGCGCAGAG
The DNA here is from genome assembly GCA_012729315.1 of Planctomycetaceae bacterium. Taxonomy (GTDB): domain Bacteria; phylum Planctomycetota; class Planctomycetia; order Pirellulales; family Pirellulaceae; genus JAAYDI01. The sequence goes on from JAAYDI010000169.1 coordinate 47,543, forward strand.
TCCGGCCAGTGACGTGGAGTGTGAGGACGTCAGCTGAACGGCATGACGGCCCTCAATACATACTCCATCACCGCGCTCAGCGCAGGATGGGACAGGTATCGAACCACTGCCGTTCCTGCGCGGTCATCCAATCGGTCGACGCTGTCGGCCCCCATTCCCCCGGTTCGTAGACGAGCAGCGGTGGCGGAGCACCGGCGTCCCAGGCTGTCTGGATCGGATCGACGATGCGCCAGGCGGCTTCCACTTCGTCCGCCCGCGCAAAGAGGCTGGGATCGCCCTGTATCGCATCCAGCAGCAGCCGCTGGTATGCCTCGGGCAGCGGGCCGGCAAACGTGTCGCGGAACCGGAAGCTCAAATCGGTCAGGCGCAGCTGCATGCCGGCGTCTGGCACTTTAGTGTAGAAATGGAGCTGGACCCCTTCCGCCGGCTGAATCTGAATGACCAGGCGGTTCGAGTCGCGCGGGACGCGCGGGCCGCTCTCAAAGAGCATGTGCGGTGGCTGCCGAAACTGAATGACCAGCTGCGTGGTGCCGCACGACATGGCCTTGCCGCTGCGCAGGTAGAACGGCACTCCCTGCCAGCGCCAGTTGTCGATGTGCAGCTTGACGGCGGCGAACGTGGCGGTCTGGCTGTCCGGTCGCACCCCCGGCTCATCGCGGTATCCGCGGTACTGGCCTCGCAGCGTGTCCGACGCGACATGCTCGGGCTGCAACTTCCGGACGGCGCGCAGGACCTTAACCTTCTCGTCTCGCACCGCCTCTGCTTCGAAACGCACAGGGGTCTCCATGGCGGTCAAGGTCAACAGCTGCAACAGGTGCCCCTGAAACATGTCGCGCAGCACGCCGGCCGTGTCGTAAAAGCCGGCGCGGTGGCCGACCGTCAGCGCCTCGGCAGCGGTGATCTCCACATGGTCGATGTAATTCCGGTTCCAGACCGGCTCGAAGATCGTATTGGCGAACCGCAGCACCAACACGTTCTGTACCGTCTCTTTGCCCAGGTAGTGGTCGATACGATAGATCTGGTTCTCGGCGAACACCGCGCGCAGCTGGCGATTGAGCTGCTGGGCGCTGGCCAGGTCGGTGCCGAACGGTTTCTCGACCACCACGCGCCGGTGCCCGCGGGTCTCATCGGCCAGTCCGGTGGCGCCCAGGTTCACCACGGCCGGTTCATAGAACTGCGGTCCGATGGCGAAGTAGTACAGACGCGCCGCGGTGCTGCTGTCTTCGATCTCCTCCAGGAAGCGGTCGAGCGCCCGGAAGTTGTCCGGCTGGTCCACGCTTCCCGGGAAGTAGAAGATGCGTGCCGCCAGCTCGTTCCAGGTGGCGATATTGAACTGAGCCCCCGCGAACTGCGCCGTGGATTCCGCCAGTTGCTCGCGCCACGCCTCATGCGAAAATGGTGTCCGCGCGAAGCCCACGATCCGTGTCGCTGGAGGCAGACGCTTCTTCTGGTGCAGAGCGTAGAGCGCGGGGATCAGTTTGCGGCTCGTCAGATCTCCCGAAGCCCCGAAGATCACGATGGTCTGGGCCATGAGAACTCCTTTCACACGATCGGTACTGCCGGCGCCCGACATCTATATCTCTATCCCTGAAACTCGAACGCGGCCACCCCTCGAACTCCCGGCCGCACACGGAACAACCCGCCTGCCTGCGGCTGGCTGGCCAGGTCCGACTCGGTCAGCCCGGTACGGGCCGTCGTGATGTACAGTTCGTCCAGCTGCGCTCCGCCAAAGGCGCACGAAGTCACACGGCGGACGGGCAGGGAAATCGACAGCAATTGTGTGCCGCTGTGCGGATCCCATCGCCCGACACAGCTGCCTTCCCACAATGCGATCCAGAGCATGCCTGCCTCGTCGATGGTCATTCCGTCCGGCTTGCCGGCCGCGGCCGGGATCGAGATCACGACGCGCGGATTGGTGATCTGGCCACTGGCCAGTTCGTAGTCGAACGCGGTCACCTGCTGGGTCGGCGTGTCGATGTAGTACATCGTCCGCCGGTCAAGGCTCCAGGCGATGCCATTGGAGTTCGTGACGCCCGGCCACATGGTCCGTACCCGCCCGTCGGGCTCCAGACAGTAAAGACTCGCCGCACCCTGCTGCCGATCCAGGCTGATCGTCCCCGCCCAGAATCGCCCCGCTGGATCGCACTTGCCGTCGTTGAACCGATTGCGTGGCAAGTGCTGCTCCGGATCACCCCAGAACGCGAGCTCACCGGACTCCGGGTCGAAGGCGGCGAAGCCGTGCTGCAGCGCGACCATCAGGCCTCCTCCCGCGCGCGGCACGACGGTGCCGATCATCTGGCCCAGTTCGAAAACCTGGTCGGTTTCCGACACCGGGTCGTAGCGGTGCAGTCGGCCCAGGTCGATATCCACCCAGTAGAGCCGCTGTTCGCGGGCATGCCAGATCGCACCTTCGCCAAGTGTCGCCTGCGCGTCGAGAACCAGCTCCGGATTCATGAGCGTTTCCTGTCCTGCAGTGGTGGGTTCTATCGCGGGTCATTACCCTGAGCATCCTGTCCTCATCGAACAGGGTATCTGCCGCACCATGGCGCACCTATCAGGGATTGCCGGCGAACACGTCCCGCACGTACCGGCAACTTGCGCGGTGTGCCGCAGCGATCTCCATGGTCGCAGGCGATCCCTGCTCCGGACCCTGCTCGAGCACCAGCAGCGGCGCGGCGCTGTACGGAGCAATCGCCTGCCACAAGGCGCGATAGTCGATGTCCCCGTCCCCGAACGCTTCGCTCCAGACATTGCCCTGTGACTGGCGCAGATGCAGCGTGGCGACCCGTGAGCCGTAGAGTTTGACGATGTCGAACAGCGCGACCTGCGAATGGCCGGCACCACGGTATACCCAGTGCGCGTCCAGGCACAGCGACAGGCACTCGGGTTCGGTGGCCAGCATCATGTGGTGGAATTCCCGCGCCGCGTGCTCCAGCTCCACATCGTGCGTATGGTACGCCAAGGTCATCCCCAGCGCGGCGAGTTGCTCCCCCAGCTGATTCAGGTTCGCAGCCTGTGCCGTCAGCTGCGCGTCGTTCTTGCCTTGCCGGTTCGGCAACGGGTTGGGATTGGTGACGATGATCTTCGTCCCGAACTCCCGGGCCCGCGTGGCAAGCGCCACGATTCGCTCGATCTCCCGCTGGGCGGCGGCGGGCTCGAGCAACTCGCTGCCCGTGTACACGGAACGCATTTCCAGGCCGTGCTTGGCCAGCTGTGTCGCCATCGCGCTGGCCTGCTCCGGCGTCTGCAGCCCGGGCTCCAGACCATTGATTCCGCAGGCCGCCAGCCCAGCCAGTTCCTCGTCCAGGGGCAGGTTCTTGCGCTGCGTGTCGCGGGCGCGCATGGCCCCGACCGACCACTGGTTGATCGCCACGTGGAGTGTCTCGGCCTCCCGCGCGTTCGCCGCCGGCAGTGAGCCGCTCCAGTACAACGCTGCTGCCCCCAACCCCGCGCCGGCCAGGAATTCCCGGCGATCACAACGAAGTGTCCGCATCTGCAGTTCTCCCCCCCCGCCGGTTTCCAGCCGGACAACGTGGCCTGGTCGGCCAGTCAATCGCGAACGATCCCCGGTCCGGAAACCCAACTCACATGTTCTGGTGACCGAGTGTCAGTATCGGCGCGGTGGTCACCTGATGCAAGAGACACCGCCCCGCCGGCAACTTTCCGCGTCTACTGGAGACAGGAGGTTTGCGGCTGGAGATTGACTGCTGGATGCGGCAGGTGTTCAAGCGGTGACATTGCCTCAGGGTACGGCCAGTGCCCGCGTCACGCGCAGTGCGCTATGGTGTGCGGGGAGCGAACCGCCCACTGGTTTTCGCGGGATCGTAGTCTGCGTTGGGTGTGGGGAACTTTGCGCCGACCTGGTGCTGCCAGGCGTGCAACTCGTCGCGGAGCGTCTCCACCCGCGCCGGCTCGGAGTCGGCAAGATTGATCTGCTCCCCCGGGTCGCTGGCCAGCTGGTAGAGCTCGACGCGACGGTCCTCATACCACTCGATCAGCTTCCAGTCACCGCGGCGGATCGCGGCGCCCGGCGCACCCCCTTGGTTGCCGTAGTGCGGATAGTGCCAGAACAGGGCGCGGTCCGGCAGCGTCCCGCCCTGCAGCAGCGGGACAAGGCTCACGCCATCGGGCGCCTGACCGGGCTGTGCCAGCAGGCCGGCGAGTTGTTGCAGCGTTGGCCAGAAGTCCGGGCTACTCACCGGCGTGTCCACAACGCTGCCCGCTGCCACTTTGCCGGGCCACCGCACCAGCAGCGGTTCCCGGATGCCGCCTTCGTAGAGCCATCCTTTGCCGGCCCGCCAGGGCAAGTTCGACGTAGGCCAGCCTTCGCTGGTGGCCAGCCCTCCGTTGTCGCTGGTGAAGATCACCAGCGTCTGCTCGCGCAGGCCCAGGTCGTCCAGCTTGGCGAGTACCGTGCCCACAGCCAGGTCCAGCGCCTCGACCATGCCCGCATACACGGCGTGCTCCTGGACGAGCCGCACATCGCGCGTGTCCTCCCGCCCCCACTGCGCTGTCAGACCGAGTCGCGTGCGTTTCTCTTCGTACTTCTGCCGCAGGTCCTCCCGCGCCATCAACGGCGTGTGGACGGAGTAGAACGCGAGATAGGCGAAGAAGGGCCGGTCCCGGTGGGATTCGATGAACGCCGCCGTTTCACGCGCCAGGCGGTCCGGCAGGTGCTCACCAACCGGGCCGTCGCTGAGCCGCGGATTGCCGTACGGCGAGAAGTACCGATTACCGCCGTACGGTCCGCCGCGGTCAATGCCGCCCCGATTCAGATCGAACCCCTGGTCCTCCGGCCACCAGCCTTCCGGCCCCAGATGCCACTTGCCGGCAAAGAACGTCGCGTACCCCGCATCCTTCAACAGCTCGGCCAACGTCAGCGTGTCCAGCGCGAGTCGGTCCATGTAAGGGGCCGGGAGCAGCAGCGTGTTGCGCGCCCACGCTTCCGGTGCCGGCGCGCCGATATAATCGGTAATCCCCGTCCGCTGCGGCCACAGCCCTGTCATGATGCTGGCCCGCGTCGGGGAGCATACCGGACACGCCGCATACGCAGCGGTGAACCGCGCTCCCTCCTGAGCCAGCTGATCCAGCGCTGGCGTTTCGTAGAACGTGCTCCCGTAACAACCAAGGTCACGCTGACCGAGATCGTCGGCCAGAATGAACACGATGTTCGGCAGCCGCTCCCCCAGGGCGGATTCGGCAACAGACCCGATCAGCCAGCAGCTGACTGCCAGCAGTAAACACGTGCGCATCGCACGCTCCTCTCACAAACGCAATGAGTTGCCGAATCGCGAGGCCAAGGAATGGGGAAGGACGGATGACCAGATACCCAAGCACGAAGGAATGACGGATGACGAGATACCCAAGGACGAAGGGATGACGAATGACGAGATACCCAAGCACGAAGGAATGACAACAAATGACGAGATACCCAAGGACGAAGGGGAAATGACGAAAGAGGTCCCGGATGATCCGGATGCAATCCAAGTCCTCTTCGTGCTTCCGTTCTTTGTCCTTCCTTCGTGCTTGGGTATCTGGTCATCCGTCATTCCTTCGTGCTTGGGTATCTGGTCATCCGTCATTCCTTTTGGGTATCTCGCAATACATCATTTTTCCGCACGGTAGTGGGCAGTTGTTACGATGTCATGTTACCATGTCAGGAACTAGAAAGGAGTGCAGTCATGACTCGGCCGATTGACGTGACGATTGTTGGGGGGGGCATGATCACGTTCGACCTGCTGTTGCCGTCGATCTACCATCTGCAACGCACTGGAGTAATTGGGCGTATCGACATCTGCGCGCTGGACAGCCCACCGCTGAAGGCGTTGAAGGAGGGCTTTGGGCAGGCGTTTCCCGGCCAGGACTTCACGGCCCATCCGTCCGAGACCGAGGAGCCGCAGAAGAAATACCCGGACTTGTACAAGGAAGTCCTGGCGGCCATGCCCAAACGGCAGGCCGTGGTGGTCGCGATGCCCGACCCGCTCCACTATGAGGTGGTGATGGAGGCGTTGCGGAATGACCAGCATGTGTTGTGCGTGAAGCCGCTGGTGTTGCAATATGCGCAGGCCGTGGAGATTGAGAAGCTGGCGTATGATAAAGGGCTGTTCATCGGCATCGAATACCACAAGCGTTTCGACCGCCGGGCTTTGATCGCCCGCCGCCATTACGAATTGGGGGACTTCGGCGAGTTCGTGATGGGGGAGGCCAAGATGATTGAGCCCTACTACTATCGCGCGTCGAACTTCCAGAACTGGTTCACCTGCGACAAGACCGACCCGTTCGTCTACGTCGGCTGCCACTACGTGGATCTCGTCCAGTTCATCACGGGACTCAGGCCGGTGCAGGTTTCCGTTGTGGGGGTCAAGGGCAAGTTCCCCAACGGAAATGAGGGATTCATGTGGGCCAATGGCCGCGTCATCTACGAGAACGGCGCGATTCTCTCCGTGACCGACGGCCTCGGCTATCCAGACGAAGGCGCCGGGAGTAACGAGCAGTGTCTGATGATGTTCTGCGAAGGGGAGGGCAAGACCGGGCTGATTGCGCACGACGACCAGTTCCGAGGGGTTGAACACAGCTACCTGCGCGGCATTGGCTGTGCCGGCAGTACATTCAACTATGTGAATCCCGACTTCTATCGCCTGGTTCCGTGGGAAGGGCCCGGCTACCAGCCGGTCGGCTACGGATTCGATTCTGTCGCCGCGATACTCAACACGATTCAACGCATCGAGCATGCAGCGGCCGGCCTGCCGGAGGCGGAATCGCTGGCCCGACGCCGCGCGATCATCAAGGAAGTGGATGAGAAGGCCATCATCGCTACCCCGGCCAATAGCAATACCAACGAACTGGTCACAGAGGCGGCTCGGCTGTCGATCCTCAACGGTGGACAGCCGGCATCCATCTGTTACGGCCAGGATCCGCATGTCGAACTGTGACCAGTCGAGCGGGCGCTATGCGACTGATTGACGCACCAGGCGCGGCATGATGGATGGTACAATCTGCATGGCGCGCTGTCGCCGGAGCGGATCTGGAGGCAGGGCCTGTTGAGCGGTAAAACTGGTAGTCGTGGTGGTCTGATTTCCTGGCCTTTGACGGTTGGAGTGGTGACATGTGTATCCTGCGAATTGGGCTGGTCGTGTTGGTCGCCGGTACCTGGGGTTTGCGGAACACGCAAGGCGCGGAGCTGGCCGTCACAGCGGTGACTGCAGTCAGCCGGGCAGCGGTCGCGGTTGAGCGGATCGTCGTGGACCCGGCGGCCGATGCGGTGGAGAAGGCTGCAGCGAAGGAATTACAGAGCTACCTGGCGCGCATGGGCGGCGGGACTGTGCCGGTTGTCGAGTCAGCAGATCCGGCGGTGGCCACGCCAGGTACGATCTGTGTGGGGCGCGGCGAGGTATCTGCCTCGCTCTGCCCGCCGGCCACGCTGGACCAGCTCGGCCTTGACGGTTTTGTGCTCCGCGCCCAGGACGGCCGTCTGGTGGCTGTGGGCCGGAACCATCGCGGGACCACCTACGCCGTGTACCGGCTGCTCGAGCGTCTGGGCTGCCGTTTCTACGCCAGCGACCTGGAAGTCGTGCCGACATTGGCGGCGGTCACTGTGCCGGAAGACTTTGAAGTCACAGACAGCGCCGCGTTCGAGTGGCGGGCGATGCACGGCACCATTGCACCGATGAAGTGCACCCTGTCGCCTGGTGAATGGGAAGCGAAGGTGGCGGACGTGGACGTGCCGAAGATGATGGCGTTTCCCCGTGGCGGCTTCTGGCACCACACCATGGGCTTCCTCCTGCCCGCCAAGCCGCTGGCCGAGACACACCCCGACTACCTCGCTCAGATCGGCGGGCAACGGCGGGTATCGGAGCCGGCGGTGCAGCAGTACTGTCTCTCCAATCCCGAACTGCTCGCGGCGATGACCGAACGGGTGCTCGCCTGGATCGCCAGCGATCCGGACAAGGACTACTACCCGGTCCATTATGGGGACGTAGTCAGCTTCTGCGAATGCGACAATTGCAAAGCGATGTATGCAGAGAAGGGGAGTATTACCGACGCGGTGATCTGGTTTGACAACCAGGTTGCCAAGGCCGTGGCGGCCAAGTATCCGGACAAGTATGTCACGATCCTCGCCTATCTCAGCACGCGTACGCCTCCGAAGAAGGTGAAGCCGGAGCCCAACCTGCTGATCATCTTCTGTGCGATCGTGGAGTGTCAGGCGCGGCCGTGGACGCACCCGGTGAACGTTCAGCGCCGAGTGCTGCAGGACCTGGAAGATTGGATCGACCTGCACCCGCTGGGCCCGAAGGGGATCATCACGTTCGAGTACCCGACCACCTACAACTATTCCGGCTTCACCTATCCGGCGCTCTATGCCTTTGTGGAGAACGTGCGCGAGTACCAGCGTCTCGGCCTGCGTGGCGTCTACATCTGCGGGCTCGGCAGCTGGAAGCACCTTGAACACGCCTACTCCTACGTGATCCCGCGGATCCTGTGGAATCCGGACCAGGACATGGGCGCGTTGCTCGACGAATTCTGCGCCGCCTGGTACGGCTCCGCCGCCAAGCCGATGCGCGAGTACATCGAATGGCTCCACACCAGAGCCATGCAGTCGCAGAGCAAGGGGGTGATGGACTGCCATGCGGGTCCTGGACAGCCGTTCTTCCGCGAGCTGTATACGCCCGAGTTTATGGAGCAGGCCTACGCGCTGTTCGCCCAGGCCGAGGCGCAGGCCGAGGACGATACGGTACGCCAGCGAATCGCCAAGGAGAAATGGGGATTCCTGTTCACGGACCTGTATCTGCACGGCGTCAGGTCCGGCGAGATCGTGCCGGCGGACACGCCCAGCGGAATCGAAACGTCGCCACCCAGGCAGGACGACTTCCAGAAGGTCTCGGAACTGCTGCGGATCAGCCGGCTCTACAACCGGCCGTGGGTCATCAACCCGCGGGCCTGGCACCATTACAGCCTGTCGTCGCTCGTGGGGGTCGAACCGGCGGGGGAACGCTGGTGGGACGACCCGCGCGTCCGGGAACTGATGGACGATCCCGCGCGTGCCTTCGGCCAGGCGGAGGAGCAGCACCAGCAGCGCGTGCAGCGCCTCGTCACACTCGAGAACGACGACCTGCAGGCGATCATCGTGCCCACGCTGGGCGGGCGCATCTGGCGGCTCTATCACAAGGGTCTGCAGGTCGACCTGCTGCGGCGCAGCGGCCTGCCGATCGGCGGCCTGGAAAAAGGCCTGCCGCACGAGCCGTATCTCAGCCTGGGGGGCTATGAAGAGTATGCCGGGCGCGAATTCGGCGCCATCGGTTGGGGCCAGGACTGCACGTGCGACGTCGCTGCCGACGGTACGTCCGCGACGCTCACCGCCGTGCTGGAAAACGGACTGAAGCTCGTCCGTGTGATCTCGCTGGCCGCCGACAAGGCCGAGGTGATCGTGGATTCGCGACTGGAAAACACGGGCACACAGGCTGTGCAGGATGTGGTCCTCCGCGTGCATCCCGAGTTCCGGCCACAGGCGGGCGGCGAGATGCCGGAACTGCTGGGCTTGAGCGACAGCGGCACGTGGGAAACGATCGCCTACCAGGGCGGTGACAACGCGCTGACAGGATCACGTCGCCCGCAGGGTGGCTGGGCAGTCCTCTTCCCCCAAGCCGGTCTGCGCGTGGAAAACAGGTTCGACCCGGCGCAGGTCGAGACCTGTTTCTTCTACGACGGCAGGACCTTTTTCAACCTGGAACTGTTTTCGCCGGGACGCGATCTGGAACCTGGTGCCAGCCTCGGGATTCGACACCGCTACCTCGTTCAACGCGTCGAGCGCTAAACGCCATCCCCGCGTGCAAAACCAGCAACTAAACCCTGAAAACTGAACACTAAACCCTGAAAAGTGAACACTGAACACTGAAAACTGAAAACTGAACACTGAAAACTTCCCCCACCTCAAACCCTAACGAACGTCTCCGTCCTGTACATCCAGTACATGATCAGCCACATCACGGTCAGTGCGGCACAGGCCTGGATCAGGTCCCGCACATCGGGTGCGCACAGCTCGCTGATTCCACCGACGACGATGTTCCCGATCAGGCGGAAGTCGAACAGGTGCGCCATCATGTAGATGGCGATGGAATTGGCGCCCAGGACGACCAGGGCACAGGCCGTCCGCCGGTAGCCGAGCAGGTCGATCAGCAGCACGAAGGCGGCCAGCAGCAGCGTGGTCAAGCCACAGGTCACGAGCACATAGGAGCTGGTCCACAGGCTCCGGATCACAGGGAACCATGGCGCCCACACCAGGCCCGCTGCCAGCATCGCCGTGCCGGCAGCGGACAACAGCGCGATCTTGCGCTTGGCCGCCCCGGTGTGCTCCAGCACCTGGCCCATAAGCACGCCCAGCAGCACGTTGGCGATGAAGCTGATGGTCGCCAGGACCTGCCAGGAACCGGGCCGGTGGAACGGACCCAGCACGGCATTGTCGACATAGATCGCCAGATTCATGTCGGCGGAATAGATGCCTCCGTCCCAGCCGGGAACGGGGACGAACTGGAAGAGCAGCCAGTAGCCGGTCAGCAGCGCCAGGGCCAGGACCAGCTGAAACGGCCAGGCGGTATTGAGCACCATGACCGCGCACACCAGATAGCCGACGGCGATGTACTCCAGCACGTTGTTGTACAGCGGCATGTGGGCAAACTTGAGCTCCAACAGGTGCCCGCCCGCGATCAGGCCCAGCAGGAACAGTATCAACGAACGCCTGACGATCTGCAGGTAGATTCGGCGTTCACCGCCAACTCCCTGCGCCCGCCGCCGGTTGAGAGAGATCGGTATGACGAGCCCGACGACAAACAGGAACATGGGCATGGCCAGGAAGCACACGCGGAGCCCCTCGACGAAATCGTATCTGAACTGCTCCGCGAAAGAGCTGCCGAAACGGCTGTCCCACAGTTTTGCGAGCGCTGGGAGCACCGGCGCTCCGCCAATGTCGATCGAGATAATCAGCAGCATGGCCAGGCCGCGCAAGGCGTCAATGCTGGCCATCCTGTGAGAGGCAATCGGACCTCGGTCGCGCGTGGGAGCGGACGCCGGCATTCCGTGTAGCTGTGACACGCTGAGGTCCTTTCCCCCAGTGGAACTTACTCGGCCTCGGTACGCGGCGGGAACGGCTCAGTCTTGATGTAGGCCGTGCCCTGGAACAGTGCGACCAGCTCGTCGCTGTCATTCGTCACACGCACGGTGCAGGAGGAAATGCGTCTGCTGCGCGAGATCTCCGTGGCCTCGGCATACAGCGTGCCGGCCGGCGTCGGTTTCAGGAACGAGAGATTCGTGTTCACCGCGACCGCCACGCGGCCACGCGAATTGCAGGCCAACGCAAATGCCAGATCGGCCAAGGTGAACACCGCTCCTCCCTGCACAATCCCAATGCTGTTGAGATGCCGCCGCTCGACCTGCAGGACGGTCCGAGCGCGGCCAGGCGCCAACTCGGCGATCTCCACTCCATTGGTGGCGGCAAAACGGTCGGTCGCGAAATGCCGCCGGATGGCTTCCAGATCAGGGGACGGTTCGGGCATGCTTCGCCTCGGCCTGGCAAATAGGTGCAGGAACAAGAACAGGAACAGCAACAAGAACAAGAACAGCGGGGTAAGAGCGGACGTGAGCCGGAAACCGGCCCGCTACTTGTGTTTTCTTTGTGGATTGTCCGAAGAGGGTGGAGTGCCGATTGGCTGCATGATTTCCGAGTAGACGTCGGGGCGCCGCTGCTGGAAGTTCCGGCTGTTGTGTCGCGCCTGACGCACCCGCTGCAGGTTAACCGTGGCGGTTACATAGTCTTCCTGGGGTTCATCGCAGCGGGCCAGAATGCGGCTCGGATACTCCGCGATCATCGTCCCTGCGCCGTAGGCCTGATTGGTGGCGACCAGCGCTACCTCGTTCTGGAACATGGCCGACTGGACAATGAAGTCTTCCACCGTTCCCTGGCGGCCGTTGATCCAGACGAGAAGTTCAGCGCCTTTGAGCGACAGGATGCGGAAGGTCTCGGGGAACCAGCCATCGTAGCAGGTGAGGATGCCGATGCGCCCGAAGTCGAGTTCAAACACAGGGAATCCGTCGCCCCGCTGCATCTTCCACTCGGGGTCGTGGCGGAGAAACCAGGTCAGGTCCTTGTTGCGCGGCGGTTGCGACCAGGGTGGATCCCCCTCGAACTGGTCCACCGCAGCATGGACCTTGTGGTACTTGCCGGCGATCTGGCCGGCCCGGTCGAACAGCAGCGCCGTGTTCGCGTACGACTCGTCCCGGTTCACCTCCCAGCATCCGACGATCACGTAGATATGCCCCGCCGCCGCAGCGCGGGAGATCCTGTCTGTCTCGGGGCCGGGAACGGAAATCCTGCCCAGCAGGTATTCCGGGAACACCACCAGCTGGGCCCCATCCCGAGCTGCCCGTTCGATGTACCGCACTACGGTTTCGCTCGGATCGTATCCCGCTCGCGGCAGATCGGTCTTGTCATAGCCGAGCACCTGGACCGCTGCCAGCTTGACCTCCGCTGCCTCCGAGGGCGCGGGCCCAGCGCCGCATGCAGGCAGCGGCTCGGGCGCAGCAGCCAGCAACGCGGCCAGAACCGCGCCCACGGCAACTGTTGATTTCAGCATGGAAACCTTCCTTGGCAGCCTGCGAGCTGCCGCTATTGCCGGCGAATCGCCTGGAAGTCGTCGGATGGTGGAGGAGGAAGCGTCAGCCGGGCAGAGGCCGCCTGTTCGGCACATCGAGCCCGCAACAGGGCGTGGGTCTGCTGGAACTCCGTTCGCTGGGCAAGCGACTGGTACTGCGGTTCGGCCGCGACACGGTCGAACTTGGCCAGGGATTTCTGGAGCAGTTCGAGCGATGGCTGGCGGTCTGTCCCGTAGACCTCGGCAGGCAGCGCCAAGTACTGGCGCCAATTCACGTCCAGAATGGCCGCCAGCCGGCGTGACGCGTCGGCAAGCGTCTGTTGCGCGACTTGGCCGTGCGCGACGTTGCCGGCGCCCGGCACCGCTGTGACTCGGACCCGATCGTGTTCTGTGTACGTGTATCGCGATACCTCGTCCAGCAGACGCTGTGCGGACGGAGGAACTGCCGGCGGCGGTCCTGCCCCGATGACGCCGTAGTAGGCTGCATTGGCACGCGTGTCCACCTGGATCACCGAACCGTCCAACGCCACGCCGGCGAAAAGTCCCCGGCTCCGGGAATACGAGTAGATCTCGGCCCTGAGTCCGGCATCGGTACCGGCCTCCGCTTGCCGTCCCACAGGTCCGGCTGCCGCCGCGATCCCGCCGCCGATTGTGAACTTGCCCCGCATCAGACTCTCGACGCTCGTTCGGGTCTTGAAAACCAGCACCAGATCCGCCGCCTGCACGCCAATCTGCCAGCCCAGGCTGCCGCCCGTGAGCGTGATGAATGCCGGCGGTCTCCAACTCCCGGCATCGTCCCGCACGAGGACCACACCGCGCCCGTGGCGAACCCCCACCACAAATCCGCCTTTGAGCAGCCCCGGCACGATCACGATCCCCTGAGCGTCGGCCAGCATCGACCCGGGAATACCTTGCGCCGGGATGGCCATGATCTCCCGCAGCACCTGGAATGCCGAATCCACGATGACCACTTCACGCGTGGCGAATTCCACGCCCTGCGGCTGGTATTCGCCCGCTCGGACGGCCGGGAACCCGCAGATGATCAGTCCAAGGGCGCACATTACCGCGTTGCGAGAAAGCGTCTTCATGACACGCCACGCTCCTTCGAGGACTTCGGAATCGTCTGTCGTGCTAGCAGAATCGGGCGACCGACAGCCGGCAACAGGTCCGCATTGTACGTGCAAACGGAGTTCGAACGCAATTCCAGCGGTGGTCCTGGTGTGCCTCAGCTCTGTGAGGATATAAGTTAGCAGCACACGCCACTTGTGACACTGAATTGAACACAGCCGTAGGGAAGGAGAACGCTCATGCGTCGTCTGATATTCGTGTGGGTAATAGCAGCGTGGTTGGCCGAACTTGCCGCGGCGGGCACGGTGACGATCTGGCCGGCCCCGGAGGGGGAGGAGCTCTCGCGGGCCTTCACGGTGGCGGTGGAAGGCCAGGAAACGCCGGTGTATGTCGCCCGGGTCGCGCCGGAGAACCCGGAACTGCGCTGGAAGGCGATGGACGACAAGGCGAACTCGGCGGACTACTACGAGAATGCCGCCTTCACGACGTTCGGCATGGACGGGGCTGTGGAGGTCGTCGTCACGTGTCCTGAGCCGGTTGACTCGGCCCGCGTTCTGCCCACGTCGCTGGGGATCGCGCCGCGAGTTGAGGGACGCTGTGTCCACGTCACGATGGCGGAGCCACAGTCCCTGACGCTGGAGGTCAATGGCGACTGGGTCCACTCGCTGCACATCCTGGCCAATCCACCGGAGCCGGATCCGCCGCGGCAGGACGACCCCAATGTGATCTATTTCGGCCCGGGCATTCATGAAGTGACGCATCTGGAGGTGGGCAGCGGCCAGACGCTGTACGTGGCCGGCGGTGCCGTGGTCCGGGGGGTGATCGGACCGGACGAGCCGTTCCGCATCAGCAGCTACAGCGGGTTGAAGACCTACTCGCCGACGTTTCATCTGCGTGGCGAGAACATCACGGTGCGTGGCCGGGGCATCATTGACGGCTCGCTCAGCACCACGCATGCGCGCAATCTGATGCTGGTCGAGGGCGCCGACATCCGGCTCGAAGGGGTCATCCTCCGAGATTCCAGCACGTGGAACATCCCGATTCGCCGCAGCGACCGGGTCACGGTCCGCAACGTCAAGATCCTGGGCTATCGCGCGAACTCGGACGGCATCGACATCTGCAACAGCCGCGACGTGCTGGTCGAAGACTGCTTCATCCGTACGCTCGACGACCTGATCGTGGTGAAGACCGACCGCGGTGCGGGCGCGGCGCAGCGGATTGTCGCCCGCAACTGCGTGCTGTGGAACGAAGTGGCGCACGCGCTGAGCGTCGGCGCTGAACTGCGTGAAGACGTCGCTGACGTCCTCTTCACAGACTGTGATGTGATTCACGACAAAGGCCGCGAGTGGACGCTGCGGGTCTACCACTGCGACGCGGCCCGTATCACGAACATCCGGTTTGAGAACCTGCGGATCGAGGAGTCCCCCCGGCTGATTTCGCTCTGGATCGACAAGGCGTTCTGGACGCAGGACGAGCAGCGCGGCCACATCGACGGTGTCGTATTCCGCAACATCGTCGCCCCCGCCGCCCGCATCGAACTCAACGGGTTTGACGCGGAACACGCGATCGAGAATGTGCTGTTCCACGACGTGACGTTCGGAGGCAGGCCGTTGGAAGCCGCCGATATTCACCAGGACGAGTTCGTGCGCGGCGTGACGGTTACGCGGTCTGCCGAACCGCAGCCGTAGCGCGGAGCATTGCATCCAGGTGGGGCCACGCGGGTCTGCAGTCGGAGGGTGAAAGGATCGATGTGGGAAGTGGCGTGGTGAAAGGCCCGGAGAAACGGCCCTGGGTGCGGTCGAACGTACGCCGTCTGTCACTCTTCAGGTTGAGCCAACAAGAATAGGGCGGTTTCCCGCTCGGCCAGATCGACCTCAAACTCCTGCGTCTGCCCGGCAATCAGGCGGCGGTTGAACACGTCGTAGACGGGACGCGGGTGCGGCAGGCAGATGCGTTTACGCCCCGCCGTGCACGTGTGCAGGCCGACCCAGTAGTCGCCAGCCATCAGGTTGTCACCAGCGCGGCTGTAGACGTGCACACCGCTCCGTTCATAGATGTGCTGCAGGATGCTCCAGTCCAGCGGCACCGTTGCGCAATAGACCGATCGCCAGCTGCCACAATCGCGGTGCACCAGCGCCGGCTCGCCCGTGTCCGCATAGCGACCCCAGACCGTCGCGGAGTGATCCAGTTCCTGTGGGACGAACCGCGGGCTGAGTTGTTTCACATCCGCGCCGAACGTGGATCGCCACGCCTGGAACTGCCGGGGTGCACGCGGAAAGAGGTCGGGTGTCACCGCGACTTCCGCGAACGGCTGAGCGTCCTGCCGGAACTTGATGCCGGTCAGGGCCTCCATACGCTGCAGCGAGAGGCCGCTGGGGCCAGCGAAACCAGGGGCCCAGAACCAGATCAAGGTGCGCCCCTGGCATTTCAGTTTTTCGATGGCGGCGAGCTGCCGGTCTGTCAGGCAGAAGTCCACCAGGAAGACATACACTTTGTAGTCAGGCAGGCGGTCTTCTTCGAGATCTTCGATCAGGAACCGATCGTAGGGCGCCCCGGCCCGGCAGAGATGTTCTGTCTGCGCCACGAAGAACTGGGCTGACACATCCGTGCGGGACGCGATGACGTATTCGCTTTCCAACGCGCTGATGCAGGCCACTTCACTGCGCCGTGTCCGGGACAGCTTCATGCTCTGGTCGCTCCACTGCTGATACGCGGCGAAGTCCTGCCAGAATTCCGGCGCGTCGTACCACTGGCCGGACGACTGATCCATGTACCACATGCCCACGCCGTAGGTCAGCATGTTGGCGAGGCTGCGGCGCAGAACCTGCCGCGACTGGTCCATTGTCTGGGCGAGGCGGAAACTGTAATCGGGGCGCGCCAGGTGCGTGCGTTCGTCGGCTTCGTCGATGAAGAGCTTGCCGTGCAACGACACGCTCTCGGGAAAGTGCCGCAGATTTCCGTGCTGCCCCAGGTCGCGGTAGTAGTACGAGTGTGGCGCACTTAGCATATCCAGACAAGGCGAACGCAGGCAGCGGGCCGCAGCGCGGTGGTGCGTCTCCTGCGCGGCCCACGCCACGTCAGGCTGATAGGCATAGTTGACGCATGTGAGCAGCCGCCCGTCGCTCTCCTCCTTGACGATGCGGCAGAAGTGTTCGATCGCATCGACCGTGGCCTCTTGAAACGCGGCGCGATAGTCCGGCACGTGGTGGCTGCGGGCGACATCATGGAACAACCCCACGTCGCCCCGATGACGCTCCACGCTCCCCGGCACACGCACCGTCTCGAATGTCACGTCCGGATCGCTCCAGGCCCTGCGCAGCGCGGCGACGTCGCCGCCATACTTGCGCTGCACGTACTGCCCTAGCGCGATGCGCATCGACTCGCTGCTGTCCGGCAGATGGTCCGGATCCCAGCTCCACGGCAGCCATTCTCCGAAACAGCCCTGCGCCAGAAAGATGCCCATCACGCGGTCTGCATAGGGCGCGTCGAGAATATGCCGCACCAGCGCTCGCAGCGCCTCGCCGGCGTCGTGTTGCCAGCGGCGCGATGCAAACGACTCGTGCTTCAGCCCGTCACCCGGCCGCCACACGGGCGCCTCCGGTTCGGCGTCGTATCCCATGCGTTCCGCCGGGTACTTGTCCAGCCACCACTCGGGCGCCCACAGATGAATCTTCGGCAGGACGTACGCGTGGGGGAGGCGGCGCTGGAACCCGGACAGCACCTTATCCAGCTTGGCGTAATCATACTGCTGCTCGCCGACCCAGCCGAGGTCCAGAAAAGATGTCAGTTCGATGCACGAATAGAAGCGAAAGCCTGCGGCGTCAAAGTGCTGGGCATAATCGTCCAGGACTTCCTGCGAGAAATGGAACAGCGGGGCTCGCGGCACGCCGTCGACCACCAGCGCCGGACGACCCTGGTGGAGCCCCAGCGACACGTGCGGGCCACCCGCTGACGCCGTGGCGACGGCACCGGTCAGGACCAGGACGACCGCCAGCATGATACGCGCTCTACACCGCGGATGTTGCCGGCGATCGACGGATTGCAGATACATTGCGGACCCCTCCCGACGCTAAATAGCCTTGCATGAATTGGGTTCATTCGGTCATGCCGCACGCCGTGCGCTGTACTTTTTTTGTTTCTCAATGTCCTTGTGGCGGAGATACTTGTGCACTTCGCTCATCAACTCGTTCATGTCC
>JAAYDI010000170.1 GCA_012729315.1 Planctomycetaceae bacterium
CGTCTGGCCGAAGGTCAGTTCTCACCGTAGCCTGGGGCAACGCCCCAGGAATGGGAGCACAACGAGGTGTTTGGCCGATCGGAAAGCGACTGGTAAAAACTTGCCATCTGCCGCTCAACTCTGGCATCGTAAGTCTGCATCAGAAATCCTCCGTGGTTCTGACGACATAATATGACATCAAGTACGGAAGTTAATTATCCCGCGTTCCTCAAGTCATGAATTCAGTAGCGTGGCACTACTGGCCCGGCACGTACTGTAGCTGGATCTTGGTGTCGGGCAGCTTCTGCTGCAGCTGAGCCACTCCCGCGTCCGTAACGGCCGTGCGGGTGACAACCAGTTCCTTGAGTGCCGTGAGATCCTGGAGATGCAGCAGTCCGGCATCGGACACCGCCGTGGACCCGAGATGCAGGAACTGGAGTCGCGACATGCCCTGCAGCGCCGGGAGGCCCGCATCGGTCAACTGCGTGTTGTCCAGATTCAGCCGTTCCATCGCTGCAAGCCCAGCCAGGTGTTTGACACCTTCGTCCGTGATCCGCACGCGCCACAGATTCAAGTCCTTCAAGTTCGCCAGCCCGGCGAGATGCACGAGCCCATCGTCAAACACCTGGCTGTTCTCGCTCAGGTCCAACTCCTCCAGTTGCTTGAGTTGGGCCAGGTGCGCCAGCCCCTGACTGGTAATCTGGGTGGCGGATATCCGCAGCTTCTTGAGGTGCGTAAACGACGCGAGCTGTTCCAGCGCCGCATCCCCGATCAGGGTCCGGGCCAGGCAGAGTTCCTCGAGTCCCTGCAGCGGCTCCAGTTGGGCCAGGCCGACCTCGCTGACCCACAGATGGTCCAGCAGCAGCACCTTCAGGCTCTTCATCTGCGCGACTGCCGCCAGAGAGTGGTCGTCCACCGTCGTCGCGCCGCTCTTGCCGTTGAGACGCAGGGCCTGCAGCTCGGTCAGACCGATCAGCGCCTCCAGCCCGGCGTTGCTGATCCGGCAGCTGCGCAGGTCCAGATTGCGCAGCGTCTTGATCTGGCCGATCGTCTGCAACCCGGCGTCGGTGATCCCGCTGTCGTTGAGCAGTAGAGACTTCACGCGGGGCAGGCCCGACAGTGCACTGAGTGCCGCGTCGTCGATCGCCGGTTCGCGCAAACTCACTTCTGTGACGTAGCCATCCTGATCCGTCTTCAGCTTGGCCCCAAGTTTCTCCAGGGCCGCCAGCGACTCTGGCGCGTCGGTCTGGCCGCCGTCGGCGGCCGGCGCGTCGGGCTGTACGTCGGCCGGTACGTCGGACTGCGCCGCCGGCTGCTCCGGCTCCACTTGCGCTTCCCCCGCTCCACCGCGCTTGGCCGATGCCGCGGGCTGCTGTGCATCCCGTCCCGTGTCAGCGCATCCCACGAAGAAGACAGCCAGAAACAGCGTCACCAGCCACACCGCCGCGTACTTCATCACAGACTCCCCGTCATTGCCCGCCAGCTCACATCGCGCGATTCCGCCACCCGCCAGTACGCCTGCCAGCCGCGCAGAATCGCGTACACCAGACTGATCGATTCTCGTGGACTCGCCGGAAACCAGCAAGAGGAGGAGGGAGTAGGGAGTAGAGAGGAGAGAGGTTATGGGGGGGCTTCGGGTTGCGTGGGGTGGCCTAGTAGCGTGGCGGCTTCCTGGAAGAAACGCCGCAGTTCTTCGTCAACCACGTCGTTGGCGTGCAGCCAGCGTACGGCCGCCTCGTACTCGCGACGAGCGTCTTCATGCCGGCCGATCTGCCAATACGCCATGGCCAGGAACGGGGCGTTGAAGCCGACCCCCGTCTCGCCGATATAACGCGCCGACTGCTCGAGCGCGGCGATGGCGGCCGGCCAGTTGCCGGCCCGATAATGGGCGACGCCCAGCGTGTTGAGGAACGTGCCTTCGTCGGGCACGGCGCTGACCGCCCGCCCCGCCAGTTCCACTGCGCGGATCGGATCGCTGATCTGGGGATCTGGACAATTGGCCAGGAACCACGCGAAGTTATTGTTCAGGTAGGGGGAATCGGGATCCACGCGCTGGGCAGCCTCAAACTGCTGCAGCGCCAGATCGTACTTCTTGAGGGCCATCAGGAACGAACCGTTGGCCGAAAACGCTTGGGCTCGATTCCGCAGCGATTGTTGGTGAGCCAGATCGGCGGCCTTCAGTGCGTTGTGGGCGATCACCAGGCGCCGCCGTGCCAGTTGTTCCGCCTTTGTCGCCCGGATCGCCTGCCACAGACTCACGGCCGTGCCGGCGATGAGCGTCAGCGAGACGAGCGACACGGCGACAATCAGTCCCCGGTGGCGGCTCACGAACTTGCGTGTCAGATACATGGTGGTCGCCGGGCGGGCTTCCAGCGGCAGGTTGGCCAGGTAGCGTTGCACGTCGGTCGCCAGTCCGCGAGCCGTCTGATACCGCTGGCGACGATCCTTGTCCAGCGCTTTCATGACAATCCAGTCGAGATCGCCGCGCAGATGGCGCGCGAGCCGGGCCGG
Organism: Planctomycetaceae bacterium; assembly: GCA_012729315.1. Lineage (GTDB taxonomy): Bacteria > Planctomycetota > Planctomycetia > Pirellulales > Pirellulaceae > JAAYDI01. The sequence continues at coordinate 2,491 of JAAYDI010000170.1, forward strand.
CTGCAGGCCGCGTTGGCGCGCGATCCCCTCCACCTGCTGCTGGGTGAGCGATGCCAGACGCACACTGGGCGGTGGCGGCTTTTCGTCGTTCTTGATGCGTCGGACTTCGGCGTAGGTCGCCTTGTCCAGCCGATCTGCATCGCACGGGGGCGTGCCGGTCAGCATCTCGTAGAGCAGCACTCCCAGCGAGTACACGTCGCTGCGCGTGTCGACGTCCGGCGCCTCCAGCGACGATTGCTCCGGACTCATGTACAGCGGCGTTCCGACCATCTGGGAGAACCGTGCGGCCAGCGGATGGTCGGCCAGCGGCTGATCGAGCGCCTTGGCGATACCGAAGTCGATGATCTTCGGGATCGGCACGCCGTCCACCACTGCGACCAGCACGTTCGACGGCTTGATGTCGCGGTGAATAATCCCTTTCTGGTGCGCGTGCTGCACCGCGTGGCAGACCTGCATGAACAGGTTCAACCGCTCCCGAATGCTCAGCCGGTGTTCGTCGCAGTGCGTGGTGATCGGGGTGCCGCGCACCAGTTCCATCACGAAATAGGGCTGCCCCCACCGGGTCGTTCCCGCATCGAGGACGCTGGCGATATTCGGGTGATCCATCAATCCCAGGGTCTGCCGTTCCAGTTCAAAGCGGGCGATCACATCCTGCGAGTCCATCCCGGGCTTGATGATCTTCACGGCCACGGTGCGCCGCACCGGTTCTTCCTGGTAGGCCTCGTAGACCATGCCCATGCCCCCTTCCGCGATCAGGCTGCGCAGCTGGTAGAGGCCCAGCGTCGTCTCCTCGAATTCGCCGCTGGATGGGATCAAGGGGGTTGTCTTTCGGGCGTCGCTGACCACCCCTTCCAGATGGCTGGAACGCTCGTGCGCGACAAGCAACGCCTCGACATCCTGACGCAGCTTGACATCGTGCCCGCAGGCCTGGTCGACGAAAGCCTGCCGCGGCATCCCGGAAGCGATGCCCAGCGCCTGGTCCGCAATCTGGTTCGCTGCGGAGTCTTTCTCGCCCATCGGTGCGGCTCCAATCCACCTCAGTCGCTCGGCCGTGGCCGGCAGCACGTCCTGCCGGGAAGCTTGCGTTCCGGCCGGGACGCCGCCGGGCTTGTCTGGCAGCCGACTGCACATCCTGGCATCGTCTACTTCATCATACGAACTGGTCAGCCCGCATGCGAGTTGCCGCGGGTCCGGCAGGGACCGGTCCGCACACGGCGCGGCGCGTGTGCCCGCCAGACATTTGCGGCACAGCCAGCGACCGGGCGCACAGCGTCACGCGCACGATACCACGCACCCGGGTACCACCGGCACGCTGGCTCGTGCGAGAATTCACGCGACTACGTGCCGGCCGGCTGTGGCTCGACGATCCTATTGCGGTGTGACGTCGTAGCACATCAACGTGTCGTTTGCGCGCAGATACAACTTGCCATCGTGGATCACCGGATGTGCCCACGCGGGGCCGTCATCCACCGCCGCTTTGAACGTTCCTTTGACCCGGAATTCGTCGGGTGTGGCTTCGATGAGCGCCACGAGGGCGTCCTTTTCGTAGCGGAACCAGAGGTGGCCGTCGGCCCAGAGGACTGCTGCCGAGCCGTTGGCCCGCGCTTTGCGCTTCCAGGGGAGTGCCTTCCACTTGATCTCCCCGGTCAGGAAGTCCAGGCAGACCGGCGTCCCGTTGTTCTGTCCGTCACCGCCGTAGAGACAATCGCCGACCAGTACCACACCGCCATGGTGATTTTCGAAATCCCGGGGGCCCAGGAAATACACCTCCTCGACGTCGAAGGCGTCACCGTTGCGAGTCAGCTTCAGCAGGGCACTGCCGGTCTTGTAGCTGGTCGTCACAAACACATGATTGTCGCGGACGACTGGCGTCGGGATATTGGCCACGCTGTTGGCAATGCGGTTGTAGCCCCACAAGAACTGGCCCGTCTTGGCCGCCACGCCGATCGCGCCCCGGCCCAGGATGGTGATGTACTGGCGAATCCCGTCAATCTCCGCCGCCACGATCGTCGTGTACCCCGCGCCATCCTTGCCCTGCTCCCCAATAGCCGGCATCGTGCATTTCCAGATCAACTCGCCGGTCGTCTTGTCGAGCGCCACCATGGCGGCGTCGGCGACGCCCGGCGTGCACACTACCTGCTGGCCATCGACCAGCGGCGACTCACTCCATTTCCACCCGGACATCATCTGGCCGCCAAAGTCCTGCTCCAGATTCTTCTGCCATATCAGCTCCCCGGTGGCGGCATCCAGGCAGACCAGGTCGCTGTCCGTCCCCAGTGCATAGACCCGCCCGTTGTCAACGGTGGGGGTGCAGCGCGATCCGTCGTCGTGTTTCGGCCCCACCCGGGTAGCCCACAGTTCCTTCTGGGATGCCAGGTCAAAGGCAATGACGAACTGTGACCGGTCGCCACCGTCGGGACGATCCCCCATGGTGAAGATCCGGCCGTCGACGATCGAGATGCTCGAATAGCCCGTGCCGCAGCCCTGGATCTGCCACAGCAGCGGCGGGCCCTGCTCCGGAATCTCCTGGATCAGACCGGTTTCGTCGGGACAGATGCCGGTACAGCCGGGTCCACGGAACTGCGGCCAATCCGCTGCCACCACAGCGCTGGTTGCCAGGACGGCGCACGCCCACGCGGCGGACATCGTCGTCAGTTTCGTCTTCGTCACGCTGATGATCCTTCTCTGTTGAGTATTTCTCGGGCTCCCCACACCTGGTCCACCTCATTTCGGAGGTGCTTTCTCATCCGTACTCGGCACGATCGGCTTCTCGTCTGGTTGTTGCATCATGCGCACGCCGTCATACCACTCCACCTCCCGCGTCTCTTTATCCCAGCGCCGGGTGCGGACCTTCAGCTTGTGATTTATGTCGTGGCAATTCGTGCACGTCTGGTCGTCTTCCAATTCACCCGCGAAGAGCTTCTCGTGTGATTCGTCGCCGTCCAGCAGGTCCCGCTTTGCATGGCATTGGGTGCAGAACTTGGCAACGTTCGCGGTCGCGAAGATCACGTCGGGGGGCACCAGGCTGTCTTCGTCCTGGCTGTGCTTGTCCGACCGGCCATGGCAGGTTTCACACCCGACCCCTTCCGGTTCATGGATCGTAACCAGCTTCTCGCCGTCGTAGTTCGCGTGGCACACGTAGCAGAAGGTGTTGTCGGCTTCTTCCCGCGGATCGATCTCTTTCCACTTGGCGATATTCTTCTGCCACTGTTCAAGCAGTTCGCGATCCGGGTCTTGGGCCGGTGCCGCCGGCGTTTCTGGCTTAGCTGGCTTGGCTGGCTTGGCCGACTCGGGCTGTGCGGCGGGCGCTGCTGCTGGAGGATCGTCGCCACGTAGCGGCCCGGCCAGAGCGATGACTGCTGCCAACAGACCCGTGCACGCAACCAACGCGGCGACCCGCACCCGGCGGGGAGTGAAACATCGTTCTCGCATGAGATTCCCTTACGTATACCAGGACGTGTGACGGGGTGTGTGGCAGCACCGGCGAGCAACCGGTACCTACACTGCACTACACGTATACTGCACTACACGTATTCCCATTCTTTCAGCCACAGGTAGTCGGCGGGCAGGCGATCGCGGACTTCCTGGGAGATCAGCTCCACGTCGGCCTGTTCTGCATCGTTCAGCGTCCGTGGTTCGTGGATGGCGGCCACGACGTTGTCGACCTGATGCTCGCTGATCAGACCCGGAATGGGCGCGGTGATGGCGGGATTGCCGAGGATTTTGCGGATGGCGAGCCGCGCGCGGCGATCGTCTTCCTCCACATGCGGGCTGTCGGGCGATCCGTCGCCGACAAACAGCGAGTTGCTGGCGAACGGCTTGATTGCCAGGACGCCCACGTCGTGCTTGCGCAGCGTATCGAGCAAGCTGTTCTTGGCCGCCTGCTTCGAGATGACGGAGTAGGGCATGCAGAGCATCTCCAGTTCATCCGAATAGGTTTCGATCAGCTTACGGGCCCACCTGGCGTCGTGCGTCGAGAAACCGGTATGCCGGCACAGCCCCTTCTTCTTGGCGATGCGCAGCGCGTCGATCATCGCGTCCACATCGGCCTGGCTGTGGTCGCTGCCGCGTTCGTACGCCATGAGCCGCCACACGTCGGCATACTCCATGCCACAGCGCTTCAGGCCCGCTTCAAACAGCTCCACCAGCCGCGACGCGGTGCAGTTGGGCGGTTCCCGCAGTTCGCTGGCCGGATGCGAATAGCACAGATACATCGCGTCGAGCCGCCCGCGGAGCACGCGGCAGTATGTCTCGGGCTCGGCATTGCCCGCGAAGTCAATGCAGTTGATCCCGGCGGAGATGCAGCGGTCGATCACTTCACTGCGGTTCTTCATGAACGCCGCCAGATCCTCCTGCTTGTCGGGACCCTCGTAGGGATTGATCTCGGACGCCGTGCCGAGCACCTTGTCAACCCGTTTCCAGTGGCCACCCAGACTGACCGCCGATACCCACAGTCCGGTCTTGCCCAGCCGGCGGTATTCCATCTTCTCGTTGTAGCTGCGGGTGTTCTTCACTTCGTCCGGGATCGTGTCCATCCCCAGGCTGCTGGTCGCCTGCCAGTTGACCGACGCGGCGGTCGCTGCCACCATACTCGTCTTGACAAAACCCCGCCGTGTAACGCGCGCATCCACCATCGAGTCTCTCCCTCGCTGCAAAATGCATAATGCCTGACTTCGGGAACCACCGAGCTGCGGCACCGAGCTGCGGCACCGAGCTGCGGCCCGTGCACTGGCCCTTTGTTATTATGGGTTATTATTATGGGCCGTCGCTGCCGGTACGGTCAAGGAAGCCGGCCGGTAAATCGTGGGTGTCAAGGGGGACGCAGGTTGCCGCCCGCAATGCCCGCAATGCAGGGAGAGGCGCCGACAGCGGCCCTCGGCGGCGGACCGGCCGTGTCGGGCCCGGAAAGCCACACCGCGCCGGACTCCTTCCGCTCTCTCCTTCCCTCTGGCTCCGTGCTATGATGACGGCTGGCAGCTCTTCGAACGTTGGATCCCCGGGAACGGAGCAATGATGACGTATCGCATCGTCTGGTTGGCGGTTCTGGCATTCGTCTGGTCAGGGACGGCCGTGGCACAGGATACCATCCGCGACTCCGTAGTCAAAATTCACTCCCAGCAGAGAATTCCCGATTTCGTGCGTCCCTGGATGAAGAGCAACCCGCGTGACATCTCGGGTTCGGGGGCCATCATTGAAGGCAAGCGGATTCTCACCAACGCCCACGTCGTCCTCTATGCGAGCCGCGTGCTGGTCCAGCCCGCTCAGTCGACCGAGCGGATTCCCGCCACGGTCGAGGCCATTGCACCGGGCATGGACCTGGCCATCCTGAAGCTCAACGACGAGGCGATTTTCGACCAACGCCCGCCACTCCCCCTCGATGACGAACTCCCCAAGATCAAGAACACCGTCAACACATACGGCTATCCTGAAGGGGGCGATCAGCTCTCGGTGACGGAAGGCATCATCTCGCGCGTCGAATATGTCTCGTACGCGGAGTCCGAGACCGGCATGCGAATCCAGGTGGATGCTCCGGTGAATCGGGGCAACAGCGGCGGCCCTGCCATCGCCAACGGCAAGATCGTTGGACTGGTGTTCAGCATGATTCCGAGCGCGAACAACATTGGCTATCTGATTCCCGCGGACGAGATCCGAATGTTTCTCGACGACGTGGCGGACGGCACGTACCGGGGCAAGCCCAAACTGTTCGACGACATGCAGACGGTGGAGAACAAGGCGCTGCGCGACAGACTGGGCCTGGATGCCAATACCGGTGGCCTGATGATCACGCGCCCTGTGTGTCCCGACGAATCGTATCCGTTGAAGGAATGGGATGTGATCACCCACATTGGAGATCAGGCGATTGACAATCAGGGGAATATATCGGTCGGCAACGAGCTGCATCTGTCATTCCGGTACCTGATTCCCAAGCTGGTCAAGGACGGCCAGATCGATCTGACGATCTGGCGCAGCGGCCAGTCGATGGCAGTCCAGGTCCCGGTGAAGTACTCCAGAGAGCTGCTGATCCCTCACCTGTCGGGCAGCTACCCGTCGTACTTCATCTGCGGCCCGCTGGTATTCACCCCGGCATCCCAGGAGCTCGTCGCCGGACTCCGCGGCCAGGCGCAGGCCAGTGCCTTGCTGGGCATGCGTCAGAATCCGCTGCTCAGCCGCTGGTTCGACCGGGTGAGTTTTCCGGATGAACAGCTGGTGGTGCTCGGCCCCCAATCGATCCCCAGTCCGCTGTTGGAAGGTTACGACAACCAGATCTTTGCCGTCGTGACCCACGTGGACGACGTGGAGATCAAGAACTTGGCGCACCTGGTGGAGACGGTCCGGAAGGCGGCCGGCAAGTTCATTACGTTCAAGCTGGGCGGCGCCTACGAGACCATGGTATTCGACCGGCAGGAACTGCTGGATGCGACGCAGGAGATCCTTGAAGACGAATCGATCCGTTTCCAGGCCTCCGACGACCTGCTGAAAATCTGGGAGAGCGGAGAATAGACGGCAGAAACAGCAGAGTGGGTGTGGAGATCAACAGCCACAATGGACGAAGACGATCCGGTGACGCGGTGGATTGAGGGCCTCAAGGCGGGTGATGAAGCGGCTGTGGCCGATCTTTGGAACCGCTACTTTGAACGTCTGGTAAGCCTCGCGCGGCAGAAGTTGGGGAGCGCGCCTCGGCGGGTGGCTGACGAAGAGGACGTGGCGTTGAGCGTCTTTCGATGCCTGTGCAACGGTGCCCAGCATGGCCGTCTGGCGGAGATGACGGATCGCGGCGACCTGTGGCGCGTGCTGGTTACGATGACGACGCGCAAGGCGATCGATCAGCAGCGGCGGCTCTCCGGCAAAAAACGGGGCGCGGGGCGGGTGCGGGGCGAGTCGGTGTTCGCGCGCCCGTCCGGCGAAGAAGGAACGCCGGGCATTCAGCAGTTTGGTGATGGCCTGCCGACGCCCGCCATGCTGACGATGATCGAGGAAGAGGGACAGCGTCTGCTTGCCGCGCTGGAGGACCCGCAGCTGCGGCAGGTCGCTCTCTGGAAGTTCGAAAGTTACACCAACAACGAGATCGCTGCGAAGCTCCAGCTGACCACGCGCAGTGTGGAACGCAAGCTGCAGCGCATCCGGGAAATCTGGTCCCAGGTACTCGACTCATGACGGCGGACCGCGGGCATGATTCATCCGTGCGGCTTCCGCTCGCGGATGTCACGCTGATCGATCAGATCTGCGACCGTTTTGAAGACGCCTGGCGGAACGGCCGGCAGCCGCGGCTCGGCGACTATCTGGAGGCGGTGGAGGAGCCGCTCAAATCGCACCTGTTCGAGGAGCTGCTGCTGTCCGATCTCACCTTCCGCACGCGCGACGAGACGACAGTGGATGCCGGCGACTACCTGTCGCGATTCCCCGAACGCGGCGATCAGATCCGGCGGGTGATCGAGCGTTTCTGGTGCGACGGCTCTGTCCGGGGCGACACGGTGGGGGTAACGGCGGCGGACCGGCCGGCGGTACGGGCCGAGTGGGCCGAGTTGGCGACGTTCCAGCAGTGCGGCAAGTACGAACTGCAGGGGGAGATTGCGCGGGGCGGGATGGGGATTGTATTCCAGGCGCGCGACACGCAGCTGCAGCGCCGCGTGGCGTTGAAGATGATCCTGGACCGCCATCTCGCTTCTCAGGAGGCGGTGCAGCGTTTCTACGCCGAGGCCGAAATGGCCGCCAGTCTCAACCATCCCGGCATCGTACCCATCTATGATGCCGGCTCGCACGCCGGACACCTTTATTACGCGATGGGATATGTCGAAGGCCCGACGCTGGCCGCCGAACTGCGCCGACGCCGGTTCGGCATGGAGGAGGCGGCCCAACTGGTCCGGGACCTGGCCCGCGCGGTCGACTATGCGCATCAGCATGGCGTTGTGCACCGCGACCTCAAGCCCGGCAATATCCTGCTGACCCACAACGGCACGCCGCAGATCACCGATTTCGGCCTGGCCACGCGCACCGACCGCAGCGAGCCGATCACGATTGCCGGCCAGATCCTCGGCACCCCCGGGTACATGGCTCCGGAACAGGCCACCGGCCATGTTGGGCAGTCGGGCCCGGCCGTGGACATCTACGCCTTGGGCGCCGTCCTCTACCACATGATCACCGGCCATCCTCCGTTCCGCACGGCCCTGGAGGCGCTGGTGTGCGTGCTGGAACAGGACCCGGTGCCGCCGCGGGTCCTGAACCGCGCCGTTCCGCGCGATCTGAACGTGATCTGCATGAAGTGCCTCAACAAGGCGCCGGCGGACCGCTACCGATCAGCCAGCGCACTGGCGGACGACCTGCAACGGTTCCTGGACGGGGACATGATCCATGCGAAGCCGCTGAGCCTGAGACGGCGCGCGCTGCGCTGGGCCCGGCACCGCCCCCGCCTGGCGGCCGTCCTGGTCACCATGATCGCGTTCTATCTCTATCACCTGGCCTGCCTGGCCAGCGGCAGTCCGGAATCGGGAGGAGTCTTTCACGCGCAGACAACGCTCACGGTCGCCCTGGTGTGTGCGTATGGCTGGATCTTCCAGACCCTGATGATGCGTCCCCGCGCGCGGCCGTCGCTGTTGTACTGGTGGAAGACGACCGACATCGTGGTGCTGACCCTGTTTCTCGCGCTGGCGGCCGACGGCGCGGCCAGTCCGCTGGTCGTCATCTATCTGTGCATGGCGGCCAGTGCTGGATTGTCGTTCGACCGGCACATGGTCTGGCTGGTGACCGCGGCGTGCGTGGTGTCCTACGCGCTGGTCGTGGCCACCACAGGCTGGCTTCATCCGGACGTGCCGAACCCGCCAGTCCGCCACACCATTCCGGTGGCCATCAGTATCGTTGCCATCGGGTTGGTGCAATACTATGTACTGCGGTGCTGCCGCGTGGCACTGACCCCGTATCGCAGTTGTGAGTGATGCAGGACAGCGACCGATGACCGACGCTCCGGAAATCCGCCAGCAACTTGACCGACTCAGCGTCAAGGACGCGAACTACGCGATCGCGTTCGTCGACTTGCTTCTGGATGCGGCCCGAGCGGTCCGAGCGAGCGACGTGCATCTCCAGCCCACCCGCGACGGGCTCGACGTGCGCTGGCGGCTCGACGGCGTGCTGCAGCAGATCGGCGTGTTTCCCCGCGGCGATGCGGCCGATGTAGTGTCCCGCCTCAAGGTACTGGCCCAGCTGTTGACCTACCACAGCGATCGGCCGCAGGAGGGGCGGATCCGCGACAAGCCGGGCGACATCGAGATGCGTCTGAGCACGTTTCCCACCCTGCACGGCGAACGGGCGGTCATCCGGCTGTTCGCCAGCCAGCAGCGGTTCCAGTACCTGGAGAATCTGGGCTTTCCGCCCGAGATCGATGCGACCCTCCGCCGGTTGCTGCGCGAAACATCCGGCGCGCTGATCATCTCCGGGCCGGCGGGGAGCGGCAAGACCACGACCGCCTATGCGTGTCTGCGCGAGCTGGTGCGCACTGCGGAGGGGGGCAAGTCGGTCGTGTCTCTGGAAGACCCGATCGAAGTGGCGGTCGACGGTGTTGCGCAGGCACAGGTGAATCCGCCGGCCGGGCTCAACCTCGCCACGGGCCTGCGGTCGCTTCTGCGGCAGGACCCCGAGGCGATTCTGGTGGGGGAGATCCGCGACCGCGAAGCTGCCGAGACGGTGTTCCAGGCGGCGCTCACCGGGCACGTCGTAGTGACCACGTTCCATGCCGGCAGCGCCGCGGTGGCGATCAGCCGGCTGAGTGATATGGGGATCGAGCCGTACCTGCTGCGCAGCGGCACCCTGGCCATTCTGAACCAGCGTCTGGTCAGGCGGCTGTGCCCCTGCGCCCGCCCCATCACCGATCCCGATCAGCTGCTCGGTCTGCCGGAGACTGGCGCCCGGCAGGCCGTCGGGTGTGACACCTGCCGCCGCACCGGATACGTGGGCCGCCTGGTGCTGGCCGAGTTGCTGGTGACCGATCAAAGCGAACTGGGACGCGCGATCCTTTCGCGCCGGGAGTCCAGCCATCTGGAACAGCTGGCGATTCGCAACGGCATGGTCCCCGTGTGGCAGCGCGCGCTCGACACCGTGCGGGCCGGCCTGACCAGCCCGAGCGAAGTCCGCCGCACGTTCGGGTTCGGCCCCTATTCAGTGCGGGCAGCAGAATGACGCCAAGTCATCCCCCAGCATTCGTCATTCGTCATTCGTCATTCGTCATTCGTCATTCCTTCGTGCTTGGGTATCTCGTCATCCGTCATTCCTTCGTGCTTGGGTATCTCGTCATTCGTCATTATTTCACGCGATACTTCGCCCGATCCCGGCCGACACGAACAGCAGGCGGGCGCAGATCTGCCGTGGCGGCAGGCGGTAGATGGCGGCGACGGCCCGCCGATAGGCCGCCAGCTGCGGCCGGTAGAATTCCACGAGTCGGTCCAGTTGGGTGGGGTCATCGCGCGCGACCGAGTCGGTCTTGTAGTCGACGATGTCCGCGGCCACGAGCTGGTCGCCGTGATAGAGCAGCACGAGTCGGTCGATGATTCCGGACAGCAGGCGTCCTTCGTCGCGCACGGCAAACCGCCGCTCATTGCAGGCAACCGGCTTTAGCGGTGTGCCGGCACCGGCTGCGGTCAGGGCTTGCCGCAGGTCGGGGTCGTCGGGGGATTCATAAAACGCGCGTTGCAGCACCGCGCTGACCGCCGGCATCTGGAGCATGTCCTGGAACGCCGCGAGTTGCTGGTCGACGTCCAGTCCGGGGGCGGGCGTGGAGCGTGCCGCGTGCTGGAGCTGGAGCGGGTCGGGGGCACCGTCATCCAGCCAGTCGACCTGCTCGAACAGCGCGTGGATGAGCGTGCCGCGGGCGGCGGCGACGGAGCTGGCCAGGTTCAGGACCCGTGCGGCTTGGACACGTGCCCCGCCTTCCAGTTCAGATGGCGATGTTACCGCCAGTCGCGAGTCTGACGGCATGGGTGCGAGTTTCACGCGTGGCACAGCTTGGACCTGCGGAGCGTCCCGCCCGGCGGCCGGACGCCGTGTGATCTTCTCGTACCAGCACGGATCTCCGTGGCAGCAGGCGACAGTGTCGCCCGCCAAAGGTTGGCCGTCGGTCAGTGCAGCGCGTACCAGGCCGGCCGCGGACTTGGGCAGCTTCTTCTCGCTTCGGGACGATGGATTCACGATCAGATACAGGCTGTAGACGGCTCGGGTCACCGCGACATACAGCACGCACAGGGCTTCTTCCACCGATTGCCGCGTGGCTTCGGCAAACAGCTTCTGGAGCGAGTCCGGCAGCAGCTGCTGGATGCTCTCTCGGCGATGCAGGCACACGCAGTTGATCGGCTCCGTGGGGGACGGCTGGCCCACGACAAACGGATCTGGCTGGCCCGACAGGGGCGCGTCCAGGTCGGGCAGCACCACGATATCGAACTGCAGGCCTTTGGCCTGATGCACGGTCATGGCGCGCACGTCGGCGGCCGTCGGATCGGCCACGCGTTCGAGCTCGACGTACTGCAGGAAGTCCACGGTGCGGAGTGTAGCCAGGGGCTCGTAGCCAAAGGCCACTTCCACAAGCTGCTGGAGGCGGCTGGCGTCGCGCAGATCGCAGCTCGGCTCGAGCGCCCCCGCCCAACGCTGGATCGCCCGGCCGTAGCCGGCGTGGAGCAGTTGTCCGCGAACGCTGCTCGCCAATGCCCAGGTGTGGGTATCGTCGGTGTGGTCGTGGTAGTTGAGGTGTGTGGCGAGCGGCGATTGGGCCACGTGGAACCGCGCAATCGAGTCGCCGGGGTGATCGGCCAGGCGCAGCAGCGACAGCACGACCTGCACGGCGGGAGAGTCGGTGAGCGGATTGCCTCCTTCTTCACTGGCCGGGACGTTGCGTCGCCGCAGTTCATAGATCAGCTGCTTGACCGTTGCATTGCGGCGCGTCAGCACACCGATGCTGCAGCCTGGCGCCGCGGCGACCAGTTGCTTGATCCGATCGGCGGCGTAGGTCAGCTTCACATTGTCGGCCCTGTCTCCGTCCGCAGCGTCCGGCGCGGTACGGAGTTCCACGTAGCCGGGGAATTCGTGGCAGGCGGTCGTGTGATGGGGAAACCGTTTGCACCATGCCGCCACCGGATCCGCGAACCGTTCGAGGTTCCCGTGGCGTGTCATCTGGTTGAAGAGCCGATTGACGATGTCGATCACCGGCTGCGAGGAGCGATAGCTCTCGGTGAGCAGCTGCTGCGTCAGGTGGGGCAATTCGCGCGGCAGTGCCTCGAAGATTTCGGACCTGCCGCCGCGCCAGGCGTAGATTGCCTGCTTGGCATCACCCACGCAGAAGAACGAAGGCGGGACGGCGCCGGGCGACCGCGGGCCATCGCCAGCGTCAGTTGCTGCCGCTGTCACGTCTTGGGCCAGCGGCCGCAGCACCTGCCACTGTGCGAGCGACGTATCCTGGAACTCGTCGAGCAGCAGGTGTGTGATGGGGGTATCCAGCCGGAAACACTGGCGGTCAATGCTCCCCAGGCGGTCGTGCGCGGCCAGTGCGCGTGTGATGTCCTCGAACCTCAGCGCGCCGGTCTGGCGTTTGAGTTGCGCGTAGATGCTGTGGAACTTGTCCAGCAGTGCGTAGGTCGCTTCCATCTGTCGCGCCATCTGGTCCAGCAGGATAGCGCGGGCCTGGTTCAGCAGTCGCTGATAGACCTGCACGTTCTCGGACGGGATCGGCTTGCGGTAGAACGTCGTGTCGCCGGCGAGGATTTTGGCGGCCAGGCCGCGGCTGATGAACAGCTCCCAGTCGCCGGTTTCGGCGGCCGACAGATCCTTGTCCCGGGCGTCCTCCGCCCGGCTGTCCTCCGCCCGGCCATCCTTTGCCCGGTTGTTCTCTGGCAGCGGCGCGTCGCGCAGTTCCTGGATCAGCGCGGCCAGCGTCTTGTCGCGCAGGGGGCGGGGTTGGGGGATCTGGTGCCACGCTTCTGCATCGGTCGCCATGTACAGGTCATACAGCTTGTCGACCGTATCGCGCACCAGTTCACTCACCGACCGCTGCGCCGTACCCTTGGCCATCAGCTGCACCAGTCGCTGTACTTCCCGCGTGGAGTCGCCCTGCAAGGTCCGTTGAATCGCTTCGCTGCGGAGGTACTGCTCCTGCAGCTCGTCGACGATCTGCCAACCGGGAGGCAGGCCCAGCTCCAGGCTGAAACTGCCGGCCAGCTGCGCGAAGAAGGCGTCCAGCGTGCTCACGCGCAGGCGATGCAGTTGGCGAAGCATCTGCCACAGCATCTCCTGGCAGCGCGTGGCGGACAGCTCCGCTGCCGGCAGCCAGCGCCCCAGTTCCCGGCGTTTGTCTGCATCCAGCGCCGCCTCCGCCAGCCGCACCATGACGCGGTCCAGGATCTCTCCCGCAGCCTTGCGTGTGAAGGTCGTGGCCAGGATCTGGTCGGGCATCACGCCGCGCTGCAGCAACCCCAGGTAGCGGTTCGACAGCTGGAACGTCTTGCCCGTACCGGCCGAGGCACTGATCAGGACATGCGTCGCACTGTTCACGTGATGGCCTCCCGCCGGCCGCCGTCCTCCAGGTTACGGCGAAAGGCCTGATCCTGGCAGATCGCTGCGTACTCGGTCAGTATCTCGGGGGTCCCGGCTGCCGGCGGCCAGAACTCCTGGTTGTAGATCGACAGCGCCACCTCCCTGGCCCGCTCATGAGCAGATGACACCATTTTGTCATCCCATTCCGCCAGCAGCAGGCCGGTTTTGGCCACGTCCCTGGGCAACACGATGTAGCCCAGTTGCAGCGGCTGTTCGATGTCCAGTGTCTGTGCGAGCATAAGGTACAGCGGGAGCTGCAGGTCCACCCACTCGTTCGACTTGAAGTGCGTCTCCTGCGGCGTCCGGGGCGTATCGCCGGTCTTGTAATCGAGGATCGCCCACTGGTCGTCGCGCTGGTCGATGCGGTCGATCCGGCCGTACAACGTCATGCTGGTCCCTGTGCCCAGGTTCAACCGGGCGGGCGGCTTGCCGCCAGGCGTCTCCACATGCGCGATCCGCCACCCGTCCCTGGTCCGTTCCGCCTGCCACACGGCGAACGCATCCAGGCGTGCCCGTGCCTGGGCCAGCTGCACAGCCACCGCCGGCAATTGTTCGGCGCCATAGTTCTCCGCCACATACCGATCGAGCGTCTCGTGGAGGAAGCGTCGGATCCGATCGGGGTCGGTCTCATCCCGGATCGATTCGTTCTCCAGTTGTTTGAGCACCTCGTGCAACAGCGTGCCGAACGTGTCGGGGCCCAGCTCTTCGGCCGCGTCATCCATCGACGCGAGCTTCAACACGTGGCGCAGATAGAACCGGTAGGGACACGCCAGATACGAGCGGAAGGCCGTGACGCTGATCGCGCTGATCGGCTGCCCAAGTGGCACCGGGCGCCGCACCACGAACCCCGAGCGGCCGGCAGTGCCCGCTGCCGGCACGGCGCTGCGGGGCGGGCTCCCCGCCTCCGCCCGGAAGAATGCTAATGCCCGGCGGGCCATCGTGTCCGGGTCGGTGGCGAAGGCCAGCCGGCTGGGCGCCAGCGGGTCGCCGGCGGCTGTCTGCCGGGTGGCGATCAACGTCAGGTTCTGGCGCGACGCCAGCAGTACACTCAAAGCATAGGCGTCGCGCGCATAACGGCGGCGGTTATCCAGCAGTTCGAGTTGTTGCCGCAATGTGTTTGGAAGAAACAGATCGGAATTGACCGACGTCGGCACGCAGCCTTCGTTGAACGACGTGGCAATCAGCGCGGGAGCCATGTCCAGCGGGAGTTCCAGCCAGCCGAGGAGCTCCAACTGGCCCGGCACATGCGCGGACGGAAGCTGCGTGTCCGCCACCTGCTTCAGCAGCTGCTCGATCGCCTGTGCAGCGGAAACCGTGGGGGCGAACTGCGGGGGAATCTGCTGGAATTCGCCCAGCGCCGCGCGCACGGCTTCGAGCGATTTGAGCGTGTAATAGCTGTCCGGTTCGTCGGGGGTCAGCACACTGTCGCCATAGAAGGCCAGCAACAGTTGGACGATGCCCGGCGCCCACTCGGCCAGCGAACGCGGCGCGCGCTGGACCGGCCGCACAACCGCCTCGATGTGCGCGCCGATCCGCCGCAGCGTCGCGTACTCCTGGGGGTCACCCGCCCACTGGCCGATCCGCGCCGGCAGGTGCCGATGGTAGTAATCGTCCAGCTGCGACAGCCAGTCCCCGGTCGCTCCGTGGGAGGCCAGCGCGGCAGTGACATCGGGATGCCGCACCAGCGCTGCCAGGTCGGTGAAGCGGCCCCGCTGCACGAGGTTGCCCAGCGCCTCCAGCAGCCGGTACGGGGCGGTCTCGCGGACAGTCTTGCCCACCATCCACCGCGCGGGAAGCTGTGCCTGTTCCAGACGACGCATCAGGTGCGGTATCAGTTGCTCGTCCAGCACTCCCACCACGATCTCGTCAGCGCGATAGCGCCCGTCGTAGCCCGCAATCACGCTGACCACCGCGTCCGCCTGCTCGGCCGGTCCCTGTACGATCCGCATCTGACCCGCCTGCAGATCGATGCGGGCGTCCTGCCAGGCGTCGGGGATCAGGCATCCGTGTTCGTCAAACCGGTCGGCCAGTACGGCAGGTGCGTGCACGAACGCCGTGACCCGATCCGCCACTTGCTCGAGCATCTGACGCATGGCGACGTTCATGTCGGTCGTGGCCACCAGCAAAATGTCCTTGTCCGTACGGCATTCCCGGTGCTTGATCGCAAACAGGCGAGCGGTCTGCAGATCCCACAACCCCAGTTCGTCCAGAAGGGCCAGGTAGCGTTCCTGTACGGTGCTCAGGAAGAGCCAGCGGGGAGACTCGTGGAAGCCGCTCAACGCCTGCCCGCGCCGCGCCACCGCCGCGAAATTCAAGGCGTCCGCCGCCAGCTCACGATGCTGCCGCTGCAGCAGCCCGCCGAGTTCCATCCAGTTGGCGTGGTCGTCCGCGCTGGGGAGCTGCGGAATGAATGGTCGGCACGCGTCCGGGCCAATGTCCTTGAGCGCCTGCACCCACGCCAGTTGCTGGACCAGATCGGTGGCGAACGGGCGTTTGGATTCGTACAGCAGTTCGGGAAGCTGCCCGACTGTGCGCAGGTGTGGCGGCACCAGGACCAGGTCGTGCTGCTCCGCCTGCTCTACCAGCAGTTCCAGCAGACGGCGCCCGGCGCGCGCACCGGGAAATATGAGCACCACCTGATCCAGATCCAGCAGGTCACCGCGCTGGTACCGCGCGCGCAAGTGCTCCACCACGGCCGGCAGTGCCGGCTGCCCCCAGTCCATGAACACCCTGGTAATCGGCATCGTCTGTGCGCCTCCCATGCATGCCGTTGCCGCGTCCCGTGCTGCGTCATCCGCCTGTGCAGCTCTGCCGGCCGCGCATCACGGGCGGCTGCGCACGTCATGGCAATACAGGTAGTTGTCATGCCGCACGTAGAGTCGGCCGCCACAGACCACGGGGTAGGCCCAACTGGGCCCTTCCCCCTGCCGCGGGAGCCGAAAGCGGCTGACAACCTCGAACGACTTGGAGTCCGCAGCCACCAGCCCCATCTGCGACTTTTCGCTCAGTGTGTACAGCATGCCATCGGCACATGTAAGCGATCCCTTGCCCACTCCCGGAGCGCTGTACATCGTGCGGCCGGTGGCCCAGTCGAGACAGGCCCAGTCGCGGCCGAACTTCGCGCCGTAGAGATAGCCGTCCCACAACACCACGCCACCATGATGATTGTCCAGTTCCGGGTTGCTCCAGACTTCCTCCACTTCCACCTGATTGCCTGCCACTTTCACCTGCAACATGCGCGAGCCGGTGCCGTACCCGCTGCTGACGTAAACCAGGCCGTCGCGGAAGATCGGCTTGAGCGCGTTGACATCGTACGACGTTTCGTGAGGGACCCGCCAATAGAGTTTGCCAGTGTCGGCATCCACGCAGATGATGGCTTTGCTGGTGAATGTGAACAGCAGCCGCTTCCCTTCGTATTCGGCTAGCGTCGGAGTGGCGTAGCCGGCCAGATCCCCTTCGGCGGACGGCGATTGCCAGACCGTCTCGCCAGTCATCTTGTTGAGCGCCACGACCGCCGTCTGGGGACCGCCCGGCGTGCTGATCACGCGGTCGCCGTCCACCAGGGTCGACTCGGCCAGCGCCCAGGTGATGTTACTGCTGCCGAACCGCTCCAGCACGTTGACGTTCCAGATCGGTTTCCCCGTGGCTGCCTCCAGACAGAACAGCTCGCCGAGCGGGTTCTGGAAGTAGATCCGGTCATCGTCGACTGTCGGTGTGCCGCGCGTACCGGGGTGGCTGTCTGTCCACGCGCCGCCGGCGGGAGTCTGCCACTGGATCTTGCCGTCCAGATCCAGCGCGGTCACCACGCTCTGGTCGTTGATGTTCCCCGCCGTGAAGATCAGGCCGCGCGCCAGACTGACCGACGAGAATCCCTGGCCAATTCCCTCAGCGGTCCACACCACGCGCGGTCCGTTGGCGGGCCACGTGCGCAGCAGGCCTGTGTCATCGGAGATGTTGTCGCCGCGGGGTCCCTGGAATGCCGGCCAATAGGGGGCGGCCTCCGTATCAGCCAGCGACACAGGCTGCCCCGTGACCAGAACCTGACTTTCCCCCTGCGAACAGCCGAAGAGCACAAACAGACCAGTCATCAAGCACATGTGTACTGTGGCGAATCGCATTGTGACTTACCTCCCATGCCAGGCTTCAACCTTCAAGCGGTCTCATCGCGGAGGGGTGCCGGGGAGATCGCTCCAGCCGTCCCGACGTTCACCGAGCTTACCAGGGCTCGACCGCACCCCATGATCATCCACCACCACGACACCCCGCACAAGGTGTGGTCAACGCGCCGGCCGGCAGTCCGGCACGTTGTCTGAGTCGCCAGTTGTCGCGTCTGGAAGGGTTCGAATTGTTTCCCCGCTACGACCTCTGGCGAAACTCACGCGGTGCGGGCGTTCCCACACATCAATTCGCGCCGCGCGCATCCGGTGCCGGTGTGGCGGGAGGCTGACGATCCATGGCCTCCCGCGGGACCTCCAGCCCGGCGGCCCAGTAGGTGCCGTTCAGCAGCAGGCGGCGGAATGCCGGCAGCTGGAAGTCGTCGGGATGTCCGAGCGAGGTGTAGAAGACGCGGCCACCACCGCTGTGTGTATTGGTCCACGTGACCGGTTCGTGCGGCAGGTCGTCGACGCGGCCCATCATGAGCGGCACGGCCTGCGGCCCGAGCGGCTGCGTCTTGTACAGCCAGGACGAGACGGTCCACTCCCCCGCGGGCAGCCCCTGCAGCAGGTCGTGGCCGTGTGCCTCGGGCAGGATCCAGACCCATGTGGCCGGCCCCGTACCCGGCTGGTTGCCGTGATGCCCCTGGTAGTTGCCTCCCAGCACATCGCGGTCGAACTCGGGCCAGACGTCGTGCCCGGCCGGCGGTTCACTTGCGCGCAGGGCAAAGGCGTGCGACGCCGTGCGCAGCGCCACGATCGGCTTGCCATCCGCGACGAATCGGCGGAAAACGTCAAGTTGCCTTTTCGGCAACGCGCGCCGCCGTATGCTGATGACTGCCGCGTCCGCTTCGGCCAGCTGTGCGATGCCCGGCAGCGACTGGGCGTCCGCCGCGTCCGCATAGAAGAAGCTGAGCCGGAAATCGCGCTGCAGGTGCTCCCGGGCAAACAGCGTCAGCGTCCGGTCGGTCTGGTACTCGTCCTCGGACATGATGATGGCCAGATGCTTGCGGCGGTCGCTGCTGAAACGGAACGGCGTGCCGCCGAGCAGCTGATTGCTGGTGATGGTCGGGCAGACGCATTTCTCGATGTACTCGACAATCAGGTCGGTACCGCTGTGGTGCTGGACGAACGGCGACCGCTGCGGGTTATACATGGTGTCGGTCAGGTCGCGCACGAGTACCACACGTTTGCCGTGCTGGACCAGTTGCCGCAGCCCGAAGGGCCGGCCCAGCACGCACATGTTGGTGTGGACGCCCACCAGCATCACGTGCTGGATGCCGCGTGATTCCAGCAGGTTCCAGACCTCTTCGCCGCGGTCGCTGATCGCGTCATCGTCGCAGATCTCCAGGAGGTCGATCTGCTGTTTCCAGGGTGCCGCCGGATCGCGTCCCTCAGCCTTCAGCTGCGTCTCCCACTGGGCGTGCTCCTGCGGATCGTCGTCTTCCCCTCCGTCCGACTGATCGATCGGGTACACTACCTGCTCCTCGGCCGCAATGCGCTGGCACCATTGCCCGATTTCGGCCGGCAGGTTCGTAGCGCGTGGCGCTTCCTGAGCGCGGCGCCGCGCCGGATGCTCGGCGTAGGCCGCCATGCAGTCGCTCGGGGCGTGGATGACGAGCGCCCCGGCGCGGCGCGCCGCGTGCAGGAACTCGTTCATTCGCGGGGCCATCTCCCGGACACGCCGCACGGCGTTCAGGCAGTGATGCGAGTCCCACATATCGCAGACGATGACCGCCGTCTGAGAGGCCGGCCAACAGGCGGGCTCGGTCAGCGTATGGTGCTGACCACTGCCGGCAGCCACCGGTACACGGTGGCGCAAGGCGAGCGAGAACTCGTTCCCTCCCGTGTCCCTGGTGAACAGGAAGTTCGAGCCGGGCTCCGACGCGAACGCGCCACCACCCAGTACACCACACAGGAGCAGCATGGCGCAACCACAGAGCACGGCGCACGCTCCCGCCCAGACACGAGTGGAACACATCGCGACAGTCCTCGCTTCAATGGTGGGTGTTGTTTGCCACATCGAAAACGAGTCTACGCGCCGCGCGAGCGGTTGGCAACGTTGACGAACTGATCAGGGTCCAGTCTCGTGACCTGATCACCTGTCCCAAGGACCGCCTATGATGCAAGGTGGCCCACCGGTGGAACGGTGGACCACGGAGCGACGTGTTCAGGCTCGCTGGCAGCGTGCGCGTGTGCCGCCGCAGCCGCTAGGCGACTTCCCAGCCGGCCCGGTACGACTTGCGAATGAACTGGTCGGCCTCCGGGCAGTTGGTGGCTTTCAAGTTCGCGGCGTCCCACTCGAGCGGTTGTCCCGTGCGGTATGCGACGTTGCCCAGCAGCACGGTTTCGGTCAGCGCTCCGGAGTAATCGAAGTTACAGGTAGTGGGAGAGCCGTCCTTGCAGGCCTGGATCCATTCGTTGTGATGCCCGACCGACTGCGGGATCGTCTGCGGCGGCGGCTGGAACCGGGCGAACTTGTCCGACGGGAACAGGCGGTAGCTGCCGTAATCCGCGAACATGTGTCCCTCGCTCCCCACGAACATGACACCGGAAGCCGGGACACGTTCGCCTGCCACGGTCTGGGGAATCCGGTCGCCGTCGTACCAGGTGAGTTTCACCGGCGGCAATCCATTGCGCTCGGGGAACTGGTAGTGCACGATCAGTCCCAGGGGGCACGTTTCGGGATGCACGGCCGGCCCTTCGGCTTCGCAGTGCGTCGGATGGCGCAGCTGGAGTGCCCAGAACGGCAGGTCCATGTAGTGGCAGGCCATGTCGCCGAGCGTTCCCTGGCCGAAGTCCCACCATTTTCGCCAGTTGGCCGGATGATAGATGCCGGGCCAGAACGGCCGTTCAGGAGCGGGCCCGAGCCACAGATCCCAATCGAGTGTTGCCGGAGGTGTCTGGCTGCCTTCCGGCCGCTCGCCACCTCCCCAGCCTTTACCGACCCACACGTGGACTTCCGTCACGTCCCCCAGCACTCCCGCCTGCACGATCTCGACCACGCGGCGGTAGTTGTCCTCGGCGTGGATCTGCGTCCCCAACTGCGTGGCGAGGCCGCGCTCCTTGGCTACCTCGGCAATTACACGCGATTCGTGGACGGTGTGCGTCAGAGGCTTCTCGCAGTACACGTGCAGCCCTGCGCGGAGCGCGCGAATGGTGGCCGGGGCATGGTGATGGTCGGGCGTGCCGACCATCACGGCGTCGATCTTGCCGACTTCCTGGTCGAGCATTTCGCGGTAGTCCGCGTACGTGCGGGCGCCCTTGTACTCCGCTGCCGCGCGAGCCAGCCGGTCCTTGTCCACATCCACCAGGACGGCGATGTTCTCGTGCTGCAGCGCCCGGATGTCATCCCCGGCACGCCCGGAAACACCCACACAGGCGATGTTCAGCTTCTGGTGGACCGACGTGGAGGCGGCACGCGCCAGTTCGCTCCAGACACCGGTCGACAGGATGGCCGCGCCTGCGGCTGTGTGCCTGAGAAAATCACGACGGGTAACATTCTGCTGCATCGCCATGGTGGGAGTCCTCAAGGTAGGGGGGGTAATGCGGTGGGAGAGCAACATCTTGAGCCTAATCATCCGCGGCGGGTCAGTCAATCAGGCCGGTGCACCTGCGCTCCTGCGCTCGGGGTGGCTTGCGGTGGTAATACGGCATTACTAGAGTGTAGTATCGGAGGTGTAGCGTGTCGGACTTGGTGCGTATCAGCATGTCGCTGGAGAACAGCCTGCTGGAGAATTTCGACGAGTACGTCGAGAACCAGGGGTATCCGACCCGATCCGAGGCGATCAAGGCGCTCATGCGCCAGTCGCTCTCCGAACAGGCCTGGACCCAGAATCAGCTGGTGGCGGGCTCGGTCACTCTGGTATACGACCACCACCGCCAGGGCATTGTGAAGCGGTTGATGGACGTGCAGCACGACTTCGGCGCAGTGATCGTGTCGACTCAGCACGTGCACCTGGATCATCACCACTGCCTGGAGATCATTGTCGTCAAGGGGAAGGCATCGCTGATCCGGGAACTAGTGGGTGTGTTCAAATCGATGAAGGGTGTGAAGCATAACTCGCCGGTGATGGTGTCCGTTGGCAAGAGCCTGGCGTGAGGGGCGGTGGAGAGCGGACTGCGGCGGCGTCTGGAAGAGGGTGAGAGTCCGCGATGCACATTCCCGATGGATACGTCTCCGGGCCGGTGAACGTGGCGGGCGCTGTGGTGGCGGCTGCCGCGCTGGCGGCCAGCACGTGGCGGGCGAAGCGCGAGACGCGCGATCGGCCGCAGACGGTCCCGCTCCTGGCGACAACGGGGGCCTTTGTGTTTGCCGCCCAGATGCTCAACTTCCCGATCGTGGGCGGCGCGAGCGGGCATTTTCTTGGTGCCGCAGCGGTCACGGCACTGCTGGGGCCATGGTGTGGGTGCCTCGTGATGACGCTGGTCGTCGCGCTGCAGGCACTGGTGTTCACCGACGGCGGCCTGACCGCGCTGGGCACCAACGTCTGCAACATGGCAGTCATTGGCTGTGGCGGCAGCTACATCGTGATGCGGACGCTGCGCATGCTCCTGCCTCCGGGCCGATCCGGCTACCTGACCGCGGTGGCGCTGGCCAGCTGGGCCAGCGTGCTGCTGGCAGCCGCCGCCTGTGCCGCCGAACTGGCCGTCTCCGGGACGAGCCCGTTGCTGCTGGTCCTTCCGGCCATGCTGGGGGCACACGCCATCATTGGCATCGGTGAAGCGCTGATCACCACGGCACTGCTGTCCGCCGTGATCGCCGCGCGGCCGGACATCGTGCCGGCCTGGGCGGCCATCGACGCGTTGCCCACAGGCGCGCGCGGTGCCAGACCGGTGTGGAAACTGGCCGTCGGCGGACTGCTCCTGGCACTCGTCTTGGCGGCGCTGGTCAGTCCGTGGGCGTCGAGCGCCCCGGACGGTCTGGAGAAGGTGGCCGAGACGGCCGGGTTCAGCGCTCAAGGGGAGGGGCCGCCGGTGTGGCGCTTGGCGCCCCTTCCCGACTACACGGTGCCTGGCGTGGAGGCCGAGGCGGTCTCTACGGGCCTGGCCGGGATCATCGGCACGGCTGCGGTGTTCGGGCTGGGGTTCGTGTTGGTGAAACTCGTCGGGCGGCGCGCGGTGCGGCAGGGGGACTAGACGTTGGACCGGTTCCTGCCCACGCATCTCGGCCGGTTGGATTCGCGGGTGCAGCGTCTGGATCCGCGGACCAGACTGATCCTGGTGCTGGGGTTCGTCATCGTCGTCGTTTCCACACCGCCCACGCGTCTGGCCGCGTTCGTGGCTTACGCCGGCCTGCTTTCCTGGGCCACTGCCGGGGCGGGTGTTCCGGTCACGAGTGTCTTGTGGCGGTCGGCGGCGGTGCTGCCGTTTTCGGTTCTGGCGGCCAGCTGGCTCCCCTTCATGCACGGCGCGCCGGCCGTGGAACTGTGGGGGGGCGCGGTGCGGTTGTCCGTGTCCGGCCTGTGGCTGTTTGCCGGTGTCGTAATGAAGTCGCTGCTGGGCGCCGGTGCCGCCGTGCTCCTGGCGCTGACCACCCCGTTGCCGCAGCTGGCTGCGGCGCTGAGGAAACTCGGCGCACCCGTGATCCTGGTCGACACACTGACACTGACCTATCGTTACCTGTTCGTGCTGGTGGAAGAAGCCGGTCGCCTGCGCCGCGCGGCGGCCGCCCGCGGCTACCGCCCACGGTGGCTCGGTCAGGCACTGCTGATCGGGCGGCTGGTGGGACAGCTGTTCCTGCGCAGTTACGAACGAGCGGAACGTGTCCACGGTGCCATGGTGCAACGCGGCTATCGTGGCTTCATGCCGACAGCACACGAGCTGGCCTGGGGCGTTTCCGACGTCGTGGCGCTGGCAGTCGTCCTGCCGACACTGGCTGCGGTAAGGACGTGGCTGCGATGACATCTGCTGTCCCCGTTGCCCCTGCCGGCGTCCGCATCCGTGAGCTGTCGTTTCACTATCCCGACCGCACCCGCGCCCTGGACCGCGTGACGCTGTCAATCGCACCGGGGGAAGCAGTGTGTCTGGCAGGACCCAATGGTGCCGGTAAAAGCACTCTGTTGCTGATCCTGGCCGGCCTGCTGCGCGGCGAAGGAAGCGTGACGATCGACGGGATCGAGCCGGCGGTGAACCGGCAGCTGGGACTTGTCTTCCAGGATCCAGATGACCAGCTGTTCTGTTCCACGGTGGAAGAAGACGTGGCGTTTGGACCGCTCAACCAGCGCCTGCCGGCGGCCGAAGTTGCCCGGCGCGTGGGCGAATCGCTGGCGGCCGCCGGATTGGCCGGCTACGAACGCCGCAGCGCCCACCATCTGTCCGGTGGCGAAAAGAAACGCGCTGCGATTGCAGCGGTGCTGGCGTGCCACCCCACTGTTCTGGCGCTGGACGAGCCCTGGGCCAATCTGGACGCGCGCGGTGCACGTGCCGTCACCACCATCGTGCGCGAGTTCGCCGGAACCCGGATCGTCACCAGTCAGGATCTCGTGCGCGCGGCCGACGTGTGCGACCGACTCGTGATCCTCGATCGCGGTGTCGTCGTGGCAGATGGGCCCATGCACACAATGCTGGAGGACGCGGCGCTGCTGGATGCCCACGGGCTCGAGCCGGGCCGGCACTGTCGCTGCTGCCGCCATCGTCCCCAGTGACCGGCTGCCCCCACGCCGGCGATGCGCGCATCACAGAATCGCGTCCTGGCTGTATTCCAGGTCGTCTTGGCACGCTAATTGCGTGTCAGCCCCGACATCGTGGCTTGCCGCGGTGCGGCCCACGGCGACCCGGGAAGCCGTTTTACGGGAACCGTTACACGCACCCAGTAACCGCACGGCACGCCGCACGGATCCGCACGTTGCAAATATGTACCACAACGGCGGTCCGGCGATGTGCAAGTTTTGCAGGGTGCCGCGGTCGGCCACGGGACATCTCCAGCATGGGCTGGTCAAGTTCAGGATTCGAAACAATCAGGATTCGCAGGAATGAGGAGCAAGAACATGAACGTGATGCGATGGCTCGTTGTCGGTGGTGTGGTGCTGGCGTGGAGCGTTCCCGCACAGAGCTATGCCCAGCGCGGGATGGGGGACAACTCGGGTGTGGCACGCGATGCGGTCAAACCGGTCGTGGTGTCCATCCAAGGAAAGGTCCGCAAAGTCGTGACCGAACCGTGTGCCCAGACGACCGGCCGGTCATATCTGGGTACACACGTGGTGTTGGACACAGACAATGCCGAGGTCAACATCCACCTGGGACCTGCGGCGGCTGTGGAGTCGATCGCCGAACAGCTGAATGTCGATGCGTCCATCGAAGTGGCCGGCTTCCGCACCGAGAAGATGCCGGAGAACCACTACGTGGCGCAGGTCATTGTGATCGGCGACCAGACGTTGCGGCTGCGCGACGAAGACCTGCGGCCCGTATGGGCTGGAGCTGGACGTTCTAGGGGCGACGGGCCCGCCGCCAGCCAGCGCGGTAACTCTGGCCGAGGGCCAGGTTGGGGACGCGGCAAGGGTGGTCGTGGTGCCGGTTCTGGCCGAGGCATGGGTGCCGGTTACGGTCGAGGTATGGGTGCTGGCTATGGCCGTGGCATGGGTGCCGGTTACGGTCGAGGCATGGGTGCTGGCTATGGCCGTGGCATGGGTGGCCCGGCCTATACCGACGAGAATCGCGACGGAGTCTGCGACTGGCGGCAAAGACCGTGAGCGACCTGGCGCGGGACGATATCGTGCAGGACGATAACAGGTGAAGCGCTGTCTGCCACCCACCGAGGCGGGGTGGCAGGCAGCTCGTATCTCTTCGACATCCGCCTCCTGCTCTTCGGAGCACCTGTTTTTGTATATTGACATGTCTCAGTCTTCCGTTGGAGAGCTTGTCGGAGAACCTGGACAAGCTCCCCGCGGGCGTGTTGCTGATCCACTGCAAGAGCGGCATGCGCAGCAACATGGCCACGCGTTTGCTCAAGCAGCGAGGCTTCCAGCACGTCCACAATCTGGGTTCGTTGGAGCGTGCTGCGAGCATTGTCGAAGCTGCCTGAAGTGCGCCGGTCAGGGCCGGATGATGGGGGCGCAGCTGGTAACAGCCTTACGTTCGTCCGTCACATCGACGTACCATGCGGTGGCATTGGCTGGGGGTGCTTCCCCTGACACGGTCTGCGAGTGGATCTCGAGGGGTCTGGTGATCCATTCGCGGGCCGGATTGTCCTGGTGCGGGCCGGTGGTGTAGTGCAGGCGCGCGGAGACCAGTGGCAGGGTGTGTGTCACGGGTGCGGTGAGGCGGCCGTCGACGACCTGCGGGGTGCCGACGACCGGCAGCGGGGTGCCGTCTTTCAGGTACTGGTCGACAAACAGGAAGCACTCGGGGAAATCGAAAATGTGTCCGTGGGGCATCCGCAGCTGGATGCTGAAGTGTTTGGTGGTCTGCACGAGTTGGCAGGTTTTGGCGTAGCTGTCGAGCGGATATGCGAAGTCGTTGGTGCCGTTGAGGAACGCGACGGGCATTGTTGCCGCGCCGATGTACTGGGAGGGATCCCACAGCGTCGTCCACTGGGTGCGGTGTTCGGGTGTCATGTTGTTGAACTGGGACGCAACCCAGGCGCTGTTCTCGTGCAGGAAACCGCAGCCGTAGACGGGCATGGCCAGTTTGAAGCGGGGGTCCAGGCCGGCGACGATGCAGGTCAGGTAGCCACCCCAGCTGATGCCCGTGACGGCCGTGCGTTCGGGATCGACCTCCTCCAGGCTGCGCAGCAGTGAATGGGCGAGGATCACGTTAGCGACCGCGTGGTAGGGCCATTGGTCGGTCACCGGGGCGTCGATGGCGTGGAACTTGGTGTCGTCCCCCTGCCCTGGGCCGCCGTCGGCCAGCGGCTGGCCATCCTCGCCGCAACCGGCCAGGTCCATGGCCAGGGCGGCATAGCCTCGTTCGGCCCAGATTCTGGCCCACTCGGGGAACGCCTTCCCACCGCCGCCGTGCACGAGGATCAGGCCCGGATAGGGCGGTTGAGGGGCGGCTGCGCCGAGCGTCGTTGGCGATGCATAGTATGCGAACACACGGGTGGCCCGTCCCTGGTAGGGTTCGCCGGCATACGTCAGAGCATGGATGGGGCGATCCTGATGTACCCAGGTGTATGCGGGGGGCGCGTTCTGCAACCGCGGCAGATCCCAAGGGGTGGTGGCAGGCAGTGGAGCGGGGTCGGCGGCCCGGGCCAGTGGCATCGCACAGATCATCGCCACTGTCAGAGCCAACGCACGCATGGGAAGTGAGCTTCGCATGTTTCTTCTCCTCGATCGGACATCCAGAGCAACGGTCCGGGGGCCAGTCTGGACATCTATGGTAATCTCCCGCCGCAACCAGTGGGATGGCCGGCGGCTGGAACTGATCCGTTCCAGACGTACCTGGTGCAGCGGTGCTTGACGAGCGATTCCGCCGGTGGTTACTGTCGAATGGTCCGTCACAGGACCTCGACTCAGATGATACGACCAGTCCGACATCTGCGATTCTTGGTTCTCGATTTTCGATTCTTGATCCTCGAAAGGAGCCATCATGAGACTACGTTGGATCACGTTCTTCCTGTTGCTGGTCAGCCTCCCCGCACCGGCCGTCGTTGCCCAGCGGCAATTGGACAAGCCGCAGGCGGTTGTACCTGAAGTCCAGACTGCCGACTGGGCTCAGTCCTGGTGGGGCCAGCGGCACGAGGAGAAGCTCAAAGAAAAAGAGGCGCGTGGCCAGATCGATCTGCTCATGATCGGCGATTCGATCACCCACGGCTGGGAAGGGGGCGGCAAGGCCACGTGGGAGAAGTATTATGCGCACCGCCGTGCGCTGAACCTCGGCTTCAGCGGCGATCGCACCGAGAACGTCATCTGGCGGCTGCAGCACGGCGCGGTCGATGGGATCTCCCCCCGTCTGGCGGTGATCATGATCGGCACAAACAATGCCGGACATCGTCAGGACAAGCCGGAGGACACAGCCGCCGGGGTCAAGGCCATCGTGGCCGAGCTGCGTACCCGGCTCCCCGGCACGAAATGCCTGGTGCTGGCGATCTTCCCCCGCGGCGAGAAGACCGACGATCCGCTCCGCCAGCTCAACGACGCCACGAATAAGATCCTGAAGGACATGGCGGACGATCAGCACGTGTTCTTCCTGGATATCAACGCGGAGTTCCTGGGCGACGACGGTACTCTGCCGAAGGACCTTATGCCCGACCTGCTCCACCCCAACGAGAGGGGGTACGAGATCTGGGCCGCTGCGATGGAGCCGACCATCAAGAAGCTGCTGGGAGAGGACGCGGGATCCGGAGGAAAATAATAACCTGATCCAATTCGAACCGGCTCACATATGCTCACGTATAGACGATAGTAATTGACTCTCCCGTGACAGCGCGTGTGTCCGCCAACGGCATGAACCCCCGTTTGGCGGACACTTGCGTTTTGGGATTCTGCTTGACGCCGGGCGGGGGAGCGAAATACTATCACGGTAATGCAAACGACGTATCGGCAACTGACTGTGGCGCTGCTGCTGTCGAGCTACCTGCTCGCCACGGTCAGTTCGTTCCTGCACCGGGGCCATGGGTGCTTCGATCACGGTGGGACCGGTGACCTGGTTGCGGCCGGCTGTGGCGCGTGCTGTGACCACGGGGTGCATCCGCATGGAGGTACCGCCGACGCGGCCGAGCGGCCGTCGGGATGGAGCGGGGGCGAGTCGCGTCCGGCGCATCGCCACCAGAGTGATCAGTGTCTGTTATGCCGGTTTCTCACACTTGGGAAAACGGTTCTGTTTGCTCCGGACCTGACGACGGTTACGGGGTTTCTTTCTCAGCGCATCGTTGTGGCGTTGCCGGCTCTGCGCGCCGTCGACCTGGTTGCCACGCCCGACAGCCGCGCTCCGCCTCAGGCCTGACGTACATCTTGAGACGTGTTGAGTCTCTGCGTCGAGGCACCCCGGATCGGACTCCCTGTGGCAGTCCGCGCCTGGGGTTATCGCGAGGTTATGAGTCTGAGTCAGGAGCCGGCACATGGTACGACGACGAACAGGTTTCACGTTGGTGGAACTGCTGGTAGTGATCGCGATTATTGGGGTTCTGATCGGGCTGTTGTTGCCAGCGGTCCAGGCAGCGCGCGAAGCGAGTCGGCGCATGTCGTGCAGCAACAACATGAAGCAGATCGGGTTGGCGCTGCACATGTATCACGACACCTTCCTCCGGTTTCCGGCCGGTTGGCGAGGTTATGACCTGGCCACGGGGCAGGCCGATTGGCTGGGCGAGCCCGGTTGGGGCTGGTGCGCGGCGATTCTGCCGTTTATGGAACAGCAGAACGTGTCGGCCAGCATGATCCACTACGAACTGCCGATTCACGAACCTGTGAATCAGGCGGCGCGCGAACTGCCGCTGGGGGTCTTCCGGTGCCCTACGGACATTGGAGATGCGCAGTTCATGCTGTACGAAGGGGGGCATCACGACCACGACCACGGCGATCATCCGGGCGAAGAGTTCCCGCTGCTCATGGCCACCGGCAACTATGTGGGTGTATTCGGTACCTGGGACCTGCACGACGTGTGCGTGGACGGCACCTGCCAGGGGGACGGCATGTTCTTCTTGAACAAGGGGGTCCGCATCAGCGAAGTCAAGGATGGTCTGAGTCAAACGTTCATGGTTGGCGAACGCACCTCCAAGTTGAGCTACTCCACTTGGGTCGGCGCGGTGGCGGGCAGCGATCATGGCCCGGCGCGGGTCGTGGGGATCGGGACCTTCCCGCCCAACTCGGAAGAGAGCTTTGAGCACTACGCGCACAACTTCAGCAGCCTGCATCCAGCGGGTACCCACTTCGTACTGGCCGACGGGTCGGTCCACATGATCGCCGAGACGATCGAACGCAGTCTGTATCTGGGGCTCTGCACGCGCGACGGCCATGAACTGGTGACCGAGTTCTGAGGCCAGCAGCCCGTGGACGGCCGTCGGGCGGAGAGGTGTGGTGTGCACAGGCCGGGGAGTTGCGGACCTGCAAGCTGCCCAACAGAACCGGACGGCGCGCTGGCGCGCGTGTCTGACGCCAGCGCACCGTTCGGATGGCGATTGCCTGACGCGGTTACTGCACGATTTCCAGCAGTTCCACTTCGAATACCAGTGTGCTGTCGGGTGGGATTGCGCCGTCAGGCGTGCCGCGTTTGCCGTAAGCCAGCTTGGAGGGGACGAACAACTGCCACTTGTCGCCCACATGCATCAGCTGCAGCGCTTCAGTCCAGCCTGGGATCACGCGATTGACAGGAAACTCGGCCGGTTCCCCGCGCTCCAGCGAACTGTCAAACACCTGTCCATTGAGGAATGTGCCGTGGTAGTGTGTGCGCACCGTGTCGGTGGCCTTGGGAACCGGCCCCTCCCCTTTCTTGAGCACCTTGTACTGCAGTCCGCTGGGTAAGACGACCACCCCTTCCTTCTTGGAGTTCTCGGCCAGGAAGGCTTCTCCCTCCTGGGCCGCCTTGGCAGCACGCTGCGCCATCTGCTGCTGCAGGATCTTGTTGAACTCCTCGATCGCCTTCTCCATCTGCTCATCCGTCAACGCCAGCTTCTTCTCGAGCAACATGTCGCTCAGGCCGCGCGCGATCATCGCCGGGTTGATGTCGAGCTCTTGCTCCTTGAGGTTCATGGCGATGTTGACGCCGATGGCATAACTGGCCTGGTCCTTGAGTGTCTGGGGCGGATCGCTGGCGGGAGCGGCCGCCGGCTTGCCAGCCGGTGTCTGAGCGGCAGGCTGGGTGGCGGGCTGAGCGGCGAGCGGGGTCGCCAGGAGGGTGGCAAGCAGCAGGCTGAGACCAATGCGCTTCATAACGATTCCCTTGATTGAAAATGCAGAAGGTGCTCCGGCAACGCCGCAGACGTGTACCGCAGCAGAGGTATGCGACTTGCCAGTGTAGTGCACGGCGCTGCCCGCCGACAGCCCACTGGCCCGGTCGGCAGCGGGGAGCAGCCCTGGTTCGAGCGGGGTACACGAGCGTCACGCGGCACCCGCAACACAGCGTTTCGTCCAAGAGACTTTTCACATCGACTGGGCGCTGAGCAGCGAGGGCTGTTTTTTTCGATTGTGCCGGCTGTATGAAGCGCGGGGGCGCATCGCTGACGAATTGTGATGGAAAGGGGCTCAAAAAAAGTGAATGTTCTGTGGGCGGCGGGCGACAATGGGGCGGACTGTCGCTATGGTGGACGTATGGTTAATCGAGAGTGAATCGATACCTTGCGGGAGGGTGGATTATGCTGGGTCGCTTGTCCGTGGCTGCGATGCTGATGGTGGCGGGGTTCGAGGTTGCGCACGCGCAGATCGTGTCCAATCCCGTGGTCACTTCTCTGCCGCCGTACCCGGTCGTGCAGGCTTCTGCACTGCCCAGTGCGGCGCCGGTGCCTGCGGACGTCTGCACGCCTCCGGTGGTGACCTATTACACTCCGCTGGCCACGCGCACGATCGTGCCCGCGCCACTCACGCGCTGGCCGGCGCCGACCGTCACGTATCGGGTGGCGGCGCCCAGCTGTTGTGGGCCGGCCGTTGTGCCAGCCGTGCCGGTGGCGACCTACTACGCTCCGGTTACGGCGTATCGGGTGCCGGCCGGCAGCGTGTCGGCTGTTCCGCCGCGTCTGACCACCAGCTCCAGTCCGCTGACGCATTATCGGATGCCTGCGCCGCCGGCGAGCGGCATGTTGTCCGCGCCGATCGCAGCGCCGCCGGTGGGCGTCTACTACCCGCCTGCTGCCGCCGTCGCACCGGCGCCATCCGTTCCGGTCATGCCGGCGCGCAGCGGTTGTGGATGCGGAGGTGGCTAGGCGACCCAGGCCATTAGGCGACCCAAGGCGACCCAGACAGTCATGACATGGTATCTTGTCTACAACATCAGCGAATGGCTGATCCGGTTGGTCATGTTGCCCGTCGTGACGTACCGGCGCAAGCCGAGCGCTGCCATGTCCTGGCTGTTGCTGATCTTCTTTTTGCCCTGGTTCGGGCTGGTGCTGTATCTGCTCTTCGGCACGCGGCGGCTGCCGCTTGTGCGTCGCCGGCGGATCGCGGAGATTTCGCAGAAGCTCGAGGCGGAGGCCCGGCGTTTCCACGGGGACCCCAACATTGTGCATCCCGATCTCGGTCCGCGGCTGGCCTCGACCATACAGATCGCCGAGCAGTTGGGGAACTTTCCGATTCTCGGTGGCAATAATGCGGTGTTCCTGGCCGACACCGACCTGGTCATTGACCAGATGATTGACGACATGGATCGTGCGCAGCATCACATCCACATGCTGTTCTACATCTTCTGGGACGACGAGACGGGGGACCGGGTGATCGATGCGCTGGGGCGGGCTGTCCGCCGGGGCGTGGCCTGCCGGGTGCTGGTGGACGACGTGGGGTCGCGCAAGCCCTACCGCACGCTGGCGGCCAAGATGCAGGCGTGTGGTGTGTCGCTGCACACCACCCTGCCCGTCGGCCTCTTTCGCAGCAAGATGACGCGCATTGACATGCGGAACCATCGCAAGCTGACCGTCATCGATGGCCGTATCGCGTACACCGGATCGCAGAACATCGTCAACGCCAGCTACGGGCACAAGGACATGGCCTGGCACGACATGATGGTGCGGCTGACCGGCCCCATCACGCTGGAGTTGCAGGCGATCTTTGTCACCGACTGGCACCAGGAGACGCACGAGGTGTTGACCGGCCCGGCGATCTTCGTGCCGCCGGTGCCGGCCGGCTCGGTGCCGGCCCAGACCCTGCCGAGTGGGCCGACGTTTCCGGTGGAGAACTACCAGCGACTGGTGGTCAGCGCCATCTATGACGCGCTCCGGCGTGTGATCATTACGACCCCCTATTTCGTGCCGGACGAGCCGCTGTTACAGGCGATTCAGGCGGCGGCGTGGCGTGGCGTGCAGGTGGATCTGATTGTACCGCAGCGCTGCGATCAGATCATTGTGGGGGCGGCCGCCCGCGCCTACTATGAGGACGTGCTGGAGGCCGGTGCGAATGTCTATCTGCACACCCAGGGGTTGCTGCATTCCAAGACCATGACGGTCGACGAGTCGCTGGCGCTCATCGGCTCGAGCAATTTCGACATCCGTTCGTTTGCCATCAACTTCGAACTCAACATGCTGCTGTACGGGGCCGATGTGACGTGTGCCCTGCGTGACCAGCAGTTGCGGTACCTGCGCGACTCGATCAAACTCGACGCGCGGGAGTGGCGTCAGCGTCCGAGCTGGCGGGTGCTGCTGGATAACATGGCCCGGCTCATGAGCCCTTTGCTGTGAGGAAGGGGAGAGCGATGCCCACACTGCGCGAGATCTGTACCTGTCTCCACGCCCTGGCGCCTCCCAGCCTGGCGGAAGACTGGGACAACGTCGGACTGCTTACCGGCGATCCGGCCATGGATGTCGCGCGCGTGATGACGTGCCTGACGGTCACGCCGGAGACTGCTGGGGAGGCGGTGGCACGGCAGGCCGATCTGGTGGTCAGCCACCATCCGCTCCCGTTCCGTCCGGTGCAGCGGCTGGTGACGGACACCACCGTCGGGCGGCTGTTGTGGCAGTTGACGACACATCGGATTGCCGTCTACAGCCCGCACACCGCCTTCGATTCCGCCCCGCACGGGATCAATCAGCACCTGGCGGCCGGTCTGGGCCTGGAGGGCATTCAGCCCCTCCTGCCGATCGCGGGTGCGCCGGCCGACACGGGGCGGGGGCGGATGGGCTGCCTGCCGCAGCCCGCGACGCTGTACGACCTCATCGGTCGGCTCAAGCAGTTCCTGGCGCTCGAGCACCTGCACTATGTCGGCGCGCTCGATCACCGGATCACACGCGTCGGCGTCGCGTGCGGTGCCGCCGGTGAGTTCCTGCTCCCGGCGCGCGAGGCCGGCTGCCACCTGCTCGTGCTGGGCGAGACCAACCTGCATACGTGCTTGGAGGCGCTCGCCACCGGCGTCGCGCTGGCCCTGCCCGGCCATTTCGCCAGCGAACGGTTCGGGGTCGAGCGTCTGGCGGACGAACTGGCGGCCGCATTCCCGCAGGTCGAGGTCTGGGCGAGCGCGGACGAACGTGACCCGCTCGCCTGGCACTAGGCGCGCCGGGCCGCGGTGGCTCGGGTGTCCTCGCGCACCGGGCGTCGGGTGGCACGCGTCAGGAGTGGTCCTCGCGGCGCGAGTGACGTTTGATCATGGTCACTTCGTTGCCCTGTCCGTTGAACTCCACGGCATCCATGAACGTGCGCATCAGCAGCAGGCCGCGGCCGCTGGCCTTATCCAGGTTCTCGGGGTCGGTCGGGTCGGGTAGGGAGGTCGGATCGAAGCCGGGCCCCTGGTCCCGCACGGTGAACGTCGCATCGTTGCGCGTGAACCGGGCGTGCACGTCGATCACACGGTCACAAAAGGGCGCGGTGCGAAGACGGTCCGCCACGGTCTGCCGGTACACGTCGCTGTTCCCCGTGCGGAGGGCGGAGTTGATCTCCAGGTTGCCGTGAAACATGGCGTTGTTGATCGCTTCTTCCAGGGCCACACAGACGCGAATGCCGCAATCGGTGTCGCACGATCCCACGATTCGAATCGTGCGGTGCAGGTAGTTGATCAGCGGACCGATCAGCGCCGAGTCATTCCGGATACGGAAGCTCGCTTCACTGTGGGTCAGGCAATCCATCAACTGCAGCTCGCTGCGCGCTTCCTGGGACGCGTCGAGCACACTCTCGACGGTGTCGAGCAGGAGTGACGCCAGCAGCTTCTTGGGCACATAGCTGGCGGCACCGGCCTTGAGGGCCTGCACCGCCGTCTGTTCGCTGCCGCGGCCGGTCATGAGAATCACGGGGATCAGTGGATGCCGGTCCGCCATGTGCGCGACCAGTTCCAGGCCATCCATCTCCGGCATGACCAGATCGGTCAGGACCAGGTCGGGAACGGACCGTTTGATCAGCTGCAGCGCTTCACACCCGTTGTCAGCGAATTCCAGCTCGAGCTGTGGCGATTTGCGCAGGAGTCCCGCAACTCTGCTTCGATCGACCGGCGAGTCGTCGACCACGAGCACGGTGGGCATGGATACGTTCCTGGAAGGGTCTGTAAGCCGCAAACCTACTGATGCCGATACTTGATCAGCGTTACCTCGTTACCGCGATCATTGTATTTTACCTCGTCCATGAAGGCCTGCATCAATACGATACCGCGCCCCGTGTCGGCCTCCAGGCTGCCGAGGTCCCCTTTGCTGGGGCGCCGCGTTGTGTCGAATCCGCGGCCGTCGTCCCGGATGACGAACACTGCCTGTCCACTGTCGATGTGCACGTGAACATGGATGCGGCGGTCGGCGAACTCTGGTTGCATCAGCCGTTCCCGCACGACTGCGATCTCCTCGCCGGCCATCAGTTCTTCGAAACTCTCCCGCGTCTGCTCGAAGCTGATCTCCAGGTTCCCGCGGTACAGCGCGTTGGAGAGAGCTTCCTTGAGCGCCATGCCGACGCGGAACCGATCGGTGTCATCGCACAGTCCCATGCCGTACAAGATCTGCTGGAACAGATCGATGAACGGATCGAACAGTGCCGGGTCATTCTCCAGCGTCAGATCGAACTCGGTGCGATCGATGCTGCCCACCAGCCGCTCGTAGCTGAGTTTGGCCCGGGTGAGCGCCAGGACTTCGTCGATCGTGTTGATGAGCGTCTTGCCGACAATCACCTTGGGGACGTAACTCGCCGCGCCGTGCTCCAGCGCCTGGACCGCCAGCTCTTCACTACCTTGCCCCGTGATCAGGATGACGGGCACACCGGCGTAGTGGATCCGCATCGCGCGCACCAGTTCCAGGCCGTTCTTGGCCGGCATGTTGATGTCCGTCACCACGATGTCGGGCCGGGTCTGTTCCATCTTCCGCAGGGCATCGGTACCGTCTTCGGCATAGCTGACCTGGAAGTCCGGCCGCTGTTCCAGCAAGCCGCCCACGATGCGCCGATCGACCGCCGAATCGTCTACTACCAGTATGTTTATCATGCCAGTCACCGGATCTCTTCGAGGTTACCGATCGCGTGACCTTTCGGTCACAGGTTCAGGATCACGCGTCCATGCATGTAATCTACCAGAAGCGGTGTCAAGCGTGCCATCTCCCGCTCCACGTCTGCCAGCGTCTCCCGGGCCTGGGCCAGGCTGCTGCTGGCTCCCATCGTCTCGAGCTGCAACGCCAGTTCGGACACCTGGTTGGCACCGAAGTAGCGTGTGGACCCTTTGAGCGTGTGGGCGGCCCGCTGCAGCGTTCGGCTGTCGGGCTGTTCGATCGCTGAGCGGATTGTCGTCAACAGGCGGGGCGCTTCGTCGAGGAACGCTTCGACGATTTCGCGGAGCAGGTGCCGGTCGCCGTTGACACTGTGCAGGGCTTCACACCAGTCGATTATCGGGACGGTCCGCGGCCTGGCGGCTGCGCCCCCCGGGCTGCCCGCCGCCGTGCCGTCCGAGCTGGCCGCGGCCAGCGCCTCGTACAGCCGGGCCGCGCGGATCGGCTTGGACACGTAGTGGTCCATGCCCGCCGCCAGGCAGCGTTCGCGATCCCCCTTCATGGCGTGGGCCGTCATGGCCACGATCGGCACGTGCCGGTCGGTGTTCCGTTCGCGGGTACGAATGGCGCGGGTGGCTTCCAGCCCATCCATGATCGGCATCTGCACATCCATCAACACGACGTCAAACGTCTGCTGTTCCAGCAGGTTCACCGCCTGCCGGCCATCGGACACCACCGTCACGTCGTGGTCCGGCTCCAGCAGGCCCAGGGCGAGCTTCTGGTTCATGGCGCTGTCCTCGGCCAGCAGGATCCGCAGGCGTGGCAGTGCCGCCGGCGCGCACGGCGGTGCGGCGGGGCGGGACACTTCCGGCGCGTCACGCCCCAGCGAGGCCGCGATCGCTTCGAGCAGGTCCGATTGTTTGACCGGTTTGGCAACCTGTGCTGTAACCTGCAACCGCTCGCACTGGTCCAGTTCGTCATGCATGTGGGCGGAGGTGAGCATGATCACGGGCAGCTTGGCCGTCGCCGGATTCTCGCGCATGGTCTCGACGAGCGTGAAGCCGTCGACGTCAGGCATGCGCACGTCGGCGACGAGCAGCTGGAAGGGGGTGTCGGTCCGGCTGCGTTGTTCGAGCAGGTCGATGGCGTCCCGCGCGCGGGCCATGGTGGTGGGCATGAGCCCCCAGCTGCAGAGCATGTCGGTCAGCACGCGGCGCGTGGTCTCGTTGTCGTCGACGATCAGGACTCGCGCGCCGGACAATGCCGTGTCCGTGGGGGGCGCTTCCGGCGCCTCCATCGCACCTGTGAAGCGGGCCGTGAAATAGAAGACGCTGCCCTGCCCCAGCCGGCTCTCCACCCAGATGCGTCCCCCCATCAGCTCGGTCAGTTTGCGGCAGATGGCCAGTCCCAGCCCGGTGCCGCCGAACCGGCGGGTCAATGTCCTGTCGACTTGTTCGAACGCCTCGAAGATTCCCGACAGCTTGGCGTCGGGGATGCCGATGCCCGTGTCCCGCACCGAGAACTCCAGCGTTACATCCTCTTCCGTGCGCTCGGCCACCCGCGCGCGCAGCACGATTTCGCCGCGCTCGGTGAACTTCAACGCGTTGCCGATCAGGTTCACGACCACCTGCCGCAGTCGCCCGGCGTCACCGACGAGCAACTCTGGCACATCCGGATGAATGTCGCTGGCGATCTCCAGGTCGGCATGGCGCGAACGGTGCGCCAGGCTGCGGAGGGCATCCCCCAGGCACTCCCGCAGCTGGAACGGCTCGGACTCCAACTCCAGCTTGCCGGCCTCGACTTTGGAGAAGTCGAGCACCTCGTTGATGACGTCGAGCAGCGCTTCGCCGGACTCGTAGACCATTTTGAGAAACTCGGTCTGCCGCTGTTTCACGCGACCGCTCAACAGCAGCTCGGTCATGCCGATGATGGCGTTGAGCGGCGTGCGGATCTCGTGGCTCATGTTCGCCATGAAGTCGCTTTTGGCCTGGTTGGCGGCCTCCGCGGCCGCCTTTGCCTTGTTCAGCTCCAACTCCGCCTGCTTCCGCACCGTCGTGTCGCGCGCTACCGCGTACAACAGCGACTCGCCCGCCTGCAGCGCCGGACAGGTCCAGGCCAGCCAGCGGTAGGATCCGTCTCTGCACCGGTACCGGCATTCATGCCCGACCATGTCCGCGCCCTGGCGCACACGCTCCATGGCGCGCGTCATCGCATGCCGGTCCTCCCGGTGCAAAAAGTCGACGATCGGCTGTGCCAACAGCTCGTCGGCCGTGTAGCCCAGCGACTTCTCGAACGCCGGATTCACGCGCTTGAAGCACCCGTCGATGCCGGCCACGCACATCATGTCGAGCGAGACGGCGAACAGCCGGTCAAACTCCTGCTGGGCTCGCACCCGCTCCGTGACATCCCAGAACATGCCCTGGATGCCGATCACCTGGCCGTGCGCGTCGCGTGCCGGTGCCTTCAGAACGTGCACGTACCGTTTCTGGTTGTCCGAGCCGTAGTTCTCCTCCACGTCCTCCCAGACCTGATTCGTCTCCATCACGTACCGGTCGTCATTGCGGTACTTGTGCGCATTCCCAGCCGGATACAGGTCGAGGTCGGTCTTGCCCAGGATGTCTGACAGGGGGCGGCCAATCGACTCACAGAAACGCTGGTTGGCCGAGACGATCCGCCCCTCCAGGTCCTTACGGAACACATTCAGAGGCAGACTCTCCACGAGCGATTTGTATTCGGCCTGCGAAGCCAGCAAAGCTGCCTCCGCCCGCTTGCGGCCGGCAATCTCTCGCTCGAGCTGTCCCGAGTCCCACAGGCCGTGCAAAAACCCTTGGATTCGCTTCCACATGGCGCCCTCTCCCGACAGGGCCGCTACTCAGGGGCCGCTAGGGGCCGCTACTCGCGTGTGCGATACATCCGTCTGTTGAGTCTACCGCCTGACGCGGTCGTATGCAATTTATGCCACAGCCGGTCCCACGCCTGGCTTGCCGCGGCCGTGGCCACCC
This sequence comes from Planctomycetaceae bacterium, assembly GCA_012729315.1. Taxonomy (GTDB): domain Bacteria; phylum Planctomycetota; class Planctomycetia; order Pirellulales; family Pirellulaceae; genus JAAYDI01. Next base: position 41,169 of record JAAYDI010000170.1, read on the forward strand.
GCTCTGGTGGTGTCCGAAGTTGACGTGCAGCCTATGACACTTAGAATTGGTGGCCGTCCTCGCGCCCGTCGTGCGCAGCGGTCGGCCACCTGTGCCTGAACGTGAACCGAAAAGTATGCGCACCTTGCCCATTCGCTCTCTGACTGCACTGCCGATATTCAACGAAGCACAGCACGTGGATCGTGTGCTGAACGAAGTGCGGCGCTACGCGTCAGACGTGCTGGTCGTGGACGACGGATCGACCGACGCCACGGCAGCGCACCTGGCGGCGCACGCGGACATTGCGGTCGTGAGGCACGAGCAGAATCAGGGGTATGGGGCCGCTTTGCGTACGGCGTTCGCCTATGCCGTGGATCGCCGTTACGACGTGCTGGTGACAATTGATTGTGATGGTCAGCACGAGCCGCAACGGATCCCGCGCTTTGCGGCGGCGTGCGGCGGTGCGGACATTGTCTCGGGGAGTCGTTACCTCAGGAAATACGTGGGGGACTCGGCGCCGCCGGTGCAACGGCAGCGGATCAACCAGGAGTTGACCGCGGTCCTGAACCAGCGTCTGGGGCTGCAGTTGACCGACGCGTTCTGCGGTTTCAAGGCGTACCGGGTGGCTGCCCTGAAGTGCCTGCGGCTGGAAGAAAACGGCTATGCGATGCCGCTGGAGTTGTGGGTCCAGGCGGTGGCCCACGGGCTGCGGATTCGGGAGCTGCCCGTGCCGCTCGTATACCTGGAGGAAGAGCGGTCGTTTGGTGGCCAGCTGGATCATGCGGACACCCGTCTCCGCTACTATTATGAAGTGCTGGAACGCAGCCTGCGCGCCGCAGGGCTGGACGTACCGGCGACAGTGGGACGACGTGGTGACGGTGCGATGCGGCGGCGGGAGCGGTGCGGTGGCGGGAGCAGTGGATGAGTGAGACTGCCAGTTGGATTGCGTACAAGCGCTGGCGCGCTCCGCGCGAGGATGGGGAGGTGCTGTTCGATCCGCCTCTGGCGGACGGAGCGGCGCTTCTGGAGCAGAATCTGGCCCTGCGTCAGCAGGGGGATCTGGATCTGGCCGGGTGTCGGCTGAGCACACTGCGGGCCACGGCGCGGCGCCGTATGCTGGCCGAAGCGCGCCGGTACACGGCCGAGTATCGCGACCTGCCGGACAGTCACGCCGCGCCGGACACTCCGCTGATCCTGGCCGGTCACCAGCCGGAGCTGGTGCATCCTGGTGTGTGGTTCAAGAATTTCGTGTTGTCGTCACTGGTGCAGCGCGCCGCCGCACAGGCTGTCAATCTGCTGATCGACAATGATGCGGTTAAGAGCGTTGGGCTGCGCGTGCCGACGGGGACGGCCGCTGATCCCGTTGCGATCTCGGTCGACATGGATGCGCAGGTCGCTCCGATCCCGTACGAGGAGCGGCAGGTGCTGGACCATGCGGTGTTTGAGTCGTTTGGAGCGCGCGTGGCAGCGGCGGTGCGCCCGCTGGTCCGCCACCCGCTGATCGGCGACTTCTGGCCGCTGGCCACCACCGCTGCGGCTGCTCACGGGAACCTGGGCCGGGCGCTGGCGGCGGCGCGACACACGCTGGAAGGCCGATGGGGATTGTCCACGTTGGAACTCCCTTTGAGCCGCGTGTGCGAGGAGTGGGCATTCTGCCAGTTCGCTCTGTGTCTGCTGCGCGATGCGGCGCGGTTCCAGGAGATCCACAACAGCGCGCTGGCCGCCTACCGGCAGGTCAACCGGGTGCGCAGCCATACGCATCCGGTCCCAGACCTGCTGCGGCAGGACGACTGGCTGGAAGTTCCCTTCTGGCTCTGGACGCGGACCGATCCCACGCGCCGGCCGGTGTTCGTGCGGCGCGAGGCGTCGGCCGTGGTGATAACCGACCGCCGCAGGCTGCGGATCGCCCTGCCGGTCGGCACGGACGAGGATGTCGCGCGGTCGGCGGAGCGCATGGGCGGGTGGCGGGCCCAGGGAATTCGTCTGCGCCCGCGCGCACTGATCACCACGCTGTATGCGCGCCTGGTGTTGAGTGATGTGTTCATTCACGGGATTGGCGGCGCCAAGTACGATCAGTTGACCGATGCGATTGTCCGGCAGTTCTTCGGCGTGGAGCCGCCGGAGTACATCGTGGCGACCGCGACACTCAAGTTGCCTGTGCCGCGGCGATCGATCGAGCTGGCGGACGTGGCGCGGGTGGACCAGATGCTCCGCGAGCTGCGGTATCATCCGGAGCTGTACGTGGATGGTGATGCGGCCGCGCAGTCGCTGGTGGCCGCCAAGCGGCGCTGGATCGCGCAGCAGACATTACCGTACGAGCGTCGTGCGCGGCATGCGGAGGTAGAGCGGATTAATCGCCAGCTGTTCGCGCTGCAGCAGCAGCGCTACAAGCAGTTGCTGGTCGAACGTAACGAACTGCGAGCGCTGTGGCGCAAACAGACGATCTTGAATTCGCGCGAGTACGCGTTCTGTCTTTTTCCAGGTGAGACTTTGCGGACACGGCTACTGGAACTTTCACGCCAAGAACCGTAATCTATCGGTTGTGCGGGGCTATTGGGGGCATGGACTCCAAGCGCGGGGCGACGTCAGCGATCTGCTGCCGGTGGTTCCGGCGAAGATTTCTTCGGAGATCAATTCGGGAAGGGATCTATTGGAAGTGAGTCCGTATGCGGAAGGGATTCTGAGACATGAATTCTTCTGTTCCGTCAACGGCTCGAGAGGCAATGTCGAGCCAGCGTCGCGGCGGCGCGCGCAGTCGGGTAGCGGAGCGTGGCAAACGCCAGAATGTGCAGTCGGATTCGCCGTCGCGGCAGGTCCAGGAGGTTTCGCGAGAGGTTTCGCGGGCGGGTTGGCGCGTGGTGGCCGCAACTCTCGCGGATCAACCGGCGATCTTTCAGTTTCTGGTGGGTGTCTTTCGCCAGCCGTCGCCGGCCGAGTTCCAGGCGCAGCTCGAAGACCCCGCCTACGATCCGGCGGACCGCCTCGTGATTAAATCTGGTGCGCGGATTGTGGCACATCTGCGGCTGCTTCGTCGCGAGATGCAGTTCGGCGGCCGGGTGCTGCCTGTGGGTCTCGTCGCCGATGTGGCCACGTTGCCCGAGTATCGTGCGCAAGGGTGTGCCACGGCGTTGCTCAGTGCGGCCCGTCAGGTCCTGGTGCAGCGCGGCGCCGTGCTGGGTGTGCTCCGCACCGATCAGCCCCGCTTCTATGCGCGGCGCGGGTGGGTGGTGTGTGGACGGCACAGCTATGCTGCGGCGGGACCGCGTGAGATTCTGTCGTGTCTGCACCAGCGTGAGGCGGAGCAGGTGCGGGGGACCGGCTTCCCGCTGCCTCCCTCCTGCCGCAAGCGCTACAACATTCGCTTGTGGCGCCAGATGGAGCAGGCGGCGCTGACGCGGCTGTACAACGAAAACACGCGGCAGGCCTACGGGACGCTCGTCCGTACGGAAGCGTACTGGCAGTGGCTCATCCGGCGCGGGGGCAATGAACGGGTGTACGTCGCGATCGATGGCCCCGACCGGATCGAACTGGACGATTGCCTGGCGCCGATCATCGGGTATGCGACGACGCGGCAGGGACGCATTGTGGAGATGATGTGTGCGCGCGAGCATCCCGAGGCGTCGATTCAACTGCTGGCGCGCGCCTGCGGCGAAGCGATTGAACGCGACTTCCATCGTGTCCGCGTCGACGCGCCGCCCGGTGATCCGCTGCACGCGCTGTTGCTGGCGGCCGGTGGCAGCCACTGCTGCCACGAAGCGGACGCGGGGATGGTGTTCATGGCCAGCCTCCTGCAGCCGCGGCGCTTCCTGCAGCTGATCGGGCACCACCTCATCCAGCGCGTCGCTGCCGCCGGATTGCCGCGCCCCTGCCAGCTCGGATTCTTGATCGACGATGAAAAGTACCGGCTGGTGATCCGCCGCCACCAGCTGCAGTGGATCCGGGGCACGCTGGGACGCAGCTACCTCCGTTGCTCCAGCTACGATCTGACGCAGCTGCTGCTGGGCCACCTGGATGTCCACGAAGCAGTCGCGTCGGGACGACTGGCGGTATCCACGCATCTGGCGCTCGACACGGCGGCCGCCCTGCTGCCACGCCTGCCGTTCTGGCGACCGCCGTGGGACGACTTGCCGGCTGGATAGGATAGTTGTGGGCGGGATAGGCCATCCGCCCGCCGGCGCGGCGGGTCGCGCCGCGCTGCCGCTCAATTGTTGCTGACGCGCCACCGCAGGTACGCATCCAGGAATCCTTGGATCCCGCCGTCAAGCACCTTCTGGAAGCTCCCTTCGGCATAGCCGGTGCGCGCGTCCTTCACCCGCTGGTCCGGATGCAGGAAGTAGTTGCGGATCTGTGAGCCAAAGCCGACGCGCGATTTGTCCTTGTACTTCTGCGCCTGCTCCGCCTCGCGCTTCTCCTCTTCCAACCGTGCCAGCCGCGCCCGCAGCATCTTCCAGGCGGCGTGCCGGTTCTTGTGCTGGCTCCGCTCATTCTGGCACTGGACCACGATGCCGGTCGGCTCGTGCGTCAGCCGGATGGCGCTGGACGTCTTGTTCACGTGCTGCCCGCCCGCGCCGCTGGCGCGAAACGTATCCACCCGCACGTCTTCCTCGTCGATCTCGATCTCCACGTCGTCCGAGACGTCCGGGGACACATCCACGGCCGCGAAGCTGGTCTGCCGTTTGCCTTCCGCGTTGAAGGGACTGATCCGCACGAGGCGGTGAATGCCCGTCTCGCCCTTGAGGTATCCGTAGGCCATGGCGCCGCGGATGACGATCGTCGCGTTGTTGATCCCCGCCTCCTCGTTGTCGCTGCGGTCCATGAGTGTGACGGAGTAATCGTTCTTCTGGGCCCAGAGGATGTACATCCGCAACAGCATCTCGGCCCAGTCCGCGGCGTCGGTGCCGCCGTCCCGGGCGTTGATCGTGAGGATGGCCGCTTCGCCGTCGTGCGGGCCGTTCAGCAGCGAACGGAGTTCGAGGTTGTCGACCAGCGTCTCGAGGTGATGCACCTCCTGGGTGACTTCCGCTTCGAGCGACTTGTCTTCCTCGGCCATTTCGAGCATGGCGTCGAGGTCCTCACTCGCGTGCAGCGCCTCCTCCAACGGGGCGAGCACGTTCTTGAGCGCCTTGAGTTGCGCTACGGTCTGCTGGGCCGATTCGTGGTTGTCCCAGAACCCCGGGACCGCCATCCGCTGTTCGATCTCGCCGGCCTGTGCTTTCTTTTGGGCGTAGTCAAAGACTGTCCCGCAGGTTGAGGATCCGCTCTCGAAGATGCTCCGCGAGACTGACGATTTCTGCTTCCATCGCTTCGCTTCTTTCCAGCTAAGTGGCGCGGTACTGCTACGTTCCATTCGCCATGAAATATAGTGTCCAGGGGCTCCGGGAGGGAAGCCCGCCTCCCGCCTGGGACGGTGAAAGGCTCGGTCATTCCGAGCCGGTTGTAGTGGACAAATCCATGCCATGGATGGGCCCATTCGCATGGACTGCCTACCTCCTCACCGTGCAGCGGTTACATCCCGCAATTGGCC
>JAAYDI010000171.1 GCA_012729315.1 Planctomycetaceae bacterium
ACCCCTGGTGCAGGGTCGCCAACCTGACACAGGGTTCGCAGTGAGAAGTAAACCGTTAATGCGAAGTGGCTCACCGGTGCAACAAATGTCAAAACCGGCACCAGGGCCGTTTCTTCGGGCCTTTCACTACGCCGCGTTTTCGCGGCCAGTGTCCAGGCTCACTGGTCCAGTTCGGCCACGATGCGGTCGGCACCGTAAATCTTCTGCAGAGCTTCGCGGATAGCCTGAGCGCTGACTGACACTGCCCGATCCTGCCGGTCGTCGTAGCGGTAGTCGCTGGGCAGCGACTGGATGTTTCCGTCGAAAATCACGCCGACCAGTTCCAGTTCGCGGTTCACGACGGGGCTGCCCGAGTTGCCACCGATGATGTCGGCGGTGCACACGAAGTTGAACTGGGTTTCCGGATCGAGTCGGTCACGGTGGCGGTGCCAGCTGGCGGGCAGTTTCCAGGGCGGGGTAGCGGCGTGCAGCTGTTCGTAGTCGAACACGCCGCCGAGGGTGGTCCAGGGGGGGATCGGCTGGCCGTCCTGCTCGTATCCCTTGACCACGCCGAAGGCCAGTCGCAGGGTGAAGGTGGCATCCGGGTAGGTGGACGTTCCCTGGGTGGCGAAGACGGCTTCGGCGATCTGGGCATAGGCCTGCCGTTCTTCTTCTTCGATGGCGTCCTGTTCTTCGCGCAGTCGCCGTGATTCGGGATCGATGAGTTGGGCGAGTTGGATGAGCGGGTCGTCGCACGACTCGAGCAGAGTGCCGCCGTTGGCGGCCAGATCACGTCGGAACTGGACATCGTCCAGACGCGTGCCCTGAACCAGTTCGGCGGCGCGGGCACGGGGGCTCTTGCCCGCCAGGATCTGCTGGAGCAGCGGATCGTCACCGCCGCGCTGTTCGGCCAGGAATGCGAGCAGGTCGCCCAGGATCACCTGCTCCAGGTCCTTATAGACCGGGGCCGGCGAGAACAGCTGCTGGAGCAGCGATTCGCGGGCCGAGTCGCGGTACTCGCGCAGCCGTTGGGCGCTGGGTTTCTGGTCTTCGATGGCCATCCGCACGAGCGTCTGCGCGACCTGGAACAAGGTGGTATTGAGGGAGATTCCTTGCGGGATGAGTTCTGCCTGCCGTTGCTGGAGCCGTGCGATGGTCTCCCACGCCTGGGCATGGCCGCGCAACTGGGGATCCTGGGCGATGGTATCCAGGAGCTTTTGCTCGGCGGCTTCCTTGGCGGCCATGAACTGCGGGTCCTGCAAGCCCTGCAGCATGCCGGTGCGGACCTTGCGCGAGTTCTGGACACCAAACAGATCGTCGTGAGCGCGGCGCTCGTTTTCCGGGCTGCGCTGACTGAACTGCTGCAGCAGAATCTCGCGGCGGCGGATGAAGTTCAGCAGATAGGGCAACCGCACATCGCGCTGGTACTTGAGCGCTGCCACGGTGGCCAGGCGGCTGGTGCGCCCCGGGTTGCCGGAGACAAACACGAGTTCACCATCCTGCAGGCCCCGCTCGGACCACTTCAGGAAATGCTCGATCTGGGCGGGGCGGTCGTCTTCGTAGACCCGGAAGATGCAGGCGTCCAGATCGTACCGCGGGTATTCGAAGTTGTCCGCGTCGCCGCCGAAGAAGGCGATATCGGCCTCCGGTGCCCACACCAGGCGCACATCGGTGTATTTCTTGTAGCGATACAGGTGGTACCGGCCGCCTCCGTACAGGGTCACGACGTCACTGCGGAACCCGGTGCTGTCCTGCGATTCCTTTTCGATTTCCGCCATCACCGCACGCCGCGCCACAGCTGCTTCCCCGGGACTCATCGTGGCCGTCACCGCCGCCTTCACGCGCGAGGTGACATCTTCGATGGACATCAGCTGGTTGAGTTCCAGGTCGGGGGCCTTGATTTCATCGGCATACGTCGGAGCGCAGAACCCGTCGCGATAGTAGTTGTGTTCGGGGGTGGAGATCTTGTACAGCGTGTCGGCACCCACATGGTGGTTGGTCAGCACCAGCCCGGTGCTGGAAATGAAGGACGCAGATCCACCGGAGTTGAAGCGTACGCTGGCCTTCATCAGGTGCTCGGCCCATGCGGGGGTTGGCGTAAAGCCGTGCTTCGTTTGCAGGTGATCGGTCGGCAGGTCGTTGAACAGCCACATCCCCTCGTCGGCCAGCAGCGCGGGGCGCAAGCCGGTCACACCGAACCCGAATCCAAACACTACTACCGTCGTCGCCATTGCCCGAACCCACATTCTTGCTGTTCGCTTCATGGTATCGCATCCCATACCCGGATCTGGTGACGCACTGAGAACGTGCCCGCGTCCGCGCGGGAGCACGGAGAGCGTTATCTTACGCCGGGGCGGGGGCGCAGCAAAGGGTATAGGGTATGCTGTCCCGTGGCGGACCCGGAGTTGAACGCGATCAGCCAAACCGTCACACTGATGGCGGAGAGTCGATCTCCGCCGGGCACGCCGGCACATCCTGGCCCGATACCACTTGCATACGGAAGACCACCGATGAAAAGAACCAGCCTGGCAGTTTTAGCACTGGTCCTCATGGGCTGCTCCCTGATGTCCGTTTCTCACGCTGCTGATCCGCTGGAACCGGGAGCGGACCGGAACGTGATCCCCCAGGGGTTCAACGACCGGGCACGGATCGAACTACCGTCTGAGACAGGCACTCACGATGCGGCGCAGGTCAGGGGTCTGCTGGGCGGCCGCGAGCTGATCGCGGGGACGGCCTGGTGCGCGAACGTCTGTCTGACACAGCTCACGCGCGAAGACTGGAAGCCCGCGATTACGATCGACGCGACGCAGCAGGGGGCCCCCATTTCCCCGTATATTTACGGCCAGTTCATCGAGCATCTGGGGCGCTGCATCTACGGCGGCATCTGGGCCGAGATGCTGGAAGACCGCAAGTTCTACTATCCCATCACGCCGGCCTATGCGCCCTATGCTGACGCGGACGCGGCGCAGCAGTTGCCGGTGGTGGCCGCATCCCCCTGGCAGATCATGGGTGAGCCGGACAGCGTGACGATGGTCGAGGAGGAACCGTTTGTCGGAACGCACAGTCCGCGGATTGACGCGGGGAGCGGGATCTGCCAGCACGACCTGGCGCTCGTGCAGGGACAGAAGTATGTCGGATACGTGTGGACGCGCGCAGCCGGCGATGACGCGGGGGTGGTCCGGGTCGCCCTCACGGGTGCCGACGGCGTCTGGAGTTTCCCGTGCGCGGGAGGTCAGTATGCGCGGCAGGCGTTCGAGTTCCTGGCGCGGGAATCGACCGTGCACGCCTCGCTGTCGATCACGGTGGAGCAGCATCCGTGCTTTGTCGGCACGGTGTCCTTGATGCCGTCCGACAACGTGGAGGGGATGCGGGCCGATACGATGGCGGTGTTGCGGCAGCTCAACTCGCCGGTCTACCGTTGGCCGGGCGGCAATTTCGTGAGCGGCTACGATTGGAAGGACGGCATCGGCGATCGCGATCGCCGCCCGCCGCGCAAGAACCCTGCCTGGACCGGCGTGGAGCACAATGATTTCGGTCTGGACGAGTTCATGGCATTCTGCCGGATCCTCGACACGGAACCCTACATTGCGCTCAACAGCGGGCTGGGGGACGCCATCAGTGCTGTGGAGGAAGTGCAGTACGCCACCGGATCGGCCGGCACTCCTATGGGCGCGTGGCGTGCGCGGAACGGCCATGCCGACCCGTACCAGGTGAAGTGGTGGAGCATCGGCAACGAGATGTATGGAAGCTGGCAGCTGGGGCACATGTCGCTGGAGGACTACACGCGGAAGCACAACGAGTTTGCTGCAGCACTGCGCGCCGAGAATCCATCGATCCAGCTGGTGGCCGTCGGCGACGCGGGACCCTGGAGCGAAGGAATGCTGCAGCACTGCTCGGACTCGATGGACCTGATCAGCGAGCACTTCTACTGCCAGGAACGCCCCGGTCTGACCGCCCACGTGGCCCAGATTGCCGACGCCGTGCGGGCAAAGGCCGAGGCACACCGCGGCTACCGCGAGCGTCTTCCGATGCTGCAGGGCAAGGACATCGACATCGCGCTGGACGAGTGGAATTACTGGTACGGCCCGCACGTCTTCGGGGAACTCGGCACGCGTTACTTCCTCCAGGATGCCCTGGGCATCGCGGGTGGATTGCACGAATACACGCGGCAGAGTGACATCATGTTCATGGCCAACTATGCCCAGACCGTCAACGTGATTGGCTGCGTCAAGACGAACAAGACGCACGCCAGCATGGAGACCACGGGGCTGGTCCTGCAACTGTACCGCGCCCACTACGGAACCATTCCGCTGTCGGCTGCCAGCCAGGCACCGCTGGATGTGGCCGCGGCCCTCACGGCGGACGGCCGCACGCTGACTGTCGGAGTGGTCAACCCGACGCTCCAGCCGCTCGACCTGCCGCTGCAACTCGACGGCCTGACGCTCGAGGGGACCGGCCGGCGCTGGCAGATCGCCGGATCGGACCCGCTGGCGTACAACGAGCCGGGTCAGACGCCGGCCGTCACGATTCAGGAGTCGGCCGTCGAGGCCCCGTTCGATCAGCTCAGCGTGGCGTCCTGCAGTGTGACTCTCTTTGCGCTGCCGGTGCGTACTGAGTGACCGTCCGCGCGAGTTGCGCTGCTGATAGTTGCGCTGCCGGCGCGGTGCCGCAGTGGGTCATTCTTCGGGCGGCGTCGCCAGGTGCGCGCGCAGCGCGTCGAACAGCTCCTGGACACGGATCGGTTTGGCGACATAGTCGTCCATGCCGGCCGCCAGGCACCGCTCGCGGTCGCCTTTCAGGGCATGGGCGGTCATGGCGATGATCACGATGTGCGCCCCGGTCGCCTGTTCGCGGGCACGGATGGCCTTGGTGGTCTCCAGCCCGTCCAGCACCGGCATCTCGACGTCCATCAGAATGGCATCGAATGACGCCGCCTCCCACTGGTCGAGCGTCTGTTGGCCGTCCTCGGCGACGGTCACGCTGTGGCCGTACTTCTCCAGCAGCGCCACGGCCAGCCGCTGATTTACCAGGCTGTCTTCAGCCAGGAGCACCCGCAGTGCCGGCAAGTCGTGAGAAGGGTTTTCGGCGGCGGGCGCCGGCGTGACGCGGGCGCGCACATGCCCCAGCGCCAGGCCGATCGCGTCGAGCAGCTCCGACTGCACCACCGGCTTCATGATCCGCGCAGCGACGCGCAACTCCTCGCAGCGCTGGACGTCCCCCGGCCGCGCCCCGGAGGTCAGCATCACGATGCCGATGTCGTGCAACTGCGCGTCTTCACGAATCCAGCCGACGAGCGTGCAACCATCATATACTGGCATGCTGACGTCCGAGATCACGAGTCGGAATGGCGCGCCGGCCTGGTGCGCTGAACGCAAGGCATCCAAGGCGTCCAACGCGTTGGAGACGCTGACCGGATCCAGTCCCCAGTTGCGGGTCAGCTCTTCCAGGATGAAGCAGTTTGTGGCGTTGTCGTCGACGATCAGGACACGTGCCCCTTCCATGGCCTCGAGGAGCGCTGGCGCGGACTCGTGCGGAATGACAGCCGGTCGGGCGAACTCGGCGGTGAAGAAGAACGAACTGCCACGCCCCGGCGTGCTCTCGACCCAGATGTGCCCCCCCATCAGTTCCACCAGCCGCGCGCTGATCGCCAGCCCCAGGCCGGTGCCACCAAATTTGCGCGTGGTGGACGAGTCGGCCTGCGTGAAGGCTTGAAACACCTTGTCCAACTGATCGGGCGCGATGCCGATCCCCGTGTCGCGCACCTCGAAATGGAGCATGACGCGGCGGCTGGTCTGGGACTCTGCATAGACTTCCAGCACAATCTCGCCCTGCTCGGTGAATTTGGTGGCGTTGCCGACCAGGTTGACCAGAACCTGGCAGAGACGCGCCGGATCGCCGATCAGCGAATTGGGCACGTCGGGATAGATCCGGCAGGCCAGTTCCAGGCCCTTGTTCTGGGCCCGGAAGGCGAGCGACTTCATGGTCTCGCCGATCCGTTCCCGGAGGCTGAACTCCATCCGCTCCAGATCGAACTTGCCCGCCTCGATCTTCGAGAAATCGAGGATGTCGTTGATCAGGGTCAGCAGCGAGTAGCCCGACTCGCGGACCATCCGGAGATAGTCGCGCTGTGAATCGGTCAGTTTGGTGTCGAGCACCAGATCCGTCATGCCGATGACGGCATTCATCGGCGTGCGGATCTCATGGCTCATGTTGGCCAGGAAATCGCTCTTGGCCTTGTTGGCCACCTCCGCCGCCTCCTTCGCACGCTGCAGGTTCCGGAACAGCAGCGTGTACGGTTTCTTCAGGCCGACGCTCACAAAGGCACGGTACACAAGATAGAACGAGATAATCTTGAAATAATGCCCCACCACATTCGGTAAGCTGTCGACCTGGTAGTAGAGCGTAAAGGCGATCTCCGCAGCGATCATCAGCACCAGCGATGCCACCAGCATCCGGAACACGTCCGGATCAAACTCCTGACGCCGCAGCACCAGCAGCTCGAGACTGACCAGGAACAGCACGCAGATCGCATACTCGCTGGCAATCTTGAAGGGGGTGAGCCTTTCCTTCTCGTGGAAGCAAATGGGGAAGATGTCCCAGCAGAAAATGCTGGCCAACATTACCACCACGACTACCGAGTAGCCTACGAACAAGTAGACCGCCCCGATGCGCCGCCGCATGCAAGCCAGCGCGGCCACCATCGACAGACTCTGCAGGAACCGCGCCACGATCCACAGCTGAAGGCCCAGGTTCACACCGTCCACATGAAACACGTGCACCGCCCCGATCGCCAGCGTGTGGATCAGATCGATCATCGCGACAAACAGGAAGGCGATGCCGATGAACAGATAGAACGAGTTGTCCAGGAACTGGCGCGCGTTCCAGAATACCGCGAAGATCGTGAACGCCACCACGATGCTGAAGGTCTCAGCCAGTATGTGGAACAGGCTGTAACTGCCGAAGCCGTAGGCTTCGTCCTGGATGAAGTAGAGGCCGATGAACAATGCGGTGCCAGTCGCGACTGCTGTCCCCTGCGACACCAGTTCGGCCCGTCTGGACGGTGCTGTCACTACACTGTGCTCCCTCCCCCTGCAACGCCCTTTCCCAGCGCGTCAGGCGCCCGGTGGTCGCGCTGCTGCGTCTGCGGCCGCCATGAACATGCCGCCCGCTAAAACGCCACTCATTCTACCGCTCTGTTGACGAGATTTCTGACGAGATTTCTGAAAGTATCAACTCTCCATGCCCAGGAGTTCGTGGCGCGCCGGGCATTCACAGACTTCGGAGTATTCCAGCACCTCGCACACTGGCTTGCCGTCCGCGCCGGTGATGGGCGTGGGCCGCCGGAGTATGAACTCGGCGCGATCCAGCCGGTTGTACGCAATGTGGGCCATCTCCAGCCGGTCGATGGCCCGCTCGGCTGTCGCCGCGAAGTCGGGAACCAGCAGCGGGCCCGTGTCGACCTGGAACGAGTCGGACAGCGGCTGGAAGTTCATGGTCTTGATTGGGTACTGCAACACATACTGCAGGGTTCCGCCCGGATCGTCCAGATACGTGCGGGCGATCAACGGCAGGTTGGCGGCCGTTGCCGCGACGATGTCGGCCGCGGTGTTGAGCTGCCGCACGCGGCTGCAGGGGCAGATATCGATCTTAAGCGATCGGAAGCTGTCGCTGACCGGCGTGCCGCGGGGCGGTGCTCCCGTACAGGTGGTGCTGCGTTCCATGCTCCGCTGCTCGGTCAGCGAGTAGATGACGCGGAACTCGCGGCTGGGAAGCTGGAACAAACGGTCTTCGGCGTAGACCCATTCGGCGCGGCACGGAGCGATCAGGACGAATCGTTCCGTGGATCCGGCCTGGCGATCGACGACATCGAGCACCGCGTCCAGCTGGATTCGCGCAAGGTTGCCGTGGGGAGTGTTGTGACGCGCGTACGGTCGCGGGTCGGGGCGATAGGGAAAATCCCAGGTCATGAACGACCGCTGGAAGTCGCAGACGCCCGCCTCCTCGGCGGCCGGCGCCGCAGCGCCCCGGGCGTGGCCCGCTGCCGTGGATCCCAGCGGCACGATCAGAGCGCCCCCCAGCACTACCGATCCGGCACCCACGTGAAACTCGCGGCGGGTCAGTTTCGAGGCACGACTCATGGCGTTTCTCCGTTGGCAGGTGGGACGGATCCGGCGGCGGCCGGCTGTTTGTCGTCCGGGCCATTGGCACGTTGGTAGATGTCCAGGCCGCCCGGCTGGAGCCAATCGGACAGCAACCGCACGTCGTGCTCTCCGGCCAGCCCGCCTGGTTGGCTAGGGGGCGTTGTGTCCGCCGCCGGGCGGATCTCCCACCAGCAACGGCCCGCGTGATTGTGTTCGTGATCGATCACAAAACCGGCGGTGCGCATCAGCGGTCCGACCCAACCCATGCAGTGGTCGCAGTAATCGTGATAGTGATGCAGGCCGTTACTGACCAGGAAACCTTGCGAGGGGCAAGCGAACATGTCGATGCGGTAGACCGTGTCGGTTGCCACGCAGTGGTACCCGGCCGCTTCATGGTCCAGCGTGTGGTCCCAATAGGCCCGCATGCCGGCGATGCCTTGCGGCACGATCAAGGCGGCGGCATGCCGCTGGGAGTCCTGCGCGATCGCCTGTTCCCAATACGTGCGGACCAGTGCTTCGCCCCCCGTGCGCCGGAGCCACTCGAACGTCCAGTCGTAATGTCCGCAGAAATCGTAAACGCCTAGCATGTGACTTCTCGAATCTCATTCAGGTCTTGTGGCGCCGCAGCCTGCTCGCGGCGCATGAACGTCTGGCGGCAGGATCCGCCGCCGCCGCTCACACGGACGGTGAAACCGGCCGGCGCGGCAATCGCTTCACTGACATAATAACAGTGCTGGCAGAAACACGGGACGATCTCCCGCTGGTCGGTCCGCAGATGCTCAAGCGCGGGGCAGACGGCCACCGCGACGACGACCTCCTGGTCGCGCTCGTGGACCTCGACCTGCCCGCCGGGCTCCGCCGCGAAAAACGCCCGCCAGTACGCGGCGATACCGGGCAGGTCGCGTTCCTTCCAGGCGATCGACAGCGGAGCGTAGTACTGCGTGCCGAGGTCGGTCCAGTAGCGGCGCAGCGCGTCCAGGCCGAATCGCTCGAGCAGGAAGCGAAAAGTGGCGTTGATGGCGAAGTAGAAGTCCGCGGCCCCAACGGGCTTCGTGTCGCGATACGGCAGTGGTGATTGCGGGTCAGTCATGATGAATGCGGGTCAGCTATCGGGTATCACATCCTGTACATGGTTATAGTGCTGCCGCCGGACCTTGGCAATCAGGTCTGCGTCCAGATACCCGCGATGCCACGCCCCACGCCACTGGCCGCCGGGCGCGCGCAATACCCGGCCGCTGACCGCGGGGCGTGTGAAGCGAGATGAATTCAGCGCTGATCGTTACCGGTCATGGGTCGCATCGGGCCGCCAGTGTTGCTAACCTGCGAGCATATCCCTTGCGGACGAAGTGCCAGGAACTCATTCACCGGAGGCCGCGCCAGGACGTTGGCCGGGTCGAGGAGCCGATATGGAACACTTCACATGGCTGGACTACAGCGTCTTTGTGGTCTATCTGCTCGCCACCACGGCGATTGGCGCGCTGTTCGTGCGGGGCCAGCGCAACGTGGACGACTACTTCCTGGCCGGCCGCAGCATGGGCAGCCTGGTGATCTCGATGACCATACTGGCTGCGCTGTTCTCCGGGATCAGCTTCCTGGCGGCACCGGCCGAAGCGTACCTGCACGGTCCGGCCTTCTACCTGGTCAACCTGGGTTTCTTCATCGCCACCCCGATCACGACCATCTTCGTGCTGCCGTTCTTCTACCAGGCGCGGTTCTTCACGGCGTATCAGTATCTGGAGGAGCGGTTCTCGGGGGTGGTCCGCACGGTGGCGTCGGCCTCGTTCATCCTCCGCGTGCTGCTGTGGCTGGCGCTGGCCACCTACGCGCCGGCACTGGCGCTGGAGCAGGCGACCGGCCTGCCGCTGTGGTTCAGCATCCTGTGCACGGGCATGCTCACGACCTGCTACACGACGTTCGGCGGTATGAAGGCCGTCATCTGGACCGACGTCATGCAGCTGATCGTGCTGTTCGGCGGACAGATCATCATCTCGCTCATGGCCTTGATGCGTCTGCCGGGCGGGATCGGCCAGGTGATGGATCTGGCTGTGGCGGATAACCGCTGGAACCTGAGTTTCAGCCTGGATCCCACGGAGCGGCTGACGATCTGGGGGCTGGTTATCGGCGGCGCGTTCATGCACCTGGTACAGATGGCCACCGATCAGGTTTCTGTCCAACGGTACCTGACAGCGAAGAGCCTGCGGGAGGCGCAGCGCGGCCTGTGGATCAAGCTGTTTCTGGTACTGCCGGTGACGGCCGTCTTCTACGGCGCCGGTCTGATCCTGTTTGCGTACTACCAGGTCCACGGCGATCCGCTCGCCGACGGGCGCATCGGGAAGGCCGACCAGATCCTGCCCTATTTCGTGGTGACCGAGTTGTCGGCCGGGTTTCCGGGGCTGTTGATCGCAGCGATCTACGCGGCCAGCATGTCAACGATCTCGGCGGGCATCAATTCGCTGACCTCTGCCAGTCTGATCGATTTCTATCAGCGTTGGTGGCCGCGGGCGGATATGACGTCGCAGGGCCAGCTCCGCCTGGCCCGCCGGCTGACGCTCGTCTACGGCGCGCTGGTGATCGTGTTTGCCTTTCTGGTCCAGCACCTGGGGACGCTGCTGGAAGCGAGCAATTCCGTGATCGGCCTGGTGGGTGGACCGCTGCTGGGGATGTTCTTTCTGGGCATCTTCTCCCGGCGTGCGACGGGGCGCGGCGCCTTGCTCGGCTGGCTCGTCGGCGTTGGCACGTTGCTGTGGGTCTGGCTGGGCACGCACGTGTCCTTCCTCTGGTACACGGTGATCGGCTGCGGCGTGACGTTCATCGTCGGGTGTCTGATGAGCCGGCTGGAAGCAGCGCCCGATGCTCGGCGCCTGGAGGGGCTGGTCTGGGACCGCGCCCGCGCGGGAGACAAACGCTGATCGGCGCGGTCGACGCGCCGGCCCCCGGTACCGCTCGCGGGTTGTAATCGCCGGCACGCGGAGCTAAGATCCCGGTCAACACGGGTGGCGACCCAAGCGAGTTGCAGGGAATGAAATCGATCCCAGTCGTCCTGAGTTTTCTGACCAATGCCCAGCGGCGCCGCAATCTGCTCGTGCTGGGCAAGCTGGTGTTGACCTTCGCCCTGCTCGTCGTGGTGTTCGCGATCACGTTCCATTACGTGATGGCCTGGGAGGGGCGGGAGTTCAGCTGGGCCACCGGTGTCTACTGGGTGCTGGTCGTGATGTCCACGCTCGGATTCGGCGACATCACGTTCGAGTCCGATGTGGGACGCGTCTTTTCGGTCGTGGTGCTGCTGTCGGGCACGGTCCTCATGCTGGTCCTGTTGCCCTTCATGTTCATCCAGTTCTTCTATGTGCCCTGGATGGAAACACAGGCGGCGGCGCGTGCGCCGCGCTCCCTCCCCGCGAAAACCGCCGGACATGTGATCTTGACCGGCTTGAACGCGGTGGAAGCCACCCTGATCCGGCTGCTCAATCGCTCCCAGCATCCGTATGTCGTGCTGGTGTCTGAGCTGGCCGAGGCGCTGCGACTGCATGACGAAGGGTACCGCGTGATGCTGGGGGATCTGGACGATCCCGACACCTACAGTCGCGCACGAATCGACCAGGCGGCACTCGTCGTAACCGCCCGCTCGGATACGACCAACACCAACGTGGCGTTCACCGTGCGCGAGGCCTGCGAGTCGGTGACGATCGCCGCTACCGCCGCGTCAGCGGCCGGCGCGGATATCCTGCAACTCGCCGGCTGCAATCATGTGCTGCGATTCAACGACACGCTGGGGCAGGCGCTGGCGCGGCGGATCGTCGGGCGCGATGCGAAAACGCACGTCATCGGGCAGTTCGACGAGCTGTTGATTGCCGAGGCCGCGGCCCTGCACACGCCACTGGTCGGCCGCAGCCTGCGCGACATTCGGCTGCGCGATCACGTGAACGTGAATGTGGTGGGCGTCTGGGACCGCGGCCGCTTCCAGATCGCCGGCCCGGAGACCTGCATCCAGGCCACGTCGGTGCTCGTGCTCGCCGGCTCGCGCGACCAGCTGGACGCCTACGACGCGCTGTTCTGCATCTACGAGCGATCCGACAAACCGGTCGTCATCATCGGCGGCGGGCACGTCGGGAGGGCCGTGGCCGCGACGCTCGATCAGCAGGGGATCGACTACCGGGTTGTCGATCGGCACCCCGATCCGCAACTGGATCCGGACCGGGTCATTCAGGGGGACGCGGCGGAGTTCGAGGTGCTGCGGAAAGCGGGGATCATGGAGACGCCGTCGGTCGTCATCACCACCCACGACGACGATATGAACGTCTATCTGACCATCTTCTGCCGCCACCTGCGGCCGGACATCCACATTCTCGGCCGCTCGAATCTGGAACGCAACACCTCGACGCTGCACCGCGCCGGGGCCGATTTCGTCATGTCGTCCGCGAGCACCGGGGCCAACATGCTGTTCAACCTGCTGCGGTCGGCGCACCTGCTGTTGCTGGCCGAGGGGCTCGACGCGTTCCGCATCCCCATGCCCGAGGCTCTGGCGGGACGCTCGCTGGCGGAGAGCCACATTCGCGAAGCTACCGGCTGCAACGTGGTGGCCGTCGTGCTGGACGACAGTTTCGATGCCAATCCGGAAGCGAACCGCCCCCTGCCGGCCGCGGCCGAACTGGTGCTGATCGGCAACCCCGAATCTCAATCGCGCTTCTTCGCGACCTTCGCCGTCCCGCCGCGCACGTGCTGACCGCGCCGCACACCACCCCGCTGCAGCCCTGTGGCTGACACACAGGGCGCTGCAGCGTGGATGAGGCCGCCAATGCGCGGCTGCCAGGTGCCGCGACCGCGGGGATTACGGATCCAGCTCGCGGACGAAAATGTTGCGGAACTGCACGAGCGATGGCGGGCTGTTCCACTGGCCGTCCTGCTTCCCGCCGTGGTGCTGCAGGGCGATCGCCCCGCGCGCCGGCAGGTCCGGGATGGTTACACCCGGCAGCACCGTCTTGTCGTTGAGCAGCACTTTCACGGTACTGCCGCGCACCGTAATGTCGAACCGGTTCCACTCGCCGACCGGGTTGTCGGCACACAGCTGAGGGGTCACTCCCGCACGCACTTCGGCCGGCATGGACCGGTCGCAACGCACGCCGTACATCTCGCCGGATCCCACGGGCCAGCACCAGATGTTCACCTGATACCTGCCGTTCCCGCGCAGGAAGACGCCCGAGTCGGAATCGGGTCGCGGGTAACATTTGGGTTTTCCGTCCGCGTCGAGTTCCTCGTTGCCGTCCGGCAGGACGTTGTGCACGTTCGGATTCACGTAGGGGGTTTCTTTGATGCGCCAGTCGAGTACGAGCTGGAAGTCGCCCAGCTCGCGCTCACACCAGAGACTCTTGTCCCCGGTCGATTCGCTCTCGGCATCGTAGTCGATCACTTCGTTGACGACCTGCCAGTGGCCGTTGTCCCCCTCCGGCACCTTCCAGCCGCGGAGGTCGACGCCGGTGAAGAGCGGCAGGAATCCGTCCGCCTCCTTCGCGATCTCCTCGGGCTGCGGATTGGTGGAGGGGAGTTCCTTGATGCGCACGTTGCGGAAATGCGCCTCGGAGCCTTCCGATTCGAGCATCAGGTAGCCCTTGCGCGGCGAGGCGTTTTTGGCGATCGTCACCTCCTTGCCATTGACGCTCAGACTGATGTCGCCGTTGTTGCCCACCACACGGTAGTGGTTCCATTCCGGGGACGGTCGGGTCCGTTCCTCCTGCGGGAAACTGCGCTGGCCGTTGGGCGATATGCGCCCGGCGAGGGTGAGTTTCGCCCCGTTGACCGGAAAGATGTCCCCGTGCGTTGAATACCACTCGTTCTTGCCCGGCACGTTGAAGCCGGGATCGAGGATCTGCACTTCGATGCCACGGGAAAAGGCGGAGCCCGTCGCGGGCAGGCCGTCGGCCCAGATGAACAGCCCGGAATTGCCGCCGGACTTCATGTGACGCCACTCGAACTCGATGATGAAATTCTCATACATCCGGGCGGTCCGCAGCGTCCCGACCGGCGAGCCGCTCGTGACCAGCAAGCCGTCCCGCACGGTAAAAGTCTCCGGCGCGATGTTGCACGGTACCCAGCCCGACAGGTCCGTGCCGTTGAACAGGGGAACAAAGCCGTTCTCCTCTGCGACGCACGGCGCGGTTGCAGCGAGGCAGACGAGCAAGAGGACCAGATGGTATTTCATGTGTTCGTGCCCTTTCGTTGGTTATGGGGACTCACCTTCCGGCACCGGCCGCGACAGCCTTGCACTTCGCGCGCCTCACGCGGCCGCCGGGCCCCCGGCTCGTCGGCGCATGCCAGCGGACGGCTGCCGGCGCACCCGGCAACCCTCCATTGTCGGCCATCTATGCACAGCGCGTCAATCACCTCTCCACGCCGTTCATGCCGCGTTCCGCCGCGTTCCGACCGCCCGGTATGAGATGTCAAGCTGTTGTCAGTAGTCCAGGGTCAGGTATCGGCCCTTTGCGAGCGTTGCCAGTTGTCTGCGCGAGGAGGGGAACGGCGTGCAGGTCAGGTCCGCCGCGTCTTGGAGCACGCGTCTTGGAGCACGACCTCTGATCCGCCGCGGGAGTGCCACACCGTGGCCAGAGGCGGTTGCCACTCGAGCACTGGGCCCGGCCCGACCGGAGCTCCCACCCGATTTCTGCTCCGACCTGTTTCCGGCCGGTCCCACAATAAGTTATGCTGTCCGGTATCTGACCCGCCCGGATTCGGACCTTGCACCGAGAACCTCTAGTACAGGGAGCCGATACCATGTGCAACTGGCTGTGGCTGCGATCGATGATGGCGCTCGTCTGGGTGTCGTGCATGTTCTGCGGAAGTGTGTCGCTCGGGGGGCCGATCGAGCGCGATGACGAGCCGGTGGCGATCGGGGTGGCCCAGGTGGACATCACACCCGAGTATCCGGTGCGGATGTACGGATACGGAGCGCGGCAGACTGAATCGACGGGGGTGGCCGGACGCCTGGAGGCCACGGCGCTGGTGATCGGCGACGACGCGGGCGAAGGGCCGGCGGTGCTGCTGACAGTCGACAGCGGTGCGGTGCCGGCCAGCATTCGGGACGACGTCTTTGCGCAGCTCCAGGCCGACGTGCCACTGAAGGTGGAACGGTTCGTGCTCTGTAACTCGCACAACCATTCCGGACCGGACCTGAAGGGCATGCGGGCGCTGGTGGGCGAGCAGCGCGAACATCTGGACCGCTATGCCCGGGAAGTGACGGGCCGCCTGACACAGGTGGTGCGTGATGCGCTGGCCGCCCGCCGGCCGGGTCGCCTCGCGTGGACTCAAGGTACCGTCGGATTTGCCACGAATCGGCGCGTGTTGAAGGATGGCCAGTGGGCCGGCTTCGGCGCCGTGCCGGACGCTCCGGTCGATCACAGCCTGCCCGTGCTGCGGGTGACCGATCTCGACGGCACGCTGCGCGCCGTCGTGCTGAACTATGCCTGTCACAATACGACGTTGCGCGGCGATTTTCTACAGATTCACGGCGATTGGGCGGCGTGCGCCCGAGCGGCGATCGAGGCCGATCAGCCGGGGGTCGTGGCGCTGGTAACGGTCGGCTGCGGAGCCGACGCTGATCCGGGTCCGCACGGCACCGTCGCCTTGTGCGAGCAGCACGGTCGCGCCGTGGCGGATGAGGTGCGGCGACTGCTGGACCAACCCTGGCGTCCCGTCACGCCGGTGCTGACGGCACGCCAGCTGCCGCTGGCCGTTCCCTACGACCCGCTGCCGCCTCGGGAGGAGCTGGAGCAAATGGCTCAAAACTCCTACCCGGTCTCGCGGCTGCTGAAGATGGTCCAACGCGGCGAGGTCCCCCCCACGGTGAAAGACTACCAGGTGGTTACCTGGGTCTTCGGGGACGACCTGGCCATGGTGTTTCTTTCCGACGAAGTGGTGGTCGATTACGCGCTGCGGATGAAACGCGAGTTCGATGGCAGCCGGCTATGGATCAGTGCCTACAGCCACGATGTGTCGAACTACGTCGTCTCGAAGCGGCTGATCCAGGAGGGCGGGTACGAGGTGAACAATTCGTTCAGCGCGATGATTTCGTACGGCCACCCCGAACGTGTCCAGCCGCCGATCGAGGACCGGATTGTCGACCATGTCCGCGCGCTGCTGCCCGCGTCGTTCCTCCACGCTCGTCCCAAATGAATGAGGTGCTCTCATGTGTGCATATCTGCTCGCTGCCGGGATCCTGACGTGGGGCTGGCAGCCCGCCGCGGCGTCCGACTGGCCGGCGCCGACGCTCGAACCGCTGGTGCGCGTCGTCGATCTGGAAATAGGCCAGTCGCAGACGGTCACGCTGGCCGACGGCCGGCAGGTGGTGGTCGAGCTGCTGGATTTGCAGGAGACGCGCGATCCGCTGCGGGATGCTGTCCGGGAGGCTCGGGTGCTGGTCGCAGTGGACGGCCAGCAGCAGTGGCTCACCTCGGCCAACTACGAGCTGCCACGCAGCGTGGCCAGCGTGCGGATCGACTGCCCGGTCACCAAGGGCTACCTGAGTAACAGCAGCTCGGAACCGTGGGGGCTGGAGGCGGATGCCCGGCTGCGACTGTGGCCGGCCGCCGGGCCGCTGGTGCACCCCGATTCGTTCGTCTACCCGGTCAAGCAGGTGTGGTTTGCCAGCTCCACGCAGATGGCCAATGAACCGTGCTACGTGGACGCCGGCGAACGGCCGGGCAAGCGCCAGATCTACTACCACTATGGCTTGGACTTCGGCGGTGCAGAGGGGCTGATCGAGGTTGTGGCGGCGACCGACGGGCTGGTCGTCTCGGCCCGCACGGAGCGGCTGCCGGGATTCGAAGATTCGCCGGTCGCACCGCGCTACGACGTAATCTATGTGCTCGATGCCCAGGGCTGGTTCTACCGCTACAGCCACTTCTTCAGTATCGATGAGGCGATCCGGCCGGGGATCACCGTGCGAGCCGGCCAACGCCTGGGTCTGCTGGGCAAAGAAGGGGGCAGTGGCGGCTGGTCGCACCTGCACTTCGACATCCAGTGCCGCCAGCCGTCGGGGGCATGGGGCTGCCAGGAAGCTTACGCCTTTGTCTGGGAGGCGTACCAGCGCCAGTATCAGCCGCCGCTGATCGCCGTCGCGCGCCCGCATCACGTGGCCTGGGCCGGCGACACGGTGCGGCTGGATGCCAGCCGCTCGTGGAGCGCCACAGGCGAAATCGTCCGCCACGAGTGGACATTCACCGACGGTACCCGCAGCTCCGGTCCACAGATTGAGCGGGTGTACCCGCAGCCCGGCTACTACAGCGAGATCCTGCGAGTTACCGATGCCGCGGGGCACAGCGACTGTGACTTCGCGATCGTCCACGTGCACGATCGGGAACACCCCGATCGGTTCCCGCCAAGCATCCACGTCGTGTACTCGCCCACGCTCGGACTGCAGGTCGGAGACGAAGTGACCTTCAAAGTCCGCACGTTCGCCACGACCGATGGCGAAGAGACCTGGGACTTCGGCGATGGCAGCCCGGCAGCCACGACGCGCTCGGACGGCAATGTCAACCATCTGGCCCCGGACGGCTACGCCGTGATCACCCACCGCTATGCCGCCCCCGGACACTACCTGGTCCGCGCTGAACGCACTGACCGCTTCGGCCAGCGCGCCGTGGGCTATGTGCAAGTGCGGATCGCCGCGAGCAGCGCCGCGCCGAAATGATGGCTGACAACAAATCGGGGACGGGGACAATACCGTTCGGTACGGGATTTCATTAATTCGTAAATTCGTAAATTAGTATATTAGTTAATTCATCTACGGGCCCATGATGTCACTCGTATCCCACGGCCTTCAGTTTCGCGTCGAGATCGGCTGGCGCCGGCGCCAGCGGCTTGACGAGGTCCGCAGCAAGATACTCAATCATGTTCGCCAATAGGCGATCCGCGGCCGGATGCTTGCCGAGGTTTTCCGCGACGTGCAGCGTGTTGAGGACGAATCGGCCCTCACCGAACGGGTAGACGCCGATCAACAGCCCGGCCGTATAGAATCCGTCGTATTCCGGGTTGCCTACCGCGAACGTCACTGCCGGTGATTCCTGCGGATGGTCAGCAACCTGGAGCGGCGGAGCACGGTGGATCAGCGGTCCGTAGTATTCAGGGTCGACGATTCCTCCGGCCTGCAGGCCGTCGAAGATCGGGTTCGTCTTGGCCACGCAGTCTTTGGTCCATATCGACTCGAAAGAGTCCACGAACTTGCCCTTGTTCACGAGAGGAAGCCATCCGACGGGATCGTTGTCGCGTCGGAACGCCGCCGGCGACAACACGATGACCTGGCTGCCGCGCGACACGCGCCGCATCAGTTCTCGCCAGTCTTCGAGCTTTGAGTTCGCTGACACGTTGCCCACGAGGATGATCTCTCGTTCCTCGGGTTCAGGATCCTCAAACGACCGTACGGCGACCTGCTTCGATACCAGCCAGGCCCGCGTTGCTTCGTCGGCATCCCACAACGTAAGGCGTCGCACCTTCATCGCGGGTTCTTCAGACACCCAGAAGGTGACGCGGCCCCCGGTGGGCGCGCCGCCGCGCGTCAGGCATACAGCGGCTTGATATGTTCCGGCTGGACCGTCAATGGTCAGGTCCTCGTGGATCACCGGAATCGCCAGCGGCCCAGGTTTTCCGTCTGCCGGTGCGGGTACGCGTACGGTTGTGTTCTTCTCCCACACCACTGTACCCGTTGCGGTATGGACGATCCGCGCGATGGCTGGATACTCGCCGGGCGCGAGAGCGTCCTCGTTGGCCAGAATCGCCTCGATCTTGACCGGTTGGCCTGCGTAGACATGGGTCGGGCTGACAAACAAGCACCACTTCAACGGTGCCCAGCCGTCTTGCAGCACATCGGCCATGCCCGGGTGCCACTCGCGCCAGAGGGACCAGATCCCTTCCCCGCACAACCCGTCCAACAGGCCCGTCAGCACGAGTCCGCATACTTGAGGATTCGACCGCACCAGATCGAACCCCAGCTGCCGGGCGCGCGCGTTCATGTGCTGGCTCTCACGCAGGAAATCTGCCGGGAACGGATAGACCCGGTCCATGCCATAGAATTGCCAGTCCGCATGGAACCTCTCCTGCATCGGCCGGAATAAGATGTCCATCTCCTCCGCGTAGTCCACCCGATGCTGCTCGTACATCCCGATCTCACGGATCAGGTTCAAGTTCGGCGGAATGCCATACTCAGAAATGAACACGGGCTTGGCGTCTTTGCCGAGAGATCGTGTATTGGCGCGGGCGTCGGGCGTGTACCAGCCTCCACAATAGTCGTGCACGTCCCCGCACCAACCCGGGTGTGCATCACGATCCAGTGCGTTCGGTCCCTCGGCACCCCAGACGTATTCCCATTGGTCGCCACCAGGGTTGCTCGCCGAGCCGATCTCGGGGCGGCGATCAAACCGGCCGCTGTTGAGCAGCACGGGGCGTGTCTCGTCCAACGTCCGGATGAATTGGAGCGCACGGACGGAATGGTCAAAGACGGCGTCGCCCGTGTTCTCGTTCTGCAGCCCCCACATCACCACGCTCGGGTGGTTCCGCTCACGTGTGATGACGTCCTTAAGAGCACGATTCCACCGCTCGGCAAGCTGAGGGGAATCCTGCATGAACCAACTGGCAAGCGATTCGGAGTATATCATGAGCCCGAGCTCGTCGCAGAGCTGAACCTGCGCGGGCCGGGGTGCACGGGTGAGGATGCGAACCATGTTGAACCCGCTCGCCTTCATCTTGACCAGTTCGTCTCGGCCGAAGAAGGTCCGCTCCCTGAGGTCGCCGCCACACTGGTTGACCGGCAGGTGAGTACTGTACTGCGCTCCCTTGAGCAGGACCCGCTTACCGTTCAGACAGAAGAACCCGTCGACAATCCGGAAATCCCTGAAGCCGCACCGGTCGACGTACTCGTCAAAGGAACTCGCGCCGTCGACACGCACGCGTGCGTTGACACGATACAGTCGAGGATCGTCAAGCTGCCAGAGCCGGAATTGGTCGACGTGCAAGTGCCCGTCCACGGTCGATGTGCCCGGTGGCAGTTGCGTCAGCATCTCGGTTGCATCCGACCGCGATCCGCTCTCCGCCGGGGCAATCCACAGCCCCACTCGGCATGCCACGGTCTCCTGCGCTGAATTGTGAACGCTCACGTGAACGGCGACGTCGCCACTCTTGGGGTCGGGCACGATGTGAACGTCCTCGACCCACACCGACGGCACGATCAGCAGCTCGACAGGACCTTCGATGCCACCGTCATTCCAGCACCACACCCCCTTTGAGGCGTGCGCGGTCTGGTTCAGCACGATGCCATCGATGATTTGATCCGCCGGCGGGTTCAGTACTCGCACAGACAACAGGTTTGCCGCGCCGGGTTTGATGGCATCCGTGGCATCCAGGATGAACCGTCCGTCGCCGCCTTCGTGCGCGCCGACGTGTACGCCGTTGACCCACACATCAGCCAGATAATCGACGCTCCAGAACTTCAGGAGATACCGCCCGCCAGGATGCGGATTCGCGGCGGCCGTGAACTCGCGCCAATACCATGCGACTCCGTGGTACCGTGGAAATGCCTGTTGGATGATGCTCGGAACATACGTGCTTTTGGCATCCTGGTTCGGCTTCGCGAACCACGTTTCATCCCGCCCGACGTTGTCGGGATCCCGTGCAATCAGCCATTGGTCACCGTCGAGCGACACGGTGCTGCTCGCCACCCAGCCCTCTGCCGGATCGACTTCGCCTGAGGCCACGGGGCAAACCGACCAGGCCACCCACGCGAGCCCGAAACTGCACACCCACCACAGCCGCCTGCTCATCATGGCTGGATCCTCTCTCCTGCTCTATTCTCGGTTGTCTGCTTGTCCGCTGTTCTTTACCGCGAAGCGGCTACACTCCGCAGCCCATAGGTCGCTGCGCAGCAGTGTACCCTGGGTTCCGTTGCTTCCAGTGTTCAAGGTACGGGACCGCCCCGGCTATTTCCAGCACATGTTCGAGGAAACTCATCTCGATACCGGAATAGTTCGTCGCGTACCCACTCCTCCTCGCGTGCAGGTCGAATTCGATCGCCATGATCGCGTACGAACGTTAGAGCCTCCAGTTGCGCCATTTGCGTCACATGCACGTGAAATGCAACTGGTATCGTGGCAGCAATCGCGTTTGTTCGTGTGTCGATAGAAGTCCCGTTTCGT
Organism: Planctomycetaceae bacterium; assembly: GCA_012729315.1. Taxonomy (GTDB): domain Bacteria; phylum Planctomycetota; class Planctomycetia; order Pirellulales; family Pirellulaceae; genus JAAYDI01. Next base: position 21,290 of record JAAYDI010000171.1, read on the forward strand.
GACCTAAGCGCGCCACGCGAAGTGTCGTCTTGAGCCGCAGCGCGGCGCCCCTATCACAGCCCGGGGTGGCGCCGCGAGGCGCGGCTTACCCTGGGCTGTGGAGTGTAACGCCTTCGGCGTACTCCGAGACCGAAAGCAACCGCGGCCGGGCTTTCGGCGGCCGGTCGGCAACGTGCCGCTCGTGGTGGGCGCGGACAGCGCCGCTTGAAATCGTATGCAACGCTGGGGTCAATACTCTCGGTGCGGAACTTGACACCGCACTTGTGACGGGTTAGACACGCGTTTGTTATCCCAGCTTGGTTTTTTGCTTCTTGCGGTTGTCTCCCATACGGAGTGCTACAATCACAAGGACAGAGGTTCTGACAGTAAGTGAACGGCCTTAATGGCTGCCAGAGACTCCTCTGAACGCGCTGAGCGATGACAGGGGCGTCGGATGCTGGACAGTGCGGAGTCTTTACGCGTCCGTCATTCTCGAAGTGTAGTGAGGTCACTGTATGACTTCCCCTCAACCATTGCAACTTCCATCGCCGTGGCCGCCCCCAGATTCTCCGCCGGGTGCAACGTCGAAGTCCGCGCTGGAACATCATTCTTTCCACGGAGGAAATGGAAGCCTTCTTCAAGAACCACATGACTGTATCGGAGGTAATTGCGTTTTGCCTGACGAAGGACTCGCAAGCATCCAGCGGGCGGGCGGGTGGCAATGCTGGCTTGCCCAGCAGTGCTTCGTGACCACAGATATTCTCGATTCATAGATTCACGGCCAGCAATTCCTGGCCGGAGCGACATCTGGTACCTCCCTGGCGTGGTGAAAGGCCCGAAGAAACGGCCCTGGTGCCGTTTTTGACATTTGTTGCACCGGTGAGCCACTTCGCATTAACGGTTTACTTCTCACTGCGAACCCTGTGTCAGGTTGGCGACCCTGCACCAGGGCTGCGGTACCGGGATAGCTGTCGTCTGGCCGAAGGTCAGTTCTCACCGTAGCCTGGGGCAACGCGGCAACGCCCCAGGAATGGGAGCACAACGAGGTGTTTGGCCGACGGCCATATTCACACATGGGAGACCATGCCGTAGGTGCGTTTGGCCTTCAGCCAAACGTGTGCTATGGCTTCGATTTCCTGGGGCGTTGCCCCAGGCTACGTTGATAGTGGCCTTCGGCCAATTGCGG
>JAAYDI010000172.1 GCA_012729315.1 Planctomycetaceae bacterium
CCGAAGGCCATATTCACACATGGGAGACCATGCCGTAGGTGAGTTTGGCCTTCAGCCAAACGTGTGCCATGGCTTCGATTTCCTGGGGCGTTGCCCCAGGCTACGTTGATAGTGGCCTTCGGCCAATTGCGGGATGTAACCGCTGCACGGTGAGGACGTAGGCAGTCCATGCGAATGGGCCCATCCATGGCATGGATTTGTCCACTACAACCGGCTCAGAATGACCGAGCCTTTCACCGTCCCGCCGCCAACCGAGCAATCGGAGTCATAGCCCATCACTCTCTGGTGATGTCCACATCCACCTTTCCGGTGCTCTTGTCGCGATCCACTTCGATTTCCGTACGCGGCGTCTCGATGTCGACGATCCGCTCCTTCCGCTCACAGCCGTGGGCGCAGACCAGCGCCGTAGCCAGATATGCGGAACCCAACGCGGTTGTCCATCCTCTGCGTATCATGGGCAATACTCCTAGTGTGTTACGAAACGTGTGTCACAACTGGCTGTGTCACAACTGGCCTGGGCCAGTTGCGGCTAGTTGCATTTCACGTGCCCAAGGCATTCTCCTGGCCCCGCGCTCATGGTCTCTGCGTTTTCCAGCGACGCGACAGCGGGGCGCAGTGCCGGCAGACCGATGTCTCCGCTCGCGCCCCAACCACCATGATCGCCACACGATCACGACCCGCATTGCGCCCGGACGCCGGCACATAGCGGAACGCCGGCCGCGGACGCGCGGCGAGTCGCAGCGGGCGCGGCCTGATCCCCATCGTCGGGTGGCGCCACAGATTTCCCGTGCAGATTGGCACGGCGCGTGCGACTCGGCGATCCGGCCGTTACGACATCGAGGGGAATTTGGGGGTGATTCGCGTGGATCTCCTTGAGGATACGGATCATGGCGGACAAGAATGACGCGTCGAGCCCAGCGGCGCCGTGGCTCACATTGCTCATCGTGGCGCTGGTCATTGTCGCGTTGTACTATGCGCAGGAAGTCCTGTTGCCTCTGGCGCTGGCCGTGCTGTTGAGTTTTGTGCTGACCCCGCTGGTGACGCGGCTCGAACGTTGGCGGCTGGGGCGCATTCCGTCCGTCGTGGTTGTCGTCTTGTTGACGTGCTCGGCGATCGGCGCCGTGGGCCTGCTGGCGACCCGGCAGGTGGTGGAGTTGGGGATTCAACTGCCCGAGTACAAGGCCAACCTGATTGAACGGATTCGCAGCGTGCGGAACGGCACCGGCGGCACGCTCAAAGAAGCCCGGCAGGCGATTGACGACATCAGCGCCGAGTTGACAGCGGACAGCGAGGACGCTCCCCGTCCGACCCTCAAGGAGACGTGGCTGTCCTGGCTGGGAACGAACACGGAGCCGCGTTCCAAGGAGGCCGGTGCGGTGGCGGTCAAGGTGGTGGAGCTGCCCCCCTCGCCGTTGACCCAGATCCGGTCCTGGTTTGGCCCCCTCGTGGCGCCGCTCTCGACCGCCGGCATTGTGTTCGTGCTCGTCTTCTTCATCCTGGTGAATCGGGAAGACTCGCGGAACCGCATCATCCGGCTGATCGGGACGTCCACCTTATACGCCACGACCGAAGCGATCGACGACGTGGAGACGAGTCGGCTGGCGGAAGACTACCTGAAGTCGGTCGACTGGATTGAACTCTACGATCGCGTCGTGATTCCGGCGCTCCAGCTGGCGGAGCGCGATCGTCACGCGGGGCTGCTGAGCGAGCGTCAGGAGACGCTGGTGATCGAGACGGCGCAGGAGCTGATCGAGGACTTGGGCGAGCGCCAGCTGGAACTGGCCCGGCAGTCCGCCGCTGCGGAGGCGCCGGGCGGCATGGGGGACAAGGCGGCAGCCCGCGTGTTCTGTGTTCCCGTGCGCGATCAGGCAGACGAGACGGCGGCCGTGATGCTGGGCCAGACCCTTTCGAGCGCCGGTTTCGCAGCGGACGTCGGGTCGCTCCATCTGCTGGCCAGCGAGGTGGTGGACCGGATCGCAGCCGCACAGTATGACGTGGCCGTCATCGTGATGCTGCCCCCGTTCGGCTCACGCAACGCGCGGTACCTCTGCAAACGCCTCCGGCAAAGCAATCCCGATCTGCGGATCGTCGCCGCGTTGCTCAACGGCGCGCAGCTCAAAAGCACGCAGCAGCGTCTGCAGGACAGCGGCGTCGACCTGGTCGTGACCAGTCTCCCGAGCGCGGTCAGCGCTGTCCGCAACCTCGCCCGGCGGGCTTGCCCGGCCGCCTCCAGCTGAATCGTGCGCGCCCGCACCGTGTGGCGGCCCAGCCCACCCCCTGCGGACCTCCTGACAGATCCGCGTCACTGTCGCGGCGTCTCGACCCCCGTCGATGGCGGCGATCGTGCCGCGGCGCGGCAGGTGGGCGGCCGGCACCCCGGTTTTGTTGTTCGGCCGCCGGGACGAACGTATACTTGAGCGATCGTCGTTCCAGCCCCAGCGCGGGCCGCGGGCGGGAGCGGGGACGAGCACACCGGAGAACCGGAACACCGGGAGGAGACACTGTGAGCCACCGCATCGACTTCTGCCGCATGAGCGCCGTTGTGTCACGCACGCTGTGGTGCGCACTTGCCGTCTGCTGGGGCGCCGGTTCCGCGTCCGGCGCCGAGGCGCGATTCATGCAGTATCCCGACATCCACGGCGACCAGGTCGTATTCAGTTACGAGAATGATCTCTGGCTCGTCGCGGCGGGCGGCGGGACAGCGCGGCGGATGACGACCTTCCCGGGCAAGGAATCGATGGCGCGTTTCTCGCCCGACGGACAGTGGATTGCCTTCACGGCCAGTTACGAAGGCGCGTCTGACGCCTACGTCATGCCGGCCGCGGGCGGCGCGCCGCAGCGGCTGACGTACGCACCCGGCGGCGCCCAGGTCTTGGGCTGGACGCCCGATGGCACGCGCGTCGTAATCCGGTCGTTCCTGGAGACATTCATCTACCGCGACCCGAACCTGTACTTCGTTCCGCGCGCAGGGGGTCCGCCCGAGCGTTTCCCGATCGACCGCGGCGTGCTCTGCAGCTTCGCTCCCGACGGGAATCGGATGCTCTACTGCCGCAAGGGACGCGAAGAGTACCAGTGGAAACGCTACAAGGGTGGCCACCACTGCGACATCTGGCTGTACGACTTCACGACGCGGGCGTTCACACCCATCTCCGACTACGTCGGCAAGAACGCCTATCCGATGTGGATCGGCGACCGCATGTTCTTCGTATCGGATCGTGACGGCGTGTCGAACCTGTACGTCCAGGACCTGGCCACCCGGGCGGTCACGCGTCTGACGGCGTACGACGATTACGACGTCATGATGCCCGACACGGACGGCACACGGATCGTGTATGTTCAGGACGGCTACCTGCACATCTGGAGCTGCGCCGAGGGGACCGACACGCGGCTTGCGATCGACGCCCCTTCGGACCGCTGGCAGGTCCGCACCCGCGTGCTCAACCCGCGTGACTACATCCAGGGTGTGGATGCGGCGGAGGACGGCTCGCGTGTGCTGGTCGAGGCGCGCGGCGATCTGTTCGCCGTACCGGCCGACGCGACGGCTCAGACGCGGAATCTGTCAGACGCGCCGGGCACGCGCGAGCGTCTGGCGCGACTGTCGCCCGACGGCCAGCAGGTGGCCTTCTTCTCCGACCGCTCGGGCACGTATCAGCTCTACCTGCAGAGTGTCGGCGGGGGGGAGTGGACGGCGCTCACCACGTCGCTCAACCGCACTCCCTACCGGCCTGCCTGGTCTCCCGACGGCCGGAAGGTTCTGTTCGGGACGATGGACTTCGCCTGTCACATCGTCGACGTGGCGAGCCGCGAGCTGATCACGATCGCCGAGTCGCGGCAGATGAAGAACGATCAGTTCTACTGGGAGATCGACGACTACGCCTGGTCGCCGGACGGGCGCTGGGTGTGTTACACGGCCGTCGCCGCCAATCGCAACAGCCAGGTCTTCCTGTACAACCTCGACGAGCGGAAGCGGGTGCCGCTGACCGACGACTTCTTCGACAATCTGAACCCGTGTTTTGACGCGAGCGGCGAGTACTTGTACTTCCTGTCGAGTCGCGGCTTTGACGTGCAGATGGACTTCCACGAGGACAACCACGTCCTGGCCAATCCCTACCAGGTGCTGGCCGTCCAGCTGCAGGCCGGCCGGCAACCTCCGTTTCTGGCACCCGGGCAGCCGGACGCGGCCGCGGCGCCGGACGGGGAGCGGCGGGTGGAGTTGGACGGCATCACAGCCCGCATCTTCCCGCTGCCTGTGCCCGCGGGCAATTACTTTCATCTGCGGGCCGGCAAGGGAAAGGTCACCTGGTGCTCGGTTCCCCGTTTCACGGAGGACGAATACGAGGAGGTGTTCAAACCGCGCGGCGCGACGAAATGGACGCTGCACATCTTCGACATGGCCACGCGCGAGATGCGCACGGTGGAGGACAAGGTGGCCGGCTATGCGCTGTCGGCCCACGGCGATCAGCTGGTGTCCCGCGCCGGCAACGGCATCTTCCTGACTCCGCTCCAGAGCGCCTTCGACAGCCGCCGCCTGGGCAGCGCCGTCAACCTCGATCGCCTGGTGTACCGGGCCGACGCGCAGGCCGAGTGGCAGCAGATCTTCGCGGATACGTGGCGGTGGTACAACGAGTTCTTCTACGACGCGGGGATGCACGGCCACGACTGGAAGGCGCTCGGGGACCGCTATCGCGAGCGTCTGGCGTTCCTCTCGTCCCGCGAGGATCTCAACTGGCTGCTGTCGCAGATGGTGGGTGAGCTGTGCGTCGGCCACACGTACATCTCGGGCGGCGACATGGGGCCTGCCGCGCCCCCGGGGACGCCGGTCTACACGGGCTTGCTGGGCGCAGACCTGGTCGCCGACACGGCGGCCGGGCGGTATCGTTTCGAGCGCATCTATGGCCCGACCGAGTACAACCTCGACCTGCAGGCGCCGCTGGCGCGCCCGGACATTCGCCTCCAGGCCGGCCATTACCTCATCGCGATCGACGGCCAGCCGGTCAAGGTGGGTGACGACTACTGGAAACTGCTGCAGGTGGTCGCCGGCCAGCGGGTCCGGGTGACCGTCAACGACACGCCGGCCGAAGATGGTGCGCGGACGTACGAGGTGGAGCCGCTGCGGGCCGACCGCGACCTGCGCTATGGCCACTGGCTGGCCGAGAACATCCGCAAGGTGCTCGCCGCCACCGACGGACGCGTCGGCTACATGCACATCAACGCCATGGGCGCGGCAGGGATCGCCGAGTTCGACAAGTTCTGGCGGGCGTTCCGGTACAAGGAAGGGCTGATCATCGACGTGCGCCGCAACTCCGGCGGCTGGACCGAGTACTTCATGATCGACAAGCTCGAACGCCAGCAGGTCGCCTTCAACGTGCTGCCCGGCATGGAGCCGTTCCGGTACCCCGGCTCGGCCGGCGGCCAGCGGTATGTCGCGGTGACGAACGAGTACAACGGGTCGGACGGCGAGTGTTTTCTGGAGCACTTCAAGGCGCGGCGGCTGGGTGCGGTCGTGGGGGTGCCGTCGTGGGGCGGGCTGGTGGGCATCTTGAACCCGCAGCAGACGCTCGACAACGGGACCATCCAGCAGCCCAACAACGCCTTCTTCGGCCGCGAAGGCCGGTGGTGGGTCGAGAACCATGGCGCGGACCCCGATATTGTGGTCGACAATGACCCGGCCTCCGTCGTGGCGGGCAAGGACCCGCAGCTGGAGAAGGCGATCGAGGTCATCCTGCAGCAGATCCGCGACAATCCGGTGCCGGCATTCCCGGACCGGCCGGAATACCCGAAGCGGTAGTGACATTTCCAGGTCCGATTCGTACGCTGTATTCCAGGACTGTATTCCGGGGTCGGGGCGACGCGTCGGAGCGTGTTTGCGGAGCGGGGACGATGGCTTCAGGCGGTCTGGCGGCGCTGAGAATTGACCGTACGCGGCGGCGGCGGCGCGTGTCACCCTGGGTGTGGGTGGTGCTGCTGGCGGCCGGTGGCGTCGCCGGCCTGGCGCCGCGTGCTCTGCGCACACTGCTGGTGGCGGAGGTGCAGGTGGCGGCCGCGGCCCGGATGCTCGCGGGATCCGGCATCCTGCAGGAGGGCAGCCCCGATCTGACGGCCGCCGGGTATGTCGTGGCCGATCGCCAGTCGGTGCTGGCCTCCAAGTTCACCGGCCGACTTGCCCGGTTGAACGTGGCGGAGGCGGATTTCGTCAAAAAGGGGGACGTCGTCGCCGAGTTGGATCACGCGGAACTCGATGCAACCATTGCCCAGGCGCAGGCCGAGGTTGCGGAAGCGGAGGCGGAAGTGGAGCGTCTGACGCAGCTCGTAGCGCAGTCCGACGCGGAACTGGCCGCGGCTCAGCTGCCGCTCGAAACGCTCGCGGCGGAGAGCAAACAGTACGAGATCCTGCTGGCGGACGCGCAGCGCCGCCTGACGCGCGACGAGGCCCTGGCGACGAGCCGTGCCGTGGGGTATTCCGAAGTCGACGACCGCCGGACGGAAGTGCGCGGCATGGAAGCCAAGATCGCCTGGACGCAGCAGCGCCGGCGCGAGGCGCAGCAGCAGGTGAATGTGGCGCACACGCAGGTGGCCGCCGCGCGCGCCGCCGTGGCTTCGGCGGAAGCGCGACGCCAGACTGCCGTCGCGCGCGTTGAGGTGCTGGAAAGCCAGCGCGACGAGTGCTTTATCCACTCGCCATTCGATGGCATGGTGACCGAAAAAGCGGCTGAAGTCGGCGAGATCATCGCACCGATCAGCATCGGCGGGTCCATGGCCCGGGGGTCCATCGTGACCATCGCCGACTGGGCTTCGCTGCAGGCCGAAGTCGACGTGGCCGAGGCGCAACTGGCCCGGGTCACGCCCGGACAGCGGGCGGCCATCACCGTGGACGCCATCCCCGGCAAAGTCTTCCCCGGCAAGGTGCGGCGCATCCTGCCCCGGGCTGACCGCAGCAAGGCAACCGTCAAGGTGCGCGTCGACTTCCTCGACCGCGACGAGCAGGCCGTCCTCCCGGAAATGGGCGTGCGCGTGCGGTTCCTGCCCGACGACGCGCCAGCCGGCATCGAAACCGGCGCCATCCCCGACCAGATCGTCGTGCCCCCGTCGGCTGTCCAGACAAATTCGGCAGGCAGTTTCGTGTGGGTGGTCAGCGAGGACACGGCGCGCCGGCAGACCGTACAGGTCGGGAAGACGTTCGGCGAGTGGACGGAGATCACCAGCGGCGTTAGCGCCGGCGACCGGGTCGTGGTGGCTGGCGCCGAGCGACTGTCTGGCGAGACGGCCACGGTACGCGTGGCGGAGTAGCTCGAGCATGAACGATCAGCCGATCATCGAGTTGCGGCACGTGAGCAAGCTGTACCACAAGGGAGGCGCCGACATCCAGCCGCTGGCTGACCTCAGCCTGACCATCGACGCCGGCGACTTCGTCGCTTTGATGGGGCCCTCCGGATCCGGCAAGACCACGCTGCTGAATCTGCTCGGCGGGCTCGACTCGCCGACCGCCGGTGACGTCATCGTCTGTGGCCAGAATCTGACGAACCTCAGTTCGCGCGAGCTTGCCCGCTGGCGCTGCGAGCATGTGGCCTATATCTTCCAGGCCTACAACCTGCTCCCCGTATTGACGGCGTACCAGAACGTGGAGCTGCCGTTGACACTGCTGCCGTTGACCCGCCAGGAGCGGCGCGCGCACGTGCTCACCGCCCTCGATATCGTCGGGCTGGCGAACCGCGCCAGCCATCGGCCGGATGAGCTGTCGGGGGGACAGGAACAGCGCGTGGCGATCGCCCGGGCACTGGCGTCCGATCCCCAGATCCTGCTGGCCGATGAGCCGACGGGAGACCTGGACGCGCATTCGGCCGAAGAAATCATGGCGCTGCTCGTGTCGCTCAACCGCGAGTTCGGCAAGACGATCATCATCGTCACGCACGATCCGAAAGTAGCAGGCGCGGCCCACCGCCAGCTGCATCTGGAGAAAGGGGTGTTGACCCAGGACCTGGATCTGCTGAATAAGGATCCGCTAGATAAGGGGACGTGACGCGTGCGACTGCTGCTGCTGAACCTGCGGCGCAAGCCGCTGCGAACGGTACTCACCACGCTGGGCGTCGCCGTGGCCCTGCTGCTGTTCTGTTTCCTCGAAGCGGTAGTCACGTCATTCAATGCGGGGGTCAACATGTCGGACGCCTCGCGGCTGGTGGTCCAGCACAAGGAATCGCTCGCCTTTCAGCAGCCGAAGTCGTATGGTCCGCTGATCGCCCAGACGGATGGTGTCACGGGGGTGGTCGGCGTGTCGTGGTTCGGCGGACTGTCACAGGAGCCGGACGCGCATGGCGAGAAGCGGGAGGAGTTCTTCGCGCAGTTCGCCACCGACCTGGAGAAGTACCTGCAGTTGTACCCGGAGGTCCAGCTGCCGGCCGATCAGCGGGCCGAACTGCTCAGCGATCGGATGGGCTGCATGCTCGGCGCCAAGATCGCCGACCGGCTGGGGAAGAAGATTGGCGACCGCCTGGTGCTTCACAGCACGATCTGGACCCAGACGAACGGCTCCTCGGTCTGGGAGTTCAACGTGCGGGCCCTGTACACGACCGATTCGCCGACGTTCGACCAGACGATGATGTTCTTCCACTTCGCACGGTTCGACGAAGCGCGGCGGTTTGCCCGAGGCACGACCAGCCTGTATTTCGTGGGGGTCAGCGATCCGAGCCGCAACATGGAGGTGGCGACCGCGATCGATGCGCGGTTCGCGAACAGCCCGTTTGAGACGCGCACGATGACGGAGAAGGCCTTCAATCTGCAGATCGTTGGCATGCTGGGCAATTTCCAGCTGCTGCTGCGTTCGATCGGCAGTGCGATCGTGCTGACCATGCTGCTCGTGGCGGCGAACACGATGATGATGAGTGCGCGCGAGCGGACGCGCGAGATGGGCATTCTGAAGGCGATCGGGTTCACCGATGGTCATGTTTTCCTGCTGCTGATCGGCGAAGCCATGGCACTGTCACTGTTGGGGGCGGTGGTGGGAGTGGGGCTGGCCTGGCTGCTGGCCAACGTGCTGCACATCAACCCTATACCGGACTTCTTCACCGTCTTCTTCCTGCCTCTGGAGTCGATACTGGCCGCCTTCGGCCTGGCGGCGCTGACCGGGCTGATCAGCGGCATCGTACCGGCCGTGACCGGGATGCGGCTCAAAGCGACCGAGGCATTGCGGAGCGTGTGAACATGCGGATCCCGCTGAGTTACAGCCTGCGCAGCATTACGGTCCGGAAAGGCTCCTCGGCAATGGCCGTGGGGGGCATCGCGCTGGTGGTCGTCGTGTTCGTGACGCTGCTGTCGCTGGCCGCCGGCTTCCGCAAGGTGGTCGAGACGTCGGGCAGCCCGCACAATGTCATCGTGCTGCGCAAAGGGGCTGACGCGGAGTTGACGAGCCAGGTGGACCGGGAGACAGCACGGGTGATCCGCGAGTTGCCGCTGGTCGCTCGGCAGGCTGGCCAGCAGCTGATGGTGTTCGAGAGCGTGATGATTCTGGCGCAGCAGAAGCAGGGGGGGGGCGAGACGAACGTCACGGTCCGCGGCACGTCGCCGCTGTCGCGCGTCGTGCATGCGGACGTGCGACTTACCGAGGGGCGCTGGTACACCCCCGGTTCGAACGAAGCGGTGCTGGGAGTGGGCCTGGCGCGCCGGCTGCGCGACCTGGGGATCGGCCACACGTTGTCGATCGGCCGCAACACCTGGCACATCGTGGGGCTGTTCGCGGCCGGCGGCAGCGCGCTGGAGTCCGAGCTGTGGATGGACGGCGAGCTTCTGCAGACGTCGTTCCACCGCAACGGCATCTTCCAGTCCCTGCTGTTCCGCGCCCGCGGCGACGCCCGCACGGCGGCTCAGGAGCTGAACGCCCTGACTGAGCGCGATCTCCGCCTGCGGACCATCCAGGCGTTGACCGAGAAGGAGCACTATCAGAAACAGGCCAAGCTGATGAACGACGTGATCACCATCCTGGGCGGCCTGTTGACCGCCATCATGTCAGCCGGCGCCATCGCGGGGGCCATGAACACGATGTACTCCGCGGTGAGCCAGCGGCGCCGCGAAATCGGCTGCCTGCTGGCCCTCGGCTTCAGCCCCGAATCGATCTGGCTGGCCTTCATGATCGAATCGCTCCTCCTGGCTGCGCTGGGCGCGGCCCTGGGCTGTACCGTGTCGCTCGCATTCGACGGCATGCAGACCGGCATGACCAACTGGGCCACAATCTCGGAGACCGTGTTTGAATTCCTCGTGACGCCGCAGATTCTGGCCACCGCTACGCTCATCTCGCTGCTGATGGGCTTTCTCGGCGGTGTCGTGCCGGCCATTCATGCGGCCCGCCTGAAGGTCGTCGATGCTCTGCGCCGAGCGTAACATGCCCGCCACCTGCTGCGGGCTCCTCGGCTCCAGCGCTGCACCGGACGGGAATGACGCGCAAACCCGCGCATCGCAAGTTGCACCGGCGGCCGCGCATGCGATATGCTGAGTGTCCGGCTGTCCACCGTGGGGAGCGATCAGGAGCGTACCGAAACGAATTCGAGATCTTATGACATGAATGAGCAAGACTACCAGTCCCGCATCGATGCCATCCGGTGGTATCACGACTTTGATTTCCCGCACGGCTTGCAGGCGCGCTCGCGGGTGCACGACGCGGACTTTCACCGCCGGCTCTGGCAATTCATCGAGACGCATCTGGCGGCGATCGACTTCCAGGGCAAGCGGGTCCTGGACATCGGGTGCTGGGACGGGTACTGGAGTTTCTACGCGGAACGCCGGGGTGCCAGCCAGGTACTGGCCACCGACGACGTCAGTCAGAACTGGGCGGAGGGAGAAGGCCTGCGATTGGCCAAGCAGCTGTTCGGGTCCCAGATTATGGTCGATCAGCGCCGGAGCGTCTACGAGCTGGCCGCGCTGGGGCAGACCTTCGACGTGATCCTGTTTCTGGGCGTGTACTATCACCTGTACGATCCCTACTACGCCTTCACGCAGATCCGCCACTGCTGCGGCCCGGAGACCATCGTGGTGATGGAGGGGGATGTCGGCCTGAACCTCGCCGAGGGGGAGGCGCGATTCTGTTTCACCAACACACCAGCCGTTTCCACCTTCATCCCCTCTATCGATACGCTGGACATGATGATCAAGGCCGCGTATATGAACGTCGTGTCACACGCCTATTTCACGCCGCCGTCCGGTACCGTCTCGCCGCCGCCAAGTACCGTCTCGCCGCTGCGGCGCTGGTGGAAGCAGTCGGGAGTGCGGAAGGTGTGGAAGAGCCTGCCTGTGCATCGTGCTCGGCCGCAGCAGCGCGAGCAGCGGGCAGCCGACGTCGTGCATGTGGACCGCACGCTGCTGGTGTGCAAGCCGTTTGTGGGCACCAACGAGACGCACCGCTACAAACCATCATTCGGCCTGACGGCGTACGATCCCCGGTTTTCCTCACCGCCGGCCTGAGAAGACACGTCCGCGGGTGGCGGGCGGCCTCTCGGCAGGCCCGGCAGGTGGCCACCGTGTGTGCATCCTCACCCGCCCCACTCAACGATGACTCAAGAGAAGGCTCATACGATGAAACGACAGGTCGTGTTCGCCGCGCTGATCGGAACTGCCGCGCTGCTCGGAGCTGGCCTCGCCGGCTGCCAGCGCGCAGCGCAGGACGACGGCAGGATTGTGATCGGGATGACTGTTCCGTCGCTCACTCATCCGTTCTTCGTTCATCTGCGCGACAACGTGGTGGACGAGGCGCAGCAGCTGGACGTGGAGATCATTGTGGTGGACGCGGAGGATGTCGCGGCGAAGCAGATGTCGATCGTGGAAGACTTCATCGCGCGGCGCGTCGACGGCGTGGTCATTTCGCCCATCGGAGCGGACGCCCTGGTGCCGGCGATCGAAGCACTCAACAAAGCCTCCATCCCGGTGGTCACCGTGGACCGCAAGGTCAGCGGCGGGCAGGTGCTAGTCCACGTGGGCGCTGACAACGTGGAGGGGGGCCGTGCAGCCGCCCGGTTCATCGTGGACCAACTGGCCGGCAAGGGCCGGGTGATCGAACTGGAGGGCACGCCGGGGGCGTCCCCCGCCATCGACCGCAAGGCGGGCTTCCACGCCGTGATCGACGCGACCGATATCGAGGTCATTGCCAGCCAGACCGCCAATTTCCAGCGTGCCAACGGCCAGTCGGTGATGGAGAATCTGCTGCAGGTGCACCGCGACTTCCAGGCCGTGTATGCCGCCAACGACGAGATGATGCTGGGGGCGGTCGAGGCGATGGAAGCGAACAAGGTGGACGCGGCGCAGGTGGTCACCGTCGGCTATGACGCCATCCCGGACGCGTTGAGCTACATTCGCGCCGGGCGGCTGGACGCCAGCGTGGAACAGTACCCCGGGCGTCAGGCGCGCGAGGCGCTGCGGATGCTGGTCGCGCATCTCCGCACCGGCGCACCGCCCGAAACAGACGAGGTGTACATCAAGCCGGTCGTGATCAGCGCCGCGAATCTGGACGAGGCGGAGGACAAAGGAGTGACGCGTGCCCAGTGACGTCCTGCTCCGCATGGAGCAGATCAGCAAGGCCTTTCCAGGCGTCCAAGCGTTGCAGGCTGTCGATTTTGAACTGTGCCCGGGAGAGGTCCACGCCCTGGTGGGCGAGAACGGGGCCGGCAAGTCGACCCTCATCAAAGTCCTGGCCGGTGTCTATCGACCCGACGCGGGGACGATCTGGCTGCGGGGTCGCCAGCTCCGCCCGCGAGCGCCGCGCGACATGATGGACGCGGGGGTGCGGGTCATCTACCAGGAACTGAACCTGGTCCCCGGCCTGTCGGTGGCCGAGAACCTGTTTCTCGGCCGCCCGCCGCGCCGCCGCGGTCTGTGCGGCGTGGTCGACTGGCCCGCCATGCTCCGGCAATCCGCGGCGATCCTGCAGCAGTTCGGCCTGCCCCTGTCGCCCCAGACCAAAGTGGGCCAACTGGGCGTCGCGCAGCAGCAGATTATCGAGATCGCCAAGGCGGTATCCTGCAACGCCAAGGTGGTCGTCATGGACGAGCCGACCGCCGCGCTCACCGAACGCGAAACGGAACAGCTGTTCGGGATCATCCGCGAGCTGCAGACACTAGGGGTTTCGATCATCTACATCTCGCATCGGCTGGAGGAGATTCAGCGGATCGCCGACCGGGTCACGGTCCTGCGCGACGGCCGGCACATCATCACGGCCCCGCGACGCGCACTGTCATCCGAACAGATCATCCGGCACATGGTCGGCCGCAGCGTGGATGAGTACTATCCCAAGGAGACTTTGCCGAAAGGCCAGACGCTGCTGGAGGTCGCCGGCCTGTCGCTGCGCGACGTCTGTCACAACGTCTCGTTTCAACTCGCCAGCGGCGAGATCCTGGGGGTGGCCGGCCTGGTCGGCTCGGGGCGGACGGAGATCGCCGAACTGCTGTTCGGGCGGCGTAAAGCCGACAGCGGCACGATCCGGATTGCGGGCCAGCCGGTCCGGATCCGCTCCCCTCGGCACGCGATCCAGTACGGACTGGGACTCATCCCCGAAGACCGCAAGCGGGACGGGTTGGTGCTGACCATGTCGGTCTGGGACAACGCGACGCTGGCCATCCTCGGACGCCACGCCACCTGGGGCGTCGTGCGCCGCCGGCCGCTCGCGCGACTGGTGCGGCAGGCCACTGGCGAGGTCCGCCTCAAGGCGTCTTCTCCGGCGCAGCAGGTGAAATATCTCAGTGGGGGCAATCAGCAGAAGGTGGTGCTGGCCAAATGGCTGCTCCACGACTGCCAGGTCTACATCTTCGACGAACCGACCCGAGGCGTGGACGTGGGTGCCAAGAGCGAGATCTACCGCCTGATGGAAGACCTGGCGCGGCGCGGGGCCGGGATCATCATGATCTCGTCCGATCTGCCGGAAATCCTGAACATGAGTGACCGTGTGCTGGTGGTCCGCGCAGGGCAGATTGCCGGCGAGTTGCAGCGCAGCGCAGCCACCCAGGAGGCCATCCTGCAGCTGGCGGTCGGGAGTGCGGGAGGAGCATCATGAAGCACTGGATCGGAACGGCACTCAGGCAGTACGGCATCTTCCTCGGATTGATCGGTGTCGTCATCGTGCTCTCGGCATGCGAACCGCGGTTCCTGGCAGTCGAGAACCTGACGAACATCCTGCGGCAGACGTCGGTCATCGGCATCATGGCCGTCGGGATGACCTTCGTGATCCTGACGGCCGGCATCGACCTGTCGGTCGGGTCGATTCTGGCGCTGACCGGCGTGGTCTGCGCGAGTCTTGAGCACCGCGGCTGGCCAGTGGTGGCCGTGGTCGCAGCGACCCTGGCGCTCGGCGCGCTGATTGGCACGCTCAACGGAATCGTCACCACGGTGGGGCGGGTGACCCCCTTTGTCGTCACGTTGGGGACGATGAGCATTGCGCGGGGGCTGTCCCACATCTACACCGGCGGGCAGCCGATCAGCCGGTTCGGGGCCGCGTTTCGGTATCTCGGAACGGGCGAATTCCTGGGCGTCCCCGTGCCGATCCTCATCTTCGCGCTCACCGTGCTGCTGGCCGCCGCGGTGCTCCGCCATACAGTTCTGGGGCGGTACCTGTATGCGATCGGAGGCAACGAGGAGGCGGCGCTGTTGTCCGGCATCAGTGTCACGGTCTACAAAACCCTGGCTTACACCATCTGCGGCCTGACCGCCGCGCTTGGCGCCGTGGTGCTCACGTCGCGCCTCGACGCCGGCGAATCGATCGCGGGCATAGGATACGAGTTGGACGTGATTGCCGCGGTCGTCATCGGCGGCACCAGCCTGCTCGGCGGGCGGGGGGGCGTCTGGGGTACGCTCATCGGCGCACTGCTGATCGGCACCATCAACAACGGCATGAACCTGTTGATGATCTCGTCGTACTACCAGCTGGTCGTGAAAGGGGTGATCATCGTCGTGGCCGTACTGCTCGACCGCCTGCGGGGCGACTAGCGGCGGGCACCACGGTATCCGATCCGACGGGCCCTGCCAAACGCCCTACCGGCACGTTTTCCGGAGGTCTTGCATTGCCGCAGTGCAGAAACGACAATCGCATAGTGCTGACCGTGTCCCACGGCAATTGCACAGACGAGGCAACCTGGGCACCGGCCCGCGCCGTACGTCCCCCCCGATATACACCTACCAGGAGGTCCGTTATGACCGAAACCACGCATCAAGTCACCTCGCGTCGTGAGTTCTTGAAGAACACTGGCCGGATTGCGGCTGCCACGACCCTCGCCGGACTGGTCGTTCCTCGAGTCTATGCCGCCGAAGACAGCACGCTGCAAGTGGCGTTGATTGGTTGCGGAGGTCGGGGTACGGGCGCCGCGGCCGACGCCATGTCGGTCAAACAGGGTCCGGTCAAGCTCGTGGCCATGGCCGACGTGTTCGAGGATCGTGTGCGGAGCAGCTATGACCATCTGAAGGGGCAGTTCGCCAACCAGGTCGACGTGCCGCAGGACCGCCAGTTCGTCGGCTTCGACAGCTACAAGCAGGCCATGGACTGCCTGAACCCCGGCGATATCGCGATCTTCGCATCGCCGCTGGCCTTCCGCTGGGTGCATTTCGGATATGCCGTGGAGAAGGGACTCCACGTGTTCATGGAGAAGCCCATCACGTCCGACGCGCCGACGTCGCGCCGCATGCTCGAACAGGGCAAGCAGTCCGTCGCCAAGAATCTCAAGGTAGGGGTCGGCCTGATGTCGCGTCACTCCCGGGCGCTGCAGCAGTTGTACGATCGCATCCGGGACGGCGCGATTGGAGACATCGTCACCATGTTCGCCTACCGCATGCACGCGCCGGCCGGCTCCGCCTTTGTGGCCAAGCGGCCGCGGGATGACGCCAGCGAGCTGCTGTGGCAGATCCGGAACTTCCACAGCTTCCTCTGGGCGAGCGGAGGTTGCTTCAGCGATTTCTACATCCACGTCATCGACCACTGCTGCTGGATGAAAGATGCCTGGCCCGTCAAGGCTCAGGGGCTGGGTGGCCGGCACTACCGCGAAGGGAACGACGGCCCCTGCATCGACCAGAACTTCGATGTGTACTCCGTGGAGTACACCTTTGCCGACGGCGCCAAGCTGATCGCAGACGGCCGCTGCATGACCGGGTGCGAGCAGATCTACAAGAGCTATGCGCTGGGCAGCAAGGGGAGCGCGGTGATATCGACTTCGGGCGACTGCGGACCGCCGTCGACCATCCATGACGGGCTGGGCCTGGAGAAGAGCAAGATGAAGTGGGAGTCGAAGCTGCCGCAGGGGGAGGAGAACCCGTACGTCAACGAGTGGAACGACCTGGTCGATGCCATTCGCAACGACAAGCCGTACAACGAGCTGGAACGGGGCGTGATGGCCAGCGTCGTGACCTCGCTGGGCCGCAAAGCGGCGCACACCGGCGTGGAAATCACACTCGAAGACATGCTCGCTGACGATTTCGAGTACGCGCCGGGCGCGGACAAGTTCACGGTCGATTCGCCCGCTCCGGTGCAGGCGGACGCCGACGGCAAGTACCCGATCCCGCAGCCGGGTATCATCACGGATCGCGAGTATTGAACCGACCGGCCGTGACAAGCCACGCGTGGCCCGCCGGAGCGCCGGCGGGCCACGTTTTTTGATTTTCGGCATTCGTACTTCGGCATTCGGTCTTCCGCTTGGTCTTATGCGGATGGCCCACCATAGCGGTTGGTGCTGAAGATCGTCGCGAACGGTTTGCGGTCTGTCTCCCGCAGCGGGCGCTGCAGGTCCGCGGTGGCTGGGTAACCAAGCGGCGTCATGGCCACGACCTTGACGGCGGCCGGCGCGCCGATCAGCCGTTTGACTTCCGACTCCGCAAAGGCGCCGATCCAGCACGTGCCGAGCCCTTCGGCTGCAGCGGCGAGCATGAGGTGATCGAGTGCGATCGCCACATCGATGTCGACGCTGTTGCCGCTGCCTCCCATGTGCTGATAGGCCTGGCCCGGCAGGCCGCACGCCACGACCGTGACCGGAGCGGCGGCGAGGAAGTGCTGATTGTTGGCCGCGTGGGCCAGCTGCTGGCGCAGGTCCGGGTCCGAAACCAGCACGAAGTGCCAGGGCTGCAGATTGCAGGCCGAGGGGGCCATGTGCAGGGCCTGGCACAGGCGCGTCAGGACTTCGTCCGGGATCGGGCGGGAGGCATAGTTGCGGACACTGCGCCGCCGGCGGATGGCCTCGAAAACGTTCATGGCGTCACTCCTTCTGTGGCAGGTCGTTCAAGGACGGGTGCTGCAGTTCACCGGATGCCGGCATGATACTCCTGCAAGCTGCGGACCTGACCGTGCCCCTTGCGGAACGCGGCGATCCCTTTGGCGGCGGCCAGCCCCGCCGCGAGCGTGGTCATGTAGGGAACCTTCTGCTTCACCGCCGACTTGCGGATATAGGAATCGTCCTGCTTGCTCCGCTTGCCCGAGGGGGTGTTGATCACGAGCTGGATCTCGCCGTTGGCGATGGCATCCGCGATATTTGGCCGGCCTTCGTACATCTTGTGGATCGGTTCCGCCTTGATGCCGGCGGCGACCAGGAAGCTCTGCGTGCCCGCGGTGGCTTTGATGGTGAATCCGAGTTCATCGAAGCGGCGTGCCACTTCGACCACGGCCGGCTTGTCGGGATCGGCCACGCTGATCAGCACGGTGCCGGTCTCGGGCAGCCGGAACTCGGCGGCCTGTTGGGCGCGATAGAAGGCCAGACCGAACGATTCGGCCAGTCCCAGCACTTCCCCGGTGCTCCGCATTTCCGGTCCCAGCAACGGGTCGACTTCATGGTACATGGTGAAGGGGAACACCGCCTCCTTGACGCCGAAGTGGGGAATCGACTTCCGTCCCAGGCCGAGTTCCGCCAGTTTCTTGCCCAGGATCACCTGCGTGGCGATGTGGGCCATGGGGATGCTGCACACCTTGGACACCAGCGGGACCGTGCGGCTGGCCCGCGGGTTGGCCTCCAGGATGTAGACCGAGTCCTGATAGATCGCGTACTGGATGTTCATCAGCCCGATCACGTTGAACTCGATGGCGATCTTGCGGTTGTACTGGTGGATCGTATCGATGTGTTTGGGTGCGATGCTGATGGGGGGAATCACGCAGGCAGAGTCGCCCGAATGCACGCCGGCCAACTCAATGTGCTCCATCACGGCCGGCACGAAAGCGTCCTCGCCGTCGGCGATCGCATCCGCTTCCACCTCGATGGCATTTTCGAGAAACTTGTCGATCAGCACGGGGCGGTCGGGGGAGACATTCACCGCCGCGTCCAGATACTGGTGCAGCTCCTCCTCATCGTGGATCACTTCCATGGCGCGTCCCCCCAGGACAAATGAGGGGCGGACCATGAGAGGATAGCCGATTTCGCGCGCCACGTTCAACGCCTCGTCAAACGTGCTGGCCATCCCCGACTCGGGCTGGAGAATACCCAGATTGCGCATCATCTGCCGGAAGCGGTCGCGGTCCTCCGCCAGCTCGATCGAATCGGGCGATGTGCCCAGAATCTTGACGCCCGCCTCGGCCAGTTCGCGGGCCAGGTTCAGTGGTGTCTGGCCACCGAACTGAACGATCACCCCCTCCGGCTTCTCCTTCTCGTAGATGCTCAACACATCTTCGACCGTCAACGGCTCGAAGTACAGCTTGTCCGAGGTGTCGTAATCGGTCGAGACGGTCTCCGGGTTGCAGTTGACCATGATCGACTCGAGCCCCGCGTCCCGGATCGCGAAGGCAGCGTGCACGCAGCAGTAGTCGAACTCGATCCCCTGCCCGATGCGGTTGGGTCCGCCGCCGAGCACCATGATCTTGCGGCGGTCACTGACGGTGGTAGTGTCCGGCGCGTTGTAGGAGGAGTAGTAATAGGCGGCGTTTTCGACGCCGCTCACGGGCACCGCATGCCAGCCCTGCACGACCCCCAGCGTCTGGCGGCGCTCGCGGATCGCCCGCTCGGGCACGTCCAGCAGCTTCGAGAGATAGCGGTCAGCAAAGCCGTCCCGCTTGGCCTGAACCAGCAGCTGGTCGGGGAGCAGGGCGCCGCGGAACCGGATGATCTCCTCTTCCAGATCGACCAGCTCCTTCATCTGCTGCACGAACCAGCGTTTGATGGATGTGCGTTCACAGAGCGCGTCGACGGTGGCCCCTTTGCGCAGGGCTTCATACATGATGAACTGCCGCTCACTGGTCGGCTCGGTCAGCATCTGCAGCAGGTCCTCGAGCGACCGTTTGTGGAAGTCCTTGGCGAATCCCAGCCCAAACCGGCCAATCTCCAGCGAGCGGATCGCCTTCTGGAACGCCTCTTTGTAGTTCTTGCCGATGCTCATCACTTCGCCGACGGCCAGCATCTGGGTACCGAGCCGGTCCTTGAGCGCCGGGAATTTCTCGAACGCCCAGCGGGCGAACTTCACCACGACGTAGTCCCCCGCCGGCTCGTACTTGTCCAGCGTGCCCGACCGCCAGTAGGGAATCTCGTCGAGCGTCATGCCACCGGCCAGCAGCGCTGACACGAACGCGATCGGGAACCCGGTGGCTTTGGAGGCCAGCGCTGACGAACGCGACGTGCGCGGGTTGATCTCAATCACCACAACCCGGCCGGTTGCCGGATCGTGCGCGAACTGGATATTGGTCCCGCCAATCACCCCGATCGCCTGCACGATGTCGTACGCGTACTTGCGCAGCCGTTCCTGCAGCTCGGCGTCGATGGTCCGCATCGGGACCGTGCAATAGGAGTCGCCGGTGTGGACCCCCATTGGATCGACATTCTCGATGAAACAGACGGTGATCATCTGGTTCTTTGCGTCGCGGACAACTTCCAGCTCCAGTTCGTCCCACCCCTGAACCGACTCATCCACGAGGATCTGGCCGACCATGCTGGCGTTGAGGCCCCGTTGGGCCACGGCCCGGAATTCCTCCAGGTTGAAGACCAGCCCGCCGCCGGCGCCTCCCATCGTGTATGCGGGACGAATCACGGCCGGCAGGCCGATCCGCTGCAGCGCGTCTTCCGCCTCCGCCATGTTGCGCGCGATCTCACTGCGGGGGGTCTCGATGCCCAACCGGCTCATCGTGTCCTTGAAGGCCTGGCGGTCTTCCCCCCGTTCGATCGCGTCCACCTGCACGCCGATCACCCGCACGCCGTGCTCGCGCAGCACTCCGCTGCGCCACAGCTCCGAGGACAGGTTCAGGCCCGACTGCCCGCCCAGGTTCGGCAGCAGCGCATCCGGCTTCTCCTTGGCGATGACATCCGCCACCGAGTCCACCGTCAGCGGCTCGATGTAGGTCGCGTCGGCCGTGCCAGGGTCGGTCATGATGGTGGCCGGGTTGGAGTTGACCAGGACGATTTCGTACCCGAGCTTGCGCAGCGCCTTGCAGGCCTGCGTGCCGGAGTAGTCAAACTCACAGGCCTGGCCGATCACGATCGGACCAGACCCGATGATCATTACCTTGTGGATATCACGAAGCTTGGGCACAGCCGGTTACTCCCTGAGCGGAATTCCAGGTCGAGGTTGACAATCGGGGATGGGAAGTTCCTCAAACATACTCGATTGTTGCGGGCGGTTTCGGGGTCATATCGTAGAGGCAGCGATTCACACCGGGAATAGCCGTAATGCGTTCACAGATCCGGTGCAGCTTCGGCCAGGGCAGATCGACCGACGTCGCCGTGCGCGCGTCCACACTGTCCAGGCAGCGGACCACCACCATCTGGCCAAACTCCCGTTTCCCATCACGCATGCCGGTGGCTTTGTCGTTGAGCAGCACCGCCAGGTACTGGAAGGCCGGCGTATCGGCCAACTCCTCCTCCACAATGGCGGTCGCGGCGCGCACGGTCTGCAATCGTTCGGCAGTCACTTCCCCCACAATACGAGTGGCCAGTGCCGGGCCCGGAAACGGGATGCGTTCGGCCAGGCTGGGAGGGAACCCCAGCCGCCGCGCCAGCTCGCGGACTCCGGCCTTGCGGAGCGTGGCGAGCGGCTCGAGCACGTGGTAACCATACTCCTTCTCCGGATCGATACCCAGCTGAGCCAGAATATTGTGCTGGCGTTTGATGCCGTCGACCGTCTCTTCGATGTCGGTCAGGATGGTGCCGTGCAGCAGATGGGTCGCGCCGCTTTCGCGGACCGCCTGGCCGAACACGCGGGCATAGAACGTGTGCGTGATCGCGTGGCGTTTTTCTTCCGGGTCAGTCAAACCGCGCAGGGCCCCGAGAAACTCGTCCCGCGCATCGATGATCTCCACCGGAATGCCCATCTGCGCGAACAGCTCCACCACCCGCTGCGGCTCCCCCTCGCGCATCAGCGCCGTGTCGACAAAGATGGTTCGCAACCGGTCGCCCAATGCCCGGTGCCCGAGCGCGGTCACCACCGAACTGTCCACCCCGCCACTCAAGGCGTTGATGGCCCGGCCCGTGCCGACCGACGATTGGATCGCGGTCACCTGCTCCTGAATGAACACTTGATAGTCCATCGCTCCACCCTTCTTCCCTTCTTCCAACTGACAGCCGCGTCTGGATGCCGCAGCCCCCCGGCGCGGGGATCCCAGGCGGCCGGGCTCCAGACCAGCAGCATAGCGGTCTGGCGTCCGTTCCGCACCGGGCGGACACGACGGAGCCGCCAAGAATTCGCTGCCGGGCCTCCAGCGGCCGGTCGTAGCGGTGGGAGCGTCCGGTCCGCCCCGCTCCCGGGCGGCGGCCGGTCAACCGGTGTAACCCGTGCGGTCGGCGCAGGCGCAGTACGCTGTAAGTTCCGGCATTGGGTCAGGGGTCCCGACTCCCGCTGCCGACAGACAGAAATGAGGACGGTTGCGCGGTGACCGCGAGCAGCACGACACACGACAGCAGATCGCTCCCAGCAACACACAACAGCAGCGTGACAGCCCCATGGATAATGCATTCACCAAGAGTGTTGGCATCACGGCCATCGCCACGTACGAGCCCACGTGGGTACTGAGCAACGAGTGGTTTGAAGGCACGATCCCGCGCAAGTTCGTGCAGCATACCGGCACCCAGTCGCGGCCGATCTCCTGGCACGATGAGGTGACGATGGGCGTCCGCGCTGTGAACAACCTGCAGCGTGACACCGGGTGCGACCTGCGCGACTGTGCGGCGGTGATTTTCGTATCGCCGTCGTTCGTGCCGTTGAGCGTTGCGCGCAGGTTCCTCGACGCGCGACAGGTGCGGCAGGAACGCCTCATGCGCGCCGCTCACGCGCTTGGAGTGCAACTGAACATCCCGCACTGCCCGGTCCATGCCCTGAACTGGTTCTGCAGCGGCTACGCCAAAGCGCTGGCCGTCCTGCGGCGGCACATCGTGCCCATGCTGGGGCTGACCCGCAACCAGTTCCTGCTGGTCGTCACGGCCGGCCGGATCAGCCGCATCACCGACTACGGATGCCCCCAGACCGGACCGCTTTTCGGCGACATGGCCACCGCCACGCTGTTGTCGCGGCTGGACAGCCCGAAATACCCGGCGCATTTCAAGCTGCTTTATGCGGGGGCGGAGAAGCAGCCGGCGGCAGGCGTCTTCTTCGACTTCGCAGTCCGCGAGAATGTGCCGCTGCCGTCGCTCAACGGCGGCAGGACACACATGTCGCAGCGGCTGGTGTTCCGGATGGACGGCATGGGAATCGCCGACGCGGCCCCGCGCGCCATGTCCCAGGCACTGGTCAAAGCCCTGCAGACCCGCAGAGTGCGCGAGGACGACGTGCGGTTCGTCGTGCCGCACCAGGCCGGCACCTCCATCGTGCGGCTGGCCGGCATGAAGCTGGAACAACAGGGCATTCGCGGCGAGATTGTTAACGGCCTGACCAGCCAGGTGGGGAACGTCAGTTCCAGTTCCATCCCCTACGCACTCAAACAGACCTGGAACCGCCTCTCCGGGATCGTTGCCTGCCCCACCGCGGCCGTCGGTTCGCCCGGCAAAGCCGAAGTGTCGCAAGGCTGCATCCTGCTCGAGTCCACACCCATCCACTGCCCCGCCGCCATCGCCTCGTAACCGGCCGCTCAGCCACATTCCACCTGCGGCACCGCGGCCGGAGCCGGCCGCGGGTCCGCAGGCACGCGTGCACCCCGCAAGAGATCGGCCGGACTGGTAACCTCGTCCCGGTGGTCCCAGCGGATGATCTTCAGGTTTTCCACGAAGATGACGTACAGCACCGGTGCGATCACCTTACGCCGAAACGCGGCGATCTAACAATTGAAAAGGGCGGCGTTGTTTCACGCCGCCCTATCGATCTGCAATCAGTCGCCCGGCAAGTGGGGCTCAAGAGAGCGTCCACCGCGACAGCGTGCGAGACGCGAGTGCCGGTTTGGGAATCTGCTGCGTCTGACAACGGTCAGCGCTTGCGGCGACGCAATCGGAGCATGGCAAACGCCCCTGCGCCCATCAGGAACAGGACAATCGTGCTCGGTTCGGGAACACCCTGCACGAAAATCTCTTGAATCTCCGTCGCGTCGAGTTGCCGGCTCCAAATCCCCAGTTCGTCAAAAGCACCGATGCCGTACGTGTTGCCGTCGTTTCCGCCACCCAGATAGAAATTCGCGCCTGGCTCCTGCCACACCATTTCCAGAGCTGTGTCTTTGAGCACACCATCAACGTACAGAAGCATTTCCATCGTAGTGTCAGTGAGTTTCTGCCACGTGACCGCAATGTGCATCCATCGGCCCAGATCTTCCTCGCCCAGCGTATAGCTTACCGCGCGATTGTCGACATCATCCCAACGCCCCCCCTCGCCGTCTGGCGCTCGGGCGTTAAGATTACCATCCCACGCATCGATCCTGCGACGGCGCAAATTAGCTGACAGGATTAAGCGGCCAACGGATCGGATTATTTGACCCCGCGGTACCCCGCCGCTCTGTGCGCCTTCTACCCCGCCTCTGTAGATTACATCTGGGACCCCGCC
>JAAYDI010000173.1 GCA_012729315.1 Planctomycetaceae bacterium
GTCTGCCACATGGTTCCCGAGCAGCGGGTGAAGACCTGCACGTACAAGGTCTGCCGCATGGTTCCCGAGCAGTGCGTGAAGACCTGCACGTACAAGGTCTGCCGCATGGTTCCCGAGCAGCGGGTGAAGACCTGCACGTACAAGGTCTGCCGCATGGTGCGCGAGGACTGCGTGAAGGAATGCACCTACAAGGTGTGCCGCATGGTTCCCGAGCAGCGGGTGAAGACCTGCACGTACAAGGTCTGCCGCATGGTTCCGGAACAGCGGGTGAAGACCTGCACCTACCGCGTGTGCCGGATCGAGAAGGAATGCTGCTCGAAGCAGGTTCCGTACACGGTGTGCCGGATGGTGCCGGAGCAGCGCTGCAAGAAGGTGGCCTACACCGTCCGCAAGCCGGTGCACTACACAAAGACGATCCAGGTGAAGCGGTGCGTGCCGAAGCAGGTTGCCTGCACGGCCACCCGTTGTGTGCCGCGCGTCGTCTGCGAGAAGGTGCCGGTAACCGTGTGCTGCCCGACCGTGTGCTCCAGCAAGCCCTCGTGCTGCGACACGTCGTGCTGCGACAGCCCGAGCTGCGACAGCCCGAGCTGCGATTGACTTGACTTGAAAGGATCTTCCACTCCCCGGAAGAAGAGCTAGTCTGGTAACCTTACGGCGGCTCGCGTGGTCCACACCGAGCCGCCGTTTTCTATTTGGCGGGGGGGAGCCTGCGGCGGGACGCCTAGAGGCGGCCTGAACGCGTCAGGTACAGCAGGGCCAGGGCGTCGTAGAGGGCGTGCATCGTGATCGGCGCGGCGAGATGTCCGGTGACCAGCAGGAGGCCGCCGAGCACCAGCCCCATCACGGTGGCCAGGACCGCGTAGGCGGCACACAGCCAGTGGCAGCAGCCAAAGGCCAGGGAGGCGATGGCCAATGCGATCCAGGGGCCGGCCGGGAGCCCCCACCAGGCGGCCAGCGTCTGCTGCAGAAACCCGCGAAACAGCAGTTCCTCCCCCACCCCCGCGGCGCAGGCGATTGCGACCAGGCCGGCAGTGCCGGTGCCGCGAAAGAGCGGAACCACGTCGGTACGCACGATCCGCACCAGCGGCTGCAGCACCCGGATCGGGTAGTGGTCCAGGAGCACCAGGCCCGCCAGGAACGGCAGCGCTGTGGCGGTGCCGAATCCGATGTTCCACCAGGCGGTGCGCAGCGCCAGCGGCTCGGTCCCGGCCAGCGGCCAGTTTCCCACACCCCAGCTCAGCAGGCAGCCGATGAGCCCCAGCGCGAGTTCAAACGCGATCGCGGCCCACGTGAAATGCCGCCCCAGCAGTCCCTGCAGTTGACTCATGGGACGCAGTATACCGTGCCGGACCCGGTGCGTCCGCCCGTGGAGGTGTTGGCGGGGTACCGCCGGAGTGCGGCGGCGGGCCGGCCGCGCACGCGACGGATCATTGACGCATCGCAGGACCACTGCTAGAGTTGCGGGTTTCGATGGCAAACGTACCCTCCAGGAGCAAGGTAGTTGACCATGGCCAAGCAGAAGATGACGTACTATTTCGGCAAGACCCGCACCGATGGCAACGGCAAGCAGCGCGAGCTGTTGGGTGGGAAAGGGGCCAACCTGGCGGAGATGACCGGGATTGGTCTGCCGGTTCCGCCCGGATTCACCATCACGACCGAATGTTGTGCGGCGTACTACACGTCGGGACGCAAGCTGCCAGCCGGACTGATGGACCAGGTCAACGACGAGATCAAGACGCTGGAGAAAGAGCTGGGCAAGAAGTTCGGTGACGACAAGAACCCGCTGCTGGTCTCGGTGCGCAGCGGAGCCGCGGCGTCCATGCCCGGCATGATGAACACCATTCTGAACCTGGGGCTCAACGACAAGTCGGTGCAGGGGCTGGCGGCTGCCACCGGCAATCCGCGGTTTGCTTACGACTCGTACCGCCGTCTGATCAACATGTTCGGCGACGTGGTCATGGGTGTGGACCACCAGCACTTTGAGGAGGCGTTTTCGCGCATCAAGTCCAAGTACAAGGCGGTGGCCGACACCGATGTGCCGACCGAAGGGCTGATGGAACTCTGCACCGAGTACGAGAAGGTGCTCAAGGCAAAGTGCGGCAAGGATTTCCCGCAGGACCCGATCAAGCAGCTCCAGATGTCTGTCGAGGCGGTGTTCAGCAGCTGGATGACGCCCCGCGCGGTCCGCTACCGCGAGGTGGAGAACATCCGCGGGCTGCTGGGGACGGCGGTGAACGTCCAGTCCATGGTGTACGGAAACATGGGGACCGACTCGGGGACCGGCGTCGGCTTCACCCGTAATCCGTCGACCGGCGAGAACAAGTTTTTCGGCGAGTTCCTGATCAACGCGCAGGGCGAGGACGTGGTGGCGGGTATCCGCACGCCTCAGCCGATAGCGGAAATGGTGAAGTGGAACAAGGCGGTCTACAACCAGATTCTGGACATCAAGAAGACGCTCGAAGACCACTACCGGGAGATGCAGGACATTGAGTTCACGATCGAACGCGGCACGCTGTACATGCTGCAGACGCGGACCGGCAAGCGGACCGGCGCGGCGGCTGTGAAAGTGGCCTGCGACATGGTCAAAGAGGGGCTCATCGACGAGCAGACGGCGGTGCTGCGGATTCCGGCCAACGATCTCACGCAGCTGCTGTTGCCCAGTTTCGATCCGAAGGCCAAAGCCAAGGCCTTGCTGCTGGCCAAGGGACTGCCCGCCTCCCCCGGCGCGGCGGTGGGGAAGCTGGCGTTCACGGCCGAAGAGGCGGCGTCGCGGGCCAAGGAAGGAGAGAAGGTGCTGCTGGTGCGGAAGGAAACCAGTCCGGAAGACGTGGACGGGATGCACAGCGCCGCTGGGATTCTGACCAGCACCGGGGGCATGACCAGCCACGCGGCCGTCGTGGCCCGCGGCTGGGGACGCTGCTGTGTGGCCGGCGCCGGCGAGATTCAGATCAACGAGAAGGCCCGCAAGATCACGGTGGCCGGCAAGACGTTCGGCTGCGATGACGTGCTGTCGATCGACGGGTCCACCGGCGAAGTCATGGCGGGCGAGGTGGCCACGCAGGCCCCGACGCTCTCGGGCGACTTTGCCAAGGTCATGAAGTGGGCCGACAAGTACCGGAAGCTGGCCATCCGCACGAATGCCGACACGCCGGCCGACGCGCTGCGGGCCCGTGAGTTCGGCGCCGAGGGGATCGGCCTGTGCCGCACCGAACACATGTTCTTCCAGGAGGACCGGATCGTGGCGGTGCGGGAGATGATCCTGGCCGAGACGCCGGAGGCGCGCAAAGCCGCGCTGGCCAAGCTGCTGCCGTTCCAGCGCAAGGATTTCGTCGGGATCTTCACCGCCATGAAGGGGTTGCCCGTCACCGTGCGGCTGCTCGACCCGCCACTGCACGAATTCCTGCCGCAAGACGCCAAGTCGCAGGCGGAGATAGCTGAGCGGCTGGGGGTCAAACCGGCCGCCGTCAAGGCACGCGTCGCCCAGCTGCACGAAGCCAACCCGATGCTCGGACATCGCGGCTGCCGCCTGAGCGTCACCTATCCGGAAATCCTGGAAATGCAGGTGCAGGCGATTGCCGAAGCGGTCATTGAGTGCAAGCAGAAGAAGATCGATGCCTGCGCGGAGATCATGATCCCGCTGATCGGGACCGCCGCCGAACTGAAGCTGCTGCGCGGCCTGGCCGTCAATACGCTGACGCAGGTCAAAGAAAAGAAGAAGTATACCGCCAAGCTCGATATCTCCATCGGGACGATGATCGAGATTCCGCGCGCGACACTGGTCGCCGACAAGATCGCGGAACATGCCGACTTCTTCAGTTTCGGTACCAATGACCTGACCCAGATGACGTTCGGCTTCAGCCGCGACGACGTCAATTCGTTCCTGCCCGACTACCTCAAACAGGAAATCCTGCTGGTCGATCCCTTCCAGACGCTCGACACGGAAGGGGTGGGACAGCTGGTGGAACTGGGCGTCACACGGGGCCGCGCGACCCGGAAGGACCTGAAGATCGGCATCTGCGGCGAACACGGCGGCGATCCGGCATCCATCCAGTTCTGCCACACCGTGGGACTCAACTATGTCAGCTGCTCGCCGTACCGCGTACCTATCGCACGGCTGGCAGCTGCCCAGGCGGCGCTGAAAGACGCGTGAGCCGCGCACAGCAGGCAAGGCAAGTGACTCTTGCAAGGGGCGGACACCAGGTCCGCCCCTTTTCTGTTTCTGAGGGCGTCAGCCAGGAACACGGCAGCAGCGTGCCGGCCACGTCTGCTCAACCGACCTTGCGTTCCTCCGCCGCGATCACGGTCAACGTCGGTTCGGCTGCCTGCTGCGGCAACGGAATCGTCGCCTCGACCGGCGTGCGGCGCTCGAACACGAATCCGCGCCGGCCGGTGCTGAGAAACGTATGGAAATCAGCGGCCGGTCCCGAGCTGAACGTAGTGCTGAGCGCCTGCAGGACCTGCTCCCACGTCAACCCCTGCCGATATATGATGCGGTACGCCTGCTTCAACTCCAGGATCTGCTCCGCGGTAAAACCACGGCGCCGAAGTCCGATCAGATTCAGCCCCACAACCCGCGTCGACACGCCGTCAACGGTGACGTACGGCGGCACGTCCTTGTTGATGTGCGCCTGCCCGCCAACCATGCAGTGGCTGCCAATGCGGCAGAACTGGTGGACGCCCACGCCGCCCGAAAGGTAGGCGTAGTCCCCTACGGTGACGTGCCCGGCCAGCATCACGTTGTTCGTGATGATGGTGTGGTTGCCCACCTGGCAGTCGTGCGCTACGTGCGCGTTGACCATGAGCAGGTTCTCGTCGCCAATCACCGTGACACTGTCCGCCGACATCGCACCGTGGACCGTCACATGCTCGCGGATCATGTTCCGCGCACCGATCCGGACCTGTCCCCAACACGTATGACGCGCGATGTGCTGCGGGCGGCCGCCGAGCACCACGTACTCGTCTACCTCGTTGCACACGCCCAGCGTGGTGCCCTTCTTGACGACTACGTGGGCCGCTAGACGACATCCGTCGCCAATGACAGCACCAGCTTCGATAATGCAGAAGGGACCGATCGACACGTCGCAGCCGATCGTGGCTTGCGGGTCAATCACAGCAGTGGAGTGGATGCGGCTTCCCATAACACCCGGTTGCAGAAGAGAAAGATCCGTTCCCGATCGCACACGGCGCGTTTCCCGCCGTTACCTGCCACGGGATGCACGCCGGGGCCAGATCATACGCTGACTCGCCCTTGAGGCACAGGTCATTTATCGGTTCTAACGACTGTAGGAATCAGTACGTTTCTGCGGGCGTCTGAATACAGCCGCTCCGGCTATGCCACACCACCCTGTATGGTGATGCGCAGGCGCCTTGCAGGATCTGAGCGAGCATCCGACCGGGGCGGGGTCCCCGGCGAGCGGGTTGTCCGGTTACCGACATTGCGGTTGACTGTGTAGTATGAAGGCCCAATTGCGACCCCCCGCTTCATTTGAACTTCTGGGAGCAATCCAACCATGACCGATCTTACGGCGCTGTATGACGAGGCCGACAGACTCAAGGACGATGGCAAGCACGACGAGGCGGTCGCGAAGTTGCGTAGCATCCTGGAGGTGGACCCGGACTACACGCTGGCGCACATGGCCCTGGCGGTGCTGTGCGGGCGGATGGGCCAGCACGAGGAGGCGGTGAAGCACAGTCGCCGGGCCTGTGAACTGGAGCCACTGGAGGCGTTCAACTTCACGGCCCTGAGCGTGACTTATCAGCGCGCGTTTGCCGGTACTCGTAACCAGGACTACATCCGGCTGGCGGAGGAGGCGATGGCTCAAGCCAACGTACTGCAGTATCGCCAGCCGACGCGTTAGGCTTCCCGGCAACGGAGCTCACACGAGCGCTTCCCAGGCGCCGGTGAGCAGTGCGGCCGCCCGGTCCACTTCGGCGGCAGTTGTCGGCCATCCGAGGCTCAGACGCACGGTCCCGCGCGCCACGGAGGCCGTTACGCCCATGGCCCGCAGCGTGGCCGATACCGCCGTGCCACTGCTGTGACAGGCGGCCCCGGTCGAGGCACACAGTTCGGGGACGCGTGCGAGCAGCTCACTGCCCGCCACCGATGGGAAGTTCACGCTCAGGGTATTGGGCAGCCGCGGGGCGGCCTCCGCGTTGACGGTCAGCCGCTCCCCGATGGCCTGCCGCAAGGTCGTGCAGAGCCTGTCCCGCAGCGCTGTCAACCGTTCCTCCTGCATCTCCAATGCCGCGGCGGCCAGCCGGGCAGCGGTGCCCAGACCCACAATGTGGGGGACATTCTCCGTGCCGGGGCGGAGGCCCCGTTCGTGGCCCGCCCCGTGCAGCAACGGCTCCAGATCCACCGTCTGCCGCACGAACAGCACGCCAATGCCTTTGGGAGCGTACAGTTTGTGGCCGGCCAGCGACAACAGATCGACGTCCAACTCGTCCACATTCACCCGCACTTTGCCGATCGACTGGGCCGCGTCCGTGTGGACCGGTACGCCTCGCTCGTGACACACGGCCGCGATTTCACGCACCGGCTGCACCGTGCCGACCTCGTTGTTGGCGTGCATGATGCTCACCAGACGCGTGTCCGGGCGGATCGCCTTACGCACGTCGTCCGGGTCCACCAGCCCCTGGGAGTCGCACCCGACGACAGTCACCGCGTACCCCAGTTGCAGCAGGTATTCGGCCACCCCGGCGATCGCCGGATGCTCGATCGCGGACGTCACCAGGTGGCCGTCGGAGGACGGAAAGCCGTGGAGCAACACCCCTTTGAGTGCCAGATTGTTGCTCTCCGTGCCACCCGAGGTAAACACGATCTCATCCCGATCCGCGCCGAGCAGAGCCGCCACATGCCCGCGAGCGTCTTCGATCGCTTCGTGGCAGATCCGCCCCAGCGCATGGCTGCTCGACGGATTGCCGTAGTACTCCGTCAGGAACGGCTGCATGGCGGTCGCCACTTCGGCCGCCACGGGAGTGGTGGCATTGTAGTCCAGATAGATCTGTCGCACCGCGGACTCCTTGATCTCAAGACCTCCCCCAAACATACTGTCATACCGAGTCGGCACACGGCTGGACAATGGAGCGCCGGGCCCCACCGCCGCGGCCCGTCCCGGAGGCTGCCACCGAGCCGCCTGTACCTTTGCCGCGGACCCGACAAACAGGGGTTGGCGCATGCCCCGGAATCAGGCAGCGGCCGCCCCGCCGCGGCACAGTGGCACGTAATCAAGTGTTGCCACGGTCAAATGTTACAGCGAAATCTGCTGGACTTGAATCACGATTTGTGTGACAATTGACTTCGTCACAAGTCCTCTACTTCTCATTCTCATCTGAACGGTCCGGAATTCCGGGGAGAGCGATCATGGTCAGAAAACACAGAACGGCGTTCACGCTGGTCGAACTGCTGGTAGTGATTGCCATCATTGGTGTGCTGGTGGGGCTGTTGTTTCCGGCGGTCCAGGCGGCACGTGAGTCAGCGCGGCGTACGGAGTGCATAAACAACCTGAAGCAAATCGGCATGGCTGTCGTCAACTTCGAGGGGCGCCAGCAGCGGTATCCGGGGTCGCAGGAATTGCTGTTGCCGCAGGATCCGTCCGGGGCTAGGCTGGGCAACAACAAGCCGGCCAGCTGGATGGCTGTGCTGCTGGAAGATCTCGGCCGCCCGGACATGATGGAGCGGTGGAACAGCGTGGCGGTGGGGTTGAGCGATCCGGTGCTCACGCCCTCGATGGATCTGGCTCGTTGCCCCAGTTCGCTTGATCCGGTGGATAAGGAAGGGGCGACGAACTACGTTGCTAACGCCGGCTTCATGCCCCGCTCGTGGGCCGACAGCGGCGTCTTGAGCAACGAGGACTACCTGCGGGTGGCGCAGCGCTCCGCCAACGGCATCTTCCTGGATCGGATCTCGTTGCCACGCGTCTCGGTCGATGCCTCGGCCGTGCGCGACGGGCAGGCGAATACGATTCTGGTCACCGAGAACCTGGTGGCCATGAAGTGGTATTCGGTCGGGCCGCTGAATCCCGCACTGACCACATTCACGATCAACCATGGGTGGAGTTCTGACGTGACGTTGTCGGTGCCTGCCAATGCGCGGTTCGGCAACACGTTCGTCTTCTGTTATGCCCACGAATCGAACGGGCCAGCAGTCAACCCGCTGGTTGGCGGACAGAGCGTCGCACCGCAGATCCCACCAGCACCGGCGATGAAGATCAATGGTGAGCTGGTGTCGTATCGAGAGGGGACGCCGGTTGTCGCGGAGGTAGCGCGCCCGTCGTCGAACCATCCTGGACTGGTGGTGGCCGTGTTTGCCGACGGTTCGACTCGTACGCTCTCGAACGGCATTGCATATCACGTCTATCAGCAGTTGATGACGCCCAACGGCACGCAGTCCGACATGCCGTCGCGGATGTCCTACGTCCTGCGGGACGCCGATTACGAATGACGCGCGGCGGATAGACCATACCGAGAACAATCACGCCTGGTTCCCTGCGGGGGACCAGGTTCTTTTTTCAGAATGGCCAATCGCATTGTGTTGGGATAGAACGTGCAGAACAAGGGAGCAAATCATGGCACGAGTCGCAGCAAAGGCAGACCGCCGCGCATCTAACGGTCCGTTGTTACACAACGGTCAGGGTGCTGCAACGTGTGTCCGGTTCGTGAGCATCGCTCTCACTGATCAAGATGGTTCGTGAATCCGCCCATTAGACTCAACATCTGCCTTAACGACTCCGATGAGACGCCGGTCACTCCCGAACCACCGACAGCGCGTGACCACCGCGAAGGTGAATCCAGCAGCAGGTTGGGCTTATTGCGTTCCTCCTTCGTCAACGATTCGATGATTGCGACCATTTTCCTGAGCAATGGATAGTCCGCCGCCTTCAATACGGGCGAGCCATTCTGCAAAACGTATCTGAGGTTTCGAAACAGGTGATTGAATGTGTACGCTGTCGGCATGTTCAACCGCTCTCGCTGGTAATTCGTTTCTCTGCACCGTTGGTCGTCATTTTGCCATCTCGAAACCAATGTGCCAACTGCCCGCCGGCAGAGAACTAAGTGGTGGGCGGCGAGAAAGCAGACACTCTGGTTTCGCGTCTACTTCCGGTTGTCTTGCAACAGAGCACAGATATAGAGTGGCTGCCTCTTGGCTGAAACACAGAGGCCTGACTGCCCCCTTTGGCTTCACCTGCGGTCAGGGCGGCCCCTGCCGGGCTGCGGCGACGACCTGTTCGACGGAAGCGATCAGCGCAGGGACATGGTGGGCGGCTGTTGCCAGGTCCCCGTCCTTGCCGAGCTGTTCGAGCTGCCACGCGAGGTCGGCGGCGGCGTGTGCGCCGAAGAACCGCAGGGAACTCTTGAGGGTGTGACTGGTGCGGCGGAACGCCGGCGCATCGCTGCTGGCCAGCGTCTCTCGCAGCCGCTGTGCCAGCTGGGGCGCTTCCATCAGGAACGCTTCGACGACTGACAGGAGGGTTTCCCGGTCGCCGTTGACCGCGTCGAGCGCATCCTGCCAGTTGATCGTGTCAGAGGCCGGCGGTGCGCTCGTGCCGTCCTGCGCGGGTTCGGCCGGGGTGGCCGACGCGGTGAGGGCGGCGGCGCCTAGTGCGGCGGCCATGGCGTCGAGCATCTGCTGCATGCGCAGCGGCTTGGACACGTATTGATCCATGCCTGCCTGCAGGCAACGCTGGCGGTCGCCCTTCATGGCGTGCGCCGTCATCGCGACGATCGGGATGTGGCGCCCCGTGTCTGTTTCCAGCGTGCGAATCCGCTCCGTCGCCTCCAGCCCGTCCATGCCCGGCATCTGGACGTCCATCAGAATGATGTCCGGCGTCTCCTCCTGCCAGGCAGTGATCACATCCGTACCGCTGGCGACGATCGTGACGCGATGTCCCAGTTTCTGCAGCATCTCCCGCACCAGTTTCTGATTGACCAGCCCGTCTTCAGCCACCAGCACGTGGAGCGGTGGCAGTTGCGCGATTGGGGCTGGCCCGGCCGTGCGGGCCGCCGGTTCCGCCGTGGTGTTGCCGAGGACCATGTCGAGGCAGCGAAGCAGCTTCAGCTGCCGGACCGGCTTGACCAGATGAGCGGCGCAGCCACAGCGCGTAGCGCGGTCCAGGTCCTCGGGTCGGCAGCCGGATGCGAGCATGACGGTGCGCAGCTGCCGCAGCTCCGCCAGCTGCCGGATCTGCTCCACCAGCGCGAAGCCATCCATGCCCGGCATCTGGCAATCGGTGACCAGGACATGGTAGGGTTGACCCTGCTCGACGGCGGCGCGCAACTGCTCCAGGGCCGCCGTGGCCTCCTCCACCGCGGTGGTCGCCATGCCCCAGGATTCCGACATCTCGCGCAGGATCTGCAGATTTGTCCGGTTGTCGTCCACGATCAGGATCCGTTTGCCGCGCAGGTGGTCCGGGACGCCGGGGAGCGTCTCCGGATCCGGTTGGTCTGTCCGGCCGAACACGGCGGTGAAGCGGACCGTGGTGCCGTGCCCTTCGTGGCTCTGCACGGTGATCTGACCGCCCATCTTCTGGACCAGGTAGTTGGAGATGGTCAGTCCCAATCCCGTGCCGCCGTGCTGGCGCGTGGTCGAGGCGTCCACCTGCGTGAAGGCGTCGAAGATGTCGTGCTGCTTATGTGCCGGGATGCCGATGCCGGTATCGGCGATTTCCACCTGGAGGGTCACCGCATCGGCGGTCTCGCGGGTCTTGTCGACGCGCACGATGATCTCGCCCGCCTGCGTGAACTTGATGCCGTTGCCGATCAGGTGGGTGAGGACCTGCCGCAGCCGGACCGGATCGCCGATGATCCGCGCGGGCACGTCCGGAGCCACGCGGCAGGCCAGCTCCAGTCCCTTGCCATGCGCCCGCACGGCCAGCATCTGGAGCGTGTTGTCCAGCGTGTCGTGGAGGTGGAAGTCGGTCGACTCGAGTTCCAGTTTCCCCATTTCGATCTTGGAGAAGTCCAGGATGTCATTGACGATCAGCAGCAGTGCCTCGGCCGATTGGGACACGGTTTCAAGGTAGTCGCGCTGTTCAGGGGTGAGTTGCGTGTGAAGCGCCAATTCGGTCATGCCGATGATGCCGTTCAACGGCGTACGGATCTCGTGACTCATGTTGGCGACGAATTCGCTCTTGGCGCGGTTGGCCGCGACGGCCACCTCCTTGGCCTCGCGCAGCGCGATTTCCGTGCGGCGCCGCTGAGTGATGTCGCGCGACAGGCCGAAGGTGCCGACCAGTTCCCCCTGCTCGTTGCGCAGCGGCAGCTTGGTGGTGGCCACCCACGTGATGCGGCCGTCGGGCCACGTCTCCTGCTCTTCCAGTTCCAGCACTGGTTCTCCCGACTCCATGAGCTGCACCTCGTCGGCCCGCGCCTGTGACGCATGCTCGTCGGTGAAGAAGTCGAAATCGGTCTTGCCGATCGCTTCGGCCGGATCGACCAGTCCGAACCGCCGGGCCATGGCGCGGCCGATCCGCAGGAACCGGCCCTCCCGATCCTTGAAGTAGATGTTGTCGGGCAGGGTGGTGAGCAGCGTGTGCAGCAGAAACCGCTCGTGTTCCAGGGCTTTCTCGGCGGCCCGGCGGACATCCACCTCGTGCCGCAACGTCTGGTTGGCCACGATCAGCTGCGCAGCCCGCTGCTCGACGCGCTGTTCCAGCGTGGCATAAGACTGCTGAAGATCCTCAGCCATTTGGTTCAGCGCGCTGGCCAGCACGCCCACCTCGTTGTGTGTCACGATGGGACAACGTTCGTCCAGATTCCCGCGCGCAAAACGATCGGCGAACCGGGCCAGCTCGATCAATGGACGCGTGATCCGGTAGGAGAAGGCGTAGGAGAGGACCAGGCCGGCCGCGAGCGTGCCTGCGGCCAGGCCGAACGACATCCAGCGCAACCGACCGAGCGGCTCAAACGCCTCCGCCACATCCATCTTGGCGATCAGGAACCAGTCCTCGTAGCCGAGCGGCCGCAGCACTGCCAGCACGTCACGCCCGCTTCGATCCTGAGTCCGGCCGTACTGCAGGCCGCGTCCCAGATGCTCGCTCAGCAACGGCCAGCTGCTCGGGTCGCGATCGCGCAGTGCCCGGTCCTGGGTGGGGTCCATCAGTTCCATCCTGCCGTCGCGGACACGGACCACGACGACTTCGCCCGTCTGCCCCAGGTTGGCATGACCGGTGACCATGGTCAGCATCGGGTTGCTTTCCAGCTCGGCCACCACGACGAACCGGTCTCCGCCGTCGATGGTGATGGGGGCGGCCAGGATGCTGCGCGTCGCAGTCTGGTGGATGGATGGGAACCCCAGCACGAACCGCTCCTGCCCCGTGCGGTACTCGGGCAGATTCACTACCGGCTCCTCCAGCACCGACTTGCCGGTTACGCAGATGGTCTCGCCGGCGGCGTTCACCAGGTGCACGGCCAGCAGCTGTCCCCCTTCCGTAGCCGCATGTGCATCCGTCGACTTGAAGGAACGCCGGATGTCGTCGATGATGTGGCCTGCGCGCGACGCGAACTGCTCGTCGTTCAGCGCGCCGGCACTGTAGCTCTTCAGCATATCACCCAGTGCGGCGCTGGTGCTCAACAGACGCATACGTTCGGCCTGCCGGCCGACAAAGGCGAGCAGTCGGTCACTGCGTTCGGCAGCCTGCGACTTCAGGCGGATGCCGATCTGCTCGTTGATGATGAGGTGCGCGAAGCCGTAGCTGGCCACCGTGAGCCCGCCACCGGTCAACAGAATCAGCGTGGCGACAAACGCCGCCTGACGCACGAACAGGGACGAATGCCGCGGCACGACATGATCGGCCGCTGCCGTGTCTGCCTGCACCGGAGAAGTCTTCTCGCTCATGCCCGTGACTCTCGTCACTAGTCGTTAGACGTTTACCAGTTACGGCACACGGCGGTCGGCGACGTGACGCTGGAACGTGGCTCTCGAACCATTGTATCCTGGGCCGCCAGCGTCACAACGTAGTCACCCGACAATTGGGTCAGTCGGCGCAGGCCGCCGGCCCTGCCGGCAAAGACGCTGCAGCCGCTACGATTGCGAGAACCGTTAAAGTCTGCCAATTCCGGGGGTCGATGAACGGGTTGAATAAGCGCTCGCGTGGTCACGCGCGCCGATTGCGTGCGTGCCGGAGGGCACGACCAGGCTGATTCTGGCATCGCAGTTCAAGGGATACCGCAATACGATGAGCGAGCTGACGGACCGATTGCGAGCGTTCAGCATCCTCATGGCGCTGGTACTTACAGGATCAGCCTTAACTGGTTGCTCACGTGGGCTTTACCGCCGGCAGGCGGACCGGGAATCCCATTATCTGATTCGCGAGAAGTCGCTGGGGACGCCCTGGGCCGTTCCCGATGCGTTCACGATCGATCCCGATCCACGCTCCCGGTTTTTCGATCCGGCGGACCCCGACTGCCCCCGGCTGCCCCCCGCCGGGCCGCAGCTGTATCAGTACAAACTTCCGGAGTTAAGCCATCGGGGGGGACGACCCGTGGAGTCGCTGCCAGCGCCCCTGGAGACGCAACCGGCCGACGCACCGGAGCTTCCGGTACCACAGGATGTGCTCCAGACCGATGGTGCGAGTGCCGGGAACGGACCACGGCAGGCCGGCCAGGGTCCGCTGCGGCTGGTGGCATTCGCCGAGGATCCGGCACCGGCCGGGCCGGCCTCTGCGGTGTCGGACCAGGCCGCCGATCCGTTTCTGGATGACATCACCAGCGCCACGGATCCGCGGGCCGGCACGAAGGAGTTGAAGTTCCAGCCGGTGGGACGCGCTTACTGGAACGATGTGCCCGACCAGTGCGTGGCGCGCATGCTTGACTTTCCAAGTGTCCGGGAGGAGTACCGGATGTCGTTTGGTGCGCCCCCGCCACCCACGCTGCTCAGCACTGCGCCGCGCATGACAGTCCACGACCTGTTCGAGCTGGCGGTACTCAACAGCCGGGAGTACCAGCGCGAGAAGGAGGCGCTGTACCAGGCCGCGTTAAACCTGTCGCTGGAGCGTTATGCGTACGCGACGAAGTTCACGGCCCGCGGGAACGGCGTCGACACCGCTTACACGCACCATCGCGTCGATGGCACCACGGTCAATACGTTGACCGTGCCCAGCGCCGTCAGCGGCGAGAAACTGCTGGCCAGCGGTGGCACGCTGCTGGGGCGGTTCGCCAACGACGTGGTGCTCACGTTCAACGGGCCGACCGGTTTTGCAGCCGACATCAGTTCGGAAATGCTGTTCGAGATCACGCAGAGCGTGTTCCAACGGGACGTCGTCCTGGAACCGCTCATCCAGTCGGAACGGGATCTGGTGTATGCCGCGCGGCGGTACGCGCGATATCGCCGGGAGTTCTTCTTTGACGTGGCCCGCACCTACTACTCCATCCTGCTGACCTGTCGCGGCATCGAAATCGACGCCCAGAACTACTTCGCCCAGGTC
Organism: Planctomycetaceae bacterium; assembly: GCA_012729315.1. Lineage (GTDB taxonomy): Bacteria > Planctomycetota > Planctomycetia > Pirellulales > Pirellulaceae > JAAYDI01. The sequence goes on from JAAYDI010000173.1 coordinate 14,424, forward strand.
CGCAACTACGAACAGGCGCGCGAGGAAGTCGGATCCGAGATTTCAGCGGCGCCGAACGTGATCGCGCTCAACCAGTACGAACAAGGGGTCTTGAACGCCCGCAGTTCTCTGATCCGCCAGTGCCTGCGGCTGGAGGATGAACTGGATCGCATGAAGTTGACGTTCGGGCTGCCGACCGAGACTCCGGTCGACGTGGACCTGACAGAACTCGAACAGCTGACGCTGCGGGACATGATCGAGGTGAACTGGGCGCAGGCGCATCGGTGGCAGGTGCGGCTGCGGACGCTGCGCGCGAAGGACCCGGAAGACAACCACGGCGACATTCTGACCGCCGATTACTCGATGGCCGAACGCCTGATCACCTGGTTCATGCAGCGCCGCCGGGTCGATCCGACGATCGACGAGCCGGTCGATCTGTACCGGCACCGGGCCCGTTTCCGGCTCGACGCCGCACGGCTGGATGTCCTGGACGAACGCAAGAATCTGCAGGAGGTGCTGACGGCCGACCCGCCGAAACAACGCATTCTGGTGTTTCAGCGGCAGATTGACATGATCACCAGTCTGGCGACCGTGGTGCAGCGCCAGGGACAGCTCGGGACACGCCTGGACCTGCCGGACGGGACGCTCGATGCGGCGCGGGTGGAGTACAGCGCTCAGCTGGAGGAATTCAAGAAACTCCAGCAGGGGCTCAGCGACGCGCTGGAGAACAACGCGGACGACACCGTGATTGTGGACCTGATCGAGGGGGCCACTCAGGTGCTCGCCACGCTCGATCGCCTCTCCCAGGAACTGGACGTGCTGATCTTCGGCCATCCGGTGGAGAGCGTTTCGTTGCAGGAGACGCTGGAGCGCACAGACGTGTTGATGGCCACCGCGCAGGCGGCTTTTGACGCGGCCGGCCAGGGGCTGCCCCCGGTCGACATCAGCGTCGATGATGCGATGCTCACGGCGCTGGTGCAGCGGCTGGATCTGATGAACGAGCGGGGGGCGCTGGCCGACCGCTGGCGGGAGGTCAAGATCGCCGCCGACGAGTTGCGGTCGCGGCTGGACCTGAACGCGAGCCAGACGATCGGGACCGCGAAGAACCGCCCCTTCGACTTCTCCACCGACAACGCTACCACGCGTCTGCGGCTGGCCTGGGATTTGCCGCTCAACCGGAAGAGCAATCGGAACCTGTATCGCCGCACGCTCATCAACTACCACGCCGGGCTGCGGAATCTGCAGCAATACGAGGATACGATCAAGCAGCAGGTGCGCAGCCAGCTGCGCAACCTGGAGCAGAGGCGCGTGCAGTATCCGATCAGCGTCGCGCAGGCCGCGCTGGCCGAGGAACAGGTGCTCAGCACACGGCTGCAGTTGATTCTGGGACTGCCCGGGGTCCGGGCCCCCGACCTGCTCGACGCGTATAACGCCTCGCGCGTCGCGCTGGGCGCGATGGTCGACCTGCGTATCGGTTACATTGTGGAACGCGCGCAGTTTGCGCTCGAAATGGAAGCCATGATGCTCGACGATACGGGCTTCTGGCCCGACATGGACAACCCACAGTACCAGCCGCGACCCGACTTCGTGTATCCCTGGAATGCGGGTTCGGCCTATGGAGACTTTCCAGCGTTCCTCCGCGTTTCGCGCGAACTGCGCGGTATGCTCAACTACGCTCCGCCCGGCGCGTCGCCTGGCCCGCAGCCCGACGCGGGCGCGGCGTCTGCTGAGCCGGATGAAGCGGATGAAGCGAATGACGTGGATGATGCAGGCCAGGCGGACGAGCTGGGGTGGGCGTTTCCGCCCCCTGCGCCAGTAGTCGAGCCTGCGGCCGACCGGCGCTGAGTCAGCTCTCGGACCCGCCGACGGTCAGGAACGCCGCGACACCCAGTCCGGCGGCGCCGGCAAACAGGGCACCCAGCAGTGCGCGGCGGAGCCAGATGCGCCACAGCAGCTCGTGCTCCAGCACCTCGCACATGGCTTCGTCACCCATGACGCGCGCCCGATGCAGCGCCACATTGGGCTCCGGTGCGTCGGTGGCCAGCAGCGCGAAGGCGGTTACGAGCATGGCCAGGCAGAGCACGAGACAGGCGGGAGCCAGGAATCGTTGCATGGCCAGTCTCGCTACTCGTGACGTAACGCCTCGATCGGGTCCATCATCGCGGCGCGCCGCGCCGGATACATGCCAAACATGATACCAGTGGCCACCGAAATGCCAAAGGCGAGCATGATCGACCACCAGCTCAGCACGGTCTCGATCTCCGACGTGGCCGTGACGACCAGCGGTATCACGATCCCCACCAGGATCCCGAGCAACCCGCCGGTCGAGGACAGGACCGTGGTTTCGACCAGGAACTGGCGGGTGATGTCCCGGCGTCGCGCTCCGAGCGCGCGGCGGATGCCGATCTCACGCGTCCGCTCCGTGACCGTCGCCAGCATGATGTTCATGATGCCGATGCCCCCCACGAGCAAGGCGATGCCGGCGATCGAGCCGAGCACGAGATTCCAGATCCGCTTCTCTTGTTCGGCCTGCCGTAACAGCTCCAACGGGACCTGGATCTCGTAGTCGTTGTCCTTCGTGTGCGTCTTCTCCAGCAGGGAGCGGGCCATCGCCGCCGTCTGGCTGACCAGCTTCTCGCTGGCCACCGTCAGCGTGATCTCGCTCAGCTGCGTCCGTTCAAACTCGACCGATCCGGCACGCACGATCAACTGCAGTTCGCCGAAGCGGCGGCGGGCGGCGGTCAACGGGATGTAGACGTCGTTGTTGAAGTTCGATTGGCTCATGGCACCCGGCCGTTCGGTCCCGCTCGCCTGCTGGTCCAACACGCCCACCACGCGGTAGGCGCTGGGTCCCAGCAGCAGGTCTTTGCCCAGCGGATCCTCGTATCCGAACAGGCGCTGAGCCGCGCCGGCTCCCAGCACGCATACGTTGGCCGTCACGTGCAGGTCGGTATCGGTGAGAAAACGGCCGCGGTGCACCACCAGGTTCTTCACCTTCAGGCACTCGGGAGTCGTGCCCAGGATGCGGGCGTTGGCCATCCGGCGGCCTCCATGCTGCGCGTCTTTCCGCAACAAGGCGATCGGTAGAGCCCGCACGACGGTCGGAAGCGTGTCACGCAAACGCTCGAAATCGCGGTACTTCAGCCCGTACTCCAGCACCCGGCTGTTCTGCTGCTGCGTGGCACTGCTGTTGCTGGACTCCCCCTCGTTCTCCGGCTCGGGCTTGATGCTGCGCACGATCACGTTCGTCGCACCCAACTCCCGGATCTGCTCCACCGCCTTGCGTTTCGAGCCTTCACCGATCGCCAGCATGGCGATGACCGATCCGACCCCCAGGATCGTGCCGAGCATGGTCAGGAAGCTCCGCAGTTTGTGCAGCAGCAGATTGCGGACGCCAAGTTGTAGGGTGATCCACAGCATGGGCAGGTTACTGTTCTGGTTATTGTCCTGGTTATTGGGGGGAGTTGGTTCCGGTGGAGGGGGTGGAGGGCGCCACGGTGGGCGGCTTGCGCGGAGCCCGTTTCGGGGCACCCTCTGGGGCGGGCCGTTGTCTGTCGGGCGCGGCGGTTGCCGGGGCGGCCGCCGTCGACTCGCCCGTGTCCGCGTCCGCGTCAGTGTCACTGGCCTCGACGGTCCCCGCGGCGGCATTCGCCTCGGTGGCGGTTGACTCAGCGTCATCCGCGTCCGGCGTGTCCTGTGCGGACTTCTTTGCCGCCGCCTTCTTCACGGCCGCAGCGGCCTGCTGCTCCTGGACGAGCGACATCGGATTCAATACGACGATGTCGCCCTCCGCGAGTCCCTCCTGGATCTCGACGAACTTGTCATTCGTTTTCCCCAGTTTTACCTCCCGCCGCTCGGGGCGCCCGGCAATCTGCAGATAGCACCAGTTCTTGTCGGCCCGCTGCACGATCGCCTGGATGGGCACGGTCAGCACGTTCTCGAGCTGTTCGATGTCGATCTCCACCACGGCGGTCATGCCCGGCTTGAGTTGCGTGACCTCTTCGTCAATGGTGACGATGGTCTTGTAGACCTTGGTGTCGGAGCTGAGCCAGCCGCCCTGGTCCGGCAGGACAGCCACCGACGCGACCGTCCCGTTGTAGATGCGATCCGAGAACGCATCCACGCGCACGGTGGCCCGCAGCCCCGCGCTGACTTGATCGAGCACCGATTCATGAACTGCCATGTTGACCTGCATGCGGGTCAGATCGGGGATGGACAGGATCTCCTGGCGTTCCCGCACGAAGGCCCCCTCTTCAATGACGGCGCTGCGGTTCCAGCGTCCTTCCTCGGTGGCGTACGCGACCATGCCGTCCTGCGGTGCCCGGATCGTGCATTTGGCCTTCTGGGCCGTGTAGCGCTCGAACCGTTCCTTCTCCTTGGCGTAGGCGTTGTCCGCGTTGTCTTTCATGGCCTGGGCCTCGGCCAGGGCCGACTCGTTGTTCCGCATCACTTGTTCGCGATTCTTGATGGCCGTATCGAGCTTGCCTTGGCGGTTGATTTTCTCTGCGCGGTACGTGTACACCTGCAGCTGCCGGCTGCGGGCCATCTGGCCGGCCAGTTCGGCATCTGCCTTGAGCAGTGCCAGTTTCGCTGCGGACAGATCCCCCTTGCTCTTGTATCCCAGGTCGTAGAGCAGCTTGAAGGCATCGTAATCGGTCTTGCGGATCAGCTGCGCGGCCCGCGCATTCTGGATCTCCATTTCGATATTCTGCAGTTCGATCTGGAACGTCCCGCCGTCACCGTCTTCGTAGGAATCGACGTCGATCTGCGCCAACTGTACCGCCAGCTCGGCTTCCGCCAGGTTGGTTTCGTTCTGGGTGATCTGGTTGCGATACTTGGACTCGATCTGCGTCTTCTCCGCCTTGGCCCGTCTCAGCGCCAGGAAATGAGTGTCCAGCCGCTCCTGCAGCGGCGCGGAGTCCAACTCCACCAGCAGATCCCCCTGCTTGACCGAACTGCCGTTGGGCACGATGAACAGGATCTGCGTCCCGACCACGCCCGAACGGTCGCCGCCGAAATTCTCGACTTCGCAGATGATCTGCTCCGTCTTCTGACTCTCCAGGTTGCCCCGTTCGGTGACCGCAATGGGCAGTGTGCCGCGACGCACAGTGTAATACACCAGCGACTCGTCGGTGCTCACCGTGCCCGTGACCACAGCACGCAGCCCGAACCCCAGTACCACCAGGCTGATCGCCACCAGCAGCGGTACAAACCAGCGGCGGTGCCGCGCCCTTTCCCACGGCTGCGAACCGGCCGTCGCCGCCGCTCCTGCGGTGGCGCGGCGCCCCCGTGTCTGCGGTTGTTTCGTCTGCGTCGCACTCATCCCGTTCGCTCCTGTGCCGTCGCCGGCCAGCGTCGACGATACCTCAATGTCCTATCGTATTCGCTCGCCGGCGAATCCGCCACGCAAAATCGACACAACCCGGCGCGCCGTGCGGTCGATTTCTGCGGCTGCCCCTCTTGAGCGTCTAACCCTGTGCCGCACCGGCGGTTTCGCAAAATGGGCTGTCCCCCGCTGAAACGCCCCAAATTGGTCTGGGGTGCGGCCCGCATTTGACCTACAATCCGCCACCCATCACGTGCAGTCCGCACGATATCACGAGCTGGAAACGAGTAGACACAGGATAGACACAGGATAGACACAGGGTAAACACATGTGGCTCAACCTAGACGAAGTCGTGGCCATGCAGCAGGCGGCCATCGTTCGCTGGCACCGCCAGGAAGTGGACAACCCTTTTTCGGGGTTCATGGCGATTGCCTGCCATCAGTGCTCGCTGAATTATCTACTTTGGCACGAGGAGGATGCGGCCCGCAGTCCGGTCGCTCAGGACGGTGAAATCGCCCTGATCAAACGCACCATCGACCAGCTCAATCAGCAGCGAAACGACTATATTGAACGCATGGACCTGTGGATCGCCCAGACGCTGCTGGCCCACCATGTGACGCCGGCCGACGGTGCGACGCTCAATACCGAGACCCCCGGCAGTGCCATTGACCGACTGGCCATCCTGGCCCTGCGGATCTACCACCTGGAGGAGCAGCTGCAGCGTCCCGAGGTGGACGCTCAGCATGTGCAGGAGGTGGAAAACAGACTGTCCATCTGCCATCTGCAGCGGGACGATTTATTCAGTGCCGCTTGCCAGCTGGTGGACGACATCTTCTCCGGTCGCAAACGGCACCAGGTCTATCGACAATTGAAGATGTATAATGATCCGAGTCTGAACCCGTATCTCTACAAGACCGTACAGTGGCGGCAGACGATGGCATTTGGGACGGACAGCGTCCGGAGGGATGTTGGTGCCGGAGTCTGACGCGGGGCGGCTGTGAGCCGGTCCGGGGTGACGTGCCAGCTATGAAGCGAATCGTGTTCTCTCGCGGCGGCGGAACGAGGCCCGCGCCCCGACGCTCGGCGCCGGGGGCCCGGTTGTGTGCGATCGTCTGTACGCTGGGGATCATCGGCGTTGCGGGGCCGCTGTGGGGACCGTCGGTCGCGAGGTCGCAGCAGACCCGGGAGGAAACGCCGTCCCCCGCTCAGATCGCGCAGTGGGTGCGAGAGCTTGATGACAGCCGCTTTGTAGCCCGCCGCAACGCCACGGAGCGACTGATAGCGGCCGGTCCGGCGGCGATTGAGCCGCTGGCCCAGACGCTGCCTGGAAGCAGTCTGGAGGTGGCGACACGTGGCATCTACGTGCTCAAATCGCTGGCCTTGAGCAAGGATATTGTGACACAGGACGCCGCTGCCGATGTGCTGCAGCAGCTGGCCACATCGGCCTCCAGATCGGCGGCGCGGCAAGCGGCCGCTGCCCTGGCCACGCTGGGCGAACTGCGCCAGCAGCGGGCGATCCGGGAACTGGAGGAACTGGGCGCGCGCATCTCGATCAACAACCAGATGCTCGTCTTCGCACCGGTCGTCGGTCTGAGTGTGGAGATTGGCCCGGACTGGCAGGGTACCGCCGCCGATCTGCAACGCTTCCGCTGGCTGACCGACGTCCAGTCCGTGTCGTTCATCGGTCAGCAGATCACCGACGAATGGGTCCAGCACGTCGTGCACCTGACAGGTGTGGAACGGGTGCTGGTCAAGCACGCGCAGATCTCCAACGAGGCGGTCAGGTCTATCGCCCAGCTCAAACGGATCACGACTGTCGAGCTCATGTACACGCCCGTGGATGACGCGGCGCTGGAACATCTGAAGGGCATGAAGACGGTCCGGGAAGTGAATCTGTTCGGCACCAACGTCACGCCCGACGGGGCCCGGCAGTACGAGTTGGCGGCGTCCAACGTGCGGGTCACCTACAAGATGGGCGCGTTTCTGGGCGTGCGCTGCCAGGAACCGCCGCTGGCCTGCCAGGTGGTTCAGGTCGTGGCGGACAGTGCGGCCGCCAATGGAGGCATCGAAGTCCTGGATGTGATCGTCCGCTACGCCGGGCAGCCGATTGCCAATTTCGACGACCTGCGGGAGCAGATCGGCAAGAACAAGGTCGGGGACTCGGTTCTGATCCAGGTGGTCCGCGGCGCCGAGCCGGTCACTGGGGTGGTGGAACAACGCGGGAACCTGGATCTCGGCCTGGAGGTGGCCCCCCTGTCCTTCGGCTGCAAAGTGCAGCGGCTGTCGAAAGACGGAGCGGCGGCCAAGGCGGGACTGCGCGTCGGGGATGTAATCATGGAACTCAACGGACAGTACGTCACCAGCAGCGACGAACTGTCCAAGGTGATCGCGCCGCTGGGTGCCGACGCCCCGCTCGAATTTCGTGGGCTCCGTGGCCCCAGCAGCACGCGCCTTTTGAGCCGGCGTGTGACGTTTGGCGAGTGGACCGAGTCGCGGTAATGAACGATGACGCGGTACCTCGAGAACTGCTCGCCCCGCGAACAGATGGATCAGGTGCTTCGCCGCACCGTCATTCATCTCTGCAACCAGTGCTTTGCCGGCTGGATCGAAGACCCGGCCGGCTGAGCCGGTCAGGGCTGCCCCAGTTCGACGCCCAGCGCCTGGAGCCGGGGCACTGCCGCGGCACGCGCTTCCGCGAGCACACTCTCGATCGATACGGCCGCCCCACCTTGCTGCTTGCTCACGTCCGCCGCCGTCATGAAGGCAAAAATCTCCAGCGTCTCGTCCTTGGACACTGGCGGCTGGCCGGAGCGGAAGAACAGGCCAATCTGCACGACCAGCGGTCCGTAACCCGCGAATTTCCCCAAGTACTGAGTGCCGGTCGATCCGAAGACGGTCCCCCCGTAGTCGTGATGAGCAGGGGGGCGAATGCCGCGGAATGTGCCGATGCGACCCTGGTCCCAGACTCCGACGACCAGGTCCGTCCCCGGCTCCGCCACGCGCCGGACCTGCTGGCAGCCCGTACCCATCACCGTGAACAACAGCTCCACTCCGTGAATGCCATACCAGTACAGGTCGGGATGCGTTTCCTCCAGCGAACAAGGGCTGAAGGCGTCGCACCCCAGCACATCCCCCACGGCGCCTTGACGCGCTTCCGGAGCGCCCGGGAGATACCGCAGCGACGACGAACTGAAGACCGGCGACTGAAAATGCTCGGCCGCCAGGAAGATGGCGACCGCGTCAGTGAGTGAACCGGCCAGTGGCTTGTCGATGAACATCGGCTTGCGCGCCCGGAAAACCGGCAACGCCTGCTCCAGATGCGGACGCCCGTCGTTGGACTCCAGCAACACCGCATCCACCTGCTCCACCAGCTGGTCGATGGAATCCACGATCCTGACTCCCAGCTCCTGCACCGTACGCGTGTATTCGGGCACCCGCTGAACACTCGACTGGATGTCCGCGCTCCCCTGCGGATAGGCGGCCACCACACGCATCCCCTGCAACTCGCTCGGGGCGTCCGTCCCGTTGAACTCCTTGGTGAACGCCACCGCATGGCTCGTATCCAGTCCGATGATGCCAATCCGCATATCCGTTTCACCCGCCGGCGACTGTCCCCAGACGATCGCGCACGACGTGGACAGCCACATGACCAGGCAGTACAGCACAGCCGAACGATTCATGGTTCATTCTCCAATCGATATCAAGTTGTCGGGATCCATGGGGGATACAGCAGACGGCGTCTGCTACACTTCAGGACGCCAGCCCGGGGCATACTCCCGCCCCCACAGCGCAGCGGCCTCCGCGTCGTCGCGAATGTGCCCGGTGCCGGGATCGATCTGCAGCGCGCGCCCGATGCGCTGCGAGATGTTGCCCAGGTGACACAACAACGTGCTGCGGTGCCCATCTTCGATGTCCGCTGCGGGACGGCCCCCTTCGCGGATGCAGCGCAGAAAACTGTCGATGTGCTCCAGTTCGCCGTCCGGCCCTGATTCGTCGGCCACCAGATTGCGCTGCATATCGTAGATCCGGTAACCGACGTCAAACACCTCCAGCGTGCCCTGGTCCCCGTGAAAGGTCGCGATCGCCGCCCGGGTGATACCCGGTTCCGTCGGTGAACAACTGAGCCCTTCCCAGGTGGCCAACCGCGGACCAAACTCGAACGTCACCACGTGCGTATCGGGCGTCTCCTGATCGTCGTCGTGCCAGTAACGCCCCCCGGACGACGTCACCCGTGTTGGGAAGTCCACCCCCATGCCCCAACGTACCAGGTCCAACGCGTGCACTCCGTTGTTGCCCAGCTCGCCGTTGCCCCAGTGCCAATGCCAGTGCCAGTTGTAGTGGACCAGGTTGTCCTTGTAGGGACGTCGCGGCGCCGGGCCCTGCCAGAGGTCGAAATCGAGCCACGCGGGCGGGTCCATCACCTGACCCCGACCAATCCCCGGACGCCGCGCACGATACCACGACCGCGCGTAACGGATCTCACCAATCACCCCTTCGCGCAGCTTGTTCATCCCCTCCACAATCACACCGTAACTGCGGCGCTGAGTGCCCGTTGCCACCACCCGGTTGTACTTGCGGGCCGCCGCGAGCGCCAGTTCGCCTTCCTCGGCCGTGTGACTGCACGGCTTCTCCACGTACACGTGCTTGCCCGCTGCGCAGGCCAGAATCGTGGCAGGAGCGTGCCAGTGATTGGGTGCGGCAATGACCAGCGCGTCCACCTGCGGGTCGTCCAACACGCGCCGGAAATCCGCCACACCCTGCGGCTCACGTGCCTCCGTGCCCAGTACCTCTTTGAGCGCCGCGATCGCCGTCTCGATCGCCCGCGAATCCACATCGCACAGGTAGGCTACCTCCACACCCGGCCGGCTGGCGAAGTTCTGAGCCAAACTCCGTCCACGCCCGTTGACCCCCATCACACCCACTCGCAGACGGTCCGCTGCACTCGACGCCTGCTGGGCAGTCGACACAGCCGTACAGGCCACCACACTTGTCCCCGCCGTCCACTGTAAGAACCGTCGTCGATCCAGCTTCTGCCACATAACCGTGTTCCTCGCAAAACTACCCGCAAAGCACCTGCCGAACGCGTGGCTGGAACCCCAGTATACGCTCATTCAACACCCGTGGGGACACCCCGACAGGAACTGAAGTGCCCGACCAGAGCAGCCGCTCGGTCTAGCGTGGAACGTGTGCACGGCGACTCGGAGCCGATGTACTTCATCTGACTCCTTCATCTGATCTTCACGATCCGCCGCCCGCCGCCTGCGGGACGCTGCGGCGTGGCAGGCGGGCTGGGGAGCGCGATCAGTAGATCATGCCGCGGCGGGTGAGGAGCGTCATGAGCTGTTCGACGCACGCGTCGATGGACGCCTGATCGGGGCGGAGCACGAGATCGGGGTTCTCGGGCACTTCGTAGGGTGCCGAGACGCCCGGGAAGTTGACAATCTCGCCGGTATCGGCCATGGCGTACGCGCCGTCGACGTCGCGTTGGCGGCAGGCAGCGAGCGGAGTGGCCAGGTGGACGATCAGGCAGCGTTCGGGGCCCACGACCTCCCGCACGCGCTGCCGCACGTCCTCGCGGGGAGCGACGAAGGCAGCGATACAGATCAGGCCGGCGTCGTTGAGCAGCTTGGCGATCTCCGCACTGCGCCGCAGATTCTCGGACCGCTCCTCCGACGTGAACCCCAGTTCGCGGCTGATGCCGCGGCGCATATTTCGGGCGTCGAGCACGGTGCAGGCGCGGCCCAGGTCGAACAGTCGCCGTTCGAGCGCGTAGGCGAGGGTGGTCTTGCCCGAGGCGGTCAGGCCGGTCAGCAGGATGGTGACCGGCTGCTGGCCGTACCGGGTGGCCCGTTCTGCCGCCGTCACGTGGCTGGCTTCCGTGTCGGGGATCAGTCCCACCGGTTCGGCGTCCCAGTGATCGAGGCGGTCCTCGCGGGTGGCCCGGTCGAGGATCATGCCGGCCCCGACCGTCCGGTTGGTGAGGCGGTCGATGATGATAAAGCCGCCGGTAGCCCGGTTGCGCCGGTAGCTGTCGTAAGCAATCGGCTGGCTCAGCGTGATGGCGCAGCGGCCGATCTCGTTGAGTTGCAGGCTGGTGGATTCCTGGCGGTGGAGTGTGTTGACATCGACACGGTACCGCAGCTCGCTGACGGCGCCGGTGACCATCTTGGTAGTGTGTTTGAACAGGTAGGGCTTGCCCGCCTCCAGCGGCTCTTCCGCCATCCACACCACCATGGCCTCGACACGCGGTTCCAGTCGCGGAACGTTGCCGGGTCGTACGAGCATGTCCCCGCGGCTCACGTCGATCTCGTCGGTCAGCGTCAGGGTGATCGCCTGCGGGGCGAACGCCTCGCGCAGTTCGCCATCGAACGTGACGATGGATTTCACATGGCTCGTCTTGCGGGAGGGCAGGGCCATCACCTCGTCTCCCTGGCGAATGATCCCGGACGCCACCGTACCGCAGAAACCCCGGAAGTCGAGGTGGGGCCGGTTGACGAACTGCACGGGGAACCGGAAATCCTCCAGGTTGCGGTCGGACCCGATGTATACGGTTTCCAGGAAGCCCAGCAGTGTGCTCTCCTGGTACCACGGCATGTGCGGGCTGGGATCGACGACATTGTCCCCCCGCAGTGCCGAGATGGGGATGAAGTGGACGTCGGGCAGGTGCAGGCGGGCCGCGAAGTCCTGGTAGTCGCTGCAGATCTGCTCGAATACGTCCTGCCGATAGTCCATCAGGTCCATCTTGTTGATGGCAACCAGCACGTGGCGGATGCCCAGCAGGGAGGTGATGAACGAATGGCGTTTGGTCTGCGTCAGCACGCCGTGGCGCGCGTCGATCAGGATGATTGCCAGGTCGGCCGTCGACGCGCCGGTGGCCATGTTCCGCGTGTACTGCTCATGCCCCGGCGTGTCCGCGATGATGAACTTCCGGCGGGTCGTGGAGAAGTAGCGGTACGCCACGTCGATGGTGATGCCCTGCTCCCGCTCCGCTTTCAGGCCGTCGGTCAACAGCGCCGGATCGAAGCCGCCGCCGGTCGTGCCGTGGATCTTGGAGTCGCGTTCGATGGCGGCCAACTGGTCCTCGTAGATCATTTTCGAGTCGTACAGGAGGCGCCCGATCAGCGTGCTCTTGCCGTCGTCCACGCTGCCGCACGTGAGGAACCGCAACAGCTCCTTGTTCTCGTGCTGTTGCAGGTAGGCATGGATGTTCGTAGCGATGAGTTCAGATTGATGCGACATGGCTGTGTGGACTCGTCATGGGTCGCCGGGCGGCCGGTGTCTGGTCGGTGCACCGGGCTGCTCGGCGCGTCGACCGAACGCTCAGAAGTACCCGCGTTTCTTCTTCTCTTCCATCCCCGCCCCGCCTTCGTCGAGGTCGATGAGCCGCCCCTGCCGCTCGGACGTCTTGGTCAGCAGCATCTCCTGGATGATGTCGGGCAGCGTCGTGGCGTGCGACTCGATGGCGCCGGTCAGGGGATAGCAGCCGAGGGTCCGGAAACGGACCTGCTTGACCTGTGGCTGTTCGCCCGGTCGCAGCCGCAGGCGGTCGTCGTCGACCAGGATCAGCACACCGTCCCGCACGACCACGGGCCGGGGGGCGGCGAAGTAGAGGGGCACGATCGGAATTTGCTCGAGGTGGATGTATTGCCAGACGTCCAGCTCGGTCCAGTTGGACAGCGGGAACACCCGGATGCTCTCCCCTTTGTTGACCTTCGCGTTGTACAGGTTCCACAGCTCGGGGCGCTGATTCTTCGGGTCCCAGGCATGGTTCCGATCGCGAAACGAATAGACACGTTCTTTGGCCCGCGACTTCTCCTCGTCCCGCCGCGCGCCGCCGAATGCCGCGTCGAACTGGTACTTGTTCAGCGCTTGCTTCAGCGCGTCGGTCTTCATCACCTCCGTGTGCTTTTCACTATCGTCCAGCGGATGGATGCCCAGCTTCAGCCCCTCTTCATTGATGTAGACCAGCAGCTCCAGTCCCAGCTCCCGCCGCACGTACGACTCCCGGAACTCGATCATCTCGCGAAACTTCCAGGTGGTGTCCACGTGCAGCAGCGGGAAGGGGGGCTTGGCCGGGTAGAAGGCCTTCCGGGCCAGCTGCACCATCACCGACGAGTCCTTGCCGATCGAGTAGAGCATGACCGGATTGTGGAACTCCGCCGCCACCTCGCGAATGATGTGGATGCTCTCGGCTTCCAGTTGCTTCAGATGCGTCAGACTGTAGTTTGACATAGAGACTCGATCGCGCTCCAGAAGAAGGGTCGCGGGGACGTGTGTTGGGAGTATAGGGAAAGCCGCATCGGTCCTCAACTGCATCCGCCGGGACGTTTCCGCGCCACCTGCAGGATGACGCTCTCGGACGTTGTGCCTTCGAGCGGATACACGGCCGCGCGACGCAGTTCGAGGTGTTTGAGCAGTCCGCGCTCCCGCGCCTCGGCACGCTCGTCCACCCACTTCGGTCCCTTGACCAGCAACAGACGCCCGATCGATGCCCAATGGGGCTCGAACCAGCGGAGGATCTTCCAGAGTGGGCCGACGGCCCGGGCGACCACCGAGTCGAAGCGGAGATCCTCCAGCAACTGCTCGGCACGGCAGTGGTGCACCACCACCGGCAACGCCAGCTCGCCGACGATGGCCGCCAGCACGCGGGCCTTCTTCTGCATCGACTCGCTCAACGTCACGTCCAAGTCACTCCGCAGCACGGCCAGCAGGATTCCTGGGACGCCCCCGCCACTCCCCACGTCCAGCACCTCTTCCCGGGGCGCGAACAGCCTGGCTAACTCCAGACTGTCCACCACGTCGCGGCTGACAAAGGTATCGAACGTCGTGTGCCGCGTCAGGTTCAGTTTGCTGTTCCAGTCCCACAGCAGACGACGGTAGGCGTCGATCCGCTCGAGTTGATCCGGTTCCAGCGTAATGCCACGGCGCTGCAGCGCTTCTTCCAGGGACGGGGATGCAGAAGACTCCATGACGTAAGAAGATAGGCGATCCCCCGCGCGCCGCCCAGGCCGCTGCAGCTGGAAAAGTGTAACGATTGTGACGATTTTCTCGATTCTCCTGTTTGTGACGCCGATATCTAGATTCAGCCGCCCGGGCTCTGTACGCCTGGTGACGGCGGCGACGCGAGCCGTGGGGGACTGCATTGATGAAGATTCAACAGGGGATCTGGGGCCTAGGGTTGGCGATCCTGTGCGCTGCGCTCAGTGGGTGCGTCGTGCCATGCGGATACTACGGCAGCTGCGGGCCGTGTGCGGCGCCGCTGGCCGCTTCCTGCACCAGTTGCGAAGCAGAGCCCGGGATGGCATGTGACGGCGCGGCGTGCGGACCGGCCTGTGGTTGCGGCATTCTGCGCTGCCTGGAAAGCCTATTCACGTGCGGTACCGGTTGCGGACGCATGTACTGGGGTGAATGGGCTTACGACCCGCCCGTGAGACGCGATCCATGCAATGATTACGGCGAGTGGGAGGGGCCCAGCTGTGGCCCGGCCTGCGGCTTGTTCGGCGGCTGCGGACTGTTCTGGAGCGCTCGATTCCATGGCTCCTGCGGCCTGCCGTCGTGCGGCTGCGCGGGTGGCTGCGACGAGTGCGCCGGTGGCTGCGACGATTGTGCGTGCGCCTGCGGCAACGGCTACGGCGACGAGGTGTTTCCAGGCAATGCGCTCGATCCGGAATGGGGCCAGCCCACGGAGGAATCGCTCGAGGATGTGCTGGAGATGCCGTCAGTGCTGCAGAGCGAGCCGACGCTCGGCGCGCGGAAGCCGGCCGCTGCCGGGAAGACGGCCGCCCGGAAGCCGGCCGCTGCCGGGAAGACGGCCAACACCCGGAAGCCGGTCAGCGGGCGGGATTCCGATAGTCGCCTGGCGCGGCAGAGCCGAACGCGAGTCGTACGTTGACGGGGCACCGTAACGCAGGTGTGCAGGACCCGCTGCGATCTGCGGCGCGGTCCGTGGGGCGAGGCAGCTGACATGGCGGCGAAACACGCGCAACAGAAACCGTCCGCCCGGCTGTACTGTGCGGGCTGCGTGGTGTTGCCGCCAGCGTTCTACGACCGCGACACGCTGCGCGTCGCGCGCGACCTGCTGGGAACACTGCTCGTGCGGCAGTCCCGCGAGGGGCTCACGAGCGGGCGCATCGTGGAAGTCGAAGCCTATCTCCACGAGAACGACCCGGCCTGCCACGCGGCGCGAGGCTGTACACGCAGTAACCGCGCCATGTTCGGCCCACCCGGGCGGGCGTACGTGTACCCGATCCACTCCCGGTACTGCCTCAACGCCGTGACCCGCGAGCGAGGTACTGCATCCGCCGTCTTGATCCGGGCCGTGGAGCCGCTCGATGGCATCGAGTTGATGCGGCGACGCCGCCAGCGCCAGACGCAGCGGCAACTGACGCTGCGCGAACTGGTGCGGGGGCCGGCCCGCTTGTGCGAAGCGTTTGCCGTGGATCGGCGTCTGGACCACTGGGATCTGACTCGGGGCCAGCGCCTGTGGATCGGCCGCGAGGCGACCGCCGGCTGGCGCGACGAGGAGATTGGCCAGTCGGGACGGATTGGCGTGACGGCCGCCGCCGACCTGCCGCTGCGTTTTTTCGTGATCAGCAGTCCGTACGTCAGCGGCTCGCGCCGCAGCCGGCCGGCCTGACGACTCACCGGCCGCGGACCATCGGAGGAAACCGAACATGACTGCCAGTACCACCCTGCTGCCCTTGGCTGCCGCCGCCACCAAATACCTCGTACGCGAGGTAGGCAGCATGGTGCAGCAAGGGGTCGCTTTCGTCGACCTGTTGCGCACGCCCGACACACCGGCGGCCGACACGGCTGCGGCCCACGCGGCGGATGACCCTGCCGGGGCACTCGAGCTGACAAGCGACAGCCAGTCGTTGCGCTGGAAGACGGCCTGGCAGAACGCCCACACCCAGACGGCCGCGCTGCACAGGATCCTGATCGAGAAATTCCAGGCCAGCGGGGTCGATCTATCGGAGTCGGTCGTGCTGATGGCCAGCCGCGACGGCCGGATCCTGGCCACGGCCGACCATCTGGACCGGGCGGCTATTGAACTGGCGCTGGAACAGGACCCGGATCTGACCAGGCAGCTGCGGTCGCTGTTTGAGCAGGTGGCCGGCCTGCAACAGGCTCCTGGAGCGGATACGGCACCCGACAGCACCGAGATCCGCCTGGTCGTCAGCAAAGAGCGCGCCGTCTTCGCCGCAGGCTAGGTGCCGCTCAGACACGTGGGATATGGCCCCACCGTGCACGTGGGACGGTGAAAGGCTCGGTCATTCTGGGCCGGTTGTAGTGGACAAATCCATGCCATGGATGGGCCCATTCGCATGGACTGCCTACCTCCTCACCGTGCAGCGGTTCCATCCCGCAATTGGCCGAAGGCCACTA
>JAAYDI010000174.1 GCA_012729315.1 Planctomycetaceae bacterium
CCACTGTTCTTTACCGCGAAGCGGTTACACTCCGCAGCCCGTAGGTTGTTGCGCAGCAGTGCACCCCGGGGTTCCGTACCGATTTTCGCACGATACGCCGAAGGCGTTTCACAAAGGGATACCGTCGGTGCCGCCCGATCTGAAACAGACACTCTGATTCCAGCCTTTGCCAGCATCGGCTCGCCAGCGCTAGCAGCTAGCTACCAGATTTGGCCAATTCTGTGTGTCTGAGTTGGGGAAGTGTATTAATTCTGTGTGTCTGAGTTGGGGAAGTCTGCCCGCCGCGAGCCGCACATTGCGGGCCTAGCCTCCGGAAGCCCAGCCGCAGCTGTTTTCGGTCTCGGTCTCGGTCTCGGAAACCGCCGGTTCAGCGCAGCGTCTGTGGCTCGACCGGCATGTTCTCGGGCACGCGTACCCACGGGTGGCACCGCGAGGGGCGGCTTACCCCGGGCTGTGATAGGGGCGCAGCGCTACGGCTCAAGACGACAGTTCGCGTGGCGGGCAGACAGAAAACCCAAGAAAACCCCAAGAAAACCCAGACACCCTGGGTTACCGCCCTCCGCGTTGCGTCTTAAGACGACAGTTCGCGTGGCACGAACAGGTCACGAAACGTGACTTCTATCGACACACGAACACCCACCAGGAATCGAAATAGTGCACCAGCGGAGGCCGGTCTGGATTAGCCCGTGGTGGGCGGACGAGTGATGCAAAGGACGCGATCACGTTGGCCTGCGTGTCCTGTGGGCCTAGCGGCTGGAATTGTCCTGGTTCTACATCTGTCCGGCCGTTGTTTACCACGGACGCGGCCCCATAACAGCTGCCTGGCGTGGGGCAGTCCAACTCTTGTAATAGCCGTGGGCGTTTTGCTGCGAGCCATGCCCGTTACGTCCTTTCCTGCTGCTCAAGCTGGGCCAAGAACCCGCTCACAAACTGATCGACGGCGTTCCAGTCCGTGTACTCGTGGTTCTTCGATGTGTCCGTATCCATGCCTTCACTTCTGGCGATCTTCTTCATCATCCACCGCTTGAGGACGTTGTACTCCCGATACCGCAGACCACCAGCAACGGTCGCCCTTATCGCCGGGTTCCAGCCTGACTGGATGAGGAACTCCTCGACATAGCGACTTGCATCTGCTTGTTCCCTCTCCGACCCCGCCGCCGACAAGCTGACAGAGAAGAAGATCGAGGGGACATCGTTCAAGCGGGCGATGTGATGGCTGACGAATCGCGATAGCTGACGGGAGTGCTTGCCCAGGTGAATCGATGCACCGATCACAATTGCATCGAACCCGTCGAGAGTGAAGCCCACGGGTGGTCGCCGGATGTCGATCGCCTCGCCTTCCTGGCCGCTGCGGGCAATCACATCGGCGACATGCTGAGCGACCTTGCGGGTCTGGCCTTCGGACGTATCGTAGGCGATCAGGATCTTCATCATCTGCCTGCTCACTTGACCTTCAAGAATAAATCGCCATCAGGACTCTCCAGTTCGTGAGTTCGTCCGATTTTGCCGGTGGCGGCACTTCCGCGATCCTCACGGAATGTCACCGATACCGCTTTGCTCCCCATTGGGTTGCAGACCACCGTCACGGTCTCGAACTCCCGCCGCACGGTGCCGTCCGCCACCGCCTTTCCCGTGGCCATCGGCTTGCTCAGGCTTCTGTCCCAAAAGTTGTACCAGTTGTGGAGGTGGTCCGGGATGGGCAGCGGATTGGGATCGGAGAAGAGGCGGTACCCATCGGAAGAGGATTTCGGCGATGAGGACGAGGATCATTGAGAGAACAAGGACCAGCGACGTTGACGGTTTCTTCATCGTGGCTCCTGCGTCTGATCGAACGACGCTCCGCAGCGCTCCGTGTCATCGCACCGAACGTTGTGAAATAGTTTATTCCACACGGTAAAGATACTCTTCCGTTCGAATGAACAGCGCATCGCCTGCCACCGCGGGGCTCGCCATCAATAGCTGCTCGTGCAGTCGATTGACAGCCAACTCTTCGTACTTCCGTCCCGGTCTGATGACCGTGCAGGCAGCGCTCTCATTGAAGAAATAGATGCGGTTGTCGGCGTGGATCGCGCATGCCGAATACTGACCCTCCATTCGAGTCTTCCAGACAACCTGCCCAGTCTTCGCTTCCAGACAGGACAGAATGCCTTGACGGCTGACGACGTACAGCAACTCGTCCACCAGCAGCGGGGACGAGCGTGAAGGAATGGCCCGTGTCTCCTTCCACGCCACATGGCTGTCCGGCACGTCGCCCACTCCGTCAGGACGCACCGCCCACAGCTGCGGGTGATCGTGGTCCGTGACGAAGAACACGAGCCCCTGTCCGTACACTGGCCGCGGGGCGCAGGAAAAGCCGCCGTGCAGAACTCTCCAGAGTTCCTCACCCGTCACAGGATCATACGCATAGACGGCCTGCGCTGCCGGACTGACAAGCTGCTGCTCAGTCCCGCGGGGAACCAGAAGCGGCATGCTGAACGCCTTCCGCATGTTCACGGGAACCGTGCTGTAATCGAACGAGCGGTCCGCCTTCCAGGCCGTCTTGCCGTTCGAGGTGTCGAGCGCGATTACGTATTGAACATCGCGGCCGTCGACATTCACGATCAGCAAGTTCCCCACGAGCAGCGGGGAGCTGCCGGGTCCGGCCCCGGATTCATGGTCGCAGTTCAGATCACGCCGCGTCCAGACGGTGGTTCCCGTGGTGGAATCCAGACAAGCCGTCCCATACGTGCCGTAATGCAGGTAGACCCGCCCTGGCTCGATTGCCGGCGTCGGTGTTGCGAAGGTGTTTTCCGCGGCGATCAGCTGCGGCTGTTCAACATCAAAAACGTGAACGTCGTGGATGATCTTCCCCGTTTCCCGATCCACGCAGACGGCAAACAGCTGGTGCCCTTCACGCGTCGCAGTCGTCACCCAGATCTGATTTCCGCAAATGACGGGAGACGACCATCCGCGATCATGAATCGCTGTCTTCCAGGCGATTTTCTGGTCCTCACTCCATGTCAGCGGGAGCTGCTTGGCATTCGTGTGTCCCTCTCCGGTCGGCCCACGAAACTGCCGCCAATCCTCGTCCGCCAATAGCGAACCAGCGACATACAGAGCCACGATGATACACAGCGCGCTTCTCATGAGACTCATTCTTCCATCGAACAGGATACGTGACACGCACGTTACTCTACGGCTATCGCCCATCGAAATCAAGGAACTGTGTTGCCCTTTCTGCGTTCCTGCTTGCGCGGATTCCTGCGGGTTCGGTCATCTGCGTAGCGTCCATCGCGACCCCGTGCCTGCTTCCATCACGTAGGAGGTTCTTCGCAGCCGCATTCGCAAGGATGCGGAGGTTGCCGCTGCTATCCAGCGGGCTTCAGCGCCAGCGGCAAGAGACCCAGATCCGAAGCGCGTAAAACCAGTGGTGTCTGGGCTTCCCCCGCTGGCTACTCGCCGACTCGCTATGGCCTGCTCACGGGACGCTACAATTGATTGAGGTGAATGTGCCACGCACCTTTGGTCGGTATTCAGGGGCGAAGTCGTCGTGACACTGCCCATGACGCACGAGGGAAAGTGATGCGAGACGAGGAGAGTACTCCATGAGACGAACACTGGTTGTGGTAGCGGCATTGTCGACCGTGAGTCTGGTCCATGTACAAGTGGCGCACGCTGTCACGCTTCAGGCGTCGAGCGTGAATGTGGAGGCGTTGCCGATGCCGATGATCGCAGAAGGCAATACGGGCATCGCCGCCAAGTACCCTGGGGACGTCGGTATCGCGAACGATCCAGACGTTGTGTTTGTCGAGTCGTTTGAAGGGTCCGTGGATGAGATCTGCAGCCATTGGGAAACGGTTGCCGGCAAGCCGATTATGTCGAAGTCGAACGACGTGGTACCGGGGAGCGGAGGTAAGCAGTCGCTGCTGCTCACCCGCGTGGCGGGCGGCAACGAAGGTTACATGGACGGAGGCAGTCTCTATCGGCGGATCGAGAATGAACAGGGAGGTTTCGGCTACGATCGGCTCTTCTTCCGCTTCTACATGAAATTCAACCGAGAGCACGCTCCCATTCATCACTACGGCAGCGGCCTGAACGGTTTCAACCCGCCGACCGCTTGGCCTCAGGGCGGGGCTGGCGAGCGGCCGGGGGGCAATGCGCGCTGGACGACAGAAGTCGAACCGGGCAACTTCAACACGTGGGCGTTCTACACCTATTGGCAACACATGGGTGGGAGCCCGCCGCGGGGTCAGACGTGGGGAAACACCTTCGAAGTCGGCGTGCCCCACCGCACAGTAGTCAAGGAGGAATGGATTTGCCTCGAAGTCATGGTGAAGATGAATGACGTTGGCGACAGCAACGGCGAGCAGGCGTACTGGCTCGACGGCAGACTCAGCCGGAACCAGGACGGCAAGATCACCAGTTATCTGGGCAAGGGCTTTCCGGCGGTCGGTACCTGGACATACGACAAGTTCCAGCCCTACGTTACCAGCCAGGGCGTGGCCTGGGACTACGAGCAAGGGAAAGGGGTTCCCATTGAGGTTGGCCGGCCCTTCCCCGGCTTTTCCTGGCGAAGCACGCCGGAACTGAATATCAATGCAATCTGGCTCTACCGCTACATGTCCGAACCTGAGGAGGACACGAGCAAGGTCTGGTGGGACCACCTGGTGGTCGCCAAACGCTACATCGGTCCTCTCACACCGATGCGTGAGTAAGGACCGCAGCCGTTCACGGGGCGTCCGGCAAAACCGTAGTGGAACCGCAAGGACATCAACCCAGACACACAGAATTGGCCACGCTCGCGGCACTGGCCCGCTGGGGATTCAACCCGGTTGTGTGGCTGGCGCAGTTCGAGTGGCTGGACCGCCAGTGCACGCGGGCGCTGGGCAGGGCCGATCGCCTCCTGCGCCGCGCGACAGGAAGTGGCCCAGCAACGGTTTCACGGCATTGCGTTCTGTCGCGCCGTGTTTGCCGAGGCATCCTCCGAGGGCTTTACGTGACGTCCTGGTATAGCAGTGAATCCCCCGCCGGTTCCGTGAGCTGACATGACCTGATTCACACGTCTCAACTGATCAGGTCTGGGTCGCAGTCCGCGCGCACCCAGCTTCCGAGCGTGTGCCGCAGCGCCGGTGGCCACACGACCCGCAGGTTAACCTCTTGCGCCCTCCTGCGCCCGCTCACCCCACATTACCCCCCGCCATCCGGTGGCGAGGTCGCCACAAAAGAAGACTGTCTGAGTTTGGCCGTCTTTACCAACCAGAGGGTAGTATCCGAGCCGATTAAGGAACGAATTGACTTTCACACACGCGACCCATATGCTGCGGGTACTGTCGCCATTAGTAAGCCCACAGAAATCTCTCTTGCCGGGCCGATTGCGGAGTATGTATCCGTTGATTACGAAACATACAATCGACTTATTGTTACAGCGGACTTCGCGAAAATGACGCGAGAGAAGTCCAGTCGCCGTGAGGTGGGAGAGATTCTGGTAAAGTGCACGTACGCGGGGAAGTCGCTTGTAGTCGGCGTTCCTGTGATTGTCGATCTGAAGGAAGTTCGACATTTTCAATCCGATCATTAGAACCGACTCAGTAACTGCGGCTGGGGTTTTCCAGCCGCAGCAGGATCCTCATACATTGGGCCACAGTGGCCCAGCCAACGGCCGCGGGCCGGTTGGAGATTTCGATTCGAAAAGGCGGGAGTCAGATGATGTTTACGACGTTTGGATTCTGCCGACGCCCCCCATCTTTAGCGGTACTCTTGGTCGTGATGCTCTTAATCCAAGGCTGCAGCAAGAATTCGGAGGTTGCCATTCAGAATGACATCTCAGCAGTGGATGCCATGGACGCCTCCCGTGGCAGCAGCGGAACGCTCGTCGAGGCGTTTGCGATCGTGAATACTCCTGAGCATGCTCGCGCAGTGACGATGCTCGTCGATGCAGACATTGAGGAATGCGTCCGCAACACTTCCCACGAGACATTCAAAGTGAGTGAGGGTGATTTCCGGTCACTGTCAAACGATAAACGTGTGGCGCTGCAATCCGAAATAATTCTGATGGCCGAATTGATCAAGGAGGCAGCTTACAAGCAGATAGATCGGATGAAAGAGGCGATGGACCGCGGCAAGACAGAAGAGGCAGACAAGATCCAGAGTGACATCCGACGCTTGGTGAGCCACCTTCGGAGTGGGAAATATGTCTCTGTTTTTGAGGGCTGCGCTGGTGGAATTGAGTTGAAACTCAATGAGTCCGTCGCCGGTACATCGAATCAATAACTACCGGCAGAGCGGGTAGTATGAGAACGACCCCTTAAGGGCCGCTTGGGGCAGTGAGACAATACGAGCACGCGGCGCACGCGGTGCAAGCGGGTGAGTCCTCGGTCCGGTGCCTCAAAACGACGCTTTTACTCGTTTGCGCGTTGTCCTCATAAGGACGGAAGAACCCTGGCCCGGATTATTTCACCCAGCCAGGATCGATGCAACATCGACGAGTCGCTGCTCGTCGGGTCCGCGCGCAGCTTCAGCGCAGTTGGTCATGTCAAAATCTCCGCAAGAGAATGGCCACCGATCGCGGCGATGGCTGGGGCAGGTTCGTGGCCGAGCGCGGCCTCTATTGTTTACCTACCGGGCGGAGGTTCGAGTTGGCAGAGGAATGCGGTCGAAGAGACGGGGAAGCAAAAACACGAACATCTGTAAAGATGCTATACCGAATCTTCGTCCGGCCCAATTATCCATACCGCAGCTTTCGCAAAGCCCTTCCGGACTCCGTCCGTCTTCTTGCCAAACACCTCTGCGTGTGCTGGCTCGTCCTCCAATGGTTGCCTTGAGATTCCTTGCTTAAGTGACCTTGCGACGCCCGCAGACACAGCGGCAAGACAAAAGCCTGCATGACCAGCAACAACCGAGCTTGGCTGCCGACCTGCAGCCAAGACCTCGTCGCCCAGGACGACTGACATTGCGCTGCCGTCGGGATGATCCTCAAAGGCTGCTTTCGAGATCCGCTTTCGTCCGAAGTTCTTGTCGTCAACAATATGCCAGGGAGGAATGCGACGCCAAAGCTGTGAGTCATCTGAAATCGATTTGTCGTCTTCGAGTGGCAAAGAAGTAGCGGTTGACATCCGGTCGTCCTACTTGATCGAGCGTCGCATCATCCGCAGCTTTTCTTCGATGGATTCCAAGCTTGCGCGATCTATTTCCTCTTGCGTGTCACCATCATCATATGCTAGGTGCACATGAGATAAGGAGCGAACGTCAACCTCTAAATCAATCCCGTTTTCATGCCACTCCAGGAGAATGCCTCCGCGACTCGTCGGAACAATCGACGGCGGGGTGTCGTTGGGGCCTAGCAAGTTGAGCAAGGTCGAGATGCTGGCCACGGCCGCCTCTGTACGAATCGGCTTAGACCTGTAGCTGTTCCAGTTCGGTGGCAGTGTTCCCAATTCGCAAATCTTTTCAAGCATCGGTAAGAACCAATCGCCCGGTACTGACTCTAGGATGATGGTGTCAGCTCCGAAGCGAAGTTCCAATGGTAGCGATGCCTCCATCGATGCCGATGAAAAACATGATTGTCGCCGTTGCAATTCTGGCGAGCTGCTGCGGTAAAGTCGATCCGTTAGCAATCGTTCGGAATTGCTTCGGCGGCGCTCCAGTGTAGTACTCATAACTTCCGCCCCCACGCTTTGTGCATCGCCGGTGTTGTGATTGAAGAGAAGCCTCGCACCACCGCCTCGTGGCAAGAGTCAAGTGACGCGAGCATGCCATCACAATCCTGGCTCGGCGGATTGCCACGAGCTGTCAGGCTGAGGCGAACTACGGGTCGGTTATCGCTCATGCGAATAGCTGGGCCTGCTTCAACGTGCAATCTGCCCCATGGCTTTTCGTCGTTGCCCTTCAATGCGAAGTGAAACTGCAATTCAGCTGTTTCAGGCTCGTTCAGGTATTCTTCGGTATACCTGTCGTTAACGATCGACAGTACATCGCACAAACGTCCCGGCCCCTTCGCTTCAATGATGTTCACATACGTTACTTCACACTGATTGGGGACCAGGGGGACGTCGAGTTCCTCTTTTGCGAAGGTCTCAAAATAACTCCAGTCTGTCACGAACGCTGCGCGCAGGTTGCCATATCGAGGATACTCAGGTTGCTCCTCGGTTTTGCGCCAGTTACGAACAAACCGATCTCGCTGCACCTGCACCAACTCATGCCCGGACTCATTGACAAACCAGAAACGCATTCCAGGGAAGCTGCCAATCTCAAAGCGGACACCTTGGGCTCGCTTTTCGGTCGGTGCAAAGCGTTCAAAAGCTGCTTCCAGCTCAGGCTTGTCCTCCACCCGCCCGAATCGATCCCGAAATCGTTGCCATACCAGCGCGAGTTGCGGCGTAGCAACGTCGAGGCGATCGAACTGCACAGACAGCGCTACTTCGACGACTGGAGGATGTTCGAATTCAGGCAGTAATTGCGGCATCAGACCCTTTCCACGGCACCAACTCCAAGTCTATACCAAGTATACGCTTTTGATGACACAGGGTTCCTCTCGGGCGACTACGTTCGGGTTTTCCTCGCTCCGAAAAGCGTCTTGTCCCCGTGGTCGGCTACCGTTGCTCTCGGGGGCCGAGAGCAACCGGGTTGTTAAGGAACAACGCTTGTTAACGAGAGAGTCCGAGAGTTCGAAGGGGTTGCTCCCGGGGTGCGGGGCCAACTTCCATGGTTGCTTCCGGACCCTGAGAGCAACCGGTTCGGAACTGGACTTCTCGTTTGGCAACCGGTTTCTCTGCCAACCCCTGAAAATACTGGCACTTAACGCGAAAAGCCGAGAGCGATGGCCCTCGGCTTCGTGCGTTAACCCGTTAACAGGCCAGTTTCGAGGCCAGGATTTCAGCTCCCCCGGCAGGACTCGAACCTGCGACAAGGCGGTTAACAGCCGCCTGCTCTACCAACTGAGCTACAGGGGATTGGTCAGGCAATCACGCCGACAGGGAATAATCTATTGTATCGTCGCGATTCACGCAATGTGTGGTGACGTCCGAAACGGAAACCGATTGTAGGGGCGGTCGGGGGGGATGGGGGAGGCAGGCTGCTGAGAGGCTGGATACCCCCCACTCAAAAGCTACTCGTCGGTGGCCTTGCCGTTGCCGTTGGGCGGGGTACGCAGTTTCTCCATCGATACCTGGTTGCCGCGAGCGTTGAACTGGACTGACGTCATGTAGCACCGCATGAGCATCAGGCCCCGCCCCGACGGGATCTCCAGGTTCTCTTCGTCGGTCGGGTCGGGCACCAGGGTCGGATCAAAGCCCGCTCCCTCGTCGGTCACCTGCACCTGGACGCGGTCTTTGGAGATCCGGCAGGTGACTTCCACCGTCTTGGACGGGTCCCGGTGGTTGCCGTGTTTGATGGCGTTGACCAACGCTTCTTCCATCGCCAGATGCACGGCGAAAATATCGTGTTCGGCCCAGTCGGCGGCGGCCAGCGCTGCGAGGATCCGGGAAACCACCTCGCGACCTTCCCCTGTGTCGCTGGCAATTCGCTGTTCTAAGGTCCAGATCCAGCCGTTGTCAGGCATGGGAAACGCCTGTGATCAAGTGATTTGTGCCGCCTGCCCGCTTGTTGACAGTTTCGGCAACTCCCCGAGCCGGATGCAACGAAACCGCTCGAATTGCACCTGCGGTATCGCGCTCTTTCCCCCGTTGGAGCGGCTCCCAAATTCCCGCTGGAGGCCAACTCATGCCCATCAAACCCAAGGGCGAATGTGACGTTATACGCGGCGGTCCGTAACTGGTCCAGCCTCAAACTCCCGCCTCAGAAGCTGGCCAGCGCTTCGGCCTCTTCATCGTAGATGCTGAACATCTGATTCAATCGTGTGATCACGAACACCTCCTGGATCTCCGGCCGCAGGTTGCACAGCTTCAGGCGTCCGCCATGTTTCTTGACCGCGCGATCCAGCAGGATCAGCTTGTTCAATGCCGCGCTCGACAGAAACTCCACCCGAGAAAAGTTCAAAAGCAGACTCTTGCGATTATCGTTTTCCACCAGTGCAAACAGCTCATCGCCCAATTCCTGGATATTGGCGGTGTCGAGAATCTTGCGGTCCACGAACCGGACCACCGTGACATCGCCAATTTCGGACACTTCGACTCGCCGGTGTACGGGCATCACTTGTTCCCCTGGATCCAGGCTCAGAGCGTGGCATAGGTTGCTAATACCGATGATATTCCCGGCTGTTCGTCGATGTCAACTGCATCGTCCGCTCAGGGGCCGATGGCGGGCCGAGTGCTGCGTGTGCGGACCACCGCCCGGTCGATCAGCAGGTAGTTGCGTCCCTGGTATTCGGTGACCGTCCCGCTGACCTGCCATGCCCGGCCGGCCGTGTTTTCGAGCATCGCTGCAATGCGTTCCAGCGCCAGGTTTTCCAGCACCTCCAGGTAGGCCTCCGTTTCGCCGACACAGAAGACGATCTGGCCGCCGGAGACCTCGAAGGTGCCCGTCACATTCTGGAGTGTGGTTCCTTCGCGCAGACGCTGCCCAGGCTGGACCGGCAGCTGTGACCGCGCCGCATCAATGTCCCGGGGCGCCGGCCCCGAACCCTCCGGCTCTCGGCCCGGTGCCGGCCGGTACGCGAGGGCAATCCACACGAGCAGGATGGCCAGCGCGGCCGACCAGGTTCCACGAGATTGAACTCGACTCATACAGCTGTTCCTTTGGGATGGACCAACCAAGCATACCGCATGGCCGGGTCGGCGGGACGCCGATTTGCCGCTGATGGTCTTCGCGGCGTGGCTGGCGCGACGTGTGTGAGCCACGAGGCCCCTACAATCGGCATCAAGCATGCGCCCGTCGAGAACTGAACATTCGGTGCTGCCGACGAACGAATGAAGCATCGCAGGCACGCTATACGATACCACCAGAGGCCGCGGCAGCGTGTGCGGTGTTTCTGGAAGGGGACCGCGAGGATGGAAATCAACCGCAATCAGTGGATGACGATCGGGTTCATCATCCTGGCTATGGGTATTCAGTTTCGGATGGTCGATTCGTTCGTTCTCAACGAGAAGACGACGGAGGTCATTGCGAAACGTCTGCACAAGAACGACATGGTTGCCACCACCTTCCTGCCGGCCTTCAATGTGCCGACTCCGCCGAGTCACCGTGTCATTCGCCCGCCGCGCTGGCTGGGCTTCATGATGATCTCGGTCGGTGCGGTCTTGATGCTTCACAGTCTGGCCATGCCCAAACCGGGCTAACCCGGTCACCTGGCGCGCACTGCACGAGCAGGTCCGAGGATCCTCGGCCCCTACCACTCTCGGTATCGGTTCTGCCGTTGACTTGTCGTTGGACGTCGGAAACACTGTACCTCGCGACGGGGGTTCAGGATCACGCCGCGACGAACTCGCCCAGGATGCCGGGGATGACATGGTCAACGCCCACACCAACGCTCAGGCCACAGACGCTGATGTGCCTCCCCCCCGGGGTGCAGCGGGGGTCTGGTCTCCCAGTTTTCTGGGGCTGCTGCTGACGCAGCTGTTGACGGCCACCAACGACAATATCTTCCGGTGGCTGGCGATCGGGATCGGCAAGGACTACGTGACGCCGTCGAACGTAGGCAACGTCCTGATGGCGGGGACAGCCTGCTTCGTCCTGCCCTATCTGGTGTTGGCGGCACCGGCCGGCTACCTGGCCGACCGATACAGCAAGCGCAGCGTGATTGTCGGGTGCAAGTTCGCGGAGCTGGTGATTATGGCCCTCGGGGTCATCGCGATTGCGATGCCGGCGAGCCACACGGTGAACCTGGTATGTCTGTTCGCGGTTGTGGCGTTGACGGGAGCTCAGAGCGCGCTGTTTTCGCCGTCCAAGATGGGGATCATCCCCGAGCTGCTTCCGGCCGAGCAGATTTCGTTTGCCAACGGTCTGTTTGGTTTGATGACGGTATCGGCCACGGTGATCGGCATGGCTGGGGGGAGCTGGTTGAGTCGTGCGAGCGGTCTGTATGGCAAGGAGCGCTGGTGGATTTCAGCGGTCGTACTGATGGGGGTGGCGGTGGTCGGCTATGCCGCGAGCCTGTTGATCCGGCCGTTGCCGGCGGCCAGTCCGGGGCGGTCGTTCCCCTGGGATGCCGTCACTCAGACGTGGCGCGACCTGCGGACGCTGGCGTCGAATCGGGCGTTGTTGCGGGTGGCGTTGGGGGTGGTCTTCTTCTGGTCGGTGGGAGCGCTGGCCCAACTGAATGTGGACCAGTTTGCGGTGGAGGGTGGTGCGCTGCACGAGACGGACAAGGTTCCACTGTTGATAGCGCTGGTGCTGGGTGTGGGGACGGGCAGCGTCTTAGCCGGGGTCTGGTCCGGGGGACATGTGGAGTTGGGGATACTGCCGCTGGGCGCCTGCGGCGTCGCGGTCTGCTCGATACTGTTGTTCACGGTCACCGGGACGGTGCTGGAACCTGGGGCCGGCCTATCGCCGGCGCTGGCCTGGGTGCTGGTGCTGCTATTCCTTCTGGGCACCAGTTCGGGGCTGTTTTCGGTGCCGCTCGATGCGTACATGCAGCATCGCAGCCCGCCGCTCCAGCGTGGTTCCGTCTTGGCCGCCCTGAACTTTCTGGTCTTCCTGGGCATCCTGCTGGCCGCGCTGCTGTTTGCCGCGTTGCGGCACCCGACGTTTCCCGGGTCGCTGGACAACATCCCGGAGCTACAGGCCGCTGCACAGCAGTTGTCGGACGCGGAGCAAACCAGGCTTGCTGCGCTGGTGGCCGACTATGAGCAGGCGTGGCGGGCGGTCCCGGTGGAGGAGGGGGAGCGTACGGCGGCAGCGCCGGTCGGGGGGGACTCGCGGCCCGACCTTCGGGCGTATGTGGACCGGGCGTCTCCGGCGGTGCGCGACGTGGCCCGCGCGCAGCTGGCGTGGGTGGATATGAAAGCGCGTCAGCAGCGCGGCGAGTTTTTCACGAAGGACGAGTATCTGCGGCAGGCCGCCGAGGTCGCCCAGCAGCAGGTGATGAGTGACGTCTACTATCAAGCGTCCAACCTGCCGCTCTTCACCGCGCGGCAGA
Source organism: Planctomycetaceae bacterium (assembly GCA_012729315.1). Classification (GTDB taxonomy): domain Bacteria; phylum Planctomycetota; class Planctomycetia; order Pirellulales; family Pirellulaceae; genus JAAYDI01. The sequence goes on from JAAYDI010000174.1 coordinate 13,010, forward strand.
TTTTCCTGCTGGCCGGCCTGTTCACGATCCCGGTCTGCCTGTACATCGTGTTCCTGATCCCACAGGCTTCGGTGCGGTTCCTGGTGTGGCTGGCGAGTCGCACCATCTACCGCATCCGCGTATCCGGGCAGGACCACCTGCCGGCACATGGCGGTGCGCTGCTGGTGGCCAACCACGTGTCGTGGCTCGACAGCATCCTGCTGTTGCTGACCAGTTCGCGACCGGTCCGCATCCTGGCGCTGGTCAACGGCCTGCGCGATCGCCGGGTGCGCCGTCTGGCACGCCTGGCCGGCGTGATGCTGGTGTTCCCCGGCGCCGCGGAGATCCGGGAGGCGATCGAGGCGGCCCGGCAGGCGTTGCAGCGAGGGGAGCTGGTAGGCATCTTCCCCGAAGGGCGGATGTCCCGCAGCGGGCTGCTGCAGTCGTTTCGTCCCGGTCTGCTACGAGCGCTTGCCGACACCGGAGTACCGGTCATTCCGGTCTACCTGGACGAACTCTGGGGGAGTATTTTTAGCAACCACAGCGGGCGGCGGGTGCGGCGTTGGCCGGGCACCTGGCTCAACCCGGTTTCCATTCATTTTGGCCCGCCGGTGCGCGATCCGCAGGATATCCATCAAGTGCGTCGAGCGGTCCAAGACCTGGGAGCGAAAGCGGTGGAAGAACGAGCACAAGACATGTCATCAGTGACCGAGCGGTTCATACGGTCCTGCAAGCGGCAGAAGTGGCGTTCGAAGGTCGCGGATTCGATGGGGGTGGAACTGACCGGCGGCGCGCTGCTCATGCGGACACTCCTGCTCCGCCGCCTGCTGCGCCGCGAAATCCTGGCACCCGACGAGGTCAATGTGGGGGTGCTGTTGCCGCCTACTGTACCCGCCATCGCCGTCAATGCGATGCTGAGCATCGACCGCCGTGTGGCCGTAAACCTGAACTACAGTGTGACGCAGGATGTGATGCAGCAGTCCATTGACCAGGCCGGCATCCGCCATGTGCTGACCAGCCACAAGGTGATGGAGCGGTTCGGGTTCCAGCTCACAACGGACGTGGTCATGCTGGAGGACTACCGCGACAAGATTACGCTGGCCGACAAGTTGTTCAGTCTGGTGGCGGCGTATCTGGTGCCCGCCGCGCTGCTGATCCGCTGGCTGGGTCTGCACCAGAAGAAAGGGGACGACCTGCTGACCGTGATCTTCACCTCCGGCTCGACCGGCGAGCCGAAAGGGGTCATGCTCACGCACGGCAATATCACGTCGAACGTGGACGCGGTCCTGGACGTCATTCAGCTGCGTCCCACCGATGTGCTGTTGGGAATTCTGCCCTTCTTCCACTCGTTTGGCTACACCATCACGCTCTGGACCGTGCTGAGTCTGGATGTGAAGGGGGTGTACCATTTCAGTCCGCTCGAGGCGCGGCAGGTCGGCAAACTGTGCAAGGAACACGGCGCGACGATCATCCTGGCCACGCCTTCGTTCTTGCGCTCGTACCTGCGACGGTGCGACCAGGATGAACTGGCCACCCTCAATGTGGTAGTGACAGGTGCCGACAAGTTGCCGATGGAGGTGGCGGACGCGTTCGAGGCGAAGTTCGGCGTACGGCCGCTCGAGGGCTACGGATGCACCGAAACTTCCCCACTGGTGTCCGTCAACATACCGCCGAACCGGTGCCTGCACGGAGCACATGCCGACTGCCGCGAAGGGACGGTGGGACGCCCCATCCCCGGCGTCGCCGCCAAGATTGTCGATCTGGACTCGGGCGAGGATCTCGGTCCGGGCCAGTCCGGCATGCTGCTGATCAAAGGCCCGAACGTCATGAAAGGCTATCTCGGGCGCCCCGACCTGACAGCCCAGGTCATCCGAGACGGGTGGTACGTCACCGGCGACGTGGCCCTGATTGACGAGGATGGCTTCATCAAGATCACGGGTCGCGAAAGCCGCTTCTCCAAGATCGGCGGCGAGATGGTGCCCCACATTCAGATCGAAGAGATGCTCGCCCGCCTGATCGGCGACATCGAAGAGGGGCTTCGAGTGGCTGTGACGGCGGTGCCCGATGTGCGCAAAGGCGAACGGCTCGTCGTGCTTCACCTGCCCCTGGAACAGTCGCCCAGCGAACTTTGCCGCGGACTGGTCAAGTTGGGGCTGCCCAGTATCTACATCCCGTCCCCCGACAGCTTTGCCTGCGTGGACCAGCTCCCGCTGCTCGGCAGCGGCAAGCTGGACCTGAGGCGGCTCAAGCAACTGGCGCTCGACACCTTCCGCGACCCGCACGGGGGAATTGAAATGACGAATGACGAATGACGGACGAGGAATGACGAATGACGAATGACGGACGAGGAATTACGAATGACGAATGACGGAAGCACGAAGGAAGGTCTAATGACACAATGACATAGGCACGAAGTGCCGTTGCGACAAGCTGGACCCGCAACAGCATCCCATCCGTCATTCCTTCGTGCTTCCGTCATTCGTCATTCGTCATTCGTAATTCCTCGTCCGTCAATTGACCGCCTCTTTTTCGCGTGTGAGTTCTCCGAAGCGTTCTGTGGGTGGCTGCGGATCCGACATGGCTTTCATGATGGCGCGCTGATTGAGCGTTGTGGCGATCTGTGCAAATCGCTCCCGCACGCTGGGATCGACGTCGGTCAGGCGTGTCACCATCCGCTGGACGCCCGGGCCGTTGGATTCGGCCACGTGCGATACCTGGCTCACGAACCGGACGGTCTCGGAGAAGTTCGAATCGACCGTCCGGCCCAGCAGCGGATGCAGGGTCTTGGCGACCAGTTCCGCGCCGGCGTTGTCGACCTGGAGGAACACGTCGAGCTGGTTGGTGATGTAGTCGTTTTTGTTCTGATCCATTGAATAGGTGGAGGTCAGCAACACTGCGCAGCGGCCGGTGACGCGGCGCGGCAGCAGTGGACCATCGTAGTATCCTTCGGCCAGAAACAGGTGTTTCTCACGTGTACCGTACACCAGTTCCACCTGGCTGACCGTCCCGGCGCCGTCGCGTGCGTCGTAGGCATACGGGCCCTTGCGGTGGAGGGTGACTTTGGTCACGCCCATCAACTGCCACATGCTCACAACGATTTCCGGGTACCGTACCAGGAAGACGTACAGGTCGGGGTCGCACGGGACAACTTCAATCGGCATGCGCCGGAAGACCGTCGGGTACGCCACAATCTGACGGACTTTGGAACGCACCGGCTCCTGCAAGCTGCTCAGCGGCACCTCGCGTTGTGCCTCGTCGCGCGCAAGCCGGATGTTGCTGGGCCGGTTCGGCGGCGTCGCGGCCGCCGGGAGCGGACTGCGCACACTGGATCCCAGCGCAAACAACCCGGCCGCCCACCGTATGAACTCGCGCCGCCGGATCCGCCCCTCGGCCGCCTCGCTCCGACTCGTTCCGCCCTGGTCTTCGCGCACCGGCAGCCCCATCGCATTGACGCGCATGGCCCCCCCTTATCAGTCCCCGACCGCGCAGCCTTGCCAACCAACCGCATCCCCCTCCTGCACCTGGCGGCGCGACCGCGTCGCGGCCGTCCACGCGTCGGGATCGGTGGCAAGATCTGCCGGTCATACTGATTGTTCGGCCAGTTGGGGTGCCAAAGCCCAGTCAAAATCTGCGAGTGAGCGGGGAGCCGGCTCGAGGCGTCAGGCACCAGGCCGTGGCCGACGAGGCAAGGTGGGCAGGATGAATTGCTCTTGCCAGCTCTCACCCCTCGCGGGAGAATCCGCCCCGGCACGCGTCAGACCCTTGACGCTGCGCGTCATTCACCTGTTGTCAATCGTTGTCACCTGTTGTCAATGGCCGGGAGCCTGGCAGTCATGACCATCCACAACCGACGTCGCCGGGTGATTGCCACCCTGATCGTGCTGGCCGGTCTCGCTGCAGCAGTCGCCGTGGTGCTGCGCGCCGGGGCACATCACCCGGCCGACCTGCTGGCTGCCGATATCGGCCGCTACCTCGAGTCGGTGCCGGAGGAGCGTGTCGGGATCGAGCTGCAGCAACTGGCTGAGCTGGACCGTGTCGGGTTGCTGGTGGTCGCCGATGCCTTGGGAAGCGAACGCGCGTGCGTCGCACAGTCGGCGGCCACAACGCTCCAGCACCTGCTCAAACGGTGGCGGACGCTGCCGCATGACGAATCGAGCGTACGGGTCGCCCGGCTGGCGCGGCGTCTGGCCCAACGTGCCGAGCAATGGCCATCCGCAGCGCGCAGCGTGGCGAGCGACCTGGCGCTGCAGGTCCTCAACTGGCCCGTCGACGGTCAGCAGGTGGATCGCGCGGCGTTGATCGCGGATTGCGAGCATGTGTTGCGTCTGCAGCGGGCGGAGGTGTCGCACCTGACGACGCCGGCGTCCGGGTCTGAGGCGGCACGGCCCGTGCAGCGGCCACGTGTTCCTCGTGAGGCGCCGTCTGAGGAGCGGGTGGATGCAGGAACAGTTGCAGCGTCAGATGCCGGCGGAAAGCCGCCGGTGCGTGCCAACTCGGTCCCGCCACTGCCGCTGCGGTGGAGCCCGGATGCGGAGCCCCAGGCGACGGCGGAGCAACTGCCGCAACGAGTGCCGGACCCAGGCCGCACCACACAGGATCCGAAGTCAAGCGGGGACGCGGGGCCAGACGCCGGGCAGGGGCCCACCCTTGCACCGCCGGCAGAACTGGCGCCGGACCCGCCGGCGGTTCTGCAGCTCGCCCCCATCCGGCCGCTCTCGGGCACAGTGGCCCCCGACGCGGCCGCGGACGCGGACATAGAGACGGGCATGGCCACATGGTCCGATCTCGAAGTGATCCGTGGGCTGGTCGAGCGGGACACGGGCCGCGCTGCTGATGCCGAGCTGACGCTGCGCCAGCGCGGGTTTGGCGAACTGGATCTGGCTCTGGCGCGGAAGCTGGCCAGTCCGGATGCCGCCACGCGCCGTCAGCTGGCTGAGAACCTCACGCGGCTTCCCACCGCCGCCGGGCGCTGGCTCATCTGGCTCAGCCAGGACACCGACCCCGGTGTACGCAGTGCCGCCGTGTCCCTCATGGTCACTGCCCAGGATCCGCGTCTGGTGCGACGACTGCGGGAAATGGAAACCAGTGAACCGGATGATGACATTCGGGACCAACTGCGGCGCTGGAGAGATAAGCAATGACGGACGACGAATGACGAGTGACGAGTGACGGAAGCACGAAGGAATGACGAATGACGAGTGACGGAAGCACGAAGGAAGGTCTAATGACATAGGCACGAAGTGCCATTGCGATGAACTGGACTCACAACGGCGTCCCATTCGTCATTTGTCGTCCGTCATTCCTTCGTGCTTCCGTCACTCGTCATCCGTCATTTTTGTTTGACGACTCGTTCGGCGGTGACATGTACAGCACGCAGGGTGTCGACGTAGCGGCGGGTTCCGAGCAGGCCGACGTATTGTTTCGTGTAGCGGCGCAGATTCAGTCCGGGCGCTGGCGTGACGTAGGCGCGCACACGGCCATCGTCGTCGAGCAGGGCGAAGGGGGGCGCTACGCGTTTCGTGGAGTGGACCGGCATGAGCCAGCCTTCCGCGTCGTACCGCGATCCCTCGGAAGCTGTCGCAACCTGGGCCACTTCCGGTTCCAGTGCGGCATCGATATCGCGCAGGAAATCGTTTTGCAGCAGGCGGGGGGCGGCTGGATCAGCCGCCTCGGCCTGGCCCGTTCCGGCGGTGCCAGACGCCCGTTCCTGGCCAGCGTTTCTCGTGTCGTCGGCCGCGCTCACGCCACTCACCCGATGGCTGCTGATATCACGTTCCCGGACCCTCTGGTGGCGGCGCTGCAGTGTCTCGAACTCGTCCATCCGCTGCGAAATTGCCTTGATTTCCCGTGCCAGGGACGCGTCCATTGTCTGCTCGGCCAGCGTCTCGGTGCGCCGTTTGAGAGAAGCCAGGTCCCACTGTTCAATGCTCTGGGTGACGAGCAATGCCAGGGCGACTTTGAGTTCCTCGACCTGCCGGGCCGTCTCCGCCGCTGACAGGGTCGTCCGGGTCGCCGCCGCCGGTGTAACCACCTGAGCGCTGGCGGTCGACCCGCTGACGTGACGGTAGTCGCTTTGCAGCTGGGATCGGGCGAGCGTATCCGGCGCGCCGGCAGTCGAAGACACCGCGTGCCGCGCATGAATCCAGCGGAACTCGCCGGCCGGCGGAGCGATCTTGTGATAGGTCTCCGTGGCAAACCCGGGGCCGACGGTCATGGGCAGTTCACCCAGGATCTCCACCTGTTCTCCACGTTTCAGACGCACCTGCCATTTGTGCTGAGGCACATTCGTTGTCGCCGACCCGACCCAGGCGACCGCCCCGTCCAGGATGACCTCCGCGACGCCTTGCGTGGCCGTGGCCTGCACATGGCGCGCAGTCACCCAGCTGAAACTGCCTTCGGGCGGGCGGATGGCCAGCCAGCCACCCGGATCGTGCCGGTAGACCTCTACCTGCGTCCCACGCGACAGACGCTGCGTCGCATAGTAGTCCCAGCCGGGCCCGCAGCGGACCTCGACTTCATCTGCCGCTACCTGCACCGTGTAAGGAAAAGTCGGTTCGGCACCCTGCACTACGGCGCCCCACAGTGTGCTGCAGACGAGAACTGCCGTCATTCCGCGCATGACTGCCTCGCGACATCTTGGCCAGCGAACAAAGAGACCTTCGGGCGCGGTCTTGTACCGGATTATCGCAGTCGAAGCAAGAGATGATGGGAATGACGGATGACGAGTGACGGAAGCACGAAGGAATTACGAATGACGAATGACGAATGATTGCAGCGGCACTTCGTGCCTATGTCATTATGTCATTAGGCCTTCCTTCAGGCCTTCCTTCGTGCTTCCGTCACACGTCATCCGTCATTCCTTCGTGCTTCCGTCATTCGTCATCCGTCATTCCTTCGTGCTTCCGTCATTCGTCATCCGTCATTAAAACCGGTGCCCTTTGGCTGGCCCGTGCTGGGTCTGGGTGAGGATTTCAGGGCCGTCTTCGGTCATGAGGAGTGTGTGTTCGAACTGAGCTGACAGTTCGCCGTCCCGCGTGCGCACGGTCCAGCCGTCTTGTTTGTCGAGTGCGGTGTACCGTTTTCCCACGTTGATCATGGGCTCGACGGTGAAGCACACGCCGGGGTACAGTCGTTCCTGACGCGACTGGCGGGTGGGGTAATGCGGGATCGACGGTTCCTGGTGGAAACGCCGTCCGAGTCCGTGTCCGACGTATTCCCGCACGACGGAGAACCCACGCTGATCGGCGATCGCGACGATCGCATCCCCCATGGCCGAGATCGGGCAGCCTGGGGTGAGCGCATCGATGGCGGCGTACAGGCAGTCCAGAGCGCATTGGGTCACGTCTCGCGCTGTGTCGCTCACGGTCCCGATCAGGAACGTTTCAGACTGGTCGCCGTGCCAGCCGTTGACGATGGTGGTGAGGTCGATATTGACGATGTCACCGGACTTGAGCAGGTAGTTGTCCGGGATGCCGTGGCAGATCACGTCATTGACGCTGGTACAGCAGCTCTTGGGGAACCCCTGGTACCCGAGCGTGGCCGGCTTATGACCGTGTTTAATGGTGTATTCATGCACCAGGCGGTCGATTTCCTGCGTGGTGATGCCGGCTTTGACGTAGGGACGGATATAGTCCATCAGTTGCGCGTTGAACGCGCATGCCGCGCGCATAGCGCCGCGCTCCACAGGACTGAGACGCAATGATCGTCTTCCGTGTAACATGGATGAGACTCCCAACCAATGCAGCCACGAACGGGCAGCGACATGATGTATGTAAGTGTAACTCGGCAAGCGTCGCTGCAACATAGGAAGACCCACAGATTCCGGTGGAGCACGCCTGTCTCTGCGGTGTCGCGGCGTCTCCAGCCCTGAAAGTCGCTCGCAAGTGCGGTGGCTGCCGCCTCCATCGTGGGCAGTTAGCCGTGCATCATTCGGCGGTGGGACTGGTCTGGTGTCCGTGCGCTGCCGCGTCCGTGCGCTGCTGCGTCGGTGCTAGGCAGCGTTGCCGGGAAACTCTACAATTCGGAGGCTGTTGTCGCGGCACGATACCATGCCCAAGTAATTGCGTTAAAACACGTTACTGAATTCGGCGAGCGGCCCGCGCTGGTCCTCGCCAGGCACTTCTTCCGAGGCCGACTGCCGATCCATGCCACGCTATCAACCTGATCATATCGAACCGAAATGGCAACACTATTGGGAGAAGCACAAGACGTTCCTCACTCCGGCCCGTCCGACCGGGGAGAAGGTGTATGTGCTGGATATGTTTCCCTATCCGAGTGGCGATGGGCTGCACGTGGGGCACCCGGAAGGATACACGGCGACCGACATTGTGTGCCGATTTGAGCGGATGCGTGGCAAGACGGTGTTGCATCCGATCGGGTTCGATGCCTTTGGGTTGCCGGCCGAGGAGCATGCGATCCGCACGAACACGCCTCCCCGCGAATCGACGGAGCGCAACATTGCGACGTTCCGGCGGCAGTTGAAGATGCTGGGATTCAGTTATGACTGGGACCGGGAGTTGGCGACGACCGACGTCGACTATATGCGTTGGACGCAGTGGATCTTCCTGGTGCTGTTTGACACCTGGTACGACCCGCAGGAGGACCGGGGGCGGCCGATCGCGGAGCTGCCGATTCCGCCCGCCATCGCCGCGCTCGGCACCGACGCCGTGCGCCGCTACCAGGACGAGCATCGGCTGGCCTATCAGGCAGAGGCGCTGGTCAACTGGTGCCCGGCGCTAGGCACTGTGCTGGCCAACGAGGAGGTGGTGGACGGCCGCAGCGAGCGGGGAGGGCACCCGGTCGAACGGCGGCCGCTGCGGCAGTGGATGTTGCGGATCACGGCCTACGCCGATCGGCTGGAGCGGGACCTGGTGGGGCTGGAGTGGCCGGAGAGCATCAAGAAGCTGCAGTGCGACTGGATCGGCCGCAGCAGCGGGGCTGAGGTGGATTTCTTCATCGGTCGGTCGGCCGACTATGCGGCCTGGTGCCAGGCGCGGCAGCAGGGCGGATTTCCGCGGAAGGCGGGCGACGACGTGCTGCGCATTTACACGACGCGTCCCGACACGCTCTTCGGCGCCACCTACATGGTGATCGCGCCGGAACACCCGTTTGTCGCGCGGCTGGCCACGCCTGATCAGCAGGACGCCGTCGCGGCCTACTGTGCGCGCGCGTCGGCCAAAAGCGATCTGGAACGCACGGAACTGGTCAAGGAGAAGACCGGCGTCTTCACCGGGTCGTATGCGATCAACCCGGTCAACGGCCAGCCGGTCCCGATCTGGATTGCCGACTATGTGTTGATCAGCTACGGAACCGGGGCGATCATGGCGGTGCCGGCGCACGATACGCGGGACTTCGAGTTTGCCCGGCAGTTTTCCCTGCCGATCGTGGCGGTGGTGGATCCGGGGGCGGATCCGGATGTGGACCGCGCGGCGGTGTTGGCCGGCCAGGCCTGTTTTGCCGAGCACGGCACGGCGGTCAATTCCGGACCCTATGACGGGCTGGCGACCGACGTGTTCAAGGAGCGGATCACGACCGAGTTGCACGCGGCGGGGCTGGGTCGGCCGGCGGTCAACTACAAGCTGCGCGACTGGCTCTTCAGCCGGCAACGGTTCTGGGGCGAGCCGTTTCCGATCCTGCATGAGCTGGCCGATGACGGTACCCCTACGGGGTTGCTGCGGGCGGTGGACCCCAGCGACTTGCCGGTGGACTTGCCACACCTGGACGACTACAAACCGCACGGCCGTCCCGAGCCGCCGCTGACCAAGGCGCCCTCGTCGTGGCTGTACCCGGTCCTGGACGGCAAGCGGTACCAGCGGGAGACCAACACGATGCCGCAGTGGGCCGGGTCGTGCTGGTATTACCTGCGATTTATTGATCCGCGGAATGAGCAGTGCTTTGTTGATCGGGAGCTGGAACAGGCCTGGATGCCGGTCGATCTGTACGTGGGTGGGGCGGAGCATGCCGTGCTGCACCTGCTCTACGCGCGGTTCTGGCACAAGGTGCTCTACGACCGTGGCCATGTCAGCCATTGCGAGCCGTTCCAGCGGCTGGTCAACCAGGGGATGATCCTGGGCGAGATGGAGTTCACCGGATACCAGGCGGACGACGGACAGTGGGTCAGTGCGGGGCAGGTAGCGCGCGACGCAGCAGGTCGCCTGGTGGCCCGGCCGTCGGGGCGGGAGGTGACCGAGGTGTCGGTGGCGGCCGATCAGGTGGAGAAGCAGGGGGAATCGTTCGTGCTCCGTGCCGACCCGGCGATCGGTATCGACAGCCGCGCGTTCAAGATGTCGAAGAGCCGCGGCAATGTCGTGAATCCGGACGAGATCGTGCGCGAGTTCGGCGCCGATGCGCTCCGTCTGTACGAGATGTTCATGGGGCCGTTGGAGGCCACCAAGCCGTGGAGCATGCAGGGGGTGAAGGGGGTGCGGAGTTTCCTCGACCGGGCGTGGCGGATGATCGTCGACGACCGCGCGGAACTGCTGACATGCAACGCGTGCGTCCAGGAGGTCGAGCCGACGGAGGAGCAGAATCGGGTGCTGCACCGTACGATCCTGGCCGTCACGCGCGACATCGAACAGCTGCAGTTCAACACGGCGATCGCTCGCCTGATGGAGTGTGTCAATTACTTCACCAAGGCGGCGACCCGGCCGCGGCGGGCCATGGAGTCCTTTGTGCTGCTGTTGTCCCCCTTCGCGCCGCATCTGGCCGAGGAATTATGGGCAGCGCTGGGCCACTCAGCATCGCTGGCATACGTGCCCTGGCCGGTGTACGACGAATCGCTGACGCGCGAGAACACGATCGAGGTGCCGGTGCAGATCGGGAAGAAAGTACGGGCGAAGATCGCAGTGCCGGCCGATGCGACGCCCGCGCAGCTGGAGGCGGCGGCCCGAGCACACGACAAGGTGGCCGCACTCCTGGCTGGCCAGCAGATTGTGAAAGTCGTTGTGGTACCCGGGCGATTGGTGAATTTCGTGGTCCGGTAGATCGTGGTAGATCCCGGTGGATCGTGGTCCAGTAGACTCGAACCGTGTAGATACTAGAAAGGCGGACGCAAAGTCATGAAGAACGTGACAACTCTGGTACTCGGCGGCGGACGCGGGTCGCGGCTGTATCCTCTGACGAAAGTCCGCGCCAAACCGGCCGTGCCGCTCGCCGGCAAGTACCGCCTGATCGACATCCCGCTCTCCAACTGCATCAACAGCGGGCTCAATCGCGTGTACGTGCTGACCCAGTTCCTGTCGGTCAGTCTGCATCGCCATATCCGCTTGACCTACCGGTTTGACAACTTCTCCGGCGGGTTCGTGGAACTGCTGGCCGCGCAGCAGACGGCGGACGCTGGAACCGACTGGTATCAGGGGACGGCGGACGCGGTGCGGAAGAACATTCGCTACATCGAACAGCCCGACACGGAGTACGTGCTGATCCTGTCCGGCGATCAGCTGTATCGCATGGATTACCGTGACATGCTGGCCACGCACCGGCAGGCGGGTGCTCAGGTGACGATCGGGGCGATCCCCGTCACGCGGCAGGCGGCCCGCGCGTTCGGGATCATGCGGATCGATCCGGCCGGACGGGTTGGCGGGTTTCTGGAGAAACCGCAGACGGACGAAGAGATCGACATGGTCCGGCTGGACCCCGCGTGGATCGACCGGCACGGCATTGCCAGCGGCGGGCGGGAGTGTCTGGCCAGCATGGGGATCTACATTTTCAACCGCGATTTTCTGCTGGAAGTGCTCAAGAAGACGACCTACCAGGACTTTGGCAAGGAGGTCTTTCCGGCCGCCTTCCGCAGTCGGCATGTGCAGGTGCACCTGTTCGACGGCTACTGGGAGGATATCGGAACCATCCGCGCGTTCTATGAGGCCAACCTGGCGCTCGCTCAGCCGGACCCGCCTTTCCACCTGGTCAGCCCCACCGCGCCGGTGTACTCGCGCGCTCGATACCTCCCCCCGTCGTCGTTCGAAGGCGCGCAGATCAAGGGCAGTCTGATCGCCGACGGTTGCCATATCGGCAAGGGTGCTGTGATTGAAAACAGTGTCCTCGGGCTGCGGTGTCTGATCGGCGAGAACGTCACGATCCGGAATTCCATCGTGATGGGTGGAGATTACTACGAAGAGCCGGATGCCGCGCGCCCCTGTGGCCCTAGTCATCCGGCAATCGGGATCGGCGATGGGAGCGTGATCGAAGGTGCGATCGTCGACAAGAACTGCCGGATCGGCAACAACGTGCGGGTGGTGAACGAGCAGGGGATTGAGAACGGGCAGGATGCCCCCGACTGTGTCATTCGGGACGGCATTCCGGTCGTCGTCAAGGACGCCAAACTGCCGGACGGCTGGACGCTGCGCCAGTAGCCGTGACGGACCGGCTGCCGGGTTGGCCTGTCCCACGGCCGCCCGGTCCGCTGCTGCTGCGGCACGGGCACACCAAAGTGCCGGGCGCGCGCGACTGGCCCGGCACGTGTTCCAACGTCCTCAACGTCGACGCTGTTTGGCGACAGCCACCTAGCGCGACAGGAATTCAACCACCATGTTGGCGTCCACGGGCAGGCTGATGTCTTCCTTGGCAGGCAGTCCCTGCACGGTGGCGCGCAGCGTGTCGGAGTCGAAGGTGACCCAATCCATCGGCTGCGTTGCACTGCTGTCAGACAGCCCCCGATAGAGGCCCAGCAGATTCTCCCGGCGCCGCACGGTGATCACGTCACCCGGGCGGAGCAGGTAGGAGGGCTTAGTGACCTTGATCCCGTTGACCTGGAAATGGCCGTGGACGATCCCCTGCCGTGCCTGAGGGCGGGTCCGGGTGAAGCCAGCGCGGCGGACGACGTTGTCGAGACGCCGTTCGCACAGCAGCAGCAGCATGACGCCGGTGTCGCCCGTCTTGCGGGTCGTGATGTCGAAGTACCGTCGCAGCTGCTGTTCGCCGAGCCCGTAGTAGTGCTTGATTTTCTGCTTCTCGCGCAAGGCCATCCCGTAGTTGGACGGTCGGCGCGGACGGGTGTGCATGCCCGGCGGGTTGTCTCGTCGCTCCATGGCGCGAACGGCCCCACCGCTCTCGTAGATCAATGTACCCAGACGCCGATTCACACGGGCCTTGGGACCGGTGTAACGAGACATGCGATTCAATCTCCTATGCCGATAAAGGGGCTCGTGCCCGACCGCATGGGATCGCTCCCCGCCGCCTGGGGCGCGGCCAGCCACACTGCGAGGGCACCACTAAGATGCTCAGGCAAACGGGACATGATGGCGAAAACCACGCTCGGTTTCAAGGGGGCGAAATCAGCGTGTTGACCACCTCCAGCCGCGCTTCTTCCTTGCCCGACGCCAGCTTGGTCCCAGCCGGCTCGCCCAGCACCTTCTGGAAACTCTTCTCCAGCAACCCGTCGCTGATCAGGTCGCGGTGATGGAAGAACTTGATCTCCGCCAGGGCCGACAGCCGCTCCGATGTGGGACTGGCCAGAATCGCGGCCACCCGGCTCTCGACGTGCTCCGGCCGGATCCCCTCCGGCAAGTCACACATCTTCAACGCCCGGTCCGGATCGCTGTCGAGCACCGTGAACAGCTCGTCAATCGCCAGGGTCACCGGATCCTCATCGTCCTTCTCCTCCTCGGCCCGGTACTTCTGGACGTTGATGTTGTTGAGCGGCTTGGAACGCTTGAGCGTCTCACCGCTGGCCACATCGTAGATCACGATCCGCGTATCGTTGTTCACCAGGCTTGTCTTCACGTTTTCCTTCACCTGCACCTCGAACACCGCCAGGACGTCGAGTTCCAACTCGGCCGCCTTGGCCAGCAGGTCCTTCGTGCTGTCTTTTCCCAAGATGGTCATCCCCGCGCTGAGGTTCGCCGCAGCCAGCGCGGTGCCAGTCCCCATGGGGCCTCCTCCCATGGGGCCTCCTCCCATGGGGCCGCCGCCAGCGCCCATGGGCATGCCGGACGATCGCGGATCGCCGCTCACCGCCCCAGCCGCTTCCCCGGCGCCGCCCGGCATCCCCGGCATTCCTGGCATCCCCGGCATTCCTGGCATTCCCGGCATTCCCGGCATCCCTGGCATCCCCGGCATTCCTGGTGTTCCCGGCATCCCTGGCATTCCCGGCATTCCTGGTGTTCCCGGCATCCCTGGCATTCCCGGCATTCCTGGTTGGCCACCGCCCGTACCCGCGGCCGGTCGGATTGGCGCCGATGCAAGCTGCACGAGAATTTGGCCGTAGTCTCCGTTTTGAAGGCGGTCGAGCAGCCGGTTCTGGAACTCGTCGCCCACTTCGCCGGCGGTCTCTGTCAGGATCTCCGAGCCCGGTATCTTGGCCGCACCGCCCGTGCCCGGCGCCATTCCTGGCATGCCGGGCATCATGCCTGGCATACCTCCGGGCATGCCGCTCTCGGCACGCGGCGCTCGTGCGCCCCCGCCACCGCGTTGCGCGCCTCCGGAACGTCGAGTCCGCCCCGATGTGCGTTCGGGAATGTTCTGAGTGCTGCCGACCGGGTAGTAACTTCCTGCGTAGTTCTTGGGTGAGACTACCAGGTCGACGCCGATGCCCCAACGCACTGCGAGCGCTGGCCGTTTGAGCGCGTTAACCCACATGAAGTTGTCGAGAGCCTTGGTAGATTCCTCAGATTCCTCGGCCAACATCGAGGCGTAGACGTAGTCCAAGGCGACCTTCTCGTTGCCCTCCCGCAGGGCACGCTCCGCCATGACCATCAATGTCTCAGGTTCTGGCTCGGCCGGCTCCTCGGCCGCTTGTCCGGGGACACCGCCGGTCACGCCGCTGCCCGGCATTCCCGGCATTCCCGGCATCCCCGGCATCCCCGGCATTCCCGGCATTCCCGGCATCCCTGGCATTCCCGGCATTCCTGGCATTCCTGGCATTCCCGTGGGCGGGGCACCGTACCCTCGCGGATCAGCTCCCGCAGGCGGGGCGCCGTACCCTCGCGGATCAGCTCCCGCAGGCGGGGCGCCGTACCCATCGGCGCTGCCTGGCATCATGCCACCCTGTGACATGCCGGGTGGCATTCCGGGTGCGTGCGGCATACCGGTCATGGCGCCGCCGGGTCCACCTGGCATACCCGGTGCTTGTGGCATTCCGGGAGCGTGCGGCATACCGGTCATGGCGCCGCCGGGTCCACCTGGCATACCCGGTGCTTGTGGCATTCCGGGTGCCTGCGGCATGCCGGTCATGGCGCCGCCGGGTCCGCTTGGTCCGCCGAGCATTCCGGGCGCCATGCCAGTGGGCCCATCGGAGCCTGGCATCCCTGGCATTCCGGGCGCGCCTGGCATCCCTGGCATACCGGGCGCGCCTGGCATCCCTGGCATACCGGGCGCGCCTGGCATCCCTGGCATACCGGGCGCGCCTGGCATCCCGGTTTCGGCAGACGAGGACGACGTATCCTCTGATTCGTCTTCCGATTCGTCGGGCGTGGCCGCGGGTGGAGCTGCCGGTGCCGGCGCGCGGGGTGCCGGCGGCGGACTTGCTGGCGGTCCGCTGCTTGCGGCCGTGGTGGTAGTCGTATCGTCACTGCAGCCGGCCAGGGCCAAGCCGCACAGAATGAGCACAGAAGCCGCGATCAACCGAGACATAAGGCCACCTCGCGAAAAGTCTCTGCCACACCGGGCGGATGCCGCGCACACCGGAGTATCTCCGCACACGCCGGAGTATCTCTCTTACGCGCCATTATGACACGTTGCGCAAATGCTGTCGAGCAACATAGGATCCGGCCGGCTGGACATCGGGATTATTTTGGGGGGGGCACACGCGACCGGTTGCCGCGCGGGGCGGGTATCCTATCCGGCGCTGGCTCACGTGGTGCCCTGTACGCTGCCCAGGGCGCGGGCGGCGTTATCGAAAAAGCCGGCGGTTGTGCCCGCTACGACAGGGGCGCGCCAACCGATCAGGACGTGGTGGGTGGCCGAACTCACGAGGTACAGGTCGAACCGGCCATCCTCCACGTCTTGGCTGAACTTCTGCGAGCCGGTGACGCTCATCAGTTTGACGGTGACGGAGCCGCCGTCAGGGGTCTCCAGGGCGGTATCGGTCCAGGTGGCGGACGAGAAACTGCCTCTGAGTGCCGCCTGGACCTCTTGGGCCACTACCTCGGCGGTCTTCTCTTCATCCGCCGCCACGGACGCGAAGTAGGCGAACGCTGTTTGCCCGCCCATCTGTATCTCGTAGCTGTAGGCCAGCCCGGGCAATTCCATGAATGGAGGCTGTGCCGTCGGGTCGTTGCCGGTCATCGACTTGGCGTTGCCGTCAATGATCAGCGGGAGCCGCAGCCGGATGCCGGTGGCCCGGCCAGCCGCATCGTTGACCGGGGACGGATCATAATAGATGACGGCGGCGATGTCGCCGAGCTTTTGCAGCTTCTTGGTCGTTTCGTCCATGCGGCGCGTGTATTCTCCGGACGAGCAGCCGCTGAGTCCGACGCATGCCGCCAGGGCCACGGCCCAGGCGGCTGTGAACCGCCGCGCCGTCCCGGGCAGCGACCGATGGTGCGTTGTCAGAACGTCCACGGCGACGTGAATCGATGCGTGCATATTCCCGTATGTTCCCTGGGGTCAATCGTTGCCTGACCGTTGCCCATGCATCCTCGGCGGATGCTGGAGCGCTGCGCTGGTGGCGCCCACGGCGCCCGGCGTCTGCGGGCACTGCAGCCGCGCAGTACTGGGATCCAGCACTCCACAATTCTGTCTCGTCACAGTGGACTGTGTCAAGAAACTCGCGCAAACACCAGAGGTCACTTCACGACGCGCGCCAGGCCGGGAGGACCCTAGGTTTTCCGGCCCTTGTTTTTTTACGGAGTGTCTATGGCGGTTTAAGCTCGAACGGCGATAATGGCAACTGCCGGGTTGCCCGTGCCGGGCTGGCCCGGCTCGAGACCGCGGAACTTGTCGCGGAACCCCGTGGATTCTTTTCACTCTTACTACTACAGCGATTGCGAGCCATGCCTACCTACAAAATCCCGTCACTGACCAAAGCGGCGAAAGCACGTAAGAACGAAGTGTACCTGGTGGCCAGCGGGGACCTGCGATTGTCCGCCAATCAGGAATGCTGGGCGGTGCAGGCCGCGATGGAGAAGTCCCTGGCGGAAGCGGTATCCGCGTGCGGCTACAAGATCGTCCGCGGACATGCGTACAAGCCGAAGGAGAAGCACGGTTTTATTGCGTCGCAGCGGGAAGGCATGGACGTGTTTGCCCGGCTCGATCCAACCGCGCCGCTGATTGTGGCGGAATCTGTCTGGCAGTACACCCACCATGTGCTGGCCGGACTTCTGGCCCATCAGGGGCCGGTGTTGACCGTCGCCAACTGGTCGGGAACCTACCCGGGACTTGTAGGGATGCTGAATCTCAACGGTTCGCTGACCAAGGCGGGTGCCAAGTATTCGACACTGTGGGGCGAGGACTTCACGGATCCCGGTTTTCGCCGCAAGCTCAAGCAGTGGCTGGAACGCGGGCATATTCGCCATCGCACCGATCATGTGACTCCCGTGGCCAAGGTCAAGATCGGCTCCCAGGAACTCAAGCTGGGGCAGGCGCTCGCGGCCCAGCTCCGCCACGAGCGGTCGATCATGGGGGTCTTCGACGAAGGTTGCATGGGGATGTACAACGCCATCATCCCCGACGAACTGCTCAACGAGGTTGGCGTGTTCAAAGAACGGCTGAGCCAGTCGGCGCTGTACTACGAGTCGTTGCAGGTGAGCGACGCGGAAGCGCGCGAGGCGCGGGACTGGATGGAACAGCGGGGGATGACCTTTGTCACCGGCTCCAATCCGGCCAAAGAGCTGACCGACGACCAGATTCTCAAGCAGTGCAAGATGTACATCGCCGCCGTGCGGATCGCCGACGATTTCGGATGCGACGTGATAGGCATCCAGTACCAGCAGGGACTCAAGGATCTGATGCCGGCCAGCGATCTGGTGGAGGGGATGCTCAACAACACCCAGCGGCCGCCGGTCACCAGCCGCGATGGGAAACGCGTGCTGTACAAAGGCGAACCGCTGCCGCATTTCAATGAAGTCGACGAGTGTTCCGGGCTCGATGCGCTGATGACCTACCGGATCCATAAGGCCATGGGCCAGCCGGTCGAGTCGACGCTGCACGACGTGCGGTGGGCCGACTGGGACGCGTCGGGATCCACCGACGCCTATGTGTGGGTGTTCCTGATCAGCGGCGCTGTGCCCCCCGCACACCTGATCGGCGGCTGGAAAGGGGCCTCGAGCGAGCGCCAGCCGGGGATGTTCTTTCCCAACGGAGGCGGCACCCTCAAAGGGGTGTCGAAACCGGGTGAAATCGTCTGGTCCCGGATCTACGTGGAAGACAACCGGCTCAAGATGGATCTGGGCCGCGCGGAAGTGGTGAAGCTGCCCGAGCAGGAAACACAGCGGCGCTGGCAGTTGACCAATCCGCAGTGGCCCATCATGCACGCCGTCTTGTACGGTGTGTCGCGCGATCAGTTCATGGCGCGGCACAAGGCCAACCACATCCACGTCGCCTATGCGAAGACGGCCGAAGATGCGGATCGTGCCGTGCTGGCCAAGGCCGCCATGGCCCAGGCCATGGGGATGGACGTCGCGTTCTGCGGCACCAAGAAGAACGGCGCCGCCTGGGGTTGATAAACCGGCGCTAGCGTGACTGTTGCCGGGCGAGTTCCAGCAGTTCGTCCAGCCGGCGATTGATTTCGTCCAGCTGCTTGTCCAGGCCGCGCAGCCGCTCCTGGATCTCGTTCAACATGCGCGGCGGCGGCCCCTCGCCGGGCGGTTGCGGCGGCTTGAGTGCCTGCTGTAACTCGTCGGCTTCACGTTGCAACCGCTCGGCCAGATCGTGCATGCCGATGGCGTGCAGGTTGTCGGCGGCTCCGCGCAGATGCTGCATCCGGCGCTGCATTTCATTGCGCTGCTGCGGGGCGGGGCCGAGAAACCCTGGCCGACCACCGTCGCGCAGCTCCCGATCGCGTTCGAGGGCCGGGCGCTTTGCCTGCGGTGCGCGGCGTTCGCGCAGCCGGACAAGTTCGCGGGCCACTCGTTCCGCCTGCTCGAAATCGCCCTGCTGGCGCAGCTTGTCGATTCTCCGCTCCAAATCCTGCACCTGGCGCTGTCTGGCCGGCGCGTCACTCCCCGGCGCGCTGCGCGATTCCTCCGCCCGCTCGGCTTCCTGCTGCGCGGCCTGAGCCTGTTGGTGGGCCTGAAACACCTCCCGCTGCCGCTCGGCCAATCGCTCCGCCACCTCCAGCCGGCCCTGCTCCCGCAGTTCGGCGATCCGCTGTTCGACCAACTCGACCTGCGGTTGGAGCATTTCCTGCATCCGGGCGCCCGTCTCGCGCGCGATGTCGTGGATCTTCTGCTGCAACGCCTCGGCTGCGTCGTCACGCTCCCCCACGATCGCCTCGATCCACTCCCGGTACAGGTCGTTGAATTCCCGCCGCTCGTCCGCCTGGGCTGCCGTAGCCCACAGCATTCCACCGAGCAACAGTGCCAGGATCGGTTGCCTGCCGTTTCGCATTGCCGTGCTCCCTCTTGTTATGGCCAGATACACATCATCCATATTCGCCGCTAGACTCGAGCATCGGCCGGGCCGGGCAAGGTGTCAAGACGTACGGTGCGATTCGTCCCCCGTCGCTCCTGCCCATGTATTGCCTTGAGCCGGACTGTCGGCTACAACCGCAATCAGTCGTGGGGGAAAAGAGACGAAGCGACGGGAGGGATGGTCATGCGATTGTGCCGTTTTCAGCAGGCGGGCCGGCCGGCAGTCGGGTTCTACTTCGACCAGTATGTCGTGCCGCTGGATCAAGCGGCGCGGCAGCACGCGGAGACGACCCACCAGCAGTTGACGCTGCCGGCCGGAGACGAACTGCTGCCGCTGCTTCCGCACGGCGCAGCGCACGAAGCGGCACGGACGCTGTACGGGTGGGTTGAACGCCAGGGCAGCGGGCTGGACGCACGGTCGCGATTGGCCGTGGAGAGCGTGCAGTTACTGGTTCCTGTCCCACGCCCCAACAAATTGTTCCTGCTGGCGGGAAACTATGCGGATCACATTGAGGAGGGTGGGGGAGTGGCGGCCGTGCGTGCGCATACGTTTCCGTACGTGTTCATGAAGCCCCCCACCACTACGCTGACCAACCCGGGCGATCCGGTCGTGATCCCCGCCGTGTCGCCAGCGGCGATTGACTGGGAAGTGGAACTGGCGGTGATCATCGGACGCCGCTGCAAAGGGGTGGCGGAGAGCGAAGCGCTCCAGCAGGTGGCAGGCTATACCGTCATCAATGACATGTCGGATCGCGAGTTTCATCCGAATCGCGACCGGCAGAAGCGTGAGAACGATGAGTTCTTCGATTGGCTGCACGGCAAATGGCACGACAGCTTCTGCCCGTGCGGGCCGTGCGTCACGGCTGCCGATGCCATCGCCGACCCCCAGGATCTGCCCCTGCAACTGCGACTTAACGGTCAGTTGTGGCAGGATTCATCGACGGCCCGGCAGATCTTCCCCGTTGCCGCCGTGATCGCATTCCTGGCGAGCTTTGTGACGCTCGAACCGGGCGATATCATCTCGACCGGCACGCCGGCCGGGGTCGGAGCCACCACGCAGACTTACCTGCAGCCTGGCGATCTGCTGGAAGCGACCGTAGGACAGATCGGGACCCTGGTGAACCCCGTGGTGGCAGCGGACGCGTGAGGGCGGTCGCCGTTACGCCTCGAGTTCGGACGCCGCGCGGCTTGTAAGGCACTGCGATTCGGATGCTTGCACTTCGTGTCGGCACTCGGGACGGCCGTCACGCAGGGCGACCCGGCGGTAGCGGGATCGGGCGTCGGGCGTGGCGCGCTGGATGTGGTTGCGCCAAGTCTACCAGGTCTAGGTGTTGTGTCGGATGCGGTCGAGAGCTTGCTGGAACGCCTGCAGGGCTGGCTGACCCCAGAGCACGAATCGCACGAGCTGCGGGCCGGGATGCGTTTGGAGAAAGGAGTGGGTTGTTGTGACGGCCACTTCCGCCGCTTTGTCCAGAGGGTAGGAGTAGGCGCCGGTGCTGAGTGCGGGGAAGGCCACGCTGTCGCAATCGTGATCCAGAGCGAGCTCCAGTGCACGTTGGTAGGCGCTGGCGAGCAGCGCGGCTTCCTGGCGCTGGCCACCGTGCCACACGGGCCCGACCGCGTGGATTACGTAGCGAGCGGCAAGGAGGCCGGCACCACTGATGACGGCCGAACCGGTTGGGCAACCATCTGGATACCGCTGCCGTGTTTCCTGCATGATGGAGGGGCCGCCCCGGCGGTGGATCGCACCATCAACGCCGCCGCCTCCCGCCAGGCGGCTGTTGGCCGCATTGACTATGGCGTGGACGTCCTGATCCGTGATATCGCCGGAAACCAGTTCGATGCGCGAGTTGTGTACCTGGAGTTCCATTTTCCTTCTCAGCTCTTATTAGGGACCCATGAACGCACCACCAGTGCGATTCGTTGCTGGTTCGTGTTTTGCCTATTTTTCCTGTTTTTGCATTTTCTCTCTTGCTTCTGCTTGACGTAACAATCAGGTTTAGACACAATCCCCCGCGCAAGGGTTTATTCTGTCGGTGGCGGCACGGCAGCCCGGTTCAGCATTTCAGTATTGAGGAATTTCCGTTGTCCTCCAGCGCTTGTGGGAGCGCGGTCGCATGTGGTTTCGGACATTCATCGTAGTCATCATCGTAGTCGTATATTGTCTCTTGGCCACGCCCGGTTGGGCTCGTGACATCTACGTCAACAACGTCACGGGGGACGACCGCTACGACGGCAATGCGCCGGTAGCTGCGGATCTCTACGGCCCCTACCGCACGCTCACTCGTGCCTTGAAGGCGAGTGTGAAAGGGGATCGTGTCATTGTTGCGAACACGGGGGAGGCGTATCGCGAGTGCATCACGTTGCAGGGGGCTCGGCAGAGCGGGTACCCTGATGCGCCGTTTGAACTCATTGGCAACGGTGCGGTGTTGGAAGGTTCCGAGCAGGTACCGGCGGACGATTGGATCTTTGTCGGCGGCAACCTGTTTCGTTTCCAGCCACCGAAGATGAGTTTCCAGGTATTGTACCTGGACGGGAAGCCGGCGCAGCGGCGGCAAGTCTCGGTGCTGGCCGATATTGACGACCTGCAGCCGCTCGAGTGGTGCCTGCACGAGCGATGGGTGTATTTTCGCACGGAGCCGAACCGGCTGCCTCAGTCGTACGCCCTGTCCTTTGCGGCGCGGCAGGTCGGCATCACGCTCTATGAAGTGCAGCATGTGATTGTGCGCGATCTTGTGGTGCAGGGTTTTCAGCTCGACGGAGTCAATGCGCATGATGGTGTGCGCGACGCGGTGCTGGTCGGTCTGAACTGCCGCGGCAATGCGCGCAGCGGCATCTCGGTGGGTGGTGCATCGCGCGTCCGCGTGGATTCCTGTCTGGTCGGCAACAACGGTGTGGCGCAGATCCGTACGGAAGGTTATTCCCGCACGCAGATCGTGGGCAGCGACGTGTTGGACAACACGGCACCGCGGATTGTGCGTGACGGTGGCCAGGTGGAAGAGGCGAACTAGCGCGAGCGGGTCCGGTGCTTCTGCGCCCGGAGGCTGCACCAGTAGATCACGACGCCGATGGCTGCGACCAGGATAGTGAGCAGTCGGTAGACGAGGGCCACGAGGACGCCCGCGACGTCGACGGCGGGATCTGCCGGGATGATCTCGTACAGTTCCCGGATGGCGAACTCGAACGCCCCGAAACCGCCGGGTGCCAGCGGCAGGGAGCCGGCCACCATTCCCAGGGGCACCAGGATCAGGTGTTCACGGAGCGTTGGCACGTGGGCGAACATGGCCTGCGCGATGAAGTAGAACGCCAGGGCGAACAGTGCGTGGCTGCCGATGCTCATCAGCACCGTGATGCCGACCGTGACCCACCGCGTGCGGTAGATCCGCAGGGCGCTGATCAACCGGTCGAGGATCCGGCCGATTTTGGGCAGTCGGGTGAGGAAGCGGGCCACCGGCCCGCTGGCGAACCCGGGCAGCATGGCGACGGCGATGGCCACAGCGCCCAGTGCGGCGCAGGCCAGGGTCAGGTGGCAGATGGTCTTCACTTCCACGGTGGGTCGCGGGATGCCTCCGCCCAGGATCGCGGCGCTGGTCAGCAGCACCAGCGCGTAGACCCCCACGATCCGATCGAGCATCACGGTGGCGACGGCCTCGGCCCGCCGCCCCGGCTGTTCCCGGGCGATGAACACGGCCTTGAACAGGTCTCCCCCGATCGAGCCCACGACGACGAAATTGAACAGGTATCCCAGGAACCCCAGCCGAAACGCATCGGTCAGCCGGAAACGCAGTTGCAGGGCGCGCACCAGCAGGTACCAGCGCACGAACGTCACGGCGACCGCCGTGAAGACGATGACCAATGCGGCCAGCAGCAGCGGCCAGTTCTTCGGCCGTTCCAGGAACTGTTCGTACTGGTCCGGCCGCACGGTCGCCAGCAACCAGGCGACGATGCCCACCGGCACGGCGAATTTCAGGAATGCAATAAGATAACGCTTCACGGCGATGTCCGCTGGCCGTCCTTGACACTTCTGCAGGCGCTTGCTAATGTGCCATTTCTCAGCCCGTTCCGAGGCCCTGTACACGGTGGCCCTGCACACGATACGGTTTTCATCGTTGGGGGGGAAGGCGGGAGCGTCCGGCAAGGACGCGATGACCGCGGGGGCGGGAGGTGACTGCGGGGGATTAGCTCAGTTGGGAGAGCGCGTGAATGGCATTCACGAGGTCAGGGGTTCGAGCCCCCTATCCTCCATTCCCACTACGGCAACTGCCTCGTGCCGCGCCCATTTTGACAACGATGTTGTCCCATGGCGGTGGATGGAGTGCGGTAGACCGTGTTTGAGCAAGCCTTCAAGAACATCGATGACGTGCTCCGGAAAGAAGCCGGCTGCACGACTGAGCTCGACTACACCGAGCAGAGTCGTGGTTCCTGTTCCTGAAGTACCTGGACGGGCTGGAGCAGGACAAGGCGACCAAAGCGCAACTGGACGGGAAGCGGTACAGCTACATCCTCGACAAGTCCTATCGCTGCGAATCATGGGCGGCCCTCAAGGACAAGGATGGCAAGCTCACGCTCAGTATAACCTGCGCGAGATCATCGATTACATCGGCGAGCTGCCTGCCAGCAGAAACTCGCCGCCCTCGACGAGCTGAAGAAGTCGCTGCTACACCAGGCCTTTTGCGGGCAACTCTGACTTTCGCCAGAAAAGCCATGCGGACAATGACGTTGGTGAGCCCCCAGGACCGACGGTATAGTAGACGGCAGACGACAAAAGCACCCAAATCCTGGGACGGTGAAAGGCTCGGTCATTCTGAGCCGGTTGTAGTGGACAAATCCATGCCATGGATGGGCCCATTCGCATGGACTGCCTACCTCCTCACCGTGCAGCGGTTACATCCCGCGATTGGCCGAAGGCCACTATCAACGTAGCCTGGGGCAACGCCCCAGGAAATCGAAGCCATGGCACACGTTTGGCTGAAGGCCAAACTCACCTACGGCATGGTCTCCCATGTGTGAATATGGCCTTCGG
>JAAYDI010000175.1 GCA_012729315.1 Planctomycetaceae bacterium
CCACGGGTGGCGCCGCGAGGCGCGGCTTACCCCGGGCTGTGATAGGGGCGCTGCGCTACGGCTCAAGACGACAGTTCGCGTGGCGCGCATAGGTCACGACACGCGACTTCCATCGACACACGAACATAACGCGGTTGCGGCCACGATACGAGTTGCTTTTCACGTGCATGTGGCGCAAATAATGCAACTGGAGGGTGAAGTCCGTGTGGCTAGGCCGACATGTGTGGGCTGACATGTGTCTGGTCCGACATCCGACGCAGCGGATACAATACGCGGATTGTTTCGGCAACGGCGTCTACAAAATGCCAACGTTGTTCGTGCTCGACAGTCGAGGAACGTGTCCATGCGATACTTGCAATCAGTCTTTCTCGCGGTGTCGGTTACCACGATCTTCAGTCTTGGGGTGAGGGCTGCGGAGCCTGACACGACGCTCCGCACCGACTACAAATATGCGTGGCCGCGTGAGCACCAACTCGTTCTCGATGGCACGTGGCAAGTCGCCTGCAGCGAGCTGTCCGAGACGGTAGCCTTGCCCGAGAACCTTGACGGTCTGGATTGGTTTGAGGCGGAACTGCCCACGGGCGTCCACTGGGCGTTGTACCGCGCCGGCAAGGCGGGCCATCCTTACGTGGGACTCAACGCCGCGGACATGCGTTGGTTGGAAGACAAGGCCTGGTGGTTCCGCAAGCGGTTCACGGTGCCGGAGTGGTTTTCAGACAAGTACGTGCGGTTGATGGTCGAGGGTACCGACTATTACGGCCATTACTGGCTCAACGGCACCTACCTGGGCCGCAGTGAAGGAGCTTTCGGCGCTGCCAAGATGACGGCCTCCGGCCTGCGGACCGCAGGCGCTAATGAGCTGATTGTCCGTGTGGAGTGCGGAGGCTACAAGCTCGGCAGAGCAGGGGGCGCTCCGCAGGCGTCCCTGGTGAAGTCTGAACTGTGGTCAGGATGGGATGTGGGCGCTCACGACCTGAACAGTGTCGGCATCTGGCAGCCGTTGCGGCTGGTCGCCAGTGGCTGGCCATGTCTCGAGCGACCCTTCGTGCGAACCATCGCGCTTGGTGACGATTTGGCCACGATTCGCACGACGGTCGAGGTCTGTTCGTTGCAGGATCTGGATGCCGACTGCGATGTGACGGTTCGGATTCGTGGTGTGGGCTTCGAATGTCATGCCAAGGATGCTACGACCCGCGTGCGGCCACTGTCCAACACAGTGCTGGTCGACATGGACAGCGAAGTCCCCACGCCGCGACTCTGGTGGCCGAACGGATTGGGCGAGCAGCCGATGTACGAGTCCGAGATTACGATCTCGCAGGCGGGACAGCAAATTGACCGGCTGGTGGTGCCGTTTGGAATCCGCACGGTCGAGCGTGGGAGTGCCGGTACCCCGCGAACTGATTACGCTCAGACACCCTGGGTGTTTCACGTCAACGGCCAGCCGATGTTTGTGAAAGGGACCAATTGGATGCCAATCGACGCCCTGGGCGACGTTTCGCCAGAACGCTACGAGTGGCACCTCGCGCTGGCTCGCGACGCCGGCATTCAGATGATTCGCGTGTGGGGGGGCGGCATCATCGAGCCCGATGTGTTCTATGAGCTTTGTGACCGCTATGGGATCATGGTCTGGCAGGATTTCCCTCTGAATTGCGGTTGGCAGGCCTCCAAGATCGACCGCAATCTCTGGAAGCACACCGTCATGTGGACCATCTTCCGGCTACGGAATCACCCATCGCTGGTCTTCTGGTGCGGCGGCAACGAGTTCTCACCGGACAATCCCGCCAACAGCGACCTGGTGGGCATGTTGGGCCGCTACACCCGAATCCTGGACGGTACGCGTCCGTTCATGGGCGCTTCGCCGGACGAAGGCGATTTTCACGCCTACCCGCAATGGGACGCCTCCGAGTGCTGGAATTCCGATTTGGTGCGAGGTCCGTTTGCCAGTGAATGGGGGTCGCACGGCATGCCCAGTGCCCAGACCTATCGCGAAATTGTCGACGCCCGGGAGGCGGAGGCAGTCATCGGGCCGGCGGTGCTGCAGATGGACAAGAAGCTCATGGACGATCAATTCCCTGAAATCGCATATCACTGGGTCGAGTTCAGTGCAGACCGGCTGCCGCAGATGCTGTCGCGCGGATCGGCATACGACGATCTGGCAACCGTGCCGCTGGAGCGTTTCACAGAGGCGATCGCGGCAGGTTCAGCCGAGTTCTACAAGTACTCCGCCGAGGCCGCACGAGCCGGTTATCCGCGCAATGGCGGCCTGCTGTTTTGGGTGTGGAAGCGTCCCTGGCCGATCGTGGGCGTTCAGATTTGCGACGGCTTGGGGCAACCGCTCGCGGTGTACTATGACGTGAAGCGGGCCTACAGCTCGTTGTGGCCCTGTTTGGTGCCACCGCACCTGAACTACGTACCGGGAGACAGCGTGGAGATGAAAACGCTGGTATTCTCGGAGGTGCACCATGCCGACATCCAAGGGGCGCGTCTGACAGTGAGACTGATCGATCCGCAACTCCGCCAGCGTCGGGTCTGGAACGAGGGGCCCGCGATTGATATACCGGCCGGTCCGCACAGCGTGGCCGGTCCCACCATTGGCTTCACAGTGCCGGATGATTTCGCCCGTTCCTTCTTTTTCCTGGTCATCGCGATTGACGATGCCGCGGGCAACCTGGTCGCCCGGAACGTCTACCCGTTCCGCTGTCCGCCGCAATTGGAGGACGATGCCTGGCGCGAGAAGTACCGCAGCGAGGCCAGGCCGGGACTGCAACTCACCGCCGGTCCCTGGCTACGGCCTCAGTTGCTGAAATGGCCTACTGAGTTAGCTGCCGAGATCCTTGTTGCCGAGCAAGAGAGCGACACGCGCGGGCGGCTGGTAGTCGCCGTGGAAAACACCGGCGGCCGGCCGGCCGTCATGACCAACATTCACGTCGCCGGTCGCCTGCGCTACGTTGCCGACGACGCGTTCTTCTGGCTGGAGCCGGGCGAGCGGCGCGAGATTGAGCTGCGACTCCGCCTGCTGCCGGGCGAGTCTCCGAAAGATCTGGAAGTCTCCGCGCGTGCGTGGAACTGCGATCCGGGCTGCAAGCTGACGGCGTCACTCAAGTGCCTGGAACGAGACACTCCGTGAGCTGTCCGAAGTTCGAACCCGATGCCGGAAGTGCTGATGTCGACCGTCATCCCCACAGCAACCCGGCGTAGCCGACGACGCGGTCGCGGCTGCCCCCGGCGTCGGCGCTCGTCGCATACGCGACTTCCCGGCACGCTGTCCGTGGCCCCAGCCGGCGCAGCGCTTCGAGCGCGACCACGGCAGGCAGCAGGCCACACATGCTGATGTCCTGGTCGCGCACAGTCGCATACAGCTGCGCCGGGTCGCAGGTCCGGATCGCATCGAGGGCCAGACGATCGAGCCGGCGGTTCTCATCGATCGGTGCGTAATGGTTCAGATCGGACGAGATGACCAGGAGCGGCTGCGGATCCTCGGCGCGCAGGAAGTCAGCCAGCAGCCGGCCGAACTGCTGGCAGTGTTCCAGGTCGCCATCCCCGATGATGATACCCACCACGGCGGCGGCAGGTGCCAGGCGCGCGAGCACGGGGAGCTGCACTTCGATGGCATGTTCGTCCTGATGCGCCGCGGCGTCCAGTTGCAGTCCGGGGATGGCGGCCGCCAGGCGGCGGGCGAGTTCCGGATCCGATGGTACGACGTGTCCGGGGATGGCCCAGTTGTCATGCGGTGCGACGGACCATGGCGTGCCCTGCCGGGAGTGCTTGGGGGCCAGCACGATCACCCGGTCGGGAATGACGATCTGCTGAAAGACACGGGCCGCAATCCGGCCGGAATAACGCAGTCCGGCGTGGGGCACCATCACGACCGGACAGTGTACGCGAGGCGCGTCCGGTGTGCCGGCCAGCAGTTCGTCGACCAGGGCATCGAGCGCCGCGGGTTCGGAGGGATAGAACACGCCGGCGACGGCGGGGGGACGCACGGCGGTGCCGCGTTGCGGGTGCGGAAGGCTCGAGACCGCCATGGACCGGCAACTGCTGTCCGCGCTCAGACTCAGCACGTTGGCGGTCCGCGGGTTGAGCACCTGCACACGTTCGGCGGTGGCGTCGAGCAACTCGCGCGGTGTCCTGTCGCGGTCGAACGTCCAGCCGTATCGGCCCCGTTCCAGCACCACCAGCGCGCGGCGTTGGGGATCCAGCCCCTGCAGGTCGGCATCACTCACCGAACCGTGCATGGCCGAGTCGTACAGGACGGCCACTTCGGCGTGGATCTCATCGAGCGCATCCGTCGGCAGTTGCATCGACTTGATAGCCTGTGCCGCGCGCTCGGCGCACTGGTACAGCGTCGACTGCAAAGGGAGTCCCGGGCGCAACGACAGCTGCGAGCTGGTCGATTCGAAGTGATGCTGAGGAATCCGCACGGCCAGCCCCACGCTTTGCACATTCATGTCCGGGCACGACGGCAGATAGTAGTTCGGGGTCGCGCCCAGGACCAGCGCGACGACATTCCCGCGGCAGTGCGCGGCCAGCCGCTGGAGATCCTCCGGCTGCAGCAGCGGCGGAGCTTCGGGAGGAGCCGTGGCCAGCAGATCCGGGTCCAGGCGGCCTTCGATAAGTACCGCTTCGAACGTCTGCAGTCGCGCCGCATCGTCCTGCCAGGCGCGGACCGGCAAGCCGGCTTTGCGGCAGACCTGGCGCAGAAACGTTTCGGCGTCCCAGCCGTTCTCGACCGCCACGACGGGCAGCAGCAGGCCGGCGGCTTCGCCGTGCTGAATCCTCAGGCCGTGCCGGCCCACTTCCACCGCGCGCAGCCGCTCTGGACCAGGCTCGGTCACCGGCCGGAAATCGTGCAGGATGGACACCGCCACGTGCAGATGCGGCAGCTCGGCCGGCGAGATGGGGGGCAGCCGCATGTCGCTCGTGGCGGTGCGGTGAGCGGCGTTCTGCAGCGCTTCGAGCAGCGGCACGCGCGCGCCGAGAAACCCGCAGCAGGCGCGCAGGTGGGAGCCTCGTTTGAGCGTCACGAACACGCCCGCCACAGGCCGCTGCGCGGCGCCCCCACAGGACTGATCGCTCAAGTCCGCGGCACGCTGGCAGACCCCCGCCACGACCATCTCGCACGCGACGCGCAGGATCTGCTGCTGCTCGCGCGGCGTCAGCCCCAGGCTCGAATTGCGCGGCGGAGCGGCCGGATCGTCCGGGTCCGGAACGCGCGCGGGACCGGCCGCTCCTGCGGGTGCGGGCTCGGCCTGAGGGGGCTGCGGTGCCGCGCGGGCGAACTGCGCAATCCTCACTGGCAGCCGACGCTGACCCCACTCCCCCGGCTGATCGAGAAAGCGTCCGGCGATCGGCGCAGCGCACTGCGCGCAGCGGTTGTCACGCAGGTGGTACGCGCCCACCTGATGCCAGTTCCGTGCGATCAGCAGCGTGCCGCACGCGGGACAGTACGTGCTGTCGTGTTGCGGGTCGTGGACGTTGCCCACATAGACGTACTTGATACCCTGCGACCGCGCCAGCTCGTACGCCGCCAGAAGCGTCTCGTGCGGCGTGGCCGGATGATCGCGCATCCGGAAGTCCGGATGGAACGCCGTGAAGTGCAGCGGCACCTCGTCGCCGACGTGCTCCAGCAGCCAGTCGCACATGCGGCGGAGTTCGTCCGGAGCGTCGTTCTCGCCCGGGATGATCAGGTTGGTGATCTCGAGCCACACGTCGGTGTCCCGATGGAGCCAGGTGAGCGAATCGAGCACCGGCTGCAGGTGGGAATTGGTCAGCTTGTAGTAGAACGCCTCCTGAAACGCCTTCAGATCCACGTTCGCCGCGTCGATGACCTCGAAGAAGCTGCAGCGCGCCTGCGGCGCGATGTAGCCGTTGGTCACCGCGACCGTCCGGATCCCGCGCTCGTGGCAGGCGTGCGCCGTGTCGATCGCGTACTCGGCCCAGATCACCGGGTCGTTGTAGGTGAAGGCGACACTGTGGCACCCCAGCTGCACGGCCGCCTCAGCGATGGTGGCCGGTTCGGCTACGTCGCTGGCGCGATCCACTGCCCGTGACCTGGACGAATCCCAGTTCTGGCAGAACTTACAGCCGAGATTGCAGCCGGCGGTACCGAACGACAGGACCGCCGTGCCCGGCAGGAAATGGTTGAGCGGTTTCTTTTCGATCGGGTCGACACAGAAGCCCGTGCTGCGGCCGTAGGTGGTCGAGACCAGCTGGCCGTCCACGTTCTGCCGCACGAAACAGAAGCCGCGGTCCCCCGGTTTGAGCGTGCAGTGGCGGGGACACAGGTCACACATGATGTGCCCCGACTGATCCAGCTCATGCCACCAGCCGCCGGCCGCTGTCCCGTCCGCGAACCGCTGCCCGGAAGGAGCTTGCACCACGCGCCCCATGAATGATCGGTCTCCTGGTTGCCCCACTCGCGGAGCCACTCGAGATCCTCGCGCAGTTCCGCCAACGTAACGTATTGCGCAGTCCGCAGAATTCCGCGCTCAGTCGGCGCACACTCAATCCTATCGCGACGGCACCGGGCATGGCAAGGACGGTGCCCGGGAGCTGGCAGCACACGTCCGCCAGAGCGCGCGACCGGCGCTGCGCGCAGCGGTGCTGCGCGCGCCGGCCGCGCGCGGTACTCCGGCAGATCAGAACTCGTAGGCCTGATCGCCCAGCAGGACGAGGACGCGGCCTTCCAAGGCGAGGTACTTGGCGACGTCTTTGCCGTACTTCCGGCTCAGGGCGAAGTACGCATCGCTGTAGCGCTCGATCTGCTGCGCGTTCTGGATCTGCTCTTCCGTGAGCGCGGAATCCTCCCAGCGGTTGTTGCGTTGGAAGAACGTCTTCTTACCCACGTTGAGCACGGTGGTGGCCACGGCCGGGCCGTCCGACTCCGACGGCGGAGGCGCGGAGGCGGCCCCGGGCATCGCCGGCTGGATGCCGGCCGGAGCAGCTGGGATGGCTCCCATGCCTGCTGCCATGCCTGCTGGCATATCTGCTTCCATGCCTGCTCCCCTGCCTGCTGCGCGGCCGCTGTAGAGCTGGGATGCCCTAGACCTGGCACCGGGATGGCTGGGCGTCGCGCCCCGGCTCAGGTCCAACGCGTACCCGGATCCCGCCTGCTCCATCTGCTGCAGGTTGCCCTTGATCATCCGCTGGCGGAAGGCGTACGCGCCCGTTTCATGGTTCAGCGCATCGAGCGCCATGCCCGCCTGGAGCTGCACGGCGGCCACGTCGCGGATGTTGGCCTGCTCGTCTGCCAGGAACGACGTGTAGGGGGTCAGGATGCCGTGCCGGGTGGCCAGCGCCACCAGTTCGTTGACGAGTTCCTGGTTCTTGCCGTGCAGGTCAATCTCGTCGATGATCTGGCCGACGCGGCGGACCGCCCACAGCTTCTCGATGAACGCCTGCGAGTCGTCAGCCGATTTGTCGGTGAGTTTGGCCGGGAAACTGAACGACTGCTCGCTCCCCTCCACCTTCCCGTGGATTGTCACCGTCGCGTCACCCGGGTGCTTGTAGCGACCGACCAGCACCAGCTGGTCGCCGGCAAACAGGTCCACCGCATCCTGGGGATAGACGCGGCTGATCACCGCGCCCTGATCGACCGGCCGGTTGGCGACGTCGAATGTCACCTGCAGATCCACCATGGCCGGCGCGCCGATCCGCGCGTAGAGCCGCGCCACGTGGGCTTCGATGTCCTCGTCCGGCAGGACATACTGGCTACGGCCGAAACAGATCCGCACCAGCTTGTCCAGCAGCCGGCTGTTCACGTCGTACCCGACGCCGAAGGTGAAGATGCGGGCCCGCACCTTGTTGGCCGTCTTGGCATTGGCCACGATCTGCGGCTCGCGCCGTTCCCCCGCGGTGGGCAGCCCGTCGGTGAGGAAGACGATGTACGCCGGCCGGCTGGCATCCTGCAGCTGGGCCAGCGCCGCCTGCAGCGCCCCGTCGATGTTGGTGCTGCCCCCCGCATAGATCCCCTCGATGAAGCCCAGCGCCTCGTTGCGCGTCTGGTCGTTGTACCGCTGCAGTTCCGGGCGGAAGCTCTCCACCGTGCTGTCGTAGGCCACGATGTTGAACAGATCGGTCTCCCGCAGGTTGTTCAAGACGAACTTCAACGCACCCTTGGCCTGCTCGATCTTCTTGCCGCTCATACTCCCCGAACGGTCGACAACGAAGATCACCGTCTTGGGCTGAGGCTGATTGGTCGACCGCTCAATGTCCGGACTGACCAGCAGCAGGAAGTATCCCTCGTCCCCGGTGTCGGGGCGGTAACTCATCACACTGGCACCGATACGCTCCTTCCCCACGTCGAACATCAGACGGAAATCGGAGGTGGGGATCTCGTTCGTACCGGTATAGGCAATCCGCGCCGCGCCGTCCGCGGGACGCTGGAGTTCGATCGAGTGAGTCGGGCTGTACACGTTCTTGATCGGCACCTGGCTCTGTATCGTCACATTGACCGCCACCTTCTCGACCGGCTGTGACGTGTACCTGGCAGTACTCAGCGGGAACAGCCATTCGGTGAGCCCGTCGGTCCGGCGGCAGATCTGGCTGTACCGCATCGTGACCGTGCGTTTGCCTCCCGGCGGCACCGGGAAGATGCTCGTCTGGAACATGCCGGTGCCGAGCCATTCCAGCAGCGCCGGATCCTGATTGCGGCGAATATACCCTTCATAGACGCGCCGCGCTTCCTCGGCGCTGAGCAGCTTCGCCTCGTACTCCTTGCCGTCCACCATGAAGGTCATCTGGTCCACCGCTCCGTCATACGGCAATGGGAACAGGAAGGAGACCTCCATCTGCCGGCTGCCCGTGTTGACAAACGATTGGGACACCTGCACCTTGGCGACCTGATCCGTCACCGTGGCATCCACCGCCAGCTCCTGGATCCGATACGACGCCGGTGGCTCCGGCACAGGCCGCGGCCGCGGATAGGGATGGGGATCGCGAATAATTGGCGGCCGCGGCAGGCGGTAGTGATGACCAGGCTCGATGTCCACTAACACACCCTGCCCCCAGACCAATGAGGGGACGAGTACAACGCCAATGATCAGTAGACCAGTGGTCAGTAGACCAGTCAGTATTCGGGACATGCCGTAACCTCCTCGCAAGCTTCCCGCAAGAACCACGATCAGTCTTTCTGGTGTTGTGACGTTGTGGTGTGCGGGAAAGTTCCGCGATTTTGCGGGCGATTGGGGTTTCTGGGTGGGCTGGAGGGGTTTCTGTCCCGTGTCCCGCCCGCGCGACAAAGGTGCTCTTGTCGCCAAGCCGTTTTTTCGGGACACTACCGCCCCCTTTCTGGGAATTCTTTCGGGTTGAGCATCGGGCTGTGCGCACGGCGGACGGACAACACATGAACCCCATCGAATGTCGCTGGATTCTTGTGCTCGTGTTCGCGCTGGTCCCAGCGTCCGGGTGTCGGCTGCACGAAGCCCTGTCCGGGCTGCATCAGTCGAACCCGCCGCCGCAGGCGGCTTTGGCGCAGAATCCGATGTACGTACCGTTGAGTGACCGGGAGTTCCTGTGGAATCAGCTGGTGGATACCGTCGACGACTATTTTGACATTGAACGGGAAGAGCGCGTGCGGTCAGTCGGTGGGGTGCTGACGGAGGGGCAGCTCGACACGTTTCCGCAGGCGGGGGCCACGATACTCGAACCGTGGCGCAAGGACTCGTCGCCGGGCTTCGAGCGGCGTTATGCGACCCTGCAGTCCATTCGGCGGCGGGCCGCGGTCCAGGTGCGACCGCAGGTTGACGGGGGCTACCTGGTCGATCTGCAGGTCTACAAGGAGCTGGAGGATGTCAGCCAGCCCGAATTCTCGACGGTCAGTCTGGACGAGCTGCGTCATGACGGATCGCTGCGGCGTCCAGGGACTGACCTGCAGGGTGGGCCGGTGACACGAGGCTGGATCCCGATGGGCCGCGACACGATGCTGGAACAACGCATGCTGGCGGATCTGCGCGGTCGATTGGGTGTCGCGAGCCAGTGACGCGGGAGCCGCCCCGTACGACTGCCTGTCACTCGGGCAGGCCCGCACGGCACGTCGCGCCGCCTGGTCTCAC
This sequence comes from Planctomycetaceae bacterium, assembly GCA_012729315.1. Lineage (GTDB taxonomy): Bacteria > Planctomycetota > Planctomycetia > Pirellulales > Pirellulaceae > JAAYDI01. The sequence continues at coordinate 10,053 of JAAYDI010000175.1, forward strand.
GGTGCCGCCTGATGATCGGTCGCCGGGGTTGGCGTGGCGATCCCGAGCGCGGGTGGTGCGGGTGCCGTCTGAGCCGATTTGAAGACCGGCAACAGAATGGTGAAGGCGGTGCCCTTGCCGACCGTGCTCTGCACGCGTATCCGTCCGTGGTGGGCCTCCACAATGTTTCGGCAGGAGGACAGGCCCAGGCCCGTGCCCCCCTTGCCGGTCTCGTCCGGCCCGTTCTTGGTGCTGAAGAACGGATCGAAAATTCGGGGGAGTTTATCGGCGGGGATGCCCGCGCCGTCGTCGCGGATCATCAGCACGAGCATCTCTTCCGCCGGATCGTAGTCCAGTTTCACCAGGATCCGGCCACCCCGCGGCATGGCCTGTCGGGCGTTGATCAACAGGTTGAGCAGTATCTGCTGGATCTGGTTGCCGTTGACCATCGCCTCGGGCACGGCAGCGATCTGCTTGTCCACCGTAATGTGGTACTTGTTCATTTCGCGCTCCAGCAGCAGCAGCGCGTCTTCCACAAGTTGCTGTAAGTCGGTGGGTTCAAACGTCTCAGCCCGATTGCGAGCGACGCCGAGAATCGAATTCGTGATGCGGGCAGCCTTCTGGCTGGCAGCCAGTATCTTGTCGAGTGCCTTATCGCGTGTCGCGTCGTCGCGGCAACGCATACCCAGCTTCGCGTAGTTGATGATGGTCATCAACACGTTGTTGAATTCGTGCGTCGTCGTGCCGACGAGTTCTCCTAGCGAGGTGAGTTTCTGTGCCTGGTGAAGCTGGGCAGTCAGAATCTGGACCTGTTCCTCGAGCGTGGGGCGATCCGAGTTGCCGTACGACATCTGCACAATCCCTTTCCACTCACGAAACCGAGCCAACCGGCTGTGGAGAACGCTCGGGCGTCCCCATCTTGACTGACTTGACTGGCTTGCCGCGCTCGCGGCGACCGGAATGTCTTGCCCCGTAGCCGTGGCTTAACTTGTTTCCCGGTAATTGGTTAGCTCTATGTGAGGTATCGTCGAATCGAACTGGGCAACTGTAACCGAAGCCGGTATAATCCCGCCCTGTCCGGTTTGGTTTGGCCACGGATCCAGGGCGAAATAGGGGAGCTGGGATGCACACGGTCGAGTTGTTAGAACAGGCATGCGCCATCGCGGAACAACTGGGGTATCAGACGCGTCAGGAGTGGTTGGGAGGAGCTGGCGGGGGCGCCTGCGAGTTCGCTGGCCGGAAGTGGATCTTCATTGACTTGGCACTGAGTGTATTTGAGCAGCTCGACCAGGTTACGGACGCGTTGCGGCAGGACCCGGGCATTCATCTGGTGGAACTGTCGCCGCCGATGCGCCAGTTGCTGGAGCTCCATCGTGCCGCGTGAGGCGCGTCACCGGTACAGCCCGTGCGACTCGATGTACTTCTCCACTGCCCGCGGTGTCCGGTAACGAATGCTCTGACCGCGCGCCACACGGGAGCGGATGTCTGTGCTGGACAGTTCGACGATGGGCATCGTGACCTGATGTGCGCGGAACAGCTCCAGACGTTGTGGTGAGGTGACTGTCTGGAGCCTGTCGAAGCTGGGTTCCGCGGTCCCGGCACGGCGGACGACGACGAGAATGGCCAGTTCACAGATGCGCGCCGCCGCACGCCACTGGGGCAAGTCGGCCACGGCATCCGCGCCCATCAGCAGGAACAGCTCGGCCTCCGGATGCTGTGCGTGGATGGCGGTCAGGGTGTCCACGGTATAGCTCACTCCGCCGCGATCGATTTCGAGGGTACTGATCTGCATCGCCGGGTGTCCGCCGACCGCCAGACGGAGCATATCCACGCGGTGGCGTGCGGCGGCGACGTGGCGATCCTGTTTGAGAGGGGAGGCGGCCGCCGGCAGCAGCCAGACCTGGTCGAGTGCGCATTGTTCGCGGCACGTTTCGGCCAGCAACAGGTGTCCGTAATGCACGGGATCGAAGGATCCACCGAAGATTCCGAGTCGCATAGGGCCTGCCGTCGAGATTCGAGCGGTTTGGGGGGCGGTTCACGAACTGGTGGCGATGTGCGGGCGACATCGCGGGTCGGCCCCGGGTCATCTAGACTTGGGGGACCGTAGCGACATTGTCGGTTCCGGAAGATGGTGTGTCGATGGGCCAGGAGCAACAAGATCTGTTTGACAAGCAGCCTCCGCCATGGGAGTTGGACGACCGGCGCGAGGTTTGCGTCGCGGAGGTGGTGTTTGCCGAGGCTCCGTTCGGGCCGTACGACTATGAGGTGCCCGGCACCTTACGGGCGGCGGTACAGCCGGGTGTGCGTGTGCAGGTTCCGCTGGGCCGCGGCAATCGCCGGCGCGTGGGTTACTGTACGGTCGTCGGCAGTCAGGCGCATGTGACTCGCGCGCTCAAGCCGATCTTGGCGACGGTCGACAGCCGGTCGCTGCTCTCGCCCGCCATGCTGCGTCTGACGCGCTGGATGGCAGACTACTATCTATGTCCGCTGGGGCAGGTGCTGGACGCCGTGGTGCCAGCGGGAGTGCGGGGGCAGGCGGGGACGCGGGAGCAGGTGTTTCTGCACGTCGCACCGGGTGTCACGGCCCGGCTGGCGGAGCTGGCGCTGCCGCCCAAGCAGCGTGACGCGTTGCAGATCCTGGCGGGATCGTCCGGCGGGATGACGCCGGCCGATCTGGCGGCGGCGGCGCACTGCACGTCGGGGCCGATTCAGACGCTGCGGCGCAAGGCGCTGGTGACGGAGGAGGTCCGCCGCGTGCAGCAGATCATTCCGGACACACGGACCGTGGACCGGGTAGCCCGGCTGCCGCTCAATCCCGATCAGCAGGCGGCGCTCGAGGCGATCCTGCAGCCGCTGCGGCAGCGCCGTCACGAGACGATAGTGATTCACGGTGTCACTGGCAGCGGCAAGACGGAGGTGTACATCCAGGCGATCGAAGAGGTGATCCAGTACGGCCGGCAGGCCATCGTGCTGGTGCCCGAGATCAGTCTCACGCCGCAGACGCTGCAGCGGTTCGAGTCGCGGTTTGCGCGGGTGGCGGTGCTGCACAGTCACCTGACCGGCTCGGAGCGGCATTGGCACTGGCGGCGGATCGCGACGGGTGAGGTGCAGGTGGTGGTAGGGGCGCGGAGTGCCGTCTTTGCGCCGACGCCGAACCTGGGTCTGATCGTGATCGACGAGGAGCACGATGCGTCCTTCAAGCAGGACATTGTGCCGCGCTACCATGCCCGCGACGTGGCCCGGCAGCGGGCGCTGGCCGAGCAGGTGCCGCTGGTGCTGGGGTCCGCCACGCCGGCGCTGGAGAGCTGGTACGCGGCGCAGTGCGGCACGTATCGGCTGATCGAGATGCCGCGTCGCGTCTCGGCCCTGCCGCTGCCCGACGTGGCCACCGTCGACCTGCGCACGCCGCACCGCGGCCGCCATGCGCCGGGGGCCATCAGTCAGCCCCTCTACCAGGCCGTGCGGGAGGCGCTGCGCGACGGCGGCCAGGTGATCCTGCTGCTCAATCGCCGCGGCTATTCCACGACGATCCAGTGCCCGGCCTGCGGGCACGTGGTCAAGTGCCCGCACTGCGACCTGGCATTGACGCATCACCGGCACGAGCAGACTGCGGTCTGCCACTACTGCGAATACCAGATCCCGCCGCCGCCGCACTGTCCGGAGTGCCGGTTCGCGGACATCCGCTATTCGGGCCTGGGCACGCAGAAGCTGGAGGTGGAAGTGCAGGCCCGTTTCCCCGGCGTCGCCTGTCTGCGGATGGACAGCGATTCGATGTCGAAACCGGGCAGTCACGAAACGGCGCTGAGCCGTTTCCGGTCGGGGGAAGTGCGGATCCTGCTGGGCACGCAGATGATTGCCAAGGGGCTGGATTTTCCCAACGTGACGCTGGTAGGCGTGATCAACGCCGACACGACGCTGCACTTCCCTGACTTCCGCGCGGCGGAACGGACGTTTCAGTTGGTGACGCAGGTGGCTGGTCGCACGGGGCGCGGCGCGCGGGGTGGACGCGTGCTGGTCCAGACCTACAGTCCGGATCATCCGGCGATCATGGCGGCCCAGCGGCACGACTACCGGCAGTTTGCCCTGCAGGAGCTGCCGGTGCGGCGCGAGTTCGGTTATCCGCCGCTGGTGGCGATGATTCGCATCGTGGTGCGCGGGCCGGTGGAGACGGCGGTGGAGCAGTTTGCCGAGCAGGTCGTGGAGCGGCTGCGCGCCACGGCCACCGCGCGGCAGGTCGAACCGCGGATACTCGGTCCGGCCGCCGCGCCGCTCCCCAAGTTGCGCGGCAACTTCCGCTTCCACGTGCTCCTCTACCACGCTGATCAACCGGCGCTGGCCGGTCTGGTGCGCGCTGCCACGGAGGGGCTCAAACCGCCCGCCGATGTCCTGTGGACGGTCGATGTCGATCCGCTCGACATGCTCTGAGACGTCTTCTTTGCTCTGGTTCCCTGCCGGGGCACACCGTAGAATACGGGCGATTGTCCGGGGTATGCCCCTGTCTCCTGTCCCCCTAGCGGCCACCCATGAGCTATCGCTCGATCAAACGTGTGCTTGGTGAGACCAGTCTGGAGCGCAAGTGCCGGTTCCTGTTCGGCGCCTGCCTGCTGCTGCTGGTGACGGCCACATTCTGGGGTGTGGACCGGGTCGCGGGCAACCTGGTGATGACCAACACGCGCAACCACGGCCACGACCTGATCGACATCATCATGATCAAGGTCCACTCGCTCACGTTCGAGACGCGCAGTGAGGGGGCGGCGGAGAACTCGGACCTGCGGCGGATGAGTCGCGAGTGGCTGCGGGAAATCATTGTGGACGTGGAGGAGACGCAGGACTATCGCTACGAGATCGTCACACTCGATCCCAACAACTGGTTGAACCACGTCTCTCCCACACGGCCGCAGGACGAAGTCGAGCGGCAGTTGCTGATCGAGTTGAACAAGAAGTTTCAGCAGCAGAAGCGGCAGTTGCTGCTGGAGGCCGAGACGCCGGCGGCGAAGATGAGTCCCGCGGAGCCGCTGGGGGAAGCGGCCGAGAAGAACACGCGGGCGGTGTTCGTCGACCGGCTGCCCCGGGAGGGGAACGGTGAATACCACTACTTCGAACCGGTCAATTTCAAGCAGAACTGCCGGCTCTGCCACACGGCCGCCCTGGATGTGGGCACGATGTCGGCGGCGGAACTGGGGGAGTCGTACGCGCAGGAGCCGCCGCTGCTGGCGGTGAAAGTGATTCTGCCCTTCGCGGACACGGCCAGCGCGATCAGCAATTCGCGCGCGATTCTGATCGCCGTGGCGATCCTCACCGTCTTCCTGGCCATGATCACCTTGTACCTGATCGTGCGATACGTGATCGTCAAGCCGCTCCAGCATCTGCGGGACGTGAGCGACGACGTGAGCCGCGGCAAGCTGGAGGTGCGCGCCGAGATCCATACGAACGACGAGTTCGAGGACCTGGCGCAGTCGTTCAACCGCATGTTGCGGCACCTGACCGATACCCAGGCTGAATTGCGGCGCGTCAACAAGGATCTGGACGGGAAGGTTGACGAGCTGGCCCAGCTGAACATGCGTCTCTACGAGATGAATCGCCTCAAGGATGACTTCCTGGCCAATATGAGCCACGAGCTGCGGACGCCGCTCAACAGCATCATCGGCTTCTCCGAAGTGCTGCAGGGCATCGAGGCACTCAACGAAAAACAGAAACGCTACGCTGCCAATATCATGAAGTCCGGCCGCATCCTGCTGGAGATGATCAACGACATCCTGGACCTGGCGAAACTCGAGGCCGGCAAAATGGAGGTCCGCCCGTCTGAGTTCCGGATCGACACCGTCATTCTCGCGCAGTGCGATCTGGTCCGCGCGCTGGCCGAAGACAAGAACATCGACCTGGTCGTGGACGTCGATCAGGACCTCCCCTTCGTCTACCAGGATCAGGCCAAGGTCCAGCAGATCCTGACGAACCTGCTCTCCAACGCCATCAAGTTCACGCCGGAAGGAGGTCGCGTGGAGGTGTTCGCGGGGCCGGCCCGCGGCGACAGACTGGTCTTGACCGTCGCCGATACGGGGGTCGGCATCGCGGAAGAGGATCGGGACATCATCTTCGAGAAGTTCCGGCAGAGCAATTCGATCCTGGGCGACGATGGGTTGAGTCGGGAGTATTCCGGAACCGGGCTCGGCCTGTCCATCCTCAAGGAACTCTGCAAACTGCTCCAGGGTGAGATCAGCTTCGAGAGTGAGCTGGGGCGTGGCAGCAAGTTCATGGTGGTGTTGCCCTGGGTCGCTGCCGACCGTTCCCCGCGTGAAAGCCGCCTGAGCGCCCAGTTGCACGACCTGGCGGTGCCGAACGCTGAGGAGTTCAAGAGCGGTGCCCGGCCCGCTCTGCCGGCCGGCTCGCAGCACGACGATCCGGACATGCCGGCGGTCCCTTCGTCCTCCAGTCCTGACGCTTCGCAGTAGAATGGCTATGACTCAGCACGGCACGCGTTCTCAAGTGCACTTGTTCACGGACGGAGCCTGCAGCGGTAATCCGGGACCCGGCGGCTGGGCCTTCATCCTCCGGCACGTGGCGACCGGCCAGGAACTGGAGAGGTCGGGTGGCGAACGCGACACGACCAACAACCGCATGGAACTGCTGGCCGTCATCCGGGGCCTCGAGGCGCTCAAACGCCCCTGCCAGGTCGAGCTGTTTACCGACAGCGTCTATGTCGGCAAAGGGCTCGAAGAGTGGCTCGCCAGGTGGAAACAGAACGGCTGGCGCCGCCGAGAAGGCCAGCGCTGGATGCCGGTCAAGAACGACGAGCTGTGGCGGCGCCTGGATGCACTGGCCCAACGGCACACGATCACGTACACACGTGTGGCCGGACACAGCGGCCATCCGGAAAACGAACGCTGTGATCAACTGGCCGTGGCCGCCTGCCAGCGCGTCAAGTAAAGCGGCAAGCCGCGCGTCCGACCCGTTCCGTACGGCAGCGGGCGCTACTGCAGACGCTCGATGGCGCGGGCGATTTCCTCGCGGCGCTGTTCGATCGGGGCGGGATCGCAGGTGAACGTCGTCAGGTCGCTCGTGATGTCTGCCGGCACCTTGAGCAGTGCGGAGTACTCGGCCAGCTGCTGGGAGGTCAGCGTGTCCTGGCGCGCAGCCACCAATCGCTGCAGCAGTGCGAGGTACTCGTAGTCCTCCAGGCCGTCGCGCAGCATCTCCAGGCGGATCGAGGCGACCGCCGGGTCCAGGACCGGTGCGGCGGGGCGGCCGTCGGCGGCGCGCTCAGGCGGGTACAGGAATCGCCCGTCGCCATTGCCCCACGCCTGCCGCACGCCCGCGGGGGTGCTGTAGCCGGAGACCCAGCCCATGGGGTCCGCGTACGGGTTCTGCGGATGGGCGGCGTCCGGGTAGGCGGCCGCGGAAGTCCAGTAGTTGGTCTGCCACACGAGCACGCCGGCGATGTCGTGCTGCCAGGTCTGCCAGAGCCAGACGCGGAGTTCGGTACCCGGGTGATCGATAAACAGCGTGCAATACGGCGCCTTCGGGACCGTGCAGACGTACCACCAGAAAGTGTCGCCTGCCGCGCGTCGCGGCGCCGCCTGTTCCGCGTCGTACGCGGGGGTCAGCGGGCACCAGATGTTGGGCCCGCCGACCAGGGCCTGCTCGACTTGTTCGGTCAGCATCCGGCGGATGTCGGGTGCCCAGGTCTTGAGTTTGGTGAAACCGTTCATCACGAAGTCGTAGTCTTTCGGATCGGGCTCGTCGAACCAGTAGACGAACGCTTCGTCCAGCCATCCCCGGTCGCGCAGATGCGCCTGCAGTTTCTCCAGGAACGCGCGCATCGCCCCCTGGTATTGAGGAGTGTGTTCCGCGTATCCGAGCAGTTCCGGTTCCGCTCGCGCATGGAACGTGCCGCTGCCCAGGCCGGGTACGTGAAGCTGAAACGTGTTGAAGTGATAGCCTTCCATCGCCTGGTGCATGGCCGTGTCCCAGGCGCTGAAATCGAAGACCGGCTCGGGGATCTGCTGCGCGACCGCCTCGAAGCCACCGTCGATCAGCTGTTCGGTGCCGGAGGCCACATCGATCAGCGACACGTCGTCGAACCACACGCTGCCGGTGAGCGAGCCGTCCTCCCGCCACTCGGTCGCGCGCAAGGTAATGGTCAGGCTCTTCGCACCGGCGGGAAACTGCGTCACTGTTTGCTCATAGTGCTGCCATGTGCCGTCCCCTGTGACGAGCAGGTCGTTGTTGCGGCCGGACATCCAGTGTCCGCTCGCGTCGTGATGGGCGAGTGTGACCAGGAAGCGATGGCCCGGCTGGTGGGTGCGGTACCAGAAGCTCAGCTTGATACCCTGGTCCGCAATCGGAATCCGCGTGCGGAACACGGCCGACGCAGCGGCGGTGGGCGAGTCGTCAGCCACCCGCAGCGAGGTCGTCCCGGCGTGCACGACCTCCGTGTCGGTCTCCCCTCCGACCCACGGCGGCAGGTTCGTCCAGGTGACCTGGATGCCGTCGAGTGGCGCCGGGTTGTAGGGCGAGATGTGATGGTCTGCCAGGCACTGGAGGTAGCTCGCGAGCACTTGCCGGCGATCCGCGTCGGTTGTTACGCCGTGGTATCGCCAGGCCTCGCCCGGGTCAAAACCGAACGCCGTCTGGCAGGTCATCCGGTCCGGAAGGTTGAACCCGAACACTTCCACCTGCAGCGGCACTTCAGCGCGATAGTCCTCGGCCGCAAGTACGAGCGTACCGAGGTAGCTCCCCGCCGGCTGGTCGCGCGGCACCCGGACCCGCACCCACAGCGGCAGGTTCTGGTCAGCTTCGGCCGTGACGGGGCCCGCCAGCGGCGGCAGCGGGTCGGGCCACAGCCCGGCGGTCGCGGAGGCATCGGTCGGCTGCACGACCGATACGTACCGGACGCGCAGGATGTCAATCTGCTCGGCGCCGATCTTCGCTCCGGCCGGTCCTGTCAGCGTTCCAGCGGTGACGGTCAGACCCGCCAGCGGGCGGGCCGGACGCACGACCAGCTGCACGGCTTCCGCTTCATTGGCGGCGGCAGCCACCTCGATGGCAGCCGACTGCGTGTTCGGCCCGGGCACGGGCCGGCGACTGCTGATCTTCCAGCCGGACGAACACCACCACAGCCCGACCTCCGCACTGGACGCGGGCAGCACCTGCCCGTAGCTGGTCTCATGCAGCGGCGAGATCGTGACGGTGGCCTCCGCCGCGAACTCCACATCGCCGCCGATCCGTATCGCTACCACGTGCTTCCCACTGCCGGCGAGCGTGTAGGGGATCGTCACCGGCTGGTCCGCGTCGCCGGCCGGCAGATCCACCCGCTGGCCACCGGCTTCCAGCCGGAGCGTCTTGTTCGCTCGATTGCGCAGGGAAAGTGTCACCTTGTTGTCACCGCCAGGAACTGCTTCCCCCAGATCGGTGATAGACACCTGCAGTTGCGGGTCCGATTTCAGCACGGCGACGAAGTGTGTGGCACCGACCAGGTCCAGCGGTGGGCCGTCGACGGTCGATTCGTAGCGATATCGGAAGAGCTGCAAGGACGGCGGGCTGGTATCGCCAGTCGCGCGGCGCACGGAGAACTTGACCCAGATCTGTTCGGCCGGCAGCAGGGTGGCCGGCACCTCGCAGGCCACCGATCCCCGCTGGCCCAGGCTTCCGATCTCCTCCCACTGCTGCCCGTCACGGCTGGCGGACACGACGAGCTCGCCGTGCTGATACCAGCCGATCGTGGCGTGCACCTGGGCGCGCTGCTGCATGCGTCCCAGGTCGTGGCGGTACACCACGGCGGCCGATTCATCCATCAGCCAGCGATTCGTATTGAACATGCAGCGGTGCCAGGCCAGGGGGCGCGCCTGGTTGGCCGAAGCCTTGCCGAACGGCGCCTCAAACGTGTACTGGTTCCCGGTCAGGCGCTCGCCTTCGCCCAGCCGTAACGCGCCATGGGCCTGATAGACCGGAATGATCGGCTCCACCCGCACGTCGTCGTACGCCACCGTCCCGTTGACTTCCCACTGGCCGAACCGCAGGCGGGCGATGTCAGCCGAGAGCTGCTGGGGCGTCACAAAGAAGGACTCGCATGCCGTCCACTCGCTGCCGAGCGATGTGAGGTCGCTGTTGCAGAACAGCGGGCCGCTGGTCGGCAGCCCGGTGGTGCCCTGCACCCGGCGGGCCTGGAACCGCAGTCGATACACCGTGTCGGGTTCCAGGTCCAGCGGCGGGGAGAGCCAGGCACTGTTCGACTGGCCGTCGCCCGTGACGGAGATGGCCCGGTCCCCCGCGGCGCCCGGAGACAGGAGGCCGCCCTGGCCGCCGGTAAGCGTCCACGCTGCCGGCGATTCGCCGCCGTCCTCGAACGAGCTGTTGGGGACTGGCACCTGGGCGTGCGCCAGCTGGCCCAGACCCAAGACACACAAACTGATGGTCCACACGATACGGTATGCCGGTTGGAACATGATCATCCTCGCTGTGATGGACTCGTTGTCGGTAGGACTGGTCGCCGCCAGGTCCGTTCTCGCCGGGACCATTGTAACGTGTATTCGTAGTGCGAATTGCAGGTGGGCTGCAAGACGGTTGGCAGGCCCACTCGCCCCCTCCCGGCAGGCTCGATTTCCCGCCCGGGAACGAGACCATACAATGCTGGAGATCGGCGCGGCGGGCTGGACCTGTGGACGGCGTGAGCGGAGCGTGTTGCAGCTCGGGCCAGTATCGGGAAGGGACGCATGGAGACAGACGACAGCCATCGATCGATCGCCGAGCGACTTCGGATGCCGGTGCACGAACTGGCGGGGGTTCCAGCGCGGCTGGTGCCACTGCTGCATCGGCTGGGGCTGCGGACGGCTGGTGATCTGCTGTTCTTCTTTCCACGCAGTTACGAGGACCTGACGCGCGTGTGCCGGATCAGCGAGATTGACGGCAGCGGTCCGGTGTCGGTGTGCGGCGTGGTCGACGAGGTGGAGTTGCGGGCGCTGGGGCCGGGGCGGACGCTGCTGGGGGCGTTGATTCGCGACGAGTCGGGGGCGTTGCGGGCGGTCTGGTTCAATCAGTCGTTCATGCAGCAGCGGCTGGTCCGTGGCCAGCGTGTGATGCTTTCCGGCGTGCCGAAACGGCGGGGGCTGGGTTGGGAGCTGGCGCATCCGCGTCTGGTGCCGGTGGCGGACGACGCGCAGCCGACAGCCGGTCCGATGCTGCCTGTCTATCCGCTGACGGAAGGGCTGGTGCAGGGTCGGTTGCGCAAGATCGTCCATCGCGTGGTGGCAGCGCTGGCGGACGAGGTGGTGGAGGTGTTTCCGGCACCGTTTCTGACGCTGCACCAGCTGTGGCCGATCGGCCGGGCGCTGCGCGCGGTGCACATGCCCCAGGACAGTGCCGACGTGCGGGAGTCGCGGCGGCGATTCGTGTATCAGGAGTTGCTGGTGCTGCAGCTGGCGCTGGCGCTGCGGCGGTGGCAACTGCAGCGGACCGAACGTGCGCCGGCCTTGCCGGCCACGGCCAAGATCGATGCACGGATCCGGCGGCTGTTTCCGTTCGAATTGACGGCCGATCAGGAGCAGGCTATTCGCGACATTGCGACCGACATGGGGCGGTGCATCCCGATGAACCGCCTGCTGCAGGGGGAGGTGGGGAGTGGCAAGACGGTGGTGGCGGAGTATGCCATGCTGCTGGCGGTGGCACACGCACACCAGGCGGTGTTGATGGCGCCTACCGAGGTGTTGGCGCAGCAGCACTTCCGCACTCTCGGCGAAGACCTGGCACAGAGCCGTGTGCGGATCGAACTGCTCACCGGGGCGCTGACCGGCACACTGCGCCAGCAGCTGCTGGGCCGGGTGCAGGCCGGCGAGGTCGATCTGCTGATCGGCACGCAAGCGCTGCTGCACGAACCGATCACATTTCCGCAGCTGGGGCTGGTCGTGATCGATGAACAGCACAAGTTCGGCGTGCGGCAGCGCGCGGCGCTCAAGAGCGCGGGGAGCGATCCGCACTACCTGGTCATGACTGCCACGCCGATCCCGCGCACCGTCGCCATGTCGTTGTTCGGCGACCTGGACGTGTCGACGCTGCGCCAGTCTCCGCCGGGGCGCCAACCGGTCCATACCTACCTGGTGGCCGATGCGCAACGCGACCGATGGTGGAGTTTCGTGCGCCGCAAACTGCAGGAGGGGCGGCAGGGGTACGTGATCGCGCCGCGGGTGGAAGAGGACGAATCGGCGAGCGTGGCCAGCGTCGAGGAGGTTTACGAGCGACTGGTGAACGGGCCGCTGGAGGCGTTTCGCGTCGATCTGATCCACGGCCGCCTGTCGCCGGCGGAGAAGGAGGCCGCCATGGCCGCGTTCCGGCGCGGCGCGACGCAGGTGCTGGTCGCCACCTCGGTGATCGAGGTGGGAATTGACGTGCCGAACGCGACCCTGCTGACCATCGAGAGTGGCGAGCGGTTCGGGCTGGCTCAGCTGCACCAGCTGCGCGGCCGCGTGCGGCGCGGCCAGTTCCCCGGCTATGTGACGGTGTTCGCGCAGCCGGGCAGTCCGGCGGCGCAGGAGCGGCTGGCCGCGTTCGAGCGTTCCACCGACGGCTTTGAACTGGCGGAAATCGACTTCGCATTGCGGGGACCGGGGGATCTGTTCGGGGTCAGCCAGCACGGCATGCCGCCGTTGCGCGTGGCGGATCTGCAGCGCGACCAGCAGCTGCTGGTCGAAGCGCGGCAGGACGCCCAGGCGTTGACGGCCGGCGATGCCCCCCCCTTCTTCCAGGAAGAATTCGCCGCCTTGCGCTCGCAGGTCCTGCGCCGCTACAGCGCGGCGCTGGATCTGGGCGACGTGGGGTGAGCGGGCCGGGGTCGATCCCCACGCGGTCCCCCGTCAGGCGCCCGGCAGGGGAGCGGCATGCCGCCGCCTGCGCTCAGCGCGCCTTGTCCGAAATATCCTTGCGGCACCAGGCACCGGGCCAGCGAATATATTTGACTGCGGTGTACGCCTGGAGTTTGGCGGTGGGGATCGAGTTGCCCAGCGCGGTGACGCCCACCACGCGCCCGCCGCTGGTGAGTACCTGGCCGTCGACCAGCCGGGTGCCGGCGTGGAAGACCTTGACGTCGGGCAGGGCGGCGGCCTGTTCCAGCCCCCGGATGGGCTGGCCGGTTTCGTACTTGCCCGGATAGCCTTCCGCGGCCATCACGACACAGACCGCCGGGCGCGGATCCCATTCCAGGGGCGCGAGTTCGTCCAGCCGCTGGTCGACCGTGGCTTCGAGGATATCCACCAAATCGCTGCGCAGACGCATCAGCAGCGGCTGGCATTCCGGGTCGCCGAACCGCACGTTGTACTCCAGCACCTTCGGGCCCTGGTGGGTGATCATCAGCCCGGCGTACAGCACGCCGCTGAAGGGGCGGCGCGATCGTTTCAACGCGTGGACGGTCGGCACCAGCACATGCTCTTCAATCCAGGCCAGCATGGTCGCGTCGACCAGCGGGGTCGGGCAGTACGCCCCCATGCCGCCCGTGTTCGGGCCCTGGTCACCGTCGTAGGCCGGCTTGTGGTCCTGAGCCGGTGTGAGCGTCACGATGGTGCGCCCGTCGGTGATTGCCAGCACGCTGGCCTCCTGGCCGTCGAGTCGTTCCTCGAAGATGATCTCCCGGCCGGCATCGCCAAACTCGCGGTCCACGATGATCCGCTCGATGGCGGCCAGCACCTGTTCGCGGCGCGAGCAGACGACGACACCCTTGCCGGCGGCCAGGCCATCGGCTTTCACCACCAGCGGGACTTCCTGATCCTTGTCCGGGTAGCGATCGGTCACGAAGCGTGCGGCGCTTTCGGCGTCTCGGAAGGCGTGGTAGTCGGCCGACGGCACATCGGCGTTGCGCAGCAGGTTCTTGCAGAAGACCTTGCTGCCTTCCAGCTGTGCGGCCGCTTTCGAGGGGCCGAACACGCGCAGTTGCTCCGCCTGCAGGGCGTCGACGATCCCGGCGGCCAGCGGCGCTTCGGGGCCGACCACCGTCAGCCCCACGTGGTTCTGTTTCGCGAACTTGATCAGCTGCGGAAAGTCGCTGGGACTGATCGCGACGTTCTCGGCATCTTCAGCGGTTCCGGCGTTGCCCGGCGCCACGAACACGCGATCCACCCGTGAACTCTGCGCGATCTTCCACGCCAGGGCATGCTCGCGACCACCGTTGCCCACCACTAAGACGTTCATTCCTGAGTGTCCCTCTGCCAGATGACTCCTGCTGACCGAACGGGCCGGCAACCGCCCGGCCCCGAACGCGGGAACAACAGTATCACAGGCGATCTTCCGAGGGTCAATTGCCGGCACACCGCCGCCGCTCCAGCGATGGGGACGGCCCGCGGGACCTGCGCGGTCCCCTTTTCGCGGTTTGCCTCCCGTCCTCCCTTGTTGGCCGTGCGACGTGGCAGCACGCGTCATCCCGTCTGTTCTGTGCGGCTTAGCTTCGTCAACCGTGCCGCACTGCCGAGCAGCGCCGATCGCAAGATCCGTTTCCGAGCCTGCCGCCTCACGGGGCGCAGGCGCCGATTGCGGGTGCGTGCTGTGACTGCGCTCGCCGGCGCGTGTTTTGATTGTGCGGGCATTCCTTTGGCGAGCTGGTCACACCCTACCGGATTCCAGACCACTGCACGGAAATGTTCGTGGTGTTCGTCGTCACATCTGTTCCGTGCGGAAACGGCGTGGCATCGCCGATGCGAACGTGCTATCTTCTTCCGGTGATGAATACCAGCCATGCGATGTCCACTCCCGAGGCACCTGGCCGCGCGGCGCGCGGAGGGTCGCGGCGCGGCTTCTTCCGCAGCTGCTGCCGGTATCTGTGTGGCTCGTTTCTGGCGACCGGTTTCACGGCGCTAGTCGCGACCTGCGTCATGTGGCTCCTGGGCGCATGGCGTTTCATGTTCCCGAACGTGGTGATTGAAGCACCCACCAAGTTCAGCGCCGGATTTCCGGAAGACTATGGGGCCGGGCAGGTGGACTCGCAATACATCGCCCAGCATGGGGTATGGATCGTGCGGCACGAGTACGAGGGACGCCCGCAGATCTATGCGCTGCGGGCCGTCTGTACGCATTTGGGGTGTACCCCCACCTGGCTGGAAACAGAGCAGCGATTCAAGTGCCCGTGTCACGGCAGCGGGTTCTACAAAGATGGCATCAACTTCGAAGGCCCGGCACCCCGACCCCTGGAACGCTACGCCATTCGGATTGCCGAGGACGGCCAGTTGGAGGTGGACAAGAGCCGGAAGTACCAGGAGGAACTCGG
The DNA here is from genome assembly GCA_012729315.1 of Planctomycetaceae bacterium. Classification (GTDB taxonomy): domain Bacteria; phylum Planctomycetota; class Planctomycetia; order Pirellulales; family Pirellulaceae; genus JAAYDI01. The sequence goes on from JAAYDI010000175.1 coordinate 25,270, forward strand.
CCAGTGGCTGGATCCCGAGTGCTTCATCGAAGTCGGATGACGAAGACTCTGGGGGACGGCAGCCAATTGTGTTATGATCCGCTTCTGTGCCGGATCGCACCGGTCATTCGGCAGCACACCGGGAAAGCAGGACGACCCACCGACCCATGCGCTCGCTCCGAGACGTGATTCGCAACTCGCAGCTCTGGCGGAGCGTGTTTCGGCACGCGGCGCCGCTGGACCGTCGCACCCGCGTGGCGGTGATCCTGACGAACGTCTTCCTGCATCTGCATCCGGTTTCGATCAGCAAGCACGGGTTGTCGCTGAGTTACACCTGGTGCATGGGGGGGATCACGTTCTTCCTGTTCGTGGTCGAGGCGGTGACCGGCGTGCTGCTGATGTTCTACTACCGGCCGACGCTCGAATGGGCCTACGCCGACATGATGGCCCTGCGCGATGTCGTGTCGCTCGGGATCCTCCGCGAGTTACATCGGTGGGCGGCCCACGCGATGGTGATTGCCGCGATGCTGCACATGTACCGGGTGTTCTTGACCGGCAGCTACAAACCGCCACGCGAATTCAACTGGGTCGTGGGGGTACTCCTGCTGGTGCTGACCCTGCTTCTCTCCTTCACCGGCTATCTGCTCCCCTGGGATCAGCTGGCGATCTGGGCAATTACCGTGGGCTCGAACATGGCGCGTGCCGCACCGCTGGTGGGATTCGAAGGCCCCGGGGCGTCATGGCTCACCGTCGACGGGATTGACCTGATCACGAGCACGTCGGATGCGCGGTTTGGGCTGCTTGGCGAGCGGTTTGTGGGGGAATTCACGCTCAATCGCTTCTATGTTCTGCACTGCGTGGCAATCCCGCTCGGGGCGGGGCTGTTGATGGCGATCCATTTCTGGCGGGTGCGCAAGGATGGTGGCATTAGTGGTCCGTTGTAGCGATAGCGTGCATGATGCAAGGTCACGTGAGCGAACTTGAGAATCTGGCCGGCGTGAGCGGGTTCCTGGTTGGCTGGTATCTGATCGCCGCGCTGGCCAACGGCGGAGCGGCGGTGTACTGGTGGCGGCAGCGCCGCGCGCCGGGCGGCGCTGCCGGTGTGCAGGCCTGGCTGCCGAGTCTGCTCTGGCTGGCCGCCGCCGCCGGGTTCCTGGGGCTGTCAGCGGTCGCGCTGAGCGGCCAGCCGAGTGCGTTGAGCTTGCTGTCGCTCCCCCAGCCGCTGCGGGATGCAGCGGATCGGGTGCTGGGGCCCACGCTTGTCATGGTCGGCGCGGTAGTGCTGCTGGTGGGGTTCTACTTCGGCCGGCAGTTTTTCGTTCGCTCGGGGGTGGCGTGGAGCGTCTTGAACTTGGCTCTGTTGGGCCTGGGGCTGTCGCTGACCGACCCCGACTTCGTGGCCATTGTGGCCCGGCCGGACAATGTGCCGATTGTCGGGCTGGTGTTTCTGCTGGGGTTCTTCACGTGGCTGGCGGCCCGCCAGGCGGTGCGGAACGATCGCCGGCTGGCCCGCCACGAGCCGCCGCTGGAGGCGGTGGACCAGCAGCGCGTGCTGGTCTGGCCCGACCTGGTCTACATTGAACTGATCTGCATGGTGGCGCTGATGACGCTGCTGCTGGTCTGGTCGATCCTGCTCAAGGCGCCGCTGGAGCAGCCGGCCAGCACGGTACAGACGCCGAATCCTTCGAAGGCGCCCTGGTACTTCCTGGGTCTGCAGGAGCTGCTGATGTACTTCGACCCGTGGATGGCCGGTGTGGTTGTGCCCGCGCTGATCATCTTCGGGCTGATGGTCCTGCCGTATCTCGACGTCAACGCGCAGGGCAACGGCTACTATACGATTGGCGAGCGGAAGTTCGCGTATCTGGCATTCCAGTTCGGGTTTCTGGTGCTCTGGATTGTCCCGATGCTGCTGGGCACATTCTGCCGGGGCCCGAACTGGAGCTTCTTCGGTTTGTACGAAACCTGGGACGTGCACAAAGTCGAGGCGCTCAACAACGTGCAGTTGTCCGAGCGATTCTGGATAGACTGGCTGGGCCGGCCGCTGCCAGCGGCGCCCGCGGGTGCCGCCGGGTGGCAGCAGTTGTGTGCCGTGATGCTGCGCGAATCGCCGGGGCTCGTGCTGCTGGGCGTCTACCTCCTGGTGCTGCCCGGTGCCCTGGCCCGCTACAGCCGGCCGATCTGGGCGTTACGGAACCGCCAGGGTCGCTGCCGCTACTGGATCACCCTGTGGCTGCTGCTGCTGATGGCCCTGCTCCCGCTCAAAATGCTCTGCCGCTGGTTGTTCAACATGAACTACTTCGTGGCGATCCCGGAGTACTTCTTCAACATCTAGTTGCCTGCCATGCCTGCGACGGACCAGACCTACTACAACCAGAAGAGCCTGCACCGGGTGTTTGCGGTGGCGAGCGTGCTGTTGTTGGCAGCGACTGTGTGGGTGTTGGTGGTCGATCATCGTCGGCCGTGGAAGCAGATCCAGCGCACGAGCGATCGCCTGGAAACGCAGGTGACACGCTGGCGCCAGCTGCAGGCGCTCACGGAAGATGTCGTGAACGAGCGGGAGCGGCTGGCGCAGAACCTGGCGGAGGAACAGTCGCAGGAGTTGCCCGGCGCCTTGCTGGCGGTGCTGCGCGACGAGATCCGCCAGGATGCCGCCCGCCGCGCCGAAGCGGCGCCGTCGTTCGATGCGTTGGACGAGGCGGTTGAGCAACTCACCGCGGCGGCCGCGCAAGCGCAGGAAGCGCGTCGCGTGTGGCAGGCGGCACGGCTGCAGGCCGACAAAGCACGTCTGGACGCCGATGATGCGGCCGCACGCGCCCGGGCTGCCGCCGGCTCGGAGGGCGAATCGCTCGAGCGCGGCGGCCCGGTGCTGCAGGCTGCCCTGGAACAGACGCGGCGCGCGGAAGCGGAGGCGTTGGCCGCTCGCCGAGAGGCGGAAGCCGCCGTGCTGCCCCGGCGCCAAGCCGCGCTTGCCGCGCTCCAGGGATGGGTCGATCAGGCGCGGTTTCGGGAAGACACGCTGCGCCGCCAGGGCCGGTTCGAGCGCGCTGAGCTCGATGCGGCCCGGTCCGCGTACGGCCTGGCGGTCAGCGCCGGCCGGTCCGCGGCGACGCTGCAACAGCTGCAGACGCAGATCGACCGCCGCCAGGCGGAACTCGACCGGTTGACGCGCGCCGGCGACGCGGCTGCCGACCACCGCCAGCGGCTGCAGGGCATGCTGCGGCAGATGACCGATAATGAGCAGGCGATCCGCAAGAAGCTCAACGCCCTCGAGCAAGAATCGCGTCGGATGGACGCTCTGGTGGCCGAGAAACGATCGACGTATTTCACCTTCACGGGGTACCTGCCGCGGCTGGGCAAGCGGTGGCTGGAACTGCCATTTCTGGATGCACTGAATTCGCCCCGCCGGATCGACAATCTGTGGAGCGATGGGCTCGATCAGCCGTGTGGCAGCTTCGGCCGGGTACGGCGTTTTGACCGCTGCGTGACCTGTCATCAGGGGATCCAGAAACTGCTCGGCCCGGCACCCGACCAGCCGCTGTTTGCCCCGGAGACGACGGTGGAGTTCGCCCTGGAGCTGCCCGACCAGACTGCGCCGACCCCGGCCGGGCCGGCGCTGCCCGCGTCCGAACCCCACGCGGCGGCGACCGGACAACTGGACTCGCAGCTGGAGGATCTGTGCGGCATCCGGCTCTCGTCCACCGGCCTGCTGGAGCCCGCCGCGCCCACGGTCATGCGGGTGGTTCCGCAAAGCCCGGCGGCCAACGCACGTGTGTGGCAGACCGGTGAACAGACCGTGCTCGGTCGGGACCTGCGCGCACAGATGCTGCAGTCGGATCCGGCGCGCCAGCCGCCTGCCGGCACGTCCTGCGGCCTGCTGGTGGGTGACGTGATTGTGGCAGTGGATGGCCATCCCGTGCCGCAAGTGCGCGACCGCCGCGCATGGGTGGCGGAGCAATGCCTGGCGGCGGCTGCGGCGCGCCGCGCGGCGCTGGCAGCGGGTGAGACGCCGCGGCCTGCATTGCGGGTGACTGTGCGCCGCGGACTGCCACATCCCTATGCCGGGCATCCGCGGCTCGACCTGTTCGTAGGTCCGAACAGTCCTCATCCGGCGAGCCGGTTCGGCTGTACCGTGTGCCACGAAGGGCAGGGGAGTGCCACCGCCTTTGAATGGGCGTCGCATGCACCCAACGATCCCGGCGCCCGCCGCCGCTGGCAGGAACAGTACGGCTGGTTCGACAATCCGCACTGGGACGCTCCGATGTACCCGCGCCGATTTGCCGAAAGCGCGTGCCTGAAGTGCCACCACCAGGTCGTTGACCTGGAGCCGAGTGAACGGTTTCCCGATCCCCCGGCTCCCAAACTGCTGGCCGGCTATCGCCTGATCCGCACCTACGGTTGCTTCGGGTGCCACGAGATCGATGGCTACAGCAGCACGGGTCGGCGTGTGGCCCCCGACCTGCGTGTGGAGCCGCAGGATCAGGACTCCCCCGGCACGTTCCGCAAGGTCGGTCCGTCGCTGCGTTTCGTCGGCGCGAAGCTCGATCTGCCGTTCCTGTTCGACTGGATTCAGCGGCCCGCCCGGTTCCAGCCGATGGCGCGCATGCCTCAGGCTTTCGGCCTGTGGCAGCACCTGCCCAGCACCGATGTGGAACGGCAGCGCGAGGCGCTGGCCATCTACAGCATGGCCGTCTACCTGCAGGAACGGAGCCAGCCGTACGACTACGCGCAGCCACCGGCAGAGGTCACTCCGGTCGCGACGGCCGAACAAGTGGAGGCGCGGATCCAGCGCGGACGCATTGTATTTCAACAGAGCGGCTGCCTGGTCTGCCACAGCCATGCGGACTTCCCGGACGTGGCCAGGTACCGGGACGACGATGCTGTGGAACTCGGCCCCGACCTGTCGAACACGGCTGCCAAGTTCGCTGCCAGCCGGCATCCGCACGGTGGTCCGTGGCTGTACAGCTGGATCCGGCAGCCGACCCGCTACGATGCCCGCACGGTGATGCCCGACGCGCAACTGAGTCTGGTCGAGCAGCGCGATGAGCGCGGTCAGGTCGTGGCGATCACCGACCCGGTGGCTGACATCGTGGCCTATTTGATGAGCCGCCCGGCAGGTGACTGGACGCCGACTGCGGACGCCCTCGTGCAGCTGGACGAGTCACAGCGCGTAGCGCTCGAACAACTGACCCTGACGTACTTGCGCGACGACTTTCCCGAAGCGACGGCCCAGCGGTTCCTGCGCGAGGGCATTCCCGCAGCCGAAGCGCAGACGATGAAAGGGCCCGAACGGGAACTGAGCGTGGACGCGCCGGCCGATGGGGGCGGGACGCCGGCCGACCTGGTCCGGAAACGCACCTTCTACGTCGCACGCAAATCACTCCTGGCCCACGGCTGCTTCGCCTGCCACGAGATCCCGGGGCTGGAAGAGGCCAAGCCGATCGGGCCGAGTCTGACCGGCTGGGGGCGGAAGAACACCGCTGAACTGGCCTTCGGGCATGTCGCGCAGTACGTCCGGCAGACCGCCCCGCCCGCCGATACGCTACCACCGTACTTCCGAGAGCAGCTGCAGTCGCACAGCCGGATCGGTTTCATCTTCCAGAAGCTGACCGAGCCGCGGAGTTTCGACTTCCAGGAGACGCACAACAAGAAGTACACGGCACGGCTGCGCATGCCGCAGTTCCCGCTGAACGCTGCGGAGCGGGAGGCTGTGATGACGGTCATACTCGGACTCGTCTCCGATCCCCCCACGGAAGCCTTTGCCTACCAGCCAGACACCCGCACGGCGGCGCTGATCCGCGGCCGCGAAGTGCTCAGCAAGTACCAGTGCCTCGGCTGCCATGTGCTCGAACCGGAGACGTGGCAGGTCGCGCTGCCACCGGACAGCTACGGCGCGCAACCGGCGCAGACCACTTATCCGTTTGTGCACGCGCCGGTTGATGAGGCGACGTTGGCCGCTGCGCGGCAGACCGACCGCCGCGGCCTGCGCACTGCAGTGCTGCGCGGCATGCCCGCCCTGGGGCACGACGGCCGGGCGGCCATCTTCGATCCCGACGAGTTCCCGCTGGAAGAAGACGAAGAGGCGCCGTTCGCTCCGGATCAGCTCCTGTACGGCTTCGACCTGTGGCGTCCCGCGGTACTCGATGGGTGGCCGTACCAGGTGGGTGAGGGGATGCTGGTGATCCCGTCCACGCAGCTCGAGCAGCGGCGGCGCGCGTACGGTGGGGCCTTGACCCGGTACCTGCTGCCACACGTGGTGGAACGCGAGCGGCGGGAGAATCCCAGCGCGAAAGGGTCCGAAGCCTGGGCCTGGTTGCCGCCACCGCTCTGCGGCGAAGGAGGCAAAGTGCAGCCCGCCTGGCTGAACGATTACCTGCTTGACCCGCATCCCGTCCGCCCCGCCGCCCTGATGCGGATGCCGAAGTACAATCTATCCCCCAGCGAAGCGCAGGTGCTGACCGACTACTTCGCCGCCCAAGACCGGGCCGCGTATCCGTACCCGGTGGCCACCCAACGCCGGGAAACGTATCTGGCACAGGCCAGTGCCCGCTACGCGCAGCGGCTGGCCGCGTCGTCCGCCCCGGACACCGCCTCACTGGAACTAGAGGCGTCACCTGCCGGCCGGCACCTGGGGGATGCGATGCGGATCGTTACGAGCGAGAACTACTGCATCAAATGCCACCGCGTCGGTGACTTCGACCCGGGGGGAATCGACCGTGTCAAAGCGCCGGATCTGGCGGCCGTGTACCAGCGATTGCGGCCAGATTACGTCCGCGCCTGGCTGGCCAAACCCAACGCCCTGTTGCCCTACACCGGCATGCCGATCAATATCCCGTACGACCCCGCGGCCCCCTTCCTCGGCGCTGCCGCGTCGCAGGATCTGTACCACGGAACCAGCCTCGAACAACTCGATGCCCTGGTCGATCTGCTCCTGAATTACGACCAGTATGCCCGGCAGCAGGCACGCGTCGCGCCGTTGGTGGAGCAGCAGAAGAGCGGCGCGGAAGCGGCCGGGAAACGGCCCTGACGAGCATCGGTTGGCACGGTGGAGACTGCCGGGTTCCTCAGTCCGCGCGACGTGCTGATCATTACTCGAGAGTTGGGTGGTCACTTCCCGTTACAGTCGTTTCCGGAATCGATACGATCGATGTGCCAGAATGCCATGCAGTCGACGGTGGAGGGTCATCATCAAAGTCACAGCAAGTATCCCGAGCGTATGGTGGACGCGGAAGACCTTTATATATCCTCCAGCGTTGCATGCGATTTCAGGCGGTACTGTCGGAGCCCACCGCGAGCCGCCCATTGCCGGCCGGCATCCGGAAGCCCAGCTGCGGGTGTTGAAATCAATCGGATCGTGGGTCGACGTGTTCCGCGGGCGTCCTACCAGCGACCTTCGATGCCGGCGCTGATGCCCTGTGCCCAGTAGTTGGACTCCTGGAAGGCGAATTCGGGGCGGAGCGGGCCGGCGAGCGGTACGATGGGGGGGGCCATCTGGTCGGGGTTGACGTCCAGGTCCATCTGGTTGCCCACCCGCACGACCGGCCCCCAGAAGATGAAGGTATAGCCGACGGTGGCACGCACGTGTTGTGTGATCTGCAGGCCGACGATGGCGCTGAGTTCCGGTACCACGGTGAACCGGTCGCGGCTGTGGAATCCGATATTGGACGGCTGGGCCAGGACGCCCCCCACGTACGTCGCGGTCTGGGCCCCGGGCTGCGAAATGGCTGTGGCGCCCAGAATGTCCACCTCCTGGCGGCCCCAGCCAAACGCTGTCTTGGCGGTCAGGTCCAGGGAGAACCGCTGCCAGCCACCCTGCCAGATCGCTCCGAGGTCGAGCGCGTGGAGCTGATTACGCGTGTCGAACAGGTCGTACAGCTGATAGTTGGCGAGTGAGTTGCGATCGAGCGACGTCAGGTCCTCGCCTATGAACAGGTGATCGTTCAGCTGCATGTAGCGGTAACCGGTGATCATGTCGACGCGCGAATACGCAGTGGTGCGCTCGTTGCAGAACGATTCGCAGGCGAGCAACGAGCGCAGCGCGATGCTGGCGGACTGCAGCTCCGACGTCGCATTCACGACGACTGTGCCCCGCATCACATTGGGGTAGGAGATCAGCTGCGCGTCTTCACGTGGCGGTGGATCGAATGCGTGGGTGATCGGTGTGCGCGGGTTGATGTTGAAGAAGGGCCGGGCCAGAATGGGATCTCCTGAGGCATTGCCGGTGGCAACGAAATCGGCCTCCTGAGTCTCCAACATGAAGTACTCGCCCTGCACGCCCCACTGGCTGAGGCGATCAAAGTACAGTCCGGAACGCACACGTACACCGCTCGTGTTGCCGTCCAGCAGGTCCTGGCCGCCAAACAGGATCACCGTGTCAGGTTCACCCAGGACTCCGGCTTGATCGCGCGGAGTGCCCGCCGGACTGCTCGTGACCAGCGCCGGAACACGCATCCCGTCGGTTCGCCACAACAAGTACTCGGCACCTCCCCAGATCCAACCCCGCGGACCACACGGCGTGGGCGAACTGTCCAGCGGCATCGCCAGACCCGGGACCATCACCCCCGGCGCGCCCACATCCGACAGGCCCACATCCGGCGGGTCGAGACGCGGCAGGTCCATGCCTGGCAGAGCCAACTCCTGCTCCGTCACGGGCTCCGTGAACTGGGCGAGCCCGATGTGCGGCTGGGGACTCCGCTGCGATTTCCCCCGGGGCCGTTGTCCCGGCGCTCGCGCGCCGGCATGCGCGATCCGATCCACCCACAGCCGCGGTTCGCCCTCCGTGCGCAGTATCGGCTCCCGGACGCTGACCGAGACCGTCTCGCCTTCAAAACTGTCCATGTCCAGCGATTCACGTGGGATCAGATATGCCTCCAGCTCCCCCTGCTCGTCCACCAGCACATAACGGTCTTCCCGCCGTTCCAAGCGGCCTGTCATGACATATGAACCGACTGAGCCGACCGGCCCGGACTCCTCACGCTCCACAGCCGCTCGACGCGGTGAAAGTGCCTGTCCCCACGCCGAACAGGACAGTGTCAGCGACACGAGCAAGGCAATGACGGTCAAAACCGAAGTAACACAAGCCTGCATCGGACGATCCCGATCGTAAGAGGAGATGGAGCCGGACAGGATGCACAGAATATGCGCGAACGACTTGTAACGAAAACCGGCCGATCACACAAGATCGTGTTGCGATACCCCCCGTCGCGTGAGGTGCAGGAACACACTTTCTCGGGAGAGAGACCAGGGGAATTCAGGAATTTAGGAATTCAGGAATTTAGGAATGTGTCCGTGTGGCACGTCCCTTGTTAGCCGTGCTGAAGGAGCGGATCGGTGAGCCCAACAGCTGCGCCCGCTCGGAAATGGAATGGACCGGACAATCGCCACGTCGCACGGCCGCTGGACAGGCGGATTGGCTGATTTGGGGGGTGTGGGAGAGAGTGGAGGTGTGGAGACGTAGAGAGGAGACCGCAGGAACGAGGAGAGAGTTGGGACGGTGAAAGGCTCGGTCATTCCGAGCCGGTTGTAGTGGACAAATCCATGCCATGGATGGGCCCATTCGCATGGACTGCCTACCTCCTCACCGTACAGCGGTTACATCCCGCAATTGGCCGAAGGCCACTATCAACGTAGCGTGGGGCACCGCCCCAGGAAATCGAAGCCATGGCACACGTTTGGCTGAAGGCCAAACTCACCTACGGCATGGTCTCCCATGTGTGAATATGGCCTTCGGCCAAACATCTCGTTGTGCTCCCATTCCTGGGGCGTTGCGCGTTGCCCCAGGCTACGGTGAGAACTGACCTTCGGCCAGACGACAGCTATCCCGGTACCGCACCCCTGGTGCAGGGTCGCCAACCTGGCACAGGGTTCGCAGTGAGAAGTAAACCGTTAATGCGAAGTGGCTCACCGGTGGAACAAATGTCAAAACCGGCACCAGGGCCGTTTCTTCGGGCCTTTCACCACGCCGCTCAAGACGTGGAGTCGCTATAATCGGTCGGGAATCAGTACAAGGCACTCGAGTCGGCAACGATGATGGAATCCCGGCCTGATCGCGGAGACCTGTTACCGGTGTATCAGCCAGGAGGCATGTGCGGCCGATGGGCCGTCCTGTTGGTGTTCATCGGCGCGCTGGGGTGCGATCGCGGGCCGGACAGTTTCCCGGTCAATCGGGTGTTTGCCCGCAACCAGAAGCTGGCCAGGACGCTCGACGAGTTTGACACGCCGCGCGTCACGGTGCTGTTGAAGGACATCGATCGGGTCGTCACACGATATTTTGGTGTGCCTGGTGACCCGCTGATGCCCTCTTGCGAGGGTGTGGAGCTCGGGCCGCTGTTCGCACTGGCCGACTTGCGGCACGCGGCCGGTTTCGTCGAGCAGGAGGCGGGGCACGTCGAGCCGGGGTTGTATCGGGACCTGTGCGTCCGCTGTCATGGTACCTCGGGAGACGGTAGCGGACGCCTGGCGCGCGGACTCAACCCGTACCCGCGCGACTACCGCCGCGGAATCTTCAAGTTCAAGCGTACGCCCTCGACGTTGCCGCCGACCGACGCGGACCTGCACGGGGTCTTGCTGCGCGGCATTCCTGAAACGGCGATGCCCTCGTTTCGTGATCTGTCGCCGTCGCAGCGCGGGGCGTTGGTACAGTACGTGCGATATCTGAGTATCCGGGGACTCTTCGAACGTGCTGTCATGATGGAAGTCGCGATCACGTTCGATGACGACGATCGCCTGCTCGATCCGAAACAGCAGGAGGTCAGTCCCACTGCGTACGCCCGGCAGGTGGAGATGCTGGATGCGATCCTGAACGAAGTGGTGCAGCCCTGGCTGGACGTGGACGAGCAGATGGCCGACGTGCCCCCCGTGCCGGCCGATTACGACGCACCGCAGTCGACCGCGCGTGGCCGCGAACTGTTCTTTACGACGTTGACCAACTGTGGCACGTGCCATGGCAACACGGGGTTCGGTGACGGCCAGACGGAGGACTACGACGACTGGGCGAAGGAGCTGGAGCCGGCCAACCCCGAGGCACTGGCCGACTATCTGGCACTCGGCGCGCTGCCACCCCGCTACGCTGAGCCTCGCAATCTGCGACTGGGCACCTACCGGGGCGGTGATCGGCCGGAGGATCTCTTCGTCAAATTCAAAAATGGTATCGCCGGTACCACGATGACCAGCGTTGCTACGCAGCTGACGGACCATGACATCTGGTGCCTGGTCTCCTATGCGCGCTTCCTGCCGCGCGATCCGGTGTTTAGAGAGGAGAGGGGAGCAGAGAGCAGAGAGTAGAGAGTAGAGAGTAGAGAGCGGAGAGGAGTGAGGAGAGTGAAGGGAGAGAGAGATCTTGAGTGCTCCGACCTTTCCATAGCAGGCACTGGAAGTTGACGGTATGGCGCGCAAATGTTTGAAGCGAACCCGGGATCCGGCTGTGGCGATCAGCGCCTCCGCGGACGGAGTGCCGGCTGGTGCGTCCACTGCCGGTCGGGTCCAGGTGGGGCGGTTTGTATGGTTTGCGGTCTGGGCGTGGTGCGTGGCGGTATTCGTGGTCCTGATTGTGGTGCTGGGCGTCCTCCGCGCGTGGAGCGGACCGGGCAGCTGGCCGCAGCGGGACGATGTGGGCCTGTCGATAAAACTCGCGGCGGCCGGTTCCTGTCTGTTGGTCGTGTCGAGTTGTGTGTTGTGTGGGGCGCGTCGCGTGATGGAGCGTGGTGCGTGGCGGCGTGGTGCGTGCTATGCGTCGGTCGCGCTGCTGCTGGCCGTGTCGGCGTTAGGGCTCCGCGCGCAGGAGTACCGTCTGCTCTGCCGGGACGGGATCGGGCTGACAGGCGTGCGCGACCAGTTTTTCGACCAGGCTGACCTGTACTACCTGCATGCGGTGAAGAAGCGGTTGCAGCAGCTGTCGCGCGGACTGGAGGTCCGCCGCACCGCGCGTCCGGCGGCTTTTTCGGTCGCCGACCAGCAGCGGCTCGACCTGATCACGATGCTGCAGGAGGCGCTGGTCGGCTGGACTGAGCAGGAAGTAGGGCACTGGCTGGAGGACACGCAGCAGCGGCGCGAGCTGATCGAGTTGATGGCGTACCAGATTCATCCCACGGCGGGCCGGCGCGACGGCGCGCGGGCACGGGCGGAGGTGGAGAAGGAGGCACTGCAGCGCCGGCGGCAGTGGTTCGCGGTGTTGCGGGAGTACTGCCAGCAGCCGGCTGGTGCGGACGCGTCCGCGCGGCAGTCGGGGGTGCGTGAGACGCTCGAGCGGCTGGGGGCCGGCGACTGGGCTTTTGCTGCAGCGGTGTTCCACGACGCGGGGGACAGCACGCTGCTGGGCGAGCGGCTGAATCAGATCAACGCGAGTCTGGCGGACCTGGATGCGCGCGAGGCGTTTGTGCGCACGTATCTGGACCCGCACTGGCAGAGTGCCTCGGCACCGGGGCTCAATCGCGCGCAGCCCGGCCTGCGGCTGCCGGTGAGTTTTCCGAACGCGCGGGCGTGGGCCGCCTGCTTTGCCGCGATCACGCTGTGGCACAGCGTCATGCTCGTGCTCTCGGCGCTGACGCTGGTGTGGTGGCTCTGCCAGCGCGGCCGCCGGGCGCGGCAGGCGTCGGGGAGGGTCCTGACACTCTGCTGGCACACGACGTCCGTGCTGGGAGTTGTCGTGCTGGGCGTCCTGTATGGCTGGTGACCGGACACCGCCATCGGTGATGGGCAACGCTGCCGGCGCTCCGTATAATGCGGACGATTTATCTCCTCCAGTAACGGAACGGTGTGACAGGGATGGGAACGATGGGGCTGGCCCGCGACACGTTGCTGCCTGCATGTCGGGCGCGCCGGGCCTGCCGTACCGTGCGTTGCGACGGCGGGAGTTCAGGCGGGAGTTCAGGCGGGAGTTCAATAGTGTGGCGGTGGTGTCTCCCGATCCTGCTCATGGTTGCCTGTGCAGCGGGTCTGCCCCGCGCGCTGGCACAGCTGACCGATGTCCAGGTCGACGAAGCGGGCAACGAGGTGCGGGCCTGGCTGGAGCACGTCGAAGCGTTTCTGGCTGATGCGCAGTGGGAGGACGCGGTCGAGACGTTGCGGCGGGTGATGGAGAACCGGGGTGACCGGCTGATCGAGACGCCGGTGGACGCCGTGTGGCAGGCGCGCGGCTTTGTCGCCTACGTGCCGCTGCGCGACTACTGCCAGAAGCAACTGGCTTCCTGGCACACGCGTGCTCCCCAGGCGCTGACCCTCTACCGTCAGCAGGTGGAGGGGGTGGCGGTACGGGCCTATGAGGAGGCGTTGGCGCAGGGCAGCGAGGCCGGTTTGCAGCGGATCGTCGACGAGTTGTTGTTGAGTTCGGTGGGGGATCAGGCGCTGCTGCGGCTGGGCGAGATGGCGTTGGAACGCGGCAACTACACGCTGGCCCGTCGCAGCTGGGAGTCGATCCACCCGCAGCTGCGTGTCTTTCCGGCGGCCGCGCAGGTACTCGGGTGTGTGCCCGGCTGTGCCTGGTGGTCGGCCCTGCGCGGCAGGAACTGGGAGGCGCAATGGTCCGCGCTGGCCGCTGCTTTCGCCCAGCCTGCGGGGCCCGTGGGCTGGCTGGCGTACCCGGACAGCGACATCCCGCTCTCTGCGGTCCGCGCCCGCCTCGTGCTGGTGTCGTTGCTGGAAGGTGCGTTCGAACGGGCGCGGCTGGAGGCCGAGCTGTTGCGACGGCTGGATCCGGAGGCGGTCGGCGTGCTGGCGGGACGTCGCGTCAAGTTGGCGGACGCCGTGGCGGAACTCCTGCAGAGCGCACAGGCGTGGCCCGCGCCGTCGCATCCGGTGGGCTGGCCGACCTTCGCCGGTTGTGCCGCGCGCAACGGCCGGGCGGAGGAGGGGGTCGACGTGGCGCTGCGGCCCATCTGGCGCGCCGCCCTGCCGCGACTGATGGATCAGGAGGATTTCTTGAGTCGCGGCCAGCTGCGCGTGGCGGAGCCGGCCGACGGGTTGCTCAGCCATCACGTGGCCGTGGACGACGGCGTCGTGTACGTCTGCCAGCTGGACGCGATCCGCGCTGTGCGGCTGGCCGACGGCCAACCGCGCTGGCCGCTGCCTGACGCGGGGCCTGCGGCGCCTGACACGGCGGCGGGCGTGATTTTCCAGGGGCGGGGAGGGATGCAGGACGGGGTGCCGCGCCGTTCCACGCACGCCGGCGTGCCGCGTCAGAGTGTGACGATCGACCAGGGGCGTCTCTTTGCGCGGCTGGGGCCGGCCTGGATCGGTGGGGGTGATCAGTCTCCGCTGCGGGACGAACAGCGCAGTTATCTGGTGGGGCTCGATCTGGCCACCCAGAAACTGCTGTTCGATCGCATTCTGCCCGGCGCACCTGGCTGGGAATTCGAGGGTGCGCCGCTGGCGCGCGGGGCACGCCTGTATGCCACGTTACGCCGCCGCGATCCGGCTACCGCTCAGATCAAGGTGGTCTGCTACGCGGTGGAGACGGGGCGTCTGGTCTGGGAGCGGGACGTGGTGCGGGGCGAGCCTCTGGCCGACGTGTTGTTCGAACAGGCCAGCGGCCTGCTGTCGCTGTCCGACGACACGCTCTACTACAATACGAACCTGGGAGCGGTTGTCGCGCTGCGTGCGCGCGATGGACAGGTGAGCTGGCTGTGCCGCTACCGCCGGTCGGGCGCGAGTGACGACGAGCCGGACCTGATCGACCGGCACTTCTTCCGCGACGTCACCCCGTGCCTGGTGGATCGCGGAACGGTCTATGTGGCGGCTGCCGATTGCGATCACCTGTTCGCCCTGGACGCCGCCAGCGGGCACCTTCTGTGGAGCACGCCTGCCGGGATGGCCACCGATGTCGTACACTTGTTGGGAGTGGCCGGGGACAGGCTGGTGGCCAGTGGCGATTACCTGTACTGGCTGGACGCATCGTCGGGCGCTGTGGTGTGCCAGTTTCCGGGGCCGCAGGGAGGAGCGCGGGGACACGCAGGACCGCAGCCGCGCAGCCAGGGACGCGGGGTGCTGGCTGGCCGCGAAGTGTACTGGCCCACACGCGAGCGGATCTACGTGTTCGACCAGGAGACTGGCCGCCAGGTGCGGCAACCGATCGAGCTGGCCGCGCTCGGGTTGCAGGGTGGGCATCTGGTCGTCGCGGATGACGTCCTGTTGATTGCCTCGGTCGACGAACTGGTGGCCTTGAACGCCACCGGCCGCACAGAAACGCAGCATGTCGGCGCGGCCGCCACAGCACAGCGGCAGACAGTACAGCGCCAGGCAGTACAGCGCCAGGCAGTACAGCGCCGGAAAGAGACGGAACCATGACGCTTCCTTCAGACGATCGCCAGGCTGTCGAGGCACTGGCTGCGGCCTACCAGCAGATCGCGCACGAACTGGGCAAGGTCATTGTGGGGCAGCAGCTGGTCATTGAGCAGCTGATGGTGGCCATCTTCGCGCGCGGGCATTGCCTGCTGGTGGGTGTCCCCGGACTGGCCAAGACCCTTCTGATCCGCACTCTGGCCAGCGCGCTGTCGCTGCAGTTCAACCGCATCCAGTTCACTCCGGATCTGATGCCGGCCGACATCACCGGCACGGAGGTCATCCAGGAGGATCGTTCGACGGGGGTGCGCGAGTATCGGTTTCTTCCGGGGCCTGTGTTTGCCAACATCGTGCTGGCGGACGAAATCAACCGCACGCCCCCCAAGACACAGGCGGCGCTGCTCGAGGCGATGCAGGAACAGCAGGTGACGGTGGGCGGCGAGAAGCACGCGTTGCCGGACCCGTTCTTCGTGCTGGCGACTCAGAACCCAATTGAGCAGGAGGGGACGTATCCGTTGCCGGAAGCCCAGCTCGACCGATTCATGCTGCACGTGTGGGTGGACTACCCGACGGAAGCGGAGGAGCTGGAGATTATCAAACGCACGACGGCCGAGTACACGGCGGAGGTCCAGCCGGCGCTCGGCGCCGCGCAGATCATCAATCTCATGCGGATCATCCGCAGGGTGCCGATTGCGGACCATGTCGCCCGGTACGCGCTGCGTCTGGCCCGTCTCACGCGGCGGCACGAGGCGGATGCGCCCGATTTCGTGAAGGAGTATGTGCAGTGGGGTGCCGGGCCGCGGGCGAGCCAGTACATGGTGTTGGGCGCCAAGGTGCGCGCGGTGCTGGCCGGGCGCTACTACGTGCGTCATGAGGACATCCGGGCCCTCGCTCCGCCGGTGCTGCGGCACCGTCTCCGCACCAACTTCAACGCCGACGCCGAGGGCATCTCCACCGACGAGATCATCCGGCGCTTGATTGACTTCGTTCCGACCGATGACGAACGTGAGGGGGCTGGTGGAAAGCAACCCGCAGTCTTTAGATCCGCGGACGCTGGCCAAGATTAAAGGCCTGCACCTGCGCGCGCGGCACATCGTGGAGGGTTACGTAGCCGGCCTGCACCGGAGCCCCTTTCACGGATTCTCGATCGAGTTCGCGGAGCATCGGGAGTACGCGCCGGGGGATGATCTGCGCTACGTCGACTGGAAGGCGTTCGGGCGGACCGACAAGTTCTACGTCAAGCAGTTCGAGGACGAGACGAACCTCATCTGCCAGCTCGTGCTGGACGTCAGTGAAAGCATGAGCTATTGCGGGCCGCGCGCGGCGCTCTCCAAGTTCGAATATGCCCAGGCACTGGCAGCGGCGCTGGCCTGGCTGGTGCTCCAGCAGCAGGACGCGGTGGGGCTGGTGACGTTCGACCAGCAGATCCGGAACCGCGTGCGGCCGAGCAGCAGTCCGTCCCATCTGCGGCAGGTGCTGCAGGTTCTGGAGGCGGCGACGCCGGAATCCCGGACCCGGGCGGGCGCGGTCTTCCACGAGCTGGCCGAATGGATGACCAAGCGCAGCGTGGTGGTCGTGTTGAGCGACTTGTTTGACGACGTGGAGGTGTTGCTCTCGGGCCTGGAGCACTTCCGGCAACGGCACCATGACGTGATTGTCTTCCACGTGCTGGATCCGCAGGAAGTCGAATTCTCCTTCGCCCGCCCGACCATGTTCCAGGGGCTCGAAGCGCTGCCGCGCGTGGTGGTCGACCCCCGCTCGCTGCGGCGCGCCTACCTGCGGGAATTCGACGACTTCCTGCGCACCGTCCGGCTCGGATGCCGCCGCCATGGGTTGGATTACCAGGTGATGCGTACCGATCGCCCGCTCGATCTGGCGCTGTCCAGTTACCTGTCGGCGCGCGCGTCCCGGATGCGCGGATAGTGGGTGTGAACATGATCTCTGTCACCGGTATGGCTCTGCTGTCTGCGTTCTGGCCGTTCGCCAGCGGCGTCATGCTGTGGTGGGGTCTCGCGGCGCTCATCCCGCTGGCGATCCACTTCCTCAGCCGCCGCCGCTACGACGAGGTGCCGTGGGCGGCCATGAAGTTCCTGCTGACGGCGATCCGCAAGAATGCCCGCCGCTGGCGGCTCGAGCAGCTGGCGTTGCTCGCGCTGCGCGTCCTGATCCTCCTGCTGTTGGCCGTCGCCCTGGCGGATCCGATCTGGCCGCTGTTCGGCGCGGCCGCGAGCCCGAGCGGTTCGGCGGGGGACGCGCACGTCGTGGTGGTCATCGACGCGTCGTTCTCGATGGACTACCGCCACGCGGATGGCACGCGGTTTGACGCGGCCAGGCAGCTGGCGGGGGAGCTGGTGAAGAGCCGTTTCCAGGGGGACGGGTTCTCGCTGATCCTGCTGGCCGCGCCCCCCGTGGTTGTCGTTGGCGATCCGGTGTTTGACCGGGAGGATCTCGCGGCGGAGATCGCGGAGCTGCAGCGGACCGACGGCGGCGCCGACCTGGCCGCCACGCTGGCCGAGATCGAACGCGTGGTGGATCGTACTGCCCGGCGGGAACCACGCCTGCTGCGCCGCCGCGTCTGCTTCTTCACCGATCTGGGACTGACGACCTGGGGGGCCGTGTCCGAGGCGGCGGTGCAGGGGGCGGTGGCACGCCTGGCGGACAAGGCGGATTTGCAGCTGGTCGACCTGGGGGAGGCGGGGGGCCAGAACGTCGCCGTGACGCGCGTCGTGGCGGCCGAAGGGATCGTCACGGTCGGCACGCCGACGCGGATCGACATCGAGGTGGAGAATCTTGGGGATGCCGACCGGCCGCGGCATGGTGTCGAGGTGCTGGTCGGCGGACAGCGGATTTCGCAGGAACAGCTGGATGTGCCGGCCGGCGGGCGTGCCACAACCGCCATCGTGCACCGCTTCCAGATCCCGGGCGAACAGATTGTGGAGGTGCTCACGGCCAGCGACCCGTTGGAGGTCGACAACCACCGCTGGCTCAGCCTGTCTGTGCGGCCGGCCCTGGAGGTGTTGTGTGTGGAGGGCAAGTCCGGGGCGGCCCGCCACGTGGCGCTGGCGCTCGAGCCGGGCACATCCCAGCAGTCGCAGGTGCGCCCGTCGGTCCAATCGGAGATCGCGCTGCTGGAAGAAGATCTCAGTCGCTACGACTGCCTCTTCCTGTGCAACGTCCGCCGGTTTGGCCGCGACGAGGCCGGGCTGCTGCGGCAGTTCCTCGAACAGGGTGGTGGCGTGGTGATGTGTCTGGGCGATCAGGTCCAGGCGCAGAACTACAACAGCATTCTGGGGGCCGCCACCGGCGGGCTGCAGATCTTGCCGGCACACCTGGGTGATCCCGTGCCGCTGGGTGAGTACTTCTTCGACCCGCTGGAATACCGCCATCCGATTGTCGAGCCGTTTCGCGGGCACGAACGTGCCGGGCTGCTGACCACTCCGATCTGGAAGTATGTCAAGCTGGAGCCGTTCCCGGGCGACGATGTGCGGACGGCGCTGGCGTTCGAGAACCAGGATCCGGCCGTGTTGGAAGCCAGCGTGGGGCGCGGGCATGTGATTGTGCTGGCCACGGACGCCGCGAGCACGTCGGTGGACGCGACGACGGACCCACCGACTCCCTGGTCTGCCCTGGCGGCCTGGCCCAGTTTTCCGCCGCTGGTGCAGCAGATGCTCAGGTCGGCCGTCCGCGGGCGGGTACAGTTGCGCAATGCGATGGTGGGGGACGTGCTGCGCGGTGCCGTGCCAGGCGGGCTGGCCGATGCCTCCGTGGTGTTGACCGATCCGGCCGGGCGCAGCCAGCGTCTGTCGGCGGAGGGCACGGGCAGTGTCAGCGAATGGACCTTTACGGACACGGCGCGCAGCGGTGTCTATACCGGCGTCGTGGGTGGCACGGAGGGCACCGTACAGCGCTATGCAGTGAATGTTGATACGCGAGAAAGCCGGCTGGAACGTTTGGACCCGGAGCTACTGCCGCGCGCGATCCAGCGCGGCGCGAGCGACACGGCGTTCCGCCGCACGCATGCCACGGCGTCGCATGCTTCACAGTCGTTCCGATACCTGTTGGCAGGCGTGTTGCTGTTGCTTCTGAGCGAGACGTTGCTCGCCTGGCTTTTTGGAAGGTCGGCCGCTCATGCTGCAGTGGTGTCATAGCCTGTGGAACAGTGTGCTGGGGGGCCCGTCACCGCGCGCCGGCGAAGGGCTCGAGCGGACGTTCAGCCACACCTGGCCGTGGCCCCCCTGGGTGACGCTGCTGTTTCTGATTGCCGCCGCCGCCTACGTGGTCGCGGTGTACCTGCGGGAGCCGGGCGCGGTGTCGCGCCGGACACGTCTGACGCTGGCCTCCATCCGCATCCTGCTGATCGCCGTGCTGCTGGTCATGATGTACGGCTGGATGCTCAACCGGCACCGCACGGATCTGCCCGACCTGGTGCTGGTCGTGGACGATTCCCAGAGCATGGGGGTGGTCGATCCGATCGACGAATCGCGTCTGGCAGACCGCCTCGACAGGCAGCTGCGAGCGTTGCAGCTGACGGCGCCCACCCGCTTCAACCGGGTCAAGACTCTGCTGCTCGATCCCGGCGACGGCTGGCTCGCCCCTCTGCAGGAACGCTACAACGTCAAGCTGTACCAGCTCGGTACCACCGCGCGGGTACAGAGCGGACAGGAGGAATCGCTGCGCGACGTGCTGCTGGCGGCCACGGCGACGCAACCGGTGAGCCGGCTGGGGGACGGGCTGCAGGCCATCCTCGAATCGCAGCGCGGCCGGCCGACGGCAGCCGTCGTGCTGCTGACCGACGGCATCACGACCGAAGGCAAGTCGATCAGCGACGTGGCGCACTATGCGCGCCGCAAGAACATCCCGCTGTTCCTGTGTGGCGTGGGCGAGGAACGGCCGGCACGCGACCTGCGGATCTCCGATCTGCTGGTCGACGATGTGGTCTTTGTGGGCGATGTCGTGCATGTCGACTTCAAGCTGACAGGCAGCGGGTTCGACACGGAGCAGGTGACCGTGTGGCTGGCGCGGCAGGGGCAGGATGCGCGGCTGGCGCAGCAGACGGTGACCGTCGCGGGGGACGGCGCGCCGCACGGCGTCCGGCTGTCGTATCGGCCGGGCGAGGAGGGGGAATACGAGCTGGTGGTGGGGGTGGAGCCACTGGCCAACGAATCGAACCTGGAAAACAATCGGCTGACACAGCGGCTGCGCGTGCAGGACGAGACAATTCGCGTCCTGTATGTGCAGGAGTATCCGAGCTTTGAGTTCCGGTTCCTGAAGACGCTGCTGGAACGCAGCATGAAGCCGTCGGGGAGCGGCAAGGCGGTTGAGTTGACGACGGTGCTGCAGGAGGCCGATCTCGAGTATGTCGAGCTGGACAGGACGGCGCAGCGCGTGTTTCCGGTGAGTCGCGAGGAGCTGTTTGCGTACGACGTGGTGATCTTCGGCGACGTCAATCCGTCGTACATGAGCCGGCCGGTGCTGGAGAATCTCGCCGCCTTTGTCAAGGAGCGTGGCGGCGGCATGGTGTTGCTGGCCGGCCCCCGCCACACACCCCTGGCGTATCGCGGCACACCGCTGGAGGATCTCATTCCGGTGGATCTCAGTTCGGTCCTGATGCCATCTGACGAGTCATTGTCACAGGATGCGTGGCGCGTGCAGCCGGCGTTGCTGGGCGCCGCCAGCCCGCAACTGCAACTGGCTGACACGGCGGCGGCCAACCTGGAGGTGTGGCGCGGCCTCCCGCCGCTGCGCTGGCTCCTCGACGCGCCGGATGTCCGGCTGGGCACGCGTGTGCTGGTCGAGGCCGTCGCCGCTGCCGACGGGGCGCAGCCCGGCCGGCCGGTGATCATGCTCAGTTTCGTCGGCGCCGGGCGCGTGGTGTTTCATGCCACGGACGAGAGCTACTTGTGGTCCCGCGTGCGCGGCAGCGACCAGTACTACGAACGGTACTGGATGCAGACGATCCGCTACTTGAGTCGATCTCGACTCCTCGGCGCCAGCCGCGCCGTGGAACTGCTGTCCGATCGCGCGCAGTACTACCGGGGCGAGGTGGTGCCGCTGCACGTGCGTTTCTTCGACGAACGGATGGCGCCGGTAGCCGACGACGGTGTGGTCGTGGTGGTCGAGCAGGACCAGGGGCGGCGTCAGCGCGTCAAACTGCAGCGCGACCTGGCGCGGCGCGGCATGTTCGAAGGTACGGTCAGCCATCTGGCGGAAGGATCGTACCGGGCGTGGATCGCGGCGCCGACCGTCGAGGACAATCCGGCGGCAGCGAGTTTCACGGTGGTGCCGCCCCCCGGCGAGTTGGCGCGGCTGGCCATGGATGCGGGCGATCTGCGGGCGGCGGCCAAGACGTCGCAAGGCCGCTTCTTTGACGCCCGGTCCGCGCACCGGTTGCTCGACGCGCTGCCCGCCGGCCGGCAGGTCCGCATCGATTCCCTGCCGGCCGTGCCGGTCTGGAATTCACCGCTGCTGGCCGGCCTGTTCGTGGCCCTCTTGACGTGCGAATGGCTCATCCGCCGCCGGCTGGGGTGGACGTGAGCACAGAGAATGTGGCAGCAACTGCGCTGCGGCGAGCCGGGCCTCGGGGGCGTGGCGCGCGGTTGGCCAAAGGCGCGGCGGTGCGGTATGATTCGATGCGGCAAACGTGGCGTGTATCGGAACAAGGACGGCGCGGGATAGCGACGGCGTGGGATAGCATGGCGACCAGCGACATCGTGTCCAGTACGCGATCCACTGTGCAGCAACGGGTGCGGCGCGTGGCTCGGCGCGCGCACCTGCTGGTGTGCCTGCACGGTGTCAGCTGGTTCGTGGCCACGGTCTGCCTGGTGGCGCTGTGTCTGGGTGTGAGCGACTATCTGATCCGGTTCCAGGACCGGGGAGTGCGTCTGATCTGTTTCGCGCTGGTGTGGCTGGTCGCCGCCTGGGCCGTTGTGCGCTATCTGGTGAGTGCCTGGCGGTATCGCTGCAGCGATCTGCAGGCGGCACGGTGCATCGAGCGATGGTTTCCCGGTCTGGGAGATCTGTTGTCGAACGCGGTGGCGTTCAGTGCGCAGAGCGCGTCGGATCCGAAGGCCGGTTCGCTGGAATTGCGAGCGGCGGTCATTGCTCGGGCTGAAGCGGCTGTCGAGCCGCTTGATTTGACCGCGTCTCTGGACCGCCGGCCCGCGCTGCGCGCGGCGTGCGTGGCGGCCGTGGTCCTGACGCTACTCGCGCTGCTGGGCGCGGCCAACGGACCGGCCACGCGGCTGGCGGCCAAGCGGCTGCTGGTTCCCTGGGGAGCTGATCATTGGCCGCGCCGGCACGTGCTGAGATTCGTGGTGGCTCCCACGCACGTAGCAGCCGGTCAGGATTTCGAGGTGGAACTGGTGGATGACAACGGTCGCCTTCCGGACCAGGTCCAGATTCACTACTGGCACGAAGGCGACGCGGATGCCGGCATCGAGACACACGCCATGCAGCCGCTGGGACAGAAGCTGACCCATCGCCTGCCCGGTGTGACGCGCGGGTTCCGCTACCGGGCGACCGGGGGCGACGATCAGAACATGGCGTGGCGGGAGTTGCGGGTCGTCCAGCCCGCTCGGGTCCTGTCCCAGGAGATCCACCTTGTGCCCCCCGCCTACACCGGACTTGCCGCGCGGACAGCGACGGGCAGTTTCCGAGCCTTGCAGGGAACGCGGGTGGCCCTGCATGTGCGGGTCAGCAAGCGATTGGCTGCCGCGGCCTTGGATACCGATACGACGTCGGGCCCCCAGCGGATACCGCTGCGCCTGGATGGAGACCGCCGCGACTGCACGCTCAGCCACCAGGACGACCCGGGCTGGGAGATCCGCCAGACCGGTGGATACGGGTTCCATCTGGTCGACGCGGACGGAGTGGACAGTGGGACGCAGGAACGCTGGGAGGTGGAAGCCATCGTGGATACGCCCCCCACGGTGACGCTCAAGCAGCCGGCGGCGGATCTGTTTGTCACGCGGCACGCCACCATCCCGCTGGAAGCTATCGTGAAGGACGATCTGGCGATCCGCTCTGTGACGCTCCAGTTCACGCGGGACGCTACAGCGGAAGACACGCACCAGGTGGTCCCGCTGTGGACCGGACCGGATCAGGTGACGCCCGAATCGGACCATGTGGCGCGCGGCGACGATGAGGGCGTACAGCGGACGGTACAGCATGCGTGGGACCTGGCCACAATGCCGGATCTGGTGCCCGGATCGCAGATCGATTTTCGAGTGGTGGCCGCCGACTACCAGCCGCAGGAGAGTCCCAGCGCGAATCGGCGGATCACGATCATCTCGGCGGAAGAACACGAAGAACGGACCGTGCAGCGTCAGGCGGAGATCCTGGCGCAGATTGCGGAAGTGGCCCGATTACAGCAGCAGACGTACGAACAGACCACGCAGGTCGCGGTCCCGCTGCGCGAGCGCGCGGCGCTGAGCCGCGACGACATCGACCAGCTGCAGGGTGCGGAGCTGAACCAGCGGCAGGTCCAGCAGCGGCTGGGGCATCCGAGCGACGGCATCCAATCGCAGGTCGCCGACCTGCTGAGCGACATGCAGCGCAATCAGCTGGATAGTTCCGCCGCCATGGCACGGCTCGCGCAACTGCGCGACGGCATCCGGGCGCTGAACGAGCAGGCATTGCCCGGGATTGAGCACCACCTGATCGATGCGTTGAAGATGGCGCGGGAGAATATCGGCGCCCGCGCCGAGACCGGAACCCCCGACGCGTCGCGGGCCCGCCAGCCGCTGCTGCAGCTGGTGCACGAAGCAACGGCCGCGCAGCAAGAGGTGATTCGTACACTCGAACAGATGCTCGGTCAGCTCGCACAATGGGACAGCTACCGGCGGCTCGCCACCGAAGTGGGCCGCCTGCGGCGCGAGCAGGAAGATGTGCGGCAGCGGACCGAGTCCCTGCGCCAGGAGACGCTGTCCAAGGATCTGCAGGACCTGACAGACGCCCAACGCATCACGCTGCGCCAACTCGCTGAACAGCAGAATGACATCGCCCTCCGCTTCGACATGCTGCAGGGCCGCATGCACGTGACGCGACAGGAACTCTCGGCGGCGGATCCGCAGGCGGCTGCCATCCTGGACGAGGCCCTGACAATGGTAGAGCGCGCCGGGGTGAGCGGCGATATGCGGAACGCCGCCCGGCAGATGGGGGCGAATCGCTTGAGCCAGGCTGCCGAAGAGCAGGGGCAGGCCATCCAGTCGCTCAGCCAGTTGCAGGATATCCTGGCCAATCGCCAAGAGGGCACGCCCGACGACGAACGCCGCCAACAGCTGGAACAACTGCTGCAGGCCGTGGCGGAACTGATCGATCGGCAGCAGCGTCTGGCGACTGAAACACAGCAGCTTGAGGAGTCCCGGCCGGCTGCAGGCGACGCGGCGCCGGCCGGCTGGGACGAGACGCTCCAGCGTCTGACCGCGGAGCAGGTGGCGCTTGGGCACGACGTCGGGAGTCTCCAGAATCTGGTCGCCGACATCGACTCCTTCATGCTGACACTGCAAGATGTGCAGCGCGCGGCGGCACAGGCAGCGGCAATGCTGCAGGAGCGAGACACGGGGGCCAGCACGCAGGCGCACCAGCAGGATGTGCTGGACGCGCTGATCCGCCTGCGCGAAGTGCTCAATGAGGAGCCGATTCCGTCGCCACCCGACACGCCGGCACCGGATTCCCCTCCGGCATCGACGCAGGAGGACCGCCCGGCCGACAGCCGGTTCCTGCTGGTGCAGCTCAGGCTGATCCGCACGTTGCAGCAGGAACTCGGCAGCCGGACTGCCCTGCTCGATCAGGCCATCAAGGATAACGAGGGCTGGAGCGAGCGGCGCGTGGCACAGCAGCGGGAACTGACGGACCGGCAGGGCAGACTGGCGGATCTGCTCGAGCGGCTTTCGGATGCGCAGCGCGGTCAGGATTCCACGGCGACTGAGCCGCTCCCCGATGTGCCCCCGCACCCGCCGGCCCGGCCGGCCGACACGCCGGACCAGACCATGGACCAGCGCCTGCTGGACGGTTTGCCGGGCGCGGCGGCGGCCAATCCGGCGCCGACCCCCGAGGACCCTGCGCCGCGCGAGTTGGCCGCAGGGTCGGACGTCACCGCGGGGACGCCGTACGAGCAGATTGCCCGGCGGATGCGTGACGTCGCACAGCGACTGGGGCTGCGCGACACGTCGCAGCACACGCAGGCATCACAGCGACAGATTGTCGAGGCGCTCCAGCAAATGATCGAATCGTTAGACCAGCAGCAGGGGCGATCGCAGCAGCAGACGCAGGGCGAGAAGAAGCCGGACCAGGATGGCGGTCAGAAGACCGGCCAGGACGCGGCACGCAACAGCGCGGACAGCGGCCAGCCGGACGGCGCGGCAGAGGACACGGCCGCGACGGTGCAACGCGCGATGGGAGACGTCTGGGGGCACCTGCCAGAACGCTATCGCCGCCACGTGCAGAATGCGGGCGCGGTCGAGTTCCTGCCGCAGTACCGCAAACTGATCGAAGATTATTACCGGCGGTTGTCGGAAGAACGCACGCCGGGCCGGTGACGCCCACCAAACACACTGTCAGACGCCGCGGGCAGATAATCAGGAGTGAACCATGCAAGAGGATGTCACCCGACCGACCGAGCGCCGGCGTTTCCTGGCGACGTCGCTGGCGGCTGTCGGAACGCTGGCAGCTCAGTGGACGACCGGGCTCGGCCAGGATCCGGCGGGTGACCTCGCGGCCGCCGATATGCTGACCCCCGAGACGCGGCAGGCGATCCAGGCGGGGCTGGAGTATCTGGCGTCACGTCAGAATCCGGACGGGAGCATGGGTGCCGAAGGGTATCAACGTGATGTCGCCGTGGTCAGCCTGGTCGGGCTGGCGATGTTGGCGCACGGCAGCGCGCCGGGACGCGGCGCCTACGGGCGGTCCATCAACCGGTGCATTGACTATCTGCTGAAGAACACGGATGACAGCGGGTTCATCAATGCGACAGGTCGCGACAACCACGGACCGATGTACGGGCACGGGTTCGCCACGCTGTTTCTGGCCGAAGTGTATGGCATGCGGCCGGATCCCGAGTTGCGCGTCAAGCTGGTCAAGGCCGTGCGGTTGATCGTAAACACCCAGAATGACGAAGGGGGGTGGCGTTACTGGCCCGAACGCCGCGACGCGGACATCAGCGTGACCATCTGCGAAGTGATGGCGCTGCGCGCCGCGCGGAACGCGGGGATCTACGTCGGCAACGACACCATCGACCGCTGTACCGAATATGTGAAGCGATGCCAGAATCCTGACGGCGGGTTTGCCTACATGCTGCCGGGCGGCGTCAGCGAGTTTCCACGCTCGGCCGCCGGTGTCGTCGCGCTCCACAGCGCGGGAATCTACGCGGGGGAGGAAATCAGCCGGGGGCTGGCCTATCTCGAACAGACCGTGCCGCAGGCCGAAGCGGTCGGCACCGCCAACCACTTTTTCTACGGGCACTACTACGCGGCCCAAGCCATGTGGCAGGCCGGCGGAGACCGCTGGCGCCGTTGGTATCCGATGATTCGCGACACGCTGCTGGCCAGCCGCAAACCGGACGGTTCGTGGTTCGATCAGGTGTGTCCCGAATACGGGACGGCGATGGCCTGCCTGATTCTCCAGATGCCGCACAACTATCTGCCGATATTCCAGCGATGAACCACCACCTGTCTGCCATCGTGACGCTGGGCGCCGCGTGCTGCCTGGCCGGACTTCTTGCGAACCCGCAGGCGCCGGCGGCCGACCCGCCGGTCGCGGAGTGCCTCTTGCGGGACGGAACGGTGTTTGCCGCAGCGCTGCACGAAGTGACCGGCACGGGCGTCGTGGTGTCGGCGGAACCTGGCGGCCTGCAAACGCTGCCCCTGGACGAACTCGTGCTCTGGGGAGCGTTCGCCGACCGCAGCCAGACTACCCAGGTGGTCCTGGTGGACGGCAGCGTGCTGGTGGCTGACGTCTTGAGTGTGGAGGCGGATGCGGTCGTCACGGTCGGGCGGCTCTGGCAGGAGACGCGTCTGCCCCGCGCGGTGGTGCAGGCCATTGTTTTCCATCCACCGGCTGATCCGCAACACCGTGACAAACTCCTGCGGCGGGCCTGGGACACCGAACGCCCCGACGCTCGATTGCTCCTGGAGAACGGAGATGAACTGGCTGGCCGTTTGCCGGACGTCCTGCGGCCGGATGCGGGCGCGTTCCAACTCACGCATATCGCGTGGATCACCGGGGACGCCGGTCAGACGATTGACGTCCCGGTGGAGCGTCTGGTCGCAGTTCTGCTCACACCCGGCCAGACGTGGCGGCCGGCAGCCGGCGGCCAGGAACTGTTGGTGGGTCTGCGCGACGGGAGTCTGGTCCATGCGCAAACCATGCAGCAGAACGGACCGAGCCTGGAACTGCAGTTGGTTGCCGGGCCGCGCATTGCGACCGAGCCGTTTGCCGCAGCCGGCGGTCAACCGTGGCAGTCCGTGGTGCTGCTGCAGCCGCTGCGCGGGCACGTCACCTACCTGTCAGATCTCCCGCCTCTTGGTTATCGCCACATTCCGTTTCTCGACATGTCCTGGCCGTACCACCTGGATCGGAGCGTTACGGGCGGCCGACTGCGCCACGGTGGCCGGGTCTGGGCCAAAGGGCTGGGCATGCACAGCAGCGCGCGGCTGGCGTTCGAGACGGGGGGCCAGTACCGGGAGCTGCACGCCGAACTGGCGCTGGACGACGCTGCCGGGCGGCAGGGCAGCGTCATCTTCCGCGTCTACGTGCAGGGCACTACCGATGACTGGAACCTGGCTTACGAAAGCGGCGTGGTACGGGGCGGTGAACCGGCTCTGCCCATCCGCGTCGACTTGCAGCAGGCGCAGCGGGTGGCGCTGATCGTCGACTACGCCGACCGGACCGACCAGTGGGATCACGCCAACTGGCTCAACGCCCGCCTGGTACGATGACGATCGCGCAGCGCAGGATGTACGGCGACGGCCACAGTAGTCCAGGGCCGATCCCCGCCGCACTACTCGGACGGCGAGGATGTCTTGTAGGCGGTGGTGGCTGCACGGATCGCGCCGGCCGACCGGAACTGGTAGCTGCCTGAACCGACCTCGAGCACCGCGCGATCTCCTTCCATGCGGAGGAACTTCACGCCGGGCGCTTCGGCCAGGGGCTGGTCCCCTTCCTGCACGCTTTGAGCGTCGCGTGCCGGCAGGTAGACGGTCGCCATCGTATTGGCGGGAATCGTGATCTCCAGTTCGAACTGGGCACCCTCCACCTGCCAGTTGCTGTCGATCCGCCCTTGCACGCAGGTGTGCGTCGCCATCACCCAGTCGATCGGCTCGCGCTCGGCGTTACTGCCTGGTGCTGGCGGATTCGGTCGGATAGTGATCCGTCGATAACCGGTGCCGTCGGACTCGATACCGGCCAGGGTCCGGAACATCCACTCGCAGACCGCGCCGAATGCGTAGTGGGAGAACGAGTTCATGGCGGCATTGTGCCGGCCGAATCCGTCTTCCTTGGTGTAGCTGTCCCAGCGTTCCCAGATCGTGGTCGCCCCCTGTTCGACTTCGTAGCCCCACGACGGGAATGCGCGGCTCTGGAAGAGGAACACGGCCAGGTCGTGCTGTCCGACTGCGGAGAGGACGGGCAGCAGGGGACGTGTGCCGAGGAATCCGGTCGCCATGCGATAGCCGTTGTCGCGAATCATGTCGGCCAGTTTCTGCCCCGCGCTGGCGCGCAGCGGCGCGGGTATCAGGTCGGCGAACAGGGCCAGGGAGTAAGCGGTCTGTGTTGCGATGCTCAGCGTGCCGTCGTCCTGCACGTACTTCTTCTGGAAGGCGGACCGGGTCCGCTCGAACTGCTGCCGGTACAGCGCCGCGTCGTCCGGCTTGTTGATGGCCGCAGCCATCTCTGCCAGGCGGTGCGCGCTGATGGCGAAGTACACCGTATCGATATAGTCGATGGGCGTCGTCTCCCCCTGGGCCAGCCAGTCGCCCCAACTGTTGCCATGGACGATGCCGAGATCGTCGCGGCTGGTGCGCTGACGCCACGCGAGGAACCGCGTCATGGGCTCCCAGCAGGCTTCGATGATCCGCGTGTCGCTATAGGCCTGCCAGATCGTCCACGGACAGATCACACCGGCATCGGTCCAGCCGGCGCCGAAGTCCCACCCATGCTGGAACGGGTAGGGCGCGAAGTCGGCAAACGCGCCGCTCGGACGCTGGGACTCCATCAGTTCACGCAGCCACTTGGTGAAGAAGGCGGCGACGTCGGCGTTGTACGTGGCCGTGCCCACATACACCTGGGCGTCGCCAGTCCATCCGAACCGCTCGTCACGCTGCGGGCAATCGGTCGGCAGGTCGATGAAATTCCCACGCTGCGTGTAGACCACGTTCTGGAACAGCCGATTGACCATCGGATCGGAGCACACGAAATTGCTCACCAGCGGTGTATCGGAGTGCAGTACCAGCCCCGTGATTTTGGGCGGGGCGGCCAGCGGCGTGTCGCCTTCGACCGTCACCTCCACGTATTGAAACCCGTGGAAGGTGAAACGCGGCACGTACGTCTCGCCCTGCGCGTCCCCTTTGAGCACGTACCGGTCGATGGCCCGCGCCTTGCGCAGATTCTCGGTCATCAGCCGGCCGTCGGGGTACACCATCTCGCCGTATCGCAGCGTCACGGTCTGCCCGGCCGCGCCCTGGACCTCGAGACACACGACACCGGCGATGTTCTGGCCGAGATTGAACAGGTACTTGCCGGGCGCGGGCTCTTTCACCTCGACCGGCTCGATCGCCTCGGTCACGCGGACGTGTACTCCCGGAAATGCCTCGAGCTTCGGTCTGACAAACCCGAGGTCGACTTCGCGCCCCTTGATCTGCGGAGCCTGGTCCGGCGTGTCCGGACTGTGGCACTCGTAGAACGTGGCGGTGGGGCGGCCGTTGTCGCCGGCCAGGATCGCCGCCTCCCAGTCGCTGTCGTCGAATCCGGCGCGCGACCAGCCCGCCTGCTCCCGCCGTGCATCGTAGCACTCGCCCATCAGAAGGTCCGCTTCCTGAATCGGCCCCTGGCCGGTCACGCGCCAGGACGTGTCGGTGGCGATCACGTCCCGCGTGCCGTCCGCATATTCGATCTCCAGCTGCGCCATCACGGCCGGGGTCTTGCCGTAGATGTACCGGCCGATGCGCTCGGTTCCCATGCCGGTGAGCAATCCAAATCCCACGTAACCGCTGTACCAGCCGTCCGCGACCCACGCTCCCACGGCGTTCTCGCCAGCCTGGATCAACGGCGTGACATCGTACGTCTGGTAATAGGCGCGTTGCCGGTAATCGGTCCAGCCCGGCGCGAAATAGGCGTCACCGACACGCTGGCCATTGAGGTGCAGTTCGTAGATGCCCAACGCCGTGGCGTAGAGCGTGGCCCGTGTCACCTGACTCGACTTGGCTTCAAACGCTTTGCGATACTGCCGCGCCGCCGGCAGAAACAGCTGCGCGGCGTCCCGGAACACGGGGGTCTCGTCCCGATAGCTGATGTACTGCGCCTGCCAGTCGTCGTCGCGGAGCAGTCCCATCGACCACTGCGCGACCGGCGAGGTGACCCGCCACGTCTGACCCCCGGCCGCCTCCCCCTGCAACTCGACCTGCCAGTAACAGCGCGTGCGGGACGGCAACGCCAGTCCCCGGTAGGCGAGGTTCACGGTCTCGTCGCTGGCGACTTCCCCAGAGTCCCACAAGTCCCCTTTGCCTGAAGCAAGCAGGGCGGGCTGCGATGCCACCCGGATGCGATACGTCGTCTGTCGGACACACCGCAGTTCGGATTCCAGCCGCCAGCTCAGCCGCGGTTGCGGTTGGTCGATGCCTACCGGATCGACGTGGTACTCGCAGCGCAGCTGTGTCACCGTGACCGGCGCGTCATCGGCCACCACTGTGGATTCGCACAACAGCCATACACCGGCAACGATCCAGACCAGTGACCACACACTGCGGGGGACGAATGCACACTCCATGACATGACTCCAGCAACCAGACACGACAACGACTCAGCGTCAACCCGGGCACCAGGCCCACAGCAACCAGACAACAGCAACCAGACAACAGCAACCAGGCGGGGCGGCAGCGGGCCTGTACGGCCGAGCGGCGCCGCCTGCCGCGACGGTCAATGCACTTCCCCACGCCTGCCGAACCAGAGCGATCCGAGGATACAGAGGATCTGCAAAGCGTAGGTGGCGCCGTGCAGACCCCCTGCGGCGCCAATCACATAGATGAACGACTCGAAATACCGCGCGATCCACCAGCCGCTGATGTCCAGCAGCACGCCCAGCATCGGCAGGGGCCCCAGCAGCAGCTTGACGCCCTGCGGCAGGCCGGTCATCAGGAACAGTACTCCGACGACGAACGTGAACACGGGGACCGTCATGACGTGGGCGTGTGTCACGTGTACCAGCCGGGCCGTGCTTGGCGGCTTGATCTCGACCGTCTGCACCCCCGACGGCTCGCGCGTGATCTTGGGCTTGGCCGTCACCATCACCAGCTTGTATTCCGGATCGTCGGTGCCCGTCGCCGCGTAGGGGATCTCTTCAATGTCACCTCCATCCGCATGGTGGCACTCGATGCACTGAGCCTTGATCACCGCCTGGGCCGATGGGTCCCCCGACTCGGCCAGCCCCTCCTGCGCGAATTCCTCCTCCTTGGCAGCGTTCTCCAGCCAGGTGATTAACCCACGCACGGCCGGCTCACCGCCTCTGTCCAGATACTCACGCATCCCGCCCCCAGGACGCACCTCGGCCAGCATTTGGGAATTGACGATGATCTTGTCTTCCGGCTGAAACGTCCTCGTCATCCCGTGAAACGCGGCCCGCAGGTCGTCCACGGTCATCCCCGGCTCGCCGTCCGCGTTCTGGTGCTTGAAGTAGATGTTGGCGGTCCCGCACAGGTATCCCGGTCCGATCGTCAGCAGCAGAAGTGTGATCAACAGCTTGGCGGGCAGCGAAAGACGTACCAGACGCAGTGCATCCCAGTTCATTTGTGGAGTCCCCCCGAATAGCGGCCGTCTTCAGTCAGCCCAATGTTCATCGCGATCGCTCTGCCCGACCCTGCGGATCGCGTCGCGACGCCTGCTTCCAGACACGAAAGCTATCACACTCGCCAGGCAACCTCAATAGAGGCCGGGCCGCTTCACCGAGGTGCCAGGGGAATTCAGGAATTCAGGAATTCAGGAATTCAGCTTACTTGTTAGCCGTGCTGAGGGAGCGGACCGGCGAGCCCAACAGCTGCGTCCGCTTGGAAACGGAACAGACCGGACGCTTGCCCCTGCGCACCACGCATGCAGGCCGGCGAAACCAGTTGACAATGGCTTGTGCAACGGAATATGTTGAAACTTCGGTTTCACGGTTCTACGGTTTGACAGTGCGGCAGTACATCATTCAGGTTGCTTGTGGGAGGAAAGAACGATGCGAGTCTCCAGAGTGAGTTATTGGGTCGCGCACAGCGCGATCATCCTGGTGCTGATCTTCCTCGTCCAAGGTTGCGCTCCCAAGCCGAAGGCCAAGCCCGTCGACGCGGGCGCGGAGAAGCCGACGACGGAGGCTGCCCAGCCGGCCATCGAACCGTTACAACCTCCTCCGCCCAAATTCTACTCCGAGGTGGAGCCACCGGCAGCCGAACCGGCAGAAGAGCTGCCAGCAGAGCCGGCCATCGATCCGGCAGAAGGGCCGGCCATTGAACCGGCAGCTGAACCAGTAGCAGAGCCGGCCATGGAACCAGCCATCGAACCAGCGGCCGAACCAGCAGTGGAACCTGCCATCGAACCGGCAGCTGAACCAGCGGCAGAGCCAGCCATCGAACCAGCGGCCGAACCAGCAGCCGAACCAGCAGTGGAACCTGCCATCGAACCGGCAGCTGAACCGGCAGTAGAGCCGGCCATGGAACCGGCAGCTGAACCAGCAGCGGAGCCGGCGATCGAACCGGCCGCTGAGCCGGCTGAGCCGGTCGCCGAACCGGAGCCGGCAGCCGTGGAGCCTCCCGCGCCGACGGCGTTCACGGTATCGGTGCCGTTGGGACTGCCCCCGCTGCCGATCCCTGACGACAACCCGATGACGGTCGAGAAGGTGGAGCTGGGCAAGATGCTGTATTTCGACACCCGCCTGAGCAAGGATCAGACGGTATCGTGCGCGACGTGTCACGATCCGAAGATGACCTGGGCTGAGCATAAAGCGACGAGTGAGGGGATTGGTGGCCAGTTCGGCCAGATGAACTCGCCGACGGTGATCAATTCGGCCTATGCGACATCGCAGTTCTGGGATGGTCGGTCCGACACTCTGGAAGCGCAGGCTGTGGGTCCGATGCAGAACCCGATTGAGATGGGACATTCGCTGGTCGAGCTGGTGACGCAGCTCAACGAGGTGCAGGAGTACAAGGAGCGGTTCCAGAAGGTATTCGGGACGGAAGTGACGGCGGACGGCATGGCCAAGGCGATTGCCGCATTTGAACGGACTGTGCTGAGCGGCAATTCGCCCTACGACAAGTACGAAGCGGGGGACAAGGCGGCGTTGAGCGAGGAGCAGATTCGCGGCATGAAGCTGTTTGACGACGCCGGTTGTTCGTCCTGCCACGCGCCGCCGCTGTTCAGCAACTACAAGTTCTACAATGCGGGCGTGGGTTCGCAGAAAACCCCGCCGGATCCGGGGCGGATGGCGGTCACCAACGACGAGTCCGACCTGGGCAAGTTCCGCACGCCGGCGCTTCGCGAAGTGGCCAATACGGCTCCTTATTTCCATGACGGCAGCTGCGCCACACTGCCCGAAGCGGTGGCCATGATGGCCGGGGGTGGTATCGACAACCCGAACCTCTCGGCCCTGCTCAGGGGCATCGGTGCGCGGGGGCTGTCCGATCAGGACAAGGCGGACATCGTCGAGTTCCTGCAGGCGCTCAGCGGCGAGTACCCGATCGTCGAGGCGCCGGCGCTGCCCTGAGGTGGCGTCGTAGGAATCGAATGACTGACTGACACCAACCGGGGACGGGGGATGCAGCGGGCCGCTGCGCGGCGTCCCCGGCGTGTCGACCGAGCGGACCCGTAGCCGCAGGCGAAGTGAGGTCTGGTCCCGCATCGCCTGCGGCTACGTGTCGATTGCCGACGAAGGGGGAGCGGGTATGAACGGTGCAAGGATCTGGTGGGCCGTAGCGGTGGCGGGTATGGTTGTTTCAGCAGGTGGTGTGTCGGGACAGGAACGGCTCGCGTATCCGAAGACCGCGCAGGTGGACCACACGGATGACTACCACGGCACGCAGGTGCCCGATCCCTATCGCTGGCTGGAAGACGATGTGCGGACGTCGCCGCAGGTGGAAGAGTGGGTGAATGCCCAGAACCAGGTGACGTTCGGCTATCTGGAGGCCATTCCGCAGCGCATGGGGCTGCGTGAAAGGTTGACCGAGCTGTGGAACTACGAGAAGTACGGCGCGCCCTTCAAGCTCGGGGGGCGCTACTTCTACTTCCACAACACCGGCCTGCAGAACCAGTCCGTGCTGTTCACGCTCGACACGCTCGAGAGCGAACCGCGCGTCCTGATCGATCCGAACAGCTGGTCGGCCGACGGCACCGTGGCCCTGGCGGGAGTGGCCCCCAGCGACAACGGTAAGTATATCGCCTACGCCGTGCAGGATGCCGGCAGTGACTGGCTGACCTGGAAGATCATGGAGATCGACTCGGGCCAAGTGCTCGCAGATGAGCTGAAATGGGTCAAGTTCTCCCGTGTGGCCTGGACCCTCGACGGGACCGGTCTCTTCTACGGCCGGTTCGATGAACCGCAGGAAGGGGCTCAGTTTCAGGGTCTGAATCTGAACCAGCGGATCTTCTACCACCGCGTGAACACGCCCCAGGCGGAAGATGTGCTGGTGTACTGTCGCCCGGATCATCCCGAGTGGGGATTTCAGACGACGGTGACCGAAGACGGTCGTTACCTGGTGATCACGGTTTTCAAAGGCACGGACGACAAGTACCGAGTGCTCTACAAAGACCTGCACGAGCCCTACGGCATGCCGGTGGAGCTGATCGACAACTTCGATCACGAGTACACGTTTGTCGGGAATGACGCTACGACGTTCTATTTCAAGACCGATCTGGACGCGCCCCGCAAGCGGCTGATTGCCATCGACATCCGGCGCCCGCGGCGCGACGCCTGGCGGGAGATCATACCGCAGGCGGACAATGTGCTCGTGGGGGTCAACTTCGTGGGCAACCTGTTCATCGCCGAGTACCTGAAAGATGCGCGGACTCAGGTGCTGCTGTTTGCGCCCGACGGTACGCTGGTCCAGGAGGTGGCGCTGCCGGGCATCGGGACGGCCAGCGGCTTTGGAGGCAAGCGGACCGACGCCGAGACCTTCTATGTCTTCTCGAGCTTCGCCGTCCCGCCGAGCGTCTACCGCTTCGACCTGATCACGCGGGAACACCGGCAGTTGCGGCGCGCGGAAGTCCCGTTCGACCCCGACCAGTACGTGACGACGCAGGTGTTCTACAGCAGTCGGGACGGTACGCGCGTGCCCATGTTCCTGACGCATAAGAAGGATCTGCAGCTGAACGGCCAGACCCCGACGCTGCTCTACGGCTACGGCGGTTTCAACATACCCCTGACCCCCGCCTTCTCGGTGAGCCGCCTGGCGTGGATGGAACTGGGCGGCGTGTACGCGGTCGCCAATCTGCGGGGCGGCGGCGAATACGGAGAACAATGGCATCAGGCCGGCACGAAACTCAACAAACAAAATGTGTTCGACGATTTCATCGCCGCCGCACAGTGGCTGATCGATAACCAGTACACCAGCACTCCCAAGCTGGCGATCCAGGGGGGCAGCAACGGCGGTCTGCTGGTCGGCGCCGTGATGAACCAGCGCCCGGATCTGTTCGGCGCCTGCCTGCCGGCCGTGGGGGTCATGGATATGCTGCGCTTCCACAAGTTCACGGCCGGCCGGCTGTGGGTCGATGACTACGGCTCGTCGGACGACCCCGAGCAGTTCCCTGCCTTGCTGGCCTATTCGCCCTACCACAACCTCAAGCCGGGCACGCAATACCCGGCGACCCTGATCACGACGGCCGACACCGACGACCGGGTCGTGCCGGGACACAGCTTCAAATATGCCGCCCGGCTGCAGGAGTGTCAGGCCGGCGAGGCGCCGGTCTTGATTCGCATCGAGACGCGCGCCGGGCACGGCGCCGGGAAGCCGACCGCCAAACTAATAGAAGAAATTGCCGATCAACTGGCGTTCCTGATCAAGAACCTCGGCGTGCCGTTCACACCATAGCGCCCGGGCAGCGCCCGCGACGACCGGTGGTGCGGTCCCAGGCAAGTGAACCGTTGTCTGTGATTTCCTCGACCTCCAGAAAACCTCAACCCCTAGAGAACCTCGACCCCCGGAGAATCTCAACATGGTCCAGCTTCGTGCGCTTCCGTCCTGGCGCGGCGCGATCTGCGCAGCGGTCGTCTGCGTGATGGTGAGTGCGGGTCCGGGCAGGGCAGGGGAGGAGGACGGCGCCGCGTCGCCGCCCTTCACGAACTCGCTCGGCATGCGGATGATGCCCATCGCATCCGGATCGTTCGTGCGGGGCTCGGACGAAGGGACATGGGACGAGCGGCCGGTGCACGCTGTGACCATCAGCCGCCCGTTCTACGTGTCGGAGACAGAGGTGACCAACGCCCAGTACGAGCAGTTCCGCGCGGAACACCGGCAGGTACGAGGCAAGTTGGGGTTCTCGGTGGAGGATGACGAAGCGGTGGTCTTCGTCACCTGGCACGATGCGGTCGCCTTCTGCCGCTGGCTGAGCGAGCGCGAGGGGCGAGACTACCGGCTGCCGACGGAGGCGGAGTGGGAATACGTGTGCCGCGCGGGTACGACCACGGCGTACCACACCGGGGACACGTTGCCCGAGGCGTACCTGCGGAATCCGGGCGACAGCTGGTATCCGGACGGCCGGACGCCGCACGGCGTGGTGTCGCTGCGCGTCGGCCAGACGCCGCCCAACGCCTGGGGTGTCTGTGACATGCACGGGAATGTCGAAGAGTGGTGTCTCGACTGGTATGGGCCTTACGAGGCGGGCCGCCAGGTGGATCCGGTCGGGCGCGTGGCCGGCGACTTCCGCGTGACGCGTGGCGGCAGCCACTCGACCAGGCCGGAATTCCTCCGCGCGTCGAATCGCGCCGGGACACTGCCTGCGGACAGCAGCTGGCTGATCGGCTTCCGCGTCGTGCAGGGCGGGCCGGTAGAGACCACGCCGTTGCCGGTACCAGCACTGCCGCTCTATGCGCGCGATGTGCGCCAGGATGTTCCGGCCGACCTGACGTCAGGTCCGGACCCGTCGCGACCGTACTTTGATGGCCCGCGGGTGTACGTGCGCGAGCCGGCGGCGGAGGATTGCCCGGTGTTCAACCGGCACAACCACTGCCCAGCGCTGGTCAACTGTCCCAACGGCGATCTGCTGGCCATCTGGTACACATGCTACGAGGAACCGGGGCGGGAACTGGGCATTGTGGCCAGTCGCCTGCCCTACGGCGCGGAGGAGTGGCAAGTGGCCTCGACGTTCTGGGACGCGCCGGACCGCAACGATCATGCGCCGGCACTGTGGGTGGACGAGCAGGGAACGCTCTACCACTTCAACGGACTGTCCGCCGCGGCCACCTGGGGCAATCTGGCCACGGTGCTCCGCACGTCGACTGACAACGGCGCGACCTGGTCGGCCGCTCGGCTGATCATGCCCGAACATGGACTCCATCACATGCCGGTGGAGTCGGTGATCCGTACCCGCGAAGGTGCGATCCTGGTTCCCTGCGACGCGGTGACGGGAGGCGATGGAGGGACCGCGGTGCTGATCAGCCGCGACAACGGCCAGACGTGGGCCGATCCGGGAGAAGGGCGGCCGGCTCCGGTATTCCAGGCTGGTGCGACCGGCGCATGGATTGCCGGCATCCATGCGGGGGTGGTGCAACTGGCCGACGGCCGTCTCCTGGCGCTTGGCCGCGGCGACAGCATCGAAGAACGCATGCCGCTGAGTCTGTCGGACAACCTGGGGGAGAGCTGGACGTATCAGGCCAGCCCGTTCGCACCGCTGAGCGGCGGCCAGCGGCTGGCACTGCTCCGCCTGCGCGAAGGTCCCATTCTCTGTTGCTCATTCTCGCGCCACGTCCCGTTCCGTGACGCCGCCGGCACCGCGCAGGTCGGCGCGGGGCTGTTTGCGGCGCTTTCCCATGACGAAGGCCAGTCGTGGGAGATCAAGCGTCTGATCACGGATGGAGGGCCCGCACGCGAACTCGACGGCGGCGGCAACACCGGGCGTTTCACCCTCAGCGCCACATCCGCCGAGCCGCGCGGGTACCTGTCGATCTGCCAGGCGGCCAACGGTGTCATCCACCTGATCTCGTCCAAGCAGCACTACGCGTTCAATCTCGCCTGGCTGAACGCCCCCTAGCTGCTTGCCGCTGGCCCGCCACCGAACTGCTACGCCTGTTCCTCGGCGAGCACCTTCGTCAGGTGGGCCAGCGAACGTACCGCCTGCTCTTCGGTGCCGCATTCGACCGACAGCACGCCCTGGTATCCAGCCTGCTTGAGCCGCCGCACGATGCGGTTCCAGTCGATCTCGCCGTCGCCGCACGCGCAGCCGACGGCGGTGCCGGTCACTTTGCCACGCTCCTCCTCGGCCTGCTTCTGCGAGATATCCTTGGCATGGACGTGGATGACGCGATCGGCCACCGCGTCGAGCATGGCGTAGGGGTCTTCGCCAGCGAGGAACGTGTTGCCGCAGTCGTAATTGACCCGGATCCAGGGGGATTCCACCAGATCGAGGATGCGGAGCAGCGAGTCGATCCTGGCCGTGTACGGTCCGTGCTGTTCGATCGCGATGTAGACGCCATTCTCGGCGCACGTCTCGACGATGGCGTGCAGATTGACTCGCATGATCGCGTAGGCGTCGTCCTCGGTGAGCCATTTGGGCGGGTACATGTCTTCGACAATCTGCACAATGTTCACGCCCAGCGCACGCGCATAGCGGATGCCACGCCGCGCGTACAACACGCCCCATTCGGGGTTGAGCAGGTCCGAGTGAGACGATAAACCACTGATCTTGACCCCCGCCTGGGCACACATGTCCAGGATCTCCTGCGGGTCGGTGTCGAGACTGGTCACATGACAGTAGCCGGCATTCGAGAGCAGGCAGCGCCCCATCAGAAAGCAGGGTTCCACGTATGCGAAACCCAACTCGCCGGCCTTCCGCACCCCGTAGGCCAGACTCTTGTCCGCGTGGCGGACGTACTCCAGGTTGACGCCGATCTGCATGGTCGATGACATGTCAATGCTCCTTCACGCCTGCGGCCTCAGCGCGCAGACCTGTCAGGGGTGTCTGATGCGAACACACCGATCCTCCACGCCCGAACGTGTGGATCCGTCAGTACCCCCCACGCTCTCATAACCGGCGCCGAAAGGCAAGACCGAGTGGCACGCCGCGGTGTGAACCGGCTACAGGATCCCCTGCCACAGCAGCCAGGCGGTCACCAGGGCCAGTGCGATGCGGTAGTAGCCGAACATCACCAGCCCGTGGCGCTGGAGGTAGCCGACAAGCCACTTCACCGATACCCAGGCCGCCACAAACGAGCTGGCGATGCCGAACAGTGGCAGGATGACTCCATAGGCGGAGGCGACTTGCGTGCCTTCCTTCACCAGTTCGAAACCGGTGGCGGCACACAGTGTGATCAAGCCCAACAAGAAGCTGAATTCCACCGCCGCTGGCAAGCTCAGCCCCGCGATCAGACCTCCCAGGATAGTCGCCAGACTGCGGCTCACTCCCGGCCACATCGCCGTGACCTGGAACAGGCCCACAATCAGCGCGTGATGCCAGTCCAGCTGCTCGATCGACCGGAGCTTCGCAGTGCCGTCGGCTCCCCAGCGCCGGGGCACAAACAGGATCACAACTCCGCCGACCAGCCAGCCGACGACAATGGGCCAGGGTCCGAACAGGTAGTGCTTGATGGCCTTTTCAAATGCCAAACCGACCAGGGCGGCGGGAAGAAACGCTGTCAGCAGCATCGTGACCAGTCGCAGACCGGCTGGATCGCGTCCCAGCAATCCCAGGGCCATCTGCTTGGACCGCCGCCAGTACAGGCCGAGCACTGCGAGGATGGCTCCGAGCTGGATAATCACGGCGTAGGCATCCGCCGCCTCTTTGGCCGACTCGGACCCCGTCAAACCCAGGACGTGCGCCGTGAGCAGCAGGTGGCCGGTGGAGCTGACCGGCAAGTACTCGGTGATCCCCTCGACGATCCCCAGCACCAGCGCGTCGATCAGTTGGAAGCGGGGGCCCGCGTGCGGTGCAGCATCGGGCGCTGCAGCGCCCCAACGGCGGATCACAACCAGGAGGATCACCAGGCAGACGATCGTGCCGAGCAGCAGCGCTGTGCGGCCTGAGCTTCGTTTGTTCTCGGGGTCAGATGCATCATGCATCGCGGCAAGTCCCCGGTGGTTAAGTGACAGGCAGGACGCTACTCTTGCTGCTCGACTTCCCGCGTCAGTTTCCAGACATCGCGACCGAAGTGATTGCCGGCCACTAGATAGAGTGCATCGTTGAAGACGAACACGCTGGCAGCGTGGCGCGGTGCCCAGGGCGTGTCCGGCAGCTCATGCCACGTGGTGCCGTCGGCCGAATACCAGACGTCGTTGCGATTGGTCTGATGATAGCCTTCGAGGACCCAGAGATGGTCGTCGAACACCGCCGTCTCATGATACTGACGCGGCTGCCACGGCACCTGCCGGGCATGGCAGTGCCAGTCCCGACCGTTGGCGCTGCTCCACACTTCGCCGAAAAACTGGCGCTGCGGACGCTGGGGCGTGTCATAGGTGCCGCCGCCGATGAGCCAGATGCGGTTCTGGAAGACTACCGAGCCGCCGATCATCCCGCGGGGTGACCACGGCGCGCACTGGGTGACCTGCTCCCAGTCCGCACCGTTACGGCTGCACCACACGTCGTTGTAGAAGGCCTCGTCCGCTGCGGCGAACTGCGGCAGCGATTGCCCCCCCAGGACCCAGATCCGGCCGTCGTGCGCGGCCACGTAATGGAGCACGCGCGGGCCCCAGGGCACGCTGCGCGTGACACACTCCCAACGCTTGCCGTCGGCCGAGCGCCACACGTCGTTCTGGTAGTGCCCCTGGATGGGGTCGCCGCCCACCACCCACATCTGGCCGTCGTGCACGACGTAACCGGCAGTGTGC
Source organism: Planctomycetaceae bacterium (assembly GCA_012729315.1). GTDB lineage: Bacteria > Planctomycetota > Planctomycetia > Pirellulales > Pirellulaceae > JAAYDI01. The sequence continues at coordinate 66,729 of JAAYDI010000175.1, forward strand.
CGGCCTTCCCAGGCGGCATCCGGCTGCCGGGTCCAGGTCGCACCATCCACCGAACTCCACACATCGCTAGAGCAGATCTGCGGAAACGCTTCCTTGTCCGCTGGATTCCAGCCGCCGAGCAACCACATCTTGCCGTCGAAGACCAGGGCGCCCGCGCCGTCGCGCGGCGCAAAAGCGGCCTGATCTGTGATCTTGACCCACCGGTAGGGTGTTTCGGCCGAGAGCGGGCTCGGCCGTGCCTGATCCGCGCCGGTGAGGAACAAGGCCAACAAGGCGACCCCCACTCCGGCGACGATCTCGTGCGGCGGTCGTTCAACTGTAGGTCGCGTCATCGATTCCACTCCTGGCATCCCCGGGGTGATTCGCGAAACCTGTCAATACTCCCGATCTGTGATCACACCCGGCTGCGGGAAGGGATACAGGCCATCGGGGCCGACCGGCAGGGGGGCCGGCGAATCCATCGTCAGCTGGTCCAGGCCCGGCGCGAACTCCTGTTCGTGGTTCAGCGCTTCCTCCCACGTGATGATGCGCCCGGTGTTGACCGCCATCCGGCCCATGATCTGCACCAGGCTGGCCTCGGCGCCCCGTTTCGCTTCGCTGAACGGCTTGTCGTTGCGGATGGCGTCGATCAGATGATCCCACTCCAACTGGTACGGGTTGGGTTCCGGTTTGGATGCGGACCACACGAGCTTGTCATTGTCGAAGTTGTGCCCGTCAAAGATCCGGCATTCGGCTGGCGTGTGCATGAAGGTCGAGATGATGGCGGAGCCTTTCGTGCCATGCGCGTAGCTGGCGAACCGGCCGTGGCAACCCTCCATGTTCCGGGCGCTGACGAACAAGTTGGTGCCGTCGGCGAAGGTGTATTCCACGGAGTAGTGATCCATGTTCTGATCCACGGCGGAGTCGCGGTAGTAGCGGCCGCCCATGCCTTCCGCGCGCACTGGCCAGGAGCCCTTCATCCAGCAGCACTCGTCGATGTTGTGGCTGGTGAAATCGTGCACCAGTCCGCCGCTGGCCCACATGAAGCTCAGGTAGTTCCTGACCTGGTACAGCAACTCGCTCATGTCGGGCGGCTTGGGACCGCAGAATCCGGCCGGGGTGACCAGGCGATAGGTCTTCATGTACATGATGTCGCCGATCCGGCCTGACTGGATCTGGTCCAGCAGTTCCCAGCGGGCCGCGCAGTGGCGGCACATCAGTCCGACGCCGACCTTGAGATTCTTCTTTTCGGCCAGCTCGGCCAGTTCGAGCATGCGGCGGGTGCCGGGACCGTCGACGGTCGTCGGCTTCTCCATGAAGACATGGAGTCCTTTTTCGATGGCATAGGCGAAATGGACGTTCCGGAACGCACAGGGGCTGGTGAGAATCACCACATCTCCCGGGTTGAGGCAGTCCATGGCGTGCCGATAGGCATCGAAGCCGATGAACTGACGCTCCTGCGGCACATCGACCTGGTGCGGATACTCGTTCCGGATTCCGTCGAGGCTGGCGGCCAGGCGTTGAGCGAACACGTCGGCCATGGCCACCAGCTTGATGGGACCGCTGGTCGTGGCCAGCGCGTTGACAGCGGCGCCTGAACCGCGGCCGCCGCAGCCGACCAGGGCCACCTGGATCGTGCCGTTGTCGGCCGCGAAGACACGCGGAACGACGGCACCTGCGACCAGTGAAGTTGCCACTGCTGCGCATCCGGACTGCTTTAAGAACTCACGCCGCGTAGCGCGCCGGGATGTGTCACGCGATGTTTGACTCATGGGGGCAATGCCTTTCGGGATAATGGCGGAACGCAGGTGCTCCGCAATGATGATCGCTGCTGTGGCCAGCAGCCGAGTGCTGTCTAATCCGCTAATGTAATCCGCTCGGTGCAACAGAACAACCAGTGAGGGCAGTGGGGCGGGTGGGCAGTGGGGCGGGTGGCTCGGGAGCTGCAGTGCATCGGCCCTGGCTGCCGGGCCCGGTGACTGGCTGTCAACGGCCGGGCCGATTTGCGATAATCTGGCGACACATGTTCCGTCGCCGGTCGTGCGCCGCCGGCTGGCCACCTGCCCGGCCCCCCCGGTACTGCGCCACAAGGATCTGCTGCTGATGTCCACGGAATCTCCCACTGCAACGCTTTCCCGCACGGCATGGCTGGTGGTCATTCTGCTCATGCCCGTAGCGCTGCTCAATTACCTCGACCGCCAGATGCTGGCCTCCATGAAGTTCTCCGTGATGGCGGACATCCCGACCATCGGTTCGGAGGAGAATTGGGGGTTCATGCTGGGGCAGTTCAAGTGGGTGTATGCCATTCTCAGTCCGATCGGTGGCTACCTGGCCGACCGGTTCAGCCGGCGTCTGACCATCTGCGGCAGCCTGTTCGTCTGGTCGGCGGTCACGTGGTGGACGGGGCACACGACGACGTACTACGAGCTGTTGTGGGCCCGATCGCTGATGGGGATCAGTGAAGCGTTCTACATTCCTGCCGCGCTGGCGCTGATCACCGACTTCCACATGGGGCGGACCCGGTCGCGCGCCGTGGGGATGCACCAGATGGCCATCTACGCCGGAGTGATTATCGGCGGCTTCGGCGGCTACGTCGCGGATGCGCCGAATCTGGGGTGGCGGTTCGCGTTCGATGCCTGCGGCATCTTCGGCATGCTCTACGCCCTGCCACTGGTCTGGCTGCTGCACGACGCACCGCGAAAGGGCGACCTCCGCACGTCTCCCAGCGTCTCGCCGCTCCGCGCCGTGCAGGAACTGCTCGGCAATCTGTCGTTCATTCTGCTCGTGCTCTACTTCACACTCCCGGCGCTGGCCGGCTGGGTGGTCCGCGACTGGATGCCGGCCATTCTCAAGCAGCAGTTCAATATCGGTCAGGGACAGGCGGGGGTGTCGGCAACGCTCTACTGGCAGGTGGCGGCGATTGTCGGCGCCATCGTCGGCGGCTGGGCAGCGGATCGCTGGATGCGGCGGCACGCGCGCGGGCGGATCTTTGTGAGCGCGATCGGCATGGGACTGATCATTCCCGCGATCTTCGGCGTCGGCGATGCGCCGACGCTCGGAGTGGCCATCGGGTTTCTGATCCTCTTCGGGCTCGGCTGGGGCTTCTTCGACTGCAATAACATGCCCATCCTGGCACAGATCGTGCGGCCGGAACTGCGCGCCACGGGCTACGGCATCATGAATCTGGTCAGCATCAGTTGCGGGGGACTGGCCGACTGGGGGTTCGGTGCGCTGCGCGACCGCGAGGTGCCTCTGAACCTGATCTTCGGCATCTTCGCCGCCACGGCCCTGATTTCCGTCGTGCTCGTGCTGCTCATCCGACCGCGCCAGGAACTGCTGGATCAGGAGGACCAGCCGTAACTGTCGTGAGCGGCGCGCCGGTGCAGGAACGCACTTTCTCGGGAGAGGGACCAGGGGAATTCGGAAATTCGGAAGGAGCAGTCGTGTGGCAGCTTACTTGTTAGCCGTGCAGAGTCCCGTGAGGTCGCATGCTCGGAAACGGACCTTGTGATCGACACTGCTCGGTAGTCAGCACGGCCAACAAGTGGCGTGGTGAAAGGCCCGAAGAAACGGCCCTGGCGCCGGTTTTGACATTTGTTCCACCGGTGAGCCACTTCGCATTAACGGTTTCCTTCTCACTGCGAACCCTGTGTCAGGTTGGCGACCCTGCATCAGGGGTGCGGTACCGGGATAGCTGTCGTCTGGCCGAAGGTCAGTTCTCACCGTAGCCTGGGGCAACGCCCCAGGAATGGGAGCACAACGAGGTGTTTGGCCGAAGGCCATATTCACACATGGGAGA
>JAAYDI010000176.1 GCA_012729315.1 Planctomycetaceae bacterium
GCCCATCCGGAAGCGGATCGTTGATCTTCACGTTCGTGGCCGGGCCGTCACCCTTGTTCGTGACCACCAGGGTGTATGGGATGAGCTCGCAGATCACGACCTCGCCCGGGCACTGCTTCTCGAGGGCAAGCGACGGCGCGGTGACGACCGTGTCCGCGCAATCGCGGCCCGACAGACCCTGGGCAGCCGTTACTTCGGCGCAGTTGGTGAACTTGCCGGTTCTGGTCGCCTTGACCTCCACGGCAATCGACGATTGAGCACCCGCGGCCATTGTGCCTAACGACCAAGTCAGCGTCTTACCGCTCACCCGGGCCTCGGGTCGGCTGGATACGTACTCGATACCGTCTGGTATGGTATCGGTGACCACTACTTCATTAGCCGGCACCTGGGCAAGGCTGGATACCACGATGTTGTAAGTGAACTGATCGTTGACCATCGCCGTGGCCGGCGCCGATTTCTTGATACCGATCTGCGGGGCAATCCAGACTTTCTGGGTCGCTCCGGTCGCGATCAGAACGGCAGGCTTGCAGCACTGGAGGTTATCCGGACGGATGATCTCGATGGCTACGTCGTTGGTTCCAGCTTCAGGCTTGACCTGCTTCAGCGTTACCACCGCCAGCCCCTGCTCGTTGGTTTTGACCGAGGCCGCCGGGCTCCCGCCGGGGTCGAACACGCCCGCCGGTCCGCCGGTGATCGTGTAATTGACCACATAACCGACCAGCGGCGAGCCGTCCGAGTGCTTCATGACCTTGGTCACAAACTGGTGTGGCGTGCCGGTCGGATTGGTCGCCGCAGCAGGCCATTCCCAGGCAACGTCGTACCAGTGCTTCACCGCAAAGACCTTATGCTTATCCCAGCCATAAATCGCTGGCGCATAGGCCACAATGTGTGTGTCCCCTTCTACTGGAGAGGTGATCACGCACCAGGTCTGGCCTGCGGTGAGGTGGATGTCATCGGATGGATCGTCGTTTCCGCGATCCAGCACGTGGCTGAAGTTGTTGGTGTGTGACACCGCGAAATGGTTGTCCACCTTATAGCCACGACTCGCCCGGATACCGCTCTCGTCGACCTCGACGATGTCGCCCACGCTGCCGTTGGAGATGATCCACTCCACGCGGCGATTGGGCAACGGCTTGCCTTCTTTGTCTTTGACCGTCGCAACCAGAACATGTTGCGTACGGACCGGATTGACGTCCGCTACGGGCTCCAGTTCAATGGTGCCCGCGTACGGATCCCAATTGCCGTAGTAACCGCCTTCCGGCGGCTTGGGATGCGTAGGTATGGTGTCCCCGGTAGCGGGCCAGGTAAACGAGTGAGGCATCATCTCGCGACAACCCGCCGCACCCGATCCCAAGACAAACAACAACACTCCGCAAGTAACGGTCCATCGACATCTGGCGTTCATGAGCTATACCTCCTCGAAGTACTTCGCGTTGGAACGATCAATCTCTGTTCCTCGCTTGATATGTGAACTCGGCCTCCATTCGCCATGGAGTAACCGACGATTGCCGACGGCTTCAACCGTTAAGCGACTGCGACAAGAGGCTACACACGCACATCGCCCTACGGCGTGGCTCTCATGGACTGTCCGGGGCCCAGTGCTCGCTCAGTGCCTCTGCCCGACACGAAGCCGGCGTGCAGCGGTCATTTCACAGACGGCGACACGCTCCCGGATATCCTTTCATCATGGTTCATCCTATCACATACCATGCCGCGCCATCTGTAGGTATCGGCACAGCGGTTTGATAAAGGAAGAACCACGACCGAACCGACCTTTCGCACCGCTTCGAATGCACTTGCTCAAGTACACGCCCCGTCTCCCTGAGCGCAAAAGCGCCTCATGACTGTCTCGGGGGCGCATCACCTGAGACACCTTCAACATCCTCGCCGCGTACGGCGAGCCCGAGTTCCTTCAGACGGCGATACAGCGTGGCCCGACTGATGCCCAGCAATCGCGCCGCCAGGGTTCGGTTCCCGCGTGCGGCACCCATCGCAGCCTGAAAGCGATCTTTCTCTGTCTGCCCAGAACCTGGAGAGAAGGCCCCGCCGCCCAAACCGGGCGCCTGGATCTCCTGGGGAAGATCCGCTGGAGTAACCACGGCCCCGGCACAGCGCAGGGCCGCCGATTCGATCACGCTCTGCAATTCCGTCATGTTGCCCGGCCAAGAGTAACCCAGCAGCAGAGACATGGCCTCGTTACTTAGAACCGGTAGCGGCTTGTCTGGCAGCAGACGGCATTGCCGCAAGTAGAATGTGCTGAGTGGAGGAATATCCACCAACCGGTCCCGCAGGGGCGGGAGCTGAATCTGGGCCACCCGAATCTTATAGAGCAAATCCGTATAGAAACGACCTTCCGCTGCTTCCCGGACCAGATTGAACCGTGTGGCACAGGTGAATCTGACGTCCACGCGATGCGGTTTTGCTTGGCCTGGCCGGAAAATCTGGCGCGTCGTCAGAAGCCGGGCCAATTGGATCTGCAAGCTGTATGGAATATCGCGGATTTCCTCCACGAACACCGTTCCCCCGGCGGCATGCTCAAACACGCCCGGCTGACGCTCCATCACATGGGGGCTGGCCATGATCTCACCCCCAAAGAGCTGCATCGCAAGCGTCGATTCCGCCGGCGCGGGCCACGGCACCACGACGAAGGGACGGCGACACCGTGGGCTAAGCCCATGCAACTCCTGGGCGACAAACTCCACCCCAGTCCCGGGCTCACCTTCGATGAGGATTGGAACGTCGACACCCGCCAGGCTCCGGATCTTCTCCATCACCGGCCCCAGGCCGGGCAAGCTGCGGAATAGCTCGTTCAGTTCGCCCGGTCCAGACAAATCGGGGCGAAATCTGACCGCACCATTCCCGAATGGGGCGGAATCGTTATCCGAGCCAGCCATTGGATCAGGATCGCACACCATACGTCTCATGGCACTGGGCAACCAGGAACACACAGCCTGCGTGCTCCCCAAGCCCACAACGACCCCTGAAGCCGCGCTTGCTGCCGGAACGCGCCGGGCCTTTTCAGTGGGACTACCCATGACCGTCGGTGCTCGTACGTTCCATCAAGCTGTTCATCCATCCTGGAGATGCGCGGCCTACCGCAAGAACCAAGGAGACGCTGCGGACGCTCGCCTGGCGCGGCGAAGCCGAACCACCGCCGAGCCAGCTTCCGTCTCCCGACCCTTCATCTTCTGTGCCATCCTGGCTCAGCAAGCGGAGATCGCTGAATGGAAGTGCGTGCCAACTGCGGCAGCCACAGTTGACTTCAGTTGGATAGGAACCCCATGTCAGGATCACAAGGGGCGCAGTCCAGGAAAGGAAACACGTACCAAGCGACATCTCGGCCCTGAAGGGAGCGGTATGCAAGACGTGGGCTCGTCGAATCCTGCAACGCGACCACTCTGCCGCGAGACCGCGAAATAACCGGGCTCAACGCTGATCTCAAGGAAGCGGAACACGCCGCCACGCCTCTGATTGAGACATGGACTGTCTCACGGGCGTCTCACAAGTGTGTCAGGCGAGACGACAACGGCTCATTGAACGTTATCTGGAGAAACGCGGAACTCCTTCAATCGGCGGTAGAAGGTCGCCCGGCTAACCCCCAGGAGATGCGCGGCCGTGGTGCGACGGCCCCTCGCGACTCGAATCGCGGTCAGCAGGCGTGTTCGCGGATCCTCGTGGGCAGCCGTCGATAAACCCTCTGAACCCGAGGCGGCGTGCAGTTCCGGCGGCAGATCCCCGACCTGGATCACCGAGGCTCTGCATACGATACAGGCTGATTCGATGGCGCTTTGCAGTTCTCGCACGTTGCCCGGCCAGTCGTACTCGAGCATTCTGCGCATCGCCTCGTCACTGACGGACAATGGGGGCCGGCGCATTCGCTGCGCCGCCTCCCGCAGGAACACCTCCACCAAGGGTGGTATGTCGTCGCGTCGGTCGCGAAGTGGGGGAATGGTAATGCGAGCCACGCGGATCCGATAGAGCAGATCTTTGCGAAATCTGCCTGTTCGGACAAGCTCATCCAGATCCTGGTGAGTTGCAGCAATGACCCGCGCGTCTACCCTGCGCGGTGTTGATTCGCCAAGACGGGTGATCTCCTTCTCCTGAAGCACCCTCAGGAGACTGGTCTGCATGCCCAAGGGAAGATCGCCGATCTCATCCAGAAA
>JAAYDI010000177.1 GCA_012729315.1 Planctomycetaceae bacterium
AAAGGTTTCCTCACGACGGTTTCCCTCCCAGGATTTTGGTGGAATTCCTGGTGGAATTCTTGCGGGAAATCGTCGTAAGTCAAGTCGGGGTGGGGAGATTCGAACTCCCGACCTCTTGCACCCCAAGAACTCTAGGCCGAAATCACCACCTTCGGCAATCCACGGTAAAACGCGGTGCTCTAACGGCTTAACGCCCATCCCGACCTAAGCACCAGGACGCATCTTAACGCCAGAAAAGGGCGTATCAAGGTCCCAAGGGCGTAAAAGGCGTAGACGAAATCGACGTCTTGAGGTCACCCGTTCGGTCACTCGTTTGTACGCCCTTTACGCCTCAAGCGGCTTACCACCTGCACTGCGCCGGCCGCTTGTCCGGTTGCAGCCTCAGCTATTCGGATCGTCACGACGATTATTGCCAATCCTTCCGAAAATTTTTTCGGAATTCCACGAGGGCGGCACAATGACCCTAGTTTTGCTTCGAATCAAGCATTGAGAGGCAAATGAACGCATCGTGAGCATGAGGATAGAGAAGTGATTGACGCAAGCTGTGAGCGACTCGTCCCGATTTGTGACGTACCGAAGATGGTCCCGCACCGGCCGCACATCTCCACGGTCGTGCGATGGTGGACTCGGGGCGTCAAGAATCAAAAGTTGGAAACGCTCTTGCTCGGCGGGCGGCGGTACACATCGGCGGAAGCGCTGCAGCGGTTTTTCGAGCGAAGCACCGCGGCTTCCGACGGCCAACCGATTCCAGCCCGAAGCCAGCGTGAGCGCGATGTCGCCGTTAAGGCAGCGCTTCGCGAACTGGATCGGCTCGGCGTCTGAGCCGCAGCGCAATCGCTGCCGCATCCGTGGCACACTGATCCATTGTCGTGTGCCCCGGCTCGCAACGGCGATCAGCGCGTTCGCGACGGCGCGACTCCTCTCGGCCCGTACCGATGGCGAGACCGCGGTCGAGCGGCCGGCAGCGGACGTTCGATCGAAACCACCCGGCGACGGCGACGCCCAGACCAGGCGTGCATCGTGAGCGATGAGGCGATCAGTGGATGGTTCCAGATGTGTAAAAAATTTCCGCCGATTCGCCTTGCGGGCTGTACCGGCTTGGCTGTATCGGTTTAGGCAGATGCTACGTACTCACAATTCCACTATTCCGACGAGGGGATGATGATTGACCCGCAAACTGAACAGATCGTGCGGCTGCAGGAAGTTCACAAGATTACGCCGGGCGGCCCCGTGGCGTTCCAAACGCCGTGGCGTTGGGCAAAAGAAGGTGTTGGCGGGATCAAGTTGGAGACCGTCAAATTTGCGAATCGACGATGGACGAGCGTAGAGGCAGTCCAGAGGTTTTGGGGCGCGATTGCGGCCCGGAACACTCGCCAGACACCGACGGCACCACGCAAGCGACGATCGGCAGAGAGGGATGGTGCCGAGACGGGACCGCAGACAGCCGAGACGGCGAACTAATGGGACAGGCAAGGATGCTAGAGCGTAGCCATGACGGCACGGACAGCGAGACGAGGCAATGCAGATGAGCCCCGCAGCGCGGCGCGTGAAAAAGCCCCGACAACCCGGCAAGGTTGAGCGGGGCGGAAGCGAAATACAATGGACACCTTTATACTCGAGACCGGCCAATCAGGCCAACCCCTTCTCGATAATTTTTCGCCGATTGACCAACACTCTGTGACGTCGACGGCCGTCCCGACAGATACGCCAACCGTGGCTGGCGACATCCCGCCCCCACCGCAATCTGCAGACGACGGCGACGACCTGGTCTATGAGGTCGAGACACCAGCAGACGGAGGCTGGTGGTGGCTCCATAACGACTCGACTTGGGTTTGCCGGGCAACGAACCCGACAGCCTATGCAGTCTACTGTTACCTCGTCATGCGCGGCGACGGGTGCTACCCCGGCCAAGACACGATTGCCGACGAGCTAGGCATTAGCGAGCGGTCAGTCCGCAACGCGATAAAGGCGCTTAGTGAGTGCGGCGCAATCCAAAGGGAGAGAGAGACACACCAAAGCAACGTATATCGGCTTACCAGATGCAGAGCAGAGGCAAAATTTGCCGGAGCTTTCCAGGAGCAGAGGCAAAATTTGCCGGAGGCAGAGGCAAAATTTGCCGGAGAGCAGAGGCAAAATTTGCCTCCTAACAATACTCATAGAACAAGACTCAAGAACAAGAGAGAGCGCACCGCCGACGCGGGCTCGTTGCAGACAGAATCCCCGAAAAAGAAACCTGCCAAGCGTGCGCGCCCAAAACGTGAACGCTTCGTACCGCCTACCGTGGAGGAGGTTGCCGCCTATTGCCGAGAGCGGAAAAACGGCATTGACCCGGAAGCGTTTGTTGCGTCGAACGAAGCCAAGGGCTGGCTGGTCGGCCGAAACCGAACTCCGATGGTCAACTGGCGGGCCGCCGTGATTACCTGGGAGAAGACCCACGCCAATCAGAGCGGCCAGCCCGGTGGCAACCGCAACGGTGACCGTCAGGGTGGCACCCCGCCGCAATCGCACTACAAGAAACTAACCCGAATCTAACCCCCCGAGGAGTCCCTCAGTGAGCACATCCATCCCCCATGACCGCGACGCCGAGCTTGCCATACTGGCCACCCTCGTCGTAAACCCTATCGAGTCCGAGAGCGTTCGGTCCATCGTGTGCGGCAACGATTTCTTTGACCAGGACGTCGGGAAGCTGTACGACGCCATCTTGACGCTCCACGACGCCGGGACGCCTATCGGGGACCCCATAGTCCTTGCCCCAGCATTGCGAGCGATGGGAGTCCCGTCCGACGTCCGGACGTCGGCCTTCATAGGGCGGCTGATGGGGCGTGGCATCCCCTGGCACGCTGAGCGATACGCCCGCATGATTGCGAAGTCGGCGTGCCTGAGACGCCTACAGTCGCTCGGGAGCGAACTGGTTGGGCGCTGTAGCGATCCGTCTGCAGATCCAGAGAGCGTCATGGCGTGGATGGATGCCAAGCTTGCGAGCCGGGACCGCAACGGCCCCACGTCGGACCGGAGCGTCTGGGACATCGCTTCTGAGGTCATCGCTGACCTGAGAAAGCCGTCGGATCAGCGAGAGCGGCCAATCATGACCGGGCTGCGCTGTCATGACGAGTCGGCAGGTGGATGGCTACCGGGAGAGCTGATCATCCTTGCCGCTAGGCCCGGAGTCGGCAAGACGACGTTGGGCTTGCAGATTGCGGGCCACAACGCCCTTCGCGATCGTCCGACGCTGGTGGTGAGCCTGGAAATGTCAGACACGCAGCTTGTCAGGCGGTTCCTGTGCGGCATCGCAAACGTGAACGCAAGGAGGTTCCGCAGCGAGCGATACACGGCTGCCGACGTTGACGCCCTGGAAGATGCAGCCCTGCCGCTGAAAAACACTCCATTGTGGGTTTGGGGGCCGGCTGGTGCGAGCATCCCACGTATCCGCGGATTGGCTAAGCGCCGCAAGGCGGAGTCCGGGCTGTCGTTGCTGGTCGTTGATTACCTATCCCTGATTCATCCGGATGACAGGAGCCTCAAGCGATACGAGCAAATATCGCGAATCACGAAGGACCTGAAGGCGCTTGCCCAAGAACTGAGCGTCCCGGTGTTGGCCTTGTGCCAGCTGAATCGTGATGCCGACGGTGAGGAGCCCCGGCTGTCACACCTCCGTGAGGGCGGGAGCATCGAGGAGGATGCTGACGGGGTGCTGTTCCTGCACCGAACGGAGAAGGCCCCAGACGAGACGACCCTAATCATCGCCAAGCATCGGTATTCCGAGACTGGCATGGTAACTCTTTCGTGGACACCGGAGCGCACCGAATTCGGAGACGCGCGCGATTTCGGCGGGTACGCGGACCATATTGTCGAGACGCCGATCTCGGAGCACCCAAGCTACTGCCACGACTTCGACGCGCACAACGCCGAAGCCAAGCAAGGATTTTGATGAGTAGTGAACAAGATTCCGGATGCCTCAGTTGCCGATTCCACCGCGCGATGAACGCCAACCCTCTGGACGGCGGAGTATGCCGCCGACACGCCCCGACGCTGGCAGAGGGCCCCGGCTGGTATCGAGGCTGGCCCCGCAAGTTGCCGCCGGTGGACGTCGGCGACTTCTGCGGCGACTTCCAGCCCGCAAGCCCGGCTGACGCCCCGCCACTGAGGCGGCGCGAGCGAAAGCGCAAGGGGCCACAAGCCGCGCAAGCCGACGATCCGGACGCGGCGACGCTACAGCCGATTACTGAGTGTGAGCGCCGGCGATTGGGACTGGCGGCTCTGAACCGCGCCGCGTGATACGGAGATCAGAGCACGACTGTACGCTCCCCCACTACCGCAACCGTGTACCACGACGCCCTGATGCGCAGCCTCCTAGTGGTCCAACGTGGCAAGACGCTATGGCTTGTACCCCGGCGGCCCAACGGCTGGCGGGCTCGGCTACGGATGTCGTTGGCTGCCGAGGCCAGAGCCACGCGGCTGACGGTCGCGGGTGACGTCAGTCCCGAGTGGCTTGGGGTACCGGGCTGCCCGTGGACGCCGCACTTGGATCAAAGAGATACCGCGGCGGCTGGACAGGAGGCGGTGATTGGCGACGGCGGCGAGGCCCCGCCGATCGGGACCACGGCGGTCGAGCCTGCCACCGTGAGATAAAGGCCACGCCTTCGATTACCTCCCAGCCGGGTACAAGAATGCGACATTTCCAAACTATTTTGGCAAAAAGAAAGCGAGGCTCAGCATGGGAAGCGGCGAATACTGGCGGTGGAAAAAGCGGAAAACAACCACCGCCGAGTGCTTGGAGATCAGCGTGCGCGATGTACAGCCCTGGCTGATGGCCTACATCCTGCAGGAGGCCGGGCTACTGAATCCGCTCACTCAGACTCGGCATCATTTTTTCCGCTGGCTCAGGGGGGATCGCATTTCGGAAATCGTAAGAGGCGTTTTCGAGGGAGGCCACGAATTCGCCGTGCTGACTCTGGACGGCACCAGCCGAATCGAATTCGAGGCCACGCCAACCAACTTCGGGCCGCCCCGATGGTGGTTCAGATGCCCGCGCTGCGGCCGGCGTTGCTGGAAGCTGCACCGCCCGCCAAAGACGCGGTCCTTCTGGTGCCGGCTCTGTCACGGTCTCACGTATCGGAGTGCCCAGACGGCGCACCGGTTTGAGCGGGAAGAGGACGCCCACCGCAAACTCATCGAGCGATTGGAGAAAAGGTTCGGAATTACCGAGCCGCCGCCTGCCATGAGTGTGGAGGAGTACGAAAAGAAAGCATCGGCTCGCATTCCGTGGATCGCGCGGCTGCGATCGAGGGAAAGCAAACGAATCGGGGAAGACGATGGGCCCTTCACGGACGATTCCATCGGAGCCGAGTAGTGCGGGCGGCTTCCGCGGCAAGATTCGGGCGATTCCGACGAATACGGTTTGTCTGCCGTCGTTTCCCATTTCCAAGAGGCACCCCATGACCGCCCCTTTCCGCGACGTATCGACGATGTCGATGGGCGAGATCAACCGCGAGCTAGACAGCCTGACGGGCAGCGATTCGGCCACGTTGGAGCGGCAGGCCGAACTGTTCGACGCCCTGCTGACCTGCAACGGCGGCATGGGGCCGGCCAGGCGGGCGATGTGCCAGCGGAGGCGGCTGGATGAACCCGAAGCCCCGGAAGGACAAGAGTCATGACCAGCGACAAACCGCAGCCAAGTTCGGATGAGCCACCGCGCCGAACGATGTGTCCCGAGTTGCAGGAGCTGTTGAAAGATCCGATCTTTCGCCGAAAGTCATCGCCGCAAGGCGGCGGGATCATCATCACCGGCGTGGGGCCGCAATCGCGTCCGCCCGAGACGA
>JAAYDI010000178.1 GCA_012729315.1 Planctomycetaceae bacterium
GAGGCGGGGTCCCAGATGTAATCTACAGAGGCGGGGTAGAAGGCGCACAGAGCGGCGGGGTACCGCGGGGTCAAATAATCCGATCCGTTGGCCGCTTAATCCTGTCAGCTAATTTGCGCCGTCGCATCTCCATCAGAACTCGACTTTTCAACCTGTTCGACCTCGAAGGACACGATCTTCTCGAAGGAGACGACCACCGCTTCCTGGCGCCCAAAGGTACGAGGCAGAACCACCAGTCCACGTAAGTCATCGATCAGCAAGTCGGATTCACCTCGGGCCAGCTTGCGATGGACGTAGAGGCCCGCCATTCCACCGCCGCCGAGGATGATCCCCCACGCCACAATCATGGGAGCGACCGGAGGGTTGGATCCCAGGCCGAATACGACAACGAAGGTCAGGATGAATGCCAGTCCACCTGATACGGCAGCCCCGATGTAGGTTGGACGCAAGGGCGACAGACGCAGCCGAACAATACCTCTGTCGTCAAACACTCTTGCCCCGCCCGCCACGGGTCGAAACCGTCGGTGACGTACACTGCCGAGTGCCATGAGCCACAACATCAGCATGACGAGGTTGAATGGCAACATGAACATGAGTAAGACGAAGTCAATCCCTTCCAACCCAGCCCGAAGCACTGCATCGCCGGGATTGTTGGGGGCGTAGTAGACGTCGACCTGTGAACCGACCGGAAACGACGCCACAATCCGATGGGCAGAGCGGTCGCCGGTGCCGACTTGACCGTACCGGTAGCGATCTCCCTCGTACCGCTGGTCGTTCACCACATAGGTGTACTTGATGTTGGGGCGATAAGTGGTTCCCTCGCTACTGTCGTTGGACTCGACATCACTGAAAGTGATTGTCCCGGTGGCCGTTGAGTACGTGAGGGCTCGGACTTGCTGGAAGATCGCCCCTGCAATGAAGAAGTCGAAAACCAGGGTGATGCTTGTCCAGAAGACGGCTACGAACAGTAGGCGACCAACCCTCTTTGCCTGTCCACCCGGCCTTTTGGTCGATTCACTCATTGCATTTCCCTCAAGTGATTTACACTGAGTCTATCGGCAACGCCGGAAGCTTCGCAAGCGGCACCGGATGTCGACTGTGCGGTTCAGGAAAGTCCCTTTCGATTTGATGCAGCAGAAAAGGAAGTAGAATGGTTCTTCGGAACAGCGTCCCACGCGTCACGCTTGCCAGGAGAAGTCATCGATGCAATTCGTCGCCGTTTTCGGATTGTGCATCACGTCGCACATCAGCTACGAGACCGTCCACGACCAGGTCACCGTGCGGCTGTACATGCCCATTCCGTACCTCAGGCTGCTGCTCCTTGTCATCCTGCTCGCCACAGGTCGGACTGGTTGGTCTACTGAGACAGGCCATGATCTCGGTAACATGGAACGGTCCTTTTGGCTCCACGCATCACTGTGTGCCAAGACGCAAAAGGGCTATTGGGGACCCGGCTTTCCGCCCTCGCTCACTCCATCGGAACAGGAAGTTCGGAACGCCGCCAGGCTGCTGACCGACACGTATGCCGCCAATCGGTTGTATCTGGTATACCATCACGAAGTCCCCCTGGCAGATAACCAACAAGTGTTCCGCTGGTGGCGTCAGCACTGTCCAGCAAAGGTCACACTCATTCCGACACTCGTCCTGCGGATGTATGACAAAGAACAGACTCCGGTCTTCACCTTGGACGAGCTTCGCCAGCTCGTCGAGTTCTTCCAGCGGTCGGTCAACTCCGAGCAACTCGCCGTGTACGATGTCTATCCCAACCGGGATCAGGGAGAAGCATTGAAACTGCTGGCTGCACGGTATCCCAAGGGGCTGATACGGGTCGGCATCCAGCCCGACGAAAAGATCGAGGCTCCGTTCGTCTCAGCGGTTCAAGACACTTGGAGCGGTTTCTGTCACGGCAAGACGAACGCCGACTGGCTGGACCGGGGCTTTGGTGCAGAGGCGTTGCGACAGTGGATTGAGGACCGAAATCGCCAGCCTCATCTGGTTGCCTGGGACTTGATTGTCGTGGCGTGGGACTATGCGGCGACGGAGCGGGGCGACTATCCCGGCTATGATGATGCCGCCAAGAACATGCCGCTGCCAGCGGGGCGGAATCGACTTGCAGCGGACGGCATCCTGCGAACCGCAAGGGTCGGCTGTGTGGCCGGATTCAGCAGTGATCTGCTCATTCTCCAGGCCAACTCGGCGAACCCGGCACACGACGGTTCTCGGGACAGCTTCTACGAGACGCTGAAACGGGGCGAAGCGTACACGGGCTACTATGCCGTGCCGTTTCAGGAAATCGTCACCATCTATAGCGGACTGATGGACGGGAAGTCACCGGGCACATGAGAGAGCAGTCCTGGCATGATGTAACGCCGGGAAAGGACACTCTGTTGGCGCTCCTTTGGCTGGCTTCTGTTCTGGAACTGAACCACAAGCCACGAGGTTCGCGGGAATGAAGGTGATCAAGTTGCCGGACCTGGGGCATTAGGGGACTTCATGAAACGATGGTGGGTTTTCTCATAACGACAGTTGTGATTTCCCTGTCCGGTGTGATGGCACCGGGGCCGATCACGACCGCCACGTTGGCGGCAGGCGTGCGGTCCCGCCATGCCGGTGCGCTGGTTGCCCTGGGACACGCCGCCATCGAGATGCCGCTCATCCTGTTACTGTCTACCGGCATCGGCAGCTTCCTCACATCCCCAAAGGCCCAAGTGGGAATCGGGCTGGCTGGTGGTATGGTCCTGATGCTGATGGGCCTGCAACTGCTGCTCAGCCTGTGGAAGCCGAGCGATAGTCCAGCGCCTGTCCAGCGCCACCCGCTGTTGATCGGCGTCGTCCTGTCAGTTGCCAATCCGTATTTTCTTATCTGGTGGGCAACCGTGGGTCTATCGCTGGCACTCCAAGCCCTGGCGTTCGGGATCCTGATTCTCGCTCTGTTCGCCCTGGTTCACTGGCTGTGCGATCTGGTGTGGCTCGAAGTCTTGTCCCTGGCTGGATTCACGGGTTCGGAAGTCTTCGGTCGGCGGGCACAGACGGTGGTATCCGTCGTCTGCGGCATCGCGATGGTTGGATTCGGTGCGAAGTTTATCTACGATGCTGGCAGCGGGATCATGTCGCTGACACTGGTCGCCGGATGGTGTTAACGTCCTGTCCCACTCGCTCACGGTTTCGCGACGAAATAACCGTATGCCGAGAGGGAAAAGCCGGACTGTGCGTCGCCCGTCATGCCTTCACTCAACAGTGGCTTGAAATCGGATGCTGCGACTTTCACAGTAACCCGCAACGGCTTGTCGCTCAGGTTCACGACTGTCAGGATCTGCTGGTCTTCGGTCTTGCGCAGGAACGACAACACCGCGTCGGGCTGATCATTGTCCAGCCAAACGACCGTGCCATGCGTCAGTGCCCGCTCCGCGCGGCGCAGTTCGCACAGCCGTGTGCAGAGCGCCCGGCGTGCTTGGCCCGCTGGCTGGTCGCCGCAAGACCAGTCGATCGGCAAACGGCCGAAGATGCTGTGCCGAGCAGTATCGGCCACCTCCTGCCCGTTGTAGAGCATCGGCACGCCGTCGAGCGTAAACAGCGCGACCAGTGTCGCGTTGACGCGGCGGGTCCCCCATGCCTTCTCGATTCGGTTATCGTAGGAATCGTTAGCAATGTCGTGGTTGTCGATGAAGCGGATGAAGCGGGCTCCGCCGCGGGGGCGTTCGTCCCGCATCGTCTCCCACTGCTTTCTGATGTTCGCCGCGTTGTCCCATTTGAACCCCCAGCCATAATCCAGGTCAAAGGCCGTGAGTTGATCCTCGCGGCGAGTGCCCTCGGCCAGCAGGCAGAGATCGGGACGTATCTTGTCCAATCGCTCGCGCGCGGCTTCCCAGAAATCCAAGGGGATGCCGTCGGCAACATCGCAGCGGAAGCCGTCGGCCCCGAAGTCCCGAACCCAATACTCCATATTCCTCCACAGATACTGGCGGAGTTCGGGATTGGCCAGATTCAAGGCCGGGAAATTCCACGCCGCGGTGGCCACGTTGCCCTCGGTGTCCCGCATGACGAAGTCCGGATGTTCGGCGAGGAAGACCGCGTTGGGGCCGCAGTGGAAGTAGACCATGTCGAGCAGCACGCGCATCCCGAGTTCGTGCGCCTCGGCGATGAACGCCCTCAGGTCGTCGTCCGTTCCGTACTCCGGATCGACGTGATAGTAGTCCTTGATCCGATAGGGATTGCGTGGGTTGTTCATCCCGGATTTCTTCTGGCGCGGGCTCCAGCCTTGGATGTTCGAATCGTCGTCCGATACAAAGACGGGACAGAGGTAAATGATATCGAATCCCAATTCGGCGAGTGTGTGCAGCCGTTTGGTCGCGGCTGGGAGTGTCCCCTCGGGTGTAAACGCTCGTGGCTGTATCTGGTACATCACGCCACACGTCACCCACTCCGGCGACGGCCGCGCTTGACGTTCGTGGAGCGACGTCGGCTGCGCCGCGCGGGCGCAGATTGCCAGCGTCAATATTCCTGTGATTGACAAAAGTATCGTTCTCATGGTTCTGTGCTTTCGCTGCAACCTGTTTAAATGGCTCCCCGACCACAGGACGTCCCAGGCAGATGCGAAATCCGTCGCGGGAGTTGGAGCACGTGGGCCTGCGGGTCCCGACGCGAACGGCGCAGCGGACTTTGCCTGGAACATCGAAACAGTTACCGCTCGGGTGAGTTCGATGCGTTGATCGGTTTGAATACGTATCATGGTGTCTGTCCGGAACCTTGACCGGCACTGCAGAAGTCGCCGAAAAATGGACATAAGCTCCTCGGGGACGCAAATCAACTTGTCAGCTGGCGCGTGGGGAATTCCGGCGTTCTGTTATTCGGCCCTTTCCACCTTATAATACACCACGGCGTTCGCGGCGGCGACAACGCGCAACGTCAGTACGCCGTCTTCGACCCGTGCGCGCTCGGTCACGGGTATCAAGCGTGCTTTGTCCTCATACACCGGCCGCAGTTCGCGGAAGTACAGGTCGCGCGCCCACGGCGCGTTGAGGGTGGTCTGTGTGTCCACGGACGGATCATCCGGCGACCAGAATAAACAGTCGTCGGTGATGCCGTGTGTCTTCCGGTCGGCCTGCCATTCGTCAAAAAAGTTCGCGTCGTCATCGACCATCCAACGGGTAACCTACACGCTGTCATTACCAAATCCGGGCACGGCGACGCGGAAGGTCATGGCGGTGGACTGCCGGTACTCCACCTCGTTCTTGAAGTTGTAGGCCATAATATGGACGGTATCCGCGTGAATCCCGGCGAGCGCCTCGATTTCCGCGCCAGGAATGAGCTCGCCCTTGGTTTCGACCGGCACGCGCGCCGCGTGCGCCATGGCGGCAAACCGGTTCGCGACATGAAAACCGACCGACGGAAGCCCGCTCCACAGTCCCCCGGTCAAGTATCCCCAGGAAGAGAAGTATTCGATGTCGTGGTCCGCCATTTGCTTGATCAGCCGCGCGTCGTACGCTGCCTGATGGGTGTAGCCGCTGACGCGCTGCGCGAGGTCGGCGGCGACACTGCCTCGCGTACCCGAAAGGATGCGCCCCTCGTCCACCCCGTAGATAGTTTCTGTTGGAACAACTGTGGTTCGCCGGCGAATTCGCGTCGTACGCGTCGTATCGAAAGTGTTAGCTGGTCGTTTTGCATCGAAAGTCGTTCATGACGGCACGCGCGACGCAAATAACGGCACGGTGCCCGCGCACCGTGAGCATGGATGCGCGTCCAGCCTACTGCTTTTCCATGTCAAACCAGATACGTATCTCCCGTTTTCTGTTGCCATTGCTTGCGTGCACTCGAACTCAGACAGTCTTCTTTTGTGGCGACCTCGTCACCGGATGGCGGGGGGGTGATGTGGGGTGAGCGGGCGAAGGAGGGCGCAAGAGGTTGGCATGGGACGGTGAAAGGCTCGGTCATTCTGAGCCGGTTGCAGTGGACAAATCCATGCCATGGATGGGCCCATTCGCATGGACTGCCTACCTCCTCACCGTGCAGCGGTTCCATCCCGCAATTGGCCGGAGGCCACCATCAACGTAGCCTTGGGGCTGCGTGGCATGTGCCGCAGGTTGGCCGGAGTCGGAGTGTCTGTTTCCGATTGACTGGCGGGAACTGGATTGCGCACACGGCTGGCAGGAGTTCGTGGACTCCTTGCGCACGATCGACTGGGTGGTCTTCAGCCGCGGCGTCTGGGACCGCCGGGCGGAAGCCGGACAGCGAGGGGAAGTGGCCCGGGCCGTGGAGTACCTGGCGCGGTATGCCAATCGCGTGGCCATGAGCAACAGCCGCCTCGTGGCGATTCAAGGCGAGGAGGTGC
>JAAYDI010000179.1 GCA_012729315.1 Planctomycetaceae bacterium
GAGGCGGGGTCCCAGATGTAATCTACAGAGGCGGGGTAGAAGGCGCACAGAGCGGCGGGGTACCGCGGGGTCAAATAATCCGATCCGTTGGCCGCTTAATCCTGTCAGCTAATTTGCGCCGTCGCAGATAGTCGAATTACTACCAAGACGAGCCGAGCGGAGCGAGAGACATCCACGAGCCAGAAAAGAACGTATTTGACACCCTCCCAGCCGCGAAGCGGCGGCTTTTCCATCTTCCACGATATGTCTGGGGCGGGTTCCAAGACCAACACGACAATGACAGGAGATTAGACCGTGGACGATTTTGAACGACGCATACGATACTATTCACAGAATGAAGTCATCAGCTTGAGGCGGGAACTGCTCGCCGTGCGAGGATTGAAGAAAGTCCTTTTACGGAACTGCCGTGAGTGGTCCGGATTCCGCAAAGCCTATTTGGAGTTGGAAGCCAGAATCGAGCGGCTGGCTGGTGACAGTGTCAAGATGGAAGAACAGCTTTCGACGATGGTTGAGAAAAGCACACTCTCGCCCATGATTGACATTCTCAAGGATGTGATTACCGGCTTCGATGACATCGACACACCCGCTGTGATGGCTGACATCCACGAAGCGTTCGCCAACATCGGGCTAACGGAAGCCGAGTTGGTTGAACAGGTGTACAAATCGCAAGTGTTGGAAGCAGCGAGCGAGAGTTGCGATTTGGCTGAAGAGATTGGCGAGTTACGCACGATGCTTGAAGACATGATTGCCGCTGTGGATGACGTGGAGACCTTCCAGACCGGCTACAAAGATATTTGCGCGTTTGTTGATCGCTTAATCATGACGGTCAGCAAGTGCCACCAAGTCCGAATCAAGGCGAAGATTGTGGTCGAAAGCAATGATGCCTTGCGGGTGGTTTGGGAGATTGGCGATATCATCACGCGATCACTTAAACCGTTGATTGACAATGAGGAATTGTGGATTGACACGACTCAGGATCGCCCGTATGAAGGTCGCCGCACAGTCGAGGGCTACCAGAATCGGCAATTCCTCTACGTGGTGGACAAGATTCGCGAAGAGGCTCTCAGACGAATCGGTCAGTGTGATGGCATGGACCCGGACAAGCTGGAGGAATGGCTGCACGAGAACGTCATTACTGGGCCGACATGGGGGCACGATTGGAATTTCCGCTACGTCGGCAGACCGTGGGGCGACGGTGACGGCTACGCGATGAAGCTGGTCTCCATACTGGACGGTGTGAAGGGCTACGAGCGATGCTGTGACCGGCTAAACAGCCTCAAGTGGACGCAGGAAGACATCGACAAAGGAGTTGGGTACGTTCGCAGACAGCAGCGAAGGGGGCTGGTGTGGCGAACAGGTCACTGGCAGAAGGTGGACGACCTACTCACCGCCCTTCGCAAGAGGCAGAAACGCTGGGAAATCGAAGACAAAGAGCGGGATTTTCAGAACGGCTGGTGCTGTACTGAAAGTATATCTCGCCACGGCGCCATCGATCGTGAACCGGTACGTCACCTCGAAGCCGCTGTCCGGGGCGAATGACTTGCTAATAAGTTCGTCCTGGTACTGCACTGCGCTGTCCCAGGGATTTCGCGGCAGGCCGTTCTGCTCCCACGCCAGTTGATTGGCGCGGTAGAAGTAGACGTTCTGGCGCGACTCATCCCCGGCCGTGATGTCGACGAAGTCGAGTTTCAGCACATTGGGCTCCAGTCGCCGGACGTGGAGCGGCCCGCTGGCGGCGATCGTCTTCGTCGCTTCCGCGGGCATCGCGCCCGATCCGGCAGAGGTGGCGTCCAGGAACAACAGCAGGCTGCCGCACGGCGGCAGCGTGAAGGCCGCCTGCGTGGTGCCGCCGTCGCTGGTGAACGGATAAGCGCGGCAGGTTCCGGTGAACAGATCCCATTGCTGCACCCCCTTAGCCACGGTTTCCACGACCCCTTGCGACGGCGATTCGATACTGGTGTTGACCAGCAGCAGCAATTCACCATCGGCGAGCTGCCGGCGGTGATGGAACAGGATCCCCTTATCGTGTTCGGCTCGCCGGATCATACACCCATCCCGCACCAGAACGGGCACGATCCGCTGGATGGCGTCGGCCACGTCCAGCTGGTCCCAGCCTGCGGTCTGGGCAAGCTGAGCACCCCGTTCGGAAGGCCGGGCGTCGATCAGTGCCGGGGGCGGGCCGCAACAGATGATCCGGCCACCACCCGCCGCGAACTGTTCAAGCAGCGCCATGGTTTCGCTGCGGAGCGTTTCGGTAGCGGGAGGCAGTACAACCGTGTGATATGTTCCGTTGCCGACGGTGAGGCACACGTTGTCGGCTGGCGACTCCGGTGACCGCACGCCTCCATGCCGGGCCATGACGTCCTCACACCCGATATCGTACTCTGCCTGCGCCTGTTCGAGCGTCAGCAGCAGGTCGAAGAACGTCTTGCCGATTTCACCGAGCCGGGCGGCCTGCGTGGCATCCGCCTGGTACATCCACGCCGTTGTGGTCGGCTCGATCACGAGCACGTGATTGCGCTGCTGGCCAACGGACATGGCTACCGACAGGCGTGTGATGTACTCGGCCATCACATGGTACGCGTCCCACCACGGCTCGTGGTACGAGAACGACTGCGGGTGGTCCGCCTTGCGGGCGCCGCGGAGCGTGATGTAGGACAGATGCTCGTCGAACAGGTTCACCCCCAGCACGCCGAGCCAGTCGGCGATCCGCTTCATATCCTCGAACCGCAGATCCCAGCCGCCAGCTCCGTAAACTTCACACAGAAAGCGTGACCGCCCGAGCTGGTTGCAGACACTCTGCGTCTCCTTGACCATCCGGACATTGCCGAACTGCGCATGCGTGTCCTCCCGGTACTGATTCATCAGACAATCGATGCCCGGCATGTGCTGCCAGGCATTCATCGCCATGTTGTCGGGAACTCCGATGCAGTTGGGCCATTCGTGGTCCCAGTAGTGGCCGGTGAAGGCCAGGCCGTTCCGATCGCACCATTCGTAATAGGGTTTCCCCCAGTGCTCGATGAACTGATCCAGCACGACCTGAAAGAAGTCATGCCGGACCTGTTTCCAGTTGCCGACCGGCCGCCCGAGACTGGGCAGGTGATCGAGCAGACTGTAGCCCCACCGCCGCTGGAAAACCGCCGGCAGCTGATCGGTCCAAGGGAGTCCTCCTGCCGGCGCCACGTTCGGTTCGTCAGTGAAGGCCCCCAGCACCCGTTTGCCGAACTGATCGCCGATGTGCCGCTTATAGGGTTCCAGGGTGACTTCCAGGAACTTCTCGGTCACACCCGGGTACATCAGATCCACATAGGAGCGGCCGCCGTGCCATGGCGAGTTCCCGGCGCGGACCACTGACGCCACGACATACTGCCCTTCGGGCAGTGTTTCCCCGCCGCGCACCCGCTGCGTGACGTTCTCCAGACCGTCCGGCTGGACGCGGTAGACGGCCAGCGTGTCGGGGCCGAGTTTCGGGACCCCCTGCTCGTCGCGCAATACCAGGCCGCGCCCACGCGACTCGGGCATGATCTCCGGCACGTGCCCGCCGGCAAACCCGGACGGATACGAGTTTTCGTCGTAGATCCAGACATTCATGTCCAGTTTTTCAGCCTCGTCGAGCGCCACCTTCCAGAGCCGAAACCACTCGTCACTCAGGTAAGGCGTCATCAACCCGGGGCGCGGATGCACAAACACCTGCCGGACTTTCTGACTGGCCAGATCCCGCATCGTGCCCCGGATCTGTTCGTCAGTCAGCATGTCATTCCAGACCCACAGGGGTGCCGTCGCATATTCGCGCGGCGGCGACGCGAAGAGCTTCTGAGCTGCCGCCCCGTCCAGACTCCTGTCCTGAGCAGCAGCCGTACCGGCCGTCAGGACAACCGCCAGGCAGGCAAAGAAACAGATGACGTGGCGTTGCATGAAGGAGACTCCTGTCTTCTGTGTTTTCAGTTCTACAGTGTTTTGGTCTTGTATACTCTCCAGTTGCATAGTTTTCGCCACATGCACGTGAAAAGCAACTGGTATCGTGGCAGCAATCGCGTTTTGTTCGCGTGTTGATGGAAGTCACGTTTCGTGACCTGTTCGCGCCACGCGAACTGTCGTCTTGAGCCGTAGCGCGGCGCCCCTATCACAGCCCGGGGTAAGCCGCGCCTCGCGGCGGGCAGACTGGAGTCAGAGGCTGGAATCAGAGTGTCTGTTTCAGATCGGGCGGCACCGACGGTGTCCCTTTGTGAAACGCCTTCGGCGTATCGTGCGAAAATCGGTACGGAACCCCGGGGTGCGCTGCTGCGCAGCAACCCATGGGCTGCGGAGTGTAACCGCTTCGCGGTAAAGAACAGTGCACAAGTAAACAACCGGCCGGCGAGCGCCACCGCCAAGTGAGCCGGCACAGCCTCTTTCCGTGAGAACGCGCCAATGTCATGCCGAGCCTCTGAATACGCCGAAGGCGTTACACTCCAAAGCCCAGGGGTCGCCGCGCTTCGCGGCGCACCCTGGGTAGGGAACCATACACGATGGGGCGGCCGAGCCGTAAGGTGGTCGTAGGGTGTGACACGATCGCGCCACGCGATACATCCACCGTCACGCGGATCGTCGCGAGCGATGTCACACCATGGCGTTGCGGTTGCCAGGTGTGACGACGCTCGCCGGCGGTGCATGGTGTGACTGCGCTCGCCGTAGAGTCGTGCGATCGGGCATGCGTTTGTGTGGCGAGCTGGTCACACCCTACGGGATGCCGGAATGACAGGCGGATGTGCGCGTAGGGTGTGACGACATCGCGTCACGCGCTACATCCACTAGGGCATTCCGTTGCGATTCACACGGGCAGGGCAAACACCCTGCCCGTTTCTGTTGCGCCGAATACCTTCTCGATTCTCCGTTGCGGTCCCGCCGTTGCTTGCCCTGCCGTAGCTTCCCTACCGTTGCCGACGTTGACCGGGCATGACCGGGGGACCGGGGGGGGTCAAATCCGCGCGAGGCAATCCACCTATTCCAAATGGTATGGGTGGCTGCCCCTTCGTCTCTGCTGGCGTGGTGAAAGGCCCGAAGAAACGGCCCTGGTGCCGGTTTTGACATTTGTTGCACCGGTGAGCCACTTCGCATTAGCGGTTTACTTCTCACTGCGAACCCTGTGTCAGGTTGGCGACCCTGCA